>NZ_CP137555.1:3300000-3900000 GCF_033723955.1 Microbulbifer pacificus | reverse complement strand
GCAACAGCGCCAGTATTAACCAGAGATCAATCATTGTTTTTGCTTCCGCCCTGCTCGCCCGCATTCAGCAACTCTGCCAGCCGCTGCTGTTCTTCCGCGCTCAATTCCTGCGCATCCTGATCCTGCCTGCCACCGCGACCATTGCGAGAACGCACCACAATTACGATCAACGTAAGCAGCCCCAGCGCAGCGAACACACCGGGCGCGAACCACAGCGCCATGGTGTTACGTTGCAGTGGCGGCCGGTAGAGCACGAAGTCCCCGTAGCGTGCCACCATATAATCCTGGACTTCCGCATCACTGAACCCCTCTTCCAGTAAGCGGCGAATCTCGCGACGCAGGTCCATGGCCACCATGGAGTCGGATCCCGCCAGATTCTGATTCTGGCACTTGGGACAGCGCATCTCCTCGATCAGCACCTGATAGCGCGCCTGCAGCTCGGCACTCGACAGCGGCTCTACCTCCACCGATGCCCAACTGGCACCTGCGTACATGACCACCGCCAGCAGCAGTGTCCACACAGCGCCCAGCGGCTTCTGTTCGATCTTGTTCAGCACTGATCTTCTCCAATGGAAAGTCGGGCGATTATAGCAGTGCCAGGCCGCCCCGACACGCCCGCCCAAATCCGGCGCAGAAAGGGCGGCGGAGCGCCATAACCCATTGAATCACAATATTTTTTTCAAAAAGCGTTGACGCCCCAAAAAATATCATTACTATACGCAGCTCCTGACGCGGGGTGGTTAGCTCAGTTGGTAGAGCGGCGCCCTTACAAGGCGTAGGTCACAGGTTCGACCCCTGTACCACCCACCACTCCCTTTCATCTGCCTGGCAGAGTTTTCAAAGGGTGATCAGGAATGCGGACCGGTAGTTCAGTTGGTTAGAATGCCGGCCTGTCACGCCGGAGGTCGCGGGTTCGAGTCCCGTCCGGTCCGCCATATACAAAAAAGGCTCACACGAAAGTGTGGGCCTTTTTTGTATGTGCGAATTTGCCAAAAACAAAAAGGGCCCCTAAGGACCCTTCCATTCAAGCCGGACCACGATGCAGCGCTCCGGACGGGTTTCAACCCTCGCCAAATACCTGGCCAATCAACACACTCCCCCGGGCAACCGGGTCCTTCCGAATCAGCGCTTCCTCTTCGCCGATACGAGTAAACAATGCGGTCATGCTGCTATCGAGCACGTAGCGCTCTACGTCCATGCTGGGCTTGTTGGCGATGGGCAAGTTTTCGTATACCGCCAACATGCTTTTGTACTGCTCATAGAAACCAGTCTTCTGCAGGTTGGCTTCAACAATCGGCTGAAACCGCGAGCGCAGCGTACTTTCGGTCTGGCCGCGGAAATAACTCGTTGCGGCGGTGTCGCCACCACGAATAATTCCCAGCGCATCATTAACGGTCATCCCGGCAATGGCCTGCTTGAACACCGGCGCCGCTTCAACCGCGGCCTGCTCCGCACCCCGATTCATCGCCAGCTCGAGCTGATCCACGTAGCTGCCAAACCCGTATTGACGCAAGCTATTGACTACGGGCTGCGCGGATGCCGGTAACCGCAGGTTAAATGCACCCTGCTGCGACAACCCCGCACTGGCGCGGTCGGTGCTGGCATTGAGCGTGTCCTTAATAGCGCGGGACAATCTCGAATCGGTATCGTAGCCGGCATTTTTAGCAACCTGATTTCCCAGATCCACCCACGGGGAAGCCGCTTCCATATTCTGGCAGCCGGCCAGCGCCCCCATCATCGTGCCCGCTAACAGCCCGACAACAACCCAACTTTGCTTCATGGAAACACCTTTCAATTGAGGAAAACAAAACACTAACGGTTAACAAAAATACTACCGACTTACAAAAGTCACGGCAGTGACGCGCATCCGAAACCGCCGAACTCGACGGCATTAGAATTCAGCGCACCACTGTCGTCAAAAAAAATGAAAAGAAATTTTATCCAACAGTTGCATCTCTAAAAACTATCATTAATATACGCAGCTCCTGACGCGGGGTGGTTAGCTCAGTTGGTAGAGCGGCGCCCTTACAAGGCGTAGGTCACAGGTTCGACCCCTGTACCACCCACCACTCCCTTTCATCTGCCTGGCAGAGTTTTCAAAGGGTGATCAGGAATGCGGACCGGTAGTTCAGTTGGTTAGAATGCCGGCCTGTCACGCCGGAGGTCGCGGGTTCGAGTCCCGTCCGGTCCGCCACATACAGAAAAGGCTCACACGAAAGTGTGGGCCTTTTTTGTTTTCGTTCGAAATAATTCAGCCATGCACAGGAAAGGTTGCCAATAAATTTCGCGCGATACCCTACAAAAAATTCAAAGTCGCCGAATTAACGCCAACCTTTGTTGCGGGACGGAATTCCAATTCAATCAAGCAACTCAAAGCCCTCGGCGTGCAATTGCAACTGCAGCATCGGCCAGCGATCCTCTGGAAGAACCACATTGAGCTCAACACGAGTGCCGTAATCGGCACTGCCGCACTCACCACCTTGCTGCGTCACCAGGAAACGCAAACGGGACTCTCCGGAAAAGTCACAGGCGATACGCAGGGGTAAAAGCGCCACATACTGCTTGAGCTCCGCAAGCTGTAATGCTGCACCCACAGCACCGCGGTAGGCGCGCATCAGGCCGCCCACCCCGAGTTTGGTTCCACCAAAATAGCGTGTAACGATAGCGCCCACATTACCTACTTCCTGCTTCAGCAGCAGTTCCAACATGGGCCTGCCGGCACTGCCGCCAGGCTCGCCGTCGTCATCTGCCTGCATCACTTCCGGATTAGCGGGATTGCCGATCACCAGCGCGGTGCAGTGATGGGAGGCGTCGGGGTAGCGGGCGCGGATGCTTCCCAGCTCACGCAAAAAAGCCGCTTTATCAGTTACTGGCCCCAGCCAGCAGATAAAGCGGCTCTTTTTTTCTTCCGTTTCAGTGACAACGGGCGAGCAGGGAATCTGATAGCTCACCGGAAAATTCGCCCCAGGATTGTTTTTGCAGCTTTTCGTACAGCGGTTGCAGCTTGGTCTGCCACACCCGGTCGTCCACCACGCCTACGTGTTTACAGCGAATGGTGCCGCCGGCATCCACCAGGAAGGTTTCCGGTGCGCCGAAGACACCCAGGTCGAGCGCCAGACGCCCTTCCACATCGGCGACAGAAAACAGGTAGGGATCGTGAAATTTTTCTAGCCACTGCTGCGCAGCGGCAGTGTCATCCTTGAGATTGATGCCGACGATGGGCACGCCCTCTTCCGCCAGTTTGTTGAGATAGGGATGCTCCACCCGGCAGGAAATGCACCAGGTAGCCCACACATTCAACAACAGTGGTTTACCGGGAAGATCCGCCTTTTTTAATTCGCGCGCGCTCTCCACATCCTGCAGCGCAAAATCCGGCACCGGCTTGTTCACCAGTGCCGAGGGCATATCCTGCGGATTCAGGGAGAGACCGCGCCAGAACAACAGTGCCAATGCGGCGAATATGATCAGAGGCAGAAAGAGTTTAAGCCTTGCCATCAGTTGTGTAATTCCTTGTTAACCCACCGGGATCAGGCGCCAGCCAGGGATCCGCCTTGGCTGCCTGTCATCGCGGTCTTGCTCGCACGCGCCGCTTTCACTTTGCGATAGCGTTTATCGGCCACCGCGATGGCACCACCCAGGGCCATCAGTGCAGCCCCCAGCCAGATCCAGACGACGAAAGCCTTGTATTGCAGACGCACCGCCCAGTCGCCAGCCGGGTTGTTCTTGTCCATGGGCTCACCCAGGGCCACGTACAAATCGCGGAACAGGCCGCTGTCGATCGCAGCCTCCGTCATCACATTGCCACCGGAAAGGTAACTGCGTTTCTGCGGGTGGAGCTCGGCAATCATTCGACCGCCCTCGCGCACCAGGATCACCCCTTCGGACGCGCGATAGTTGGGCCCGCGCGCCTGGCGCACGCCTTCAAACGTAAACTCATAGCCGGACATTTCCGCACTCTGCCCCGGTGACATGCGCAGGTCCTTTTCCACGCTATACACCGTTGTAAGCGCGACACCCAGCACGGAAATCGCAAGACCAATATGACCCAGGTGCATGCCGTAATAACTAGCGCGCTGGCGCTTGAGGCCAGCCCACAAAGAATCTGCATTGCGGGATTTGGCCAGCACATCGGCGACACTCGCGGCAATCACCCAAAGACCCGCGAAAATACCCAGCATGGCGCCCCAGTGGAAGTCACCTGCCAGCAGGGTCAAAAGCGGCGCGCCAATGATGGCGACCAGAGCCGGCAGGACCCAGGCTTTTGCGAGTTTCTGCAGCTGACTGTCTTTCCAGTTGGCGTGAATACCGAGTCCGAGTAACAGACACAGCACCAGCATCAGCGGTACAAAGAACAAATTGAAAAACGGCGGGCCCACACTGATCTTGCCCCAATTGAGAGCATCCGCCAGCAGCGGGTACAGGGTGCCGGTGAGCACCACCGCCATCACCAGTACCAACAAAACGTTGTTGCCGAGCAGGAAGGTTTCCCGCGCGCGCGCGGAAAACACACTGCCCGCACTCACTGTCGGCGCACGTACGGCAAACAGCAGCAGCGACGCGCCCACTACGATAGCGAGGAACACGAGAATAAAGCCGCCGCGCAGCGGGTCGGTAGCAAAGGCGTGCACAGAGGTCAGCACTCCTGAGCGCACCAGGAAGGTTCCCAGCAGGCTGAGGCTGAACGCAAAGATGGCAAGCAGGATGGTCCAGCTGCGGAACAGTCCGCGCTTTTCTGTGACCGCAAGAGAATGCAACAGTGCTGTGCCGACCAGCCACGGCATAAAGGAGGCATTTTCCACCGGGTCCCAGAACCACCAGCCACCCCAACCCAGCTCGTAGTAGGCCCACCAGCTGCCCAGCGCAATACCCAGGGTCAGGAAGGACCAGGCCACCGCCGTCCACGGTCGCGCCCAGCGTGCCCAGGCACTGTCGAGGCGTCCTTCAAGCAACGCCGCAATGGCGAAGGCAAAGGCCACGGAGAAGCCCACATACCCCATATACAGGAGCGGGGGATGGATGATCATGCCGGGATCCTGCAGCAGCGGGTTCAGGTCACTGCCGTCATTGGGCGGGAATGGCAAGATGCGCTCGAAGGGATTGGAGGTCAGCAGGATAAACAGGAAAAAACCGATCAGCAGCATACCCAGCACGGACAACACCCGCGCCACCAGTACCGCCGGCAACTGGCGGCTGAACAGGGCTACTGCGGAGGTCCAGCCTGCCAGCATAAGCAGCCACAACAGGATCGAACCCTCGTGGCCACCCCAAACGGCGGTCACCTTGTAGATCATGGGCAGAATGCTGTTGGAGTTCTGTGCCACATAGGCGACGGAAAAGTCGCTGTTGACGAAGGCCTCGGTCAAACACACAAACGACAACAGAGTAAATGCCAGCACCCCGAGCGCCAGCGGACGCGCGGTATCCATCCACAGCACACGCCCGGTGTAAGTACCCAGTAGCGGCAGTACAGCCAGAGCCAGTGACAGCAGCAGACCGACGATCAATGCAAAATGACCGAGTTCCGGACTCATATCTTGGCGTCTCCGTGGCAGCTGGCCTTGCCGGACATCGATTCCGCCACTTCCGGCGGCGTGTAGGATTCGTCGTGTTTTGCCAGCACCTGGTCGGCGCGAACAAATCCACCCTTCTCCAGCTTGCCGGTCACCACCGCAGCCTCGCCCTCGGCGAAAAGATCCGGGAGTATCTTGTCGAACACGACTTCCAGTTCCGCCTCACCATCGGTGAGCGCAAAGCGCACATCCAGGGAACTTCCGTCACGCACGATACTGCCGGGCACCACACAACCGCCGGCGCGAATGCGCTTTTCAAACGGCACCTCACCGGCGGCGAAGGCCTTGGGCGCGTAGAAGTAGTTCATATTGGATCGCATGGCGTAGGTCACGAACCCCACCGCAGCGGAAGAAAGCGCCACCAAAATGACCACCAGAATCAGGCGTTGTTTACGGGCTGGATGCATGGTTGTCCTGTCATCGAAAAAGAGCTATCTGTCTGCCGCACACAGTGGCAGACATGGAACCCGCCCCGCTATGGGGCAGCATGTCTTATGGAAAAATCTTTACTCCGCAGCCACCGCCGCGGACTTGGCATTGCGCTCCGCACCGGCGCGACGACGCGCCTCTTCCTGGCGAATCTGACGCTGGAACTGCTCGCGCATTTTTCGTTGGCGCAGCAACGGCACCAGCACCAATGCGACCAGTACCGCAATGGTCACCCCGTAGGAGAACCAGACGTAGGGACCATGGCCGTTCATGGCGAGGAAGCTGGCGAAATCATCAAACTGGAATTGCATGGCTCGTTTCAACTCCCTCAGGACTTCGCCGCAGGCACAGGTTGTTCCAGCAGTTCACGCACCCACTGGGTACGCCACTCGCGCTGCAATATCAGGGTGCGGGTATGCAGGGTCAGCACCCAGGCGTAGAACAGGTAAAAGCCCGCGATCATGGTGATCAGCGGATAGAACATGCTGGGGTCAATTGTGCTCGCCTGGGTCAGTTTCAGGGTCGCTGGCTGGTGCAGGGTGAACCACCAGTCTACCGACTTGTAGATGATTGGAATGTTGACCGTGCCCACCAGTGCCAGCAGTGCACTGGCCTTATCGCCGGACTGCTCGCGACTGAAAGCCCCGGAAAGCGCCATCACCCCGAGGTAGAGGAAAAACAGGATCAGCATGGAGGTAATACGGGCATCCCATACCCAGTAGGTACCCCAGGTGGGTTTGCCCCACACGGCACCGGTCACCAGCGAAATGAAGGTCAGGGCCGCACCGATGGGGGCCGCCGCACGCATCACCACGAATGACAGTTTCATTTTCCAGATCAGGCCGATGGCGCCGCAGATGGCCATGATGTAGTAGCCTGCGAGGGCCAGGAACGCCGCCGGCACATGGATATACATGATGCGGTAGCTATTGCCCTGCTTGGCATCCTGCGGCGCAAATCCGAGCCCCCAGATACAACCTACAGTAAGCAGTATCAGGCCGGCAGCGCCGAGCCACGGCAGCCACACACTGGATTTCTGATAAAACCAGCGCGGCGATCCCATTCTGTGAAACCATTGCCAGGACAATTTTGTGCTCCTAAGCCTTATTCATCGGCCCTTTTCTTCTCAACCTGGTGGCGCACCACAGGCATGGAAAAGGATCAGTTTTCTAAGCTGATGCGGATAGCTCCCGCCGCCGCCAGCGGAGCCAGTGCCGCCGCCGCCGCGAGAATCGCACCAAGAATGGCCAATTGCGGGCCGTAACTATACCCATCCAGCGCCGCCTGCACCGTTCCGGTGCCGAAGATTAACACGGGTACATAAAGCGGCATAATGATCAGTGCCAATAGCAACCCCGGTCGCCTCAGCGCCACGGTCAGCGCTGCCCCAACGGCACCGATCAGACTCAGGCTGGCAGTACCCAGGGCCAGGGACATCAGCAGTGGCCAGTAACCGCCCTGCCCCAGGTTCAACATCATCCCGAGCAGAGGGGACAACACCGCCAAGGGCACCCCAGTCACCAGCCAGTGCACCAGCACCTTGGCCAGCACCGGGTAGTACAACGGCTGCGACTGCAAAGCCAGCTGTTCCAGCGAGCCATCTTCGTAGTCACCGCGAAACAGGGATTCCTGGGACAACAGTGTCGCCAGCAGCGCCATCACCCAGATCAGCCCCGCGGCCATACGCGACAGCATCTCGGGCTCCGGACCTATGCCGAGCGGCATCAGCGCCAGCACAGTGACGAAAAACAGCAGCGGATTGACGATATCGGATCGGCGGCGCACCGCAAGAGTGAATTCGGTCCGGAACAAGGTATAAAAGCCTGGGGTGGACGCTGGCGCAGTGGAATTCGACTCCGGTTCGCACATAACCTCAGCATCCCCGACTACTGACTCAACGGACACAGTACAACTCCTGTGCTGTGAAGTGCGGCCCAAAGTCCGCGAGATTGACCCGCAGCAACGGTGCAACATTGACTGGCTGGTGGGACGTCAGCAGCACGCAACCTCCCCGCTGAAGATGGCGATTCATCTGCGCTTCAAGGCTCGCCACTCCCACCACGTCCAGGGCAGCGAGCGGCTCATCCAAAACCCACAGTGGCGGTGGCGCGGGCAGATACAGGCGTGCCAGCGCCACCCGGCGATTCTGCCCGGCGGAAAGTTGTTGGCATAACACGTCTTCAAAGCCGTAGAGCCCCACCTCATCCAGCGCCCGCAGCGCCTCTTTCCGACCAGCCCCGTACCAGGCGAGGTTTTCCAGAGGTGTGAGGCCGCGTCGCACACCGGCATTGTGGCCGATATACAGCAACGAGGAGCGCATCGCCGCCAACCCCCGAGGGTAGGCCTGCCCTCGCCAAGCGATGGTACCGCTGTAGTCGGAGACACTACCGATCAGGGTACGGATCAGCGTGCTTTTGCCCGCACCATTCGCACCTTCGACCTGTACTGCCGTGCCCGGCGCCAGTGTGAACTCGAGCCCCTCAAACAGCACACGCCCGTCCCGCTCACAGGCGAGCCCGCGCACAGCAAGGGACCGCCCGCACACACTCTGGGTTTCTGTTGCCGATTTTTCAGGCGTTTTGGGGGGCTCGGATACCATTGCTCACCGCAATTGATGAAAAACTGAGCGCGATTATACCGGTACTGAGGGGTTTTGTACGGCATTCGCAGGTGATCCGCAGGGATCTTCCTGTGCTGTGGGCTTGGCCGCAGGCCAGCGAATGATCGCCTCCACCCGACTACTACCGGGCACCAGATGTACCTCACTGCACACCGTCTGCAATAGCGCGAGGCCGCGGCCGGCGTAAACGCCTTTGGGCTCGCGGATCTCCTGGATACCGGAACCGCTATCTTCCACCACCAGGTTCAACTGTCCCCCTTCCTCGCTCTCGGTGCAGCTGAGCACAATATTCACCCAGCCCCGATCGAGTCGACTGCGCCGCTCGGCCAGCAGGTCGTAGTAGCGGATAAAGCCATCGTCGGTGGACTTGATGGAGGAATCCAGCTCCAGCACACCGTGCTCGAGCGCATTGCGGAACAGCTCGCCCAAGGTAATGGCGAGATCCTCCTGAAAACGGGCCGCCCCCGGCATCTGTGCCAGTACACTCAGGATGTGTGGTAAGGGGTCGGCAGTGCGCAGCTCTTCGTGCGCCAGGCGTAACTCGATGGACCAATTGCCGATCCGCCCCCCTTTGCGCTCACCGTTATGGTCTGCTGCCGGCAAGTCGCTGCGACACAACGACGAGTCGGTCAGCTCCAGTTCTACCAACGACAGATCGTCGTGCTGTTCGGCAGCATGGGCATTCACCGCCATCAGGATCTGGTCGAATGCCTGGTTGCCCCCACAGTCCGCCCGCAGCAAATCCATCAGGCGGGACTCGCCAAAATGCTCGCCCTTCCCATTGCGGGCCTCATGTATCCCGTCACTCCAGAGGTAGAGGCGATCTCCCGGCAGTACCCGCAAATTGACGATGGCGCTGTCAATCTGGTCTGTCGCCAGCACACCGAACGGCAAATGACGAGACTCCAGCAAATGCAGTTCACCGCTGGCACGTTTGAGACAGGGGCTCGGCATGCCCGCATTGAGAAGCCGCAAGTGCATGCGACGGGGATCCAGTTCCAACATCGCCAGACAACAGAACATCTGCCGCGGCAGGATATCGTAGAGCTTGCGGTTGATCTCCCGCAGCACCCGCCCCATGGAGAAGCCCCGCGGCATCATGGAATAGAAGATGGACGTGAGCGGTACCGCCCCCACCGCTGCCGCAAGACCGTGGCCGGCAAAATCCCCGAGCATCAGTACCAGCTTGCCATCCGGCGTGTAGGTGGCGGCCAGCAGGTCTCCGTTCAATACTGCCCGCGGTGACAGGTGATAGCGGATCGCAGGGCTGCCATCGAGACAGCTTTCGTTGCCGAGATTGGAGAATATTTCGCGAGCGTTGGCCTGTTCCTGCAGGAAATCCGCATGGTGGCGGCGCAGGCGGTCCCGCTGAGCCATCAGTGAGCGGCTGAATTCGCAAAAGCGGCGGATGGATGCCAGTTTGAGCTGAACCAGAGATGGACTGTAGGGTTTGGTGAGAATATCGTCACAGTCCGTCGGCGGCGCCGCGGGCTCACCGCAAGAGAGATCCTGCACGAACAGAATGGGCACCGGCTCGATACCGCTACTCTGCCGCAACTGTCGGATCTGGCTACTGGCTACCTCCACCGCAGACGTGGGCCCGAAGATCACCAAATTGGGCGGGGACTCGCCGTAGGCCTGCAGTGCCATTTCCGCCGATGTAACCGAGTCAATGACTGCCGGCGAGATGTACCCCGAGGCACCGGTGTACTCCCAGCTGTGAATCAGCCCGCTCAGCTCGGCTGCTTCACCAGCTTCGCTTTCGACGATCAAAACCCGGAAGGCAGACATAGGTCCTCGGCCATTCTCAGCGTATGCTGAAAATCCGGTCGAAATTGGAAACGGACAAAATGTGGGAAACGTGGGCATTGACGTTCATCAGCTCTACCTCAGGCTGGAACCCCTCGCGCCCCACTTCCACGCAATAGTCTCGCAAGAGCAGCAGCATGCCCAGTGCGGCACTGTCGAGATGATCGGTTGCAGAAAGGTCCACCAGGAACATCTTGGGGGGCGGCGCCACATTGCGATAGGCCCGCTGGAATTCCCGGTGCATATTGAAATCGAAATTGCCGGCCACGCGGATAATCACCGCATCCCCATTCTCGGAGATTTCAGAAGTCACCCGGCTTTCAAACCTGTCGGAAACTACCATCTGAAGGTCCCTTTTCCTTCTCTTTCTGACCAATGCAGCCAATATACACCCCCCCGGCGAGTGTGCAAACTGGCCTGTCCAGACGCCTTACCAAAGTAGGATGGCTTACACGAGAGGCGCGGGCGCAAACAGAAAAGGGTGCCTGTGGCACCCTTTTCGTATCCCCGGCGCAGGTCCGGGTTATGCGTAGGCCGAAAATTCCGGCCCCGGCTTAAAAGTCGTACTGATAATCCATCAGCTCCCGTCTGAGACGCATTTCCTCCAGCTTGTCTTCGACCATCCGGCGGGCGTCCCTAGGGCTCTTGCTTGACTTCAGTACCTCTTCTGCCAGAGAGGAATCAGAATCATCAAAATCAATGTCATTTTCGATAACGTTGCCGCTCATAGAAAACTCCACAATCTCGATCTGCCAGGGCAGAAACTGTTTGTCTGTTGTTGTTATGTTGCCGTTAGGCACTTGGAGATTAGCCAGCTCCGGCTTTTCCGGTCAAGCATCTTTTTCACCTTGGAAACCAGATTTTCATCACGGTTACAGCGCCCCCATTTGGTTGCGCCCCAAACCGGGTAAAACATCGTGCGAGTTGCCCAAGGCGGGTGCAAAAATACCCCCGGTTTGTTACCACTTCGCGACAAAATTTCATGCTGTCAGCTAAGACAGGTTTAGTCAGCAGAGAAATCCCAAGGGCAACCCTTCCCCCACTGGTGTTACCGTTGGTTACAACACCTTCTGGATCCAATCGATCCGCCAACCAACCTACCAATGTCAGGTCATTGGCCGCGTAATTTACCTCTGATATGTTTACGGGATCGATGCCTACCTCGCAGCATAATTCCCCCTGCAAGGTATTCCAGGAAGAGGACTTCTCGTTATGACCGCACTTGTTGCTGACGCCCAGGGCTGGCTCCAGGCCGCCGCACTGACCCACCAGGACACACTAGTAAATACCGAACCCTTCAACTTCATGGTGGCCAAGGGCCTTCTGCCAGCGGATATCATGCCGTCCCTGTTGGCGGATTTTCCGCGACTCAAGGGCGCGGGATACCTGCCCTATGAAAGCGAACAGTGCGGCACAGCGGTAAATGCATTGATTGCCAGGCTGCAGGAGCCTGAGTTTGCGGATGCGATCGGTGACCGCCTTGGCTTAGATCGGTTGTCACAATACCCGACGTTTGTGTCCATCTCCCGCTCACTGAAAAAACGCCATGGCAATATCCATACCGATGGCAAATCCAAAATTGCCACTGCATTGCTGTACCTGAATGGTGACTGGGCACAGACCAGCGAAGGTTGCCTGCGCTTCCTGAATCGCATCGACGACTTCGAAGACACCGTGGTTCCGGAGATTCCACCGGTCTACGGGACCCTGGTCGCCTTCAAACGCGCCGACAACTCCTTCCACGGTCACCTGCCATTTGAAGGCGAGCGTCGGGTGATCCAGATCGCCTGGCTGGTGAGCGCCGACGACAAGGCACGCAAAGCCAAGCGAGGCCGCCTGGCGCACAAACTGAAACAGTTGCAGCAATGGCTGGGAGAAAAATTCGGCGGCAGCCGCAAGCCCGAGATGCATTAAGCCGGCAACATTCCCGGGGGCCAGGCCAGACAACGGTCTCATCTCCGAATCACGGATATAAGCACACGCTCGGTGAAGATGCCGGGCGACATGACAGCGGGGAGTCGAGCCGTTAGAATGGCGCCTCCCCGATGTCGCCCTGCGGCCAATTCGAGGCATTTCTGAAAAGTCCCCGTCGGTTAACAGGATAAACCACGGACCTCCTAAGTCCGGACTGCCCGTTCGAGTCGGGCCGGGGACGCCATCACATCCGACTGCCTGGCAGGACGAATGCGAAAACGTTGAGAAGCAAGTTTCCGCACCACTATCTAGCGCGCAGCGCTAGAGTCCAATTCCAGGCTACGTATTTTCCCGCCCCAACACCCAACTGATCGCCTTTCCTGACGACCATTACAGATGTCGAGCCCTCAACACATTTGGGCTGTAAATAGAAAATCTACCCACCGCATAACTGGCTTGGTAAACACCGACAAACAATCTGATTTGAAGCTGACATATATGTAAAAACTGTCAGCAGGTTTAAGGTTCCAGGCGAACTTTCTTTTTTAGAATTCTGGCATCGACAATCCACCCCTATTTCCCTTGCTGAGCCACTATTAACCATATATAAACACAATTTTGTTTCGTTAAAATTATCCTTGAAGCCTTTTATATTCGACGCGGTTTAGGTAAGCAGCAACCAGAGAGCAAAATAATATTCCCATGAATGAAAAGATCCTGGTCGTGGACGACGACGAAAATATTCGGCAAATCATCCATTTCTCCCTGGAAACCGCCAACTATTCAGTGATCGAAGCTTGTGATGGCCTGCAGGCATTGCAATTGTTTAAAAAGGAGAAGCCCAACCTGGTTATTCTCGATATTGGGATGCCGGAAATGGAAGGTACTGATGTCTGCCGCCAGATCCGCCAGCATTCTCAAGTGCCGATTATTATGTTGTCGGCCCGCGATGATGAGTTTGACCGGGTTTTGGGGCTGGAACTGGGCGCCGATGATTACGTATCCAAACCCTTCAGTAATCGCGAGCTGGTAGCGCGCACCAAGGCACTGCTCAGACGCAGTACGTTGACCGACAGTAGCATGAGCCGTGACCAGGTAATCCTGCACGGCCACCTCCAACTGAACCCAAATACACACCAAACTTGGTGGAACAATCTGGAGGTGGAGTTAACCGCAACCGAGTTTGAGATGCTACACACCATGATGAAGCGCCCGGGGTATGTTTACACGCGGGATTCATTGATAGACAGCAGCTACAAACATAATGTGGCCGTCTGTGACCGCACCATAGACAGCCATTTGCGGCGCATTCGGCAAAAATTCAAAGCGGCCGGGGGTTATCCCATAGAAACCGTCCACGGTGTTGGCTACAAGATAAATGACTGCAAAACAATACTAACCCCATGAAACTACGCCTGCGGCTCAGCAGTATGTTTTTACTGATCAACTCAGTAATTCTGCTATTGCCGGTCGCAGCCATTGCGTTACTGAAACTCTACGATAGCTCCCTGATCCGGCAGACCGAGAACACACTTATTGCGCAAGCGGTGATGCTCTCCAATATTTACAAAAAATCTCTGCTGGAGGCCTATCCGCAGCTTCCAGTCGAAAGCTACGGTCACCCACTACCAAAGGAATATTGGTTCAAGGAAGATCCAGTGTTAGGCAAGTGGCGGCCGATTCCAGCCGTACTGGACTTGCAGCACGAGACCTTACTGCCCCGAGCCGAAAACCCAGTAGCATCCCAACAAGGGCCTGACCCCATGGCCTGGCATGTGGGCCAGCAGCTGGAAGACCTGTTGCGGGAAACACAATTGACCACCCTGGCCGGGATGCGAATCCTGGACATGAATGGTGTCATAGTAGCAACTACCGGTTCAATTCGCGGCCATACACTACTACACCGCGCCGACGTAGCTCGAGCCCTGCAAGGCAATACCGAGCGAGTCTTGCGTCAGCGAGAGGAAGAAGATACTGAAGGAAGCTTTTTTTCACCCATCAGTCGCAGCACGAGTATCCGAGTGTATGTAACGCACCCGATTGTGCTGGAGAAGCGAATTCTGGGTGCGGTACATCTGGTCAGGACTCCACCCAATCTTTACCAGACTCTATATAAGAACAGCGATATCTTTGTGTACTACGGTCTTCTGATCTTCACTATTGCCACATTGATATCCCTGTTTATGAGCTACGCAATCAATCGCCCGATCATGGCACTGGTTGGCCAGGCCAGAAAAGCCAGCGCGGGCACCTTGGCCCGCCTAGAGCCATTGCAACACCCGGTCACGGTAGAGTTCGAATTGCTATCCAATGCTCTGGTCAATATGGCAGACCGCCAAGCGAAGCGAGCGGAGCAGATCAAGAACTTTGCCTCGTACGTATCCCACGAATTCAAGACCCCACTGACATCCATCAACGGCGCGGTAGAGATATTACAACAGCATTTTGGCAAGCTTACGGAACGGGAGCAGAAACAGTTTCTGGACAATATCGCCCATTCCTCCGAGCGTATGCAGCTTCTCATGCACCAGCTGACCGAACTGGCCAAGGCCGACGCCACCCACATCCCCGCCAGACCCACGGAATTGACTGACATCCTTAGACAGCAGGTAATGAATTATCGGCAAAATTTCCGACAAATACGGGTAAACAAAACCAGTGACTCATATCCTGTCTTTATGAACCCAGAACTACTGACTAGTGTGCTGGGTAATTTATTCGAGAATGTACGCCAGCACGGTGGAAACGAAGTGGATATTACGCTTGAGCAAGCAGTGGACCAAACCCACTTGATTTTTTCGGACAATGGACCGGGCATATCCCCCGCCAATGCTAAACGCATCTTCGAACCATTCTTTACCACCGCCAAACAGAAAGGCGGCACCGGTTTGGGACTGGCAATTCTGTCCTCCTTAATGCTTGCACATCAAGGCAGTATCCGGCTGCTTCCATCCGAGAATGGCTGCTGCTTTGAGCTGGTATTTCCGCGCTTCAATTAGCAATCACTGGTTCTCACACATTTTTTTCAAGCACTGAATTCGAACGCAGGAATACTGGAAAATCTAAAAAAAAGCAGGCATAAGAATATGCCTGCTTACAAGTCCGGAAATATCAATTAAAACCGCTGCATAAATGGCGGCCACCCACTTCCTGCCGCCATCTCACCTTGAAATATACCGAAAGTACCTTAGTTTTCTTTAACGATTACCGCCCAATTGGACAGAGTGCTGGCTGGTGTCAGGGAACCACCGTATATAAAGCCAGTCTCACCCCTGTACTTAACCTCGTAATACACTTCATTATCGTCACCCTGGACTGCGGCAGACAGCACCTTCACCCTCTTACCCGCTGAGACCGGCTGAATCACGTCTTCACCCGGCGTCACATACTGGCTACCATTTTTGAGCAGCTCGAGCGTGTCACCTGCACGCGCCAGCTGCACCTGTGACAGCACCGCCCAGTTTTCCACTGTTCGCGTTCCAGCCAGCTGCCCACCGTAAATGTAACCGCGCTGCCCATTGTAAGCGACTTCGTAATACAGGTAGTCATTAGTGCCCTGCACTACCGTGGTGAATACATACAACAGCGTGCCCCGAGGAATGGTAACCATAAAGCTCCCACCGGGGACTTCGCGCATGTTGATGCCAGCACTGTTTGCGATTTCAATGACATCGCCAGTATCCGGGTGCAGCGGCGTCGGAGATACACCGTCAGGCAATACCCAGTCCTGCAATGTCATTCCGTTCAGCACTTTGCCGCCATAGATATAGCCGACCAGGTCGTCGTATGCGACCCCATAGTAGATGGAATTGTCCGCCCCCTGTACGACCACGGAGAATACGCGACGCTTCTTATCTCCAGGAATAGTGGCCAACAAATTGCCGCCTGGAGCATCGCGCAGGCTGATGCCTGATTCGGGCACGATGCGGATATGGTCGCCGGGCTGAGGGATCAGGACTTCACTGAGCTCACTGTAACTGGCACTCGTTGCCCAGTTACCGTGATCACTGATCTTGCCTGCATAGATATAGCCGAGCCGACCATTTTCGCTGATCAGGTAATACCGATACTGTGCATTGAGATCGTTTACCACATAGTCCAGCACCTGATAGACCTTGCCGGCTTTCGAGGTAATACCCAGAGAGCTACCACCCGGGGTGGCACGCATCGTGACATTGAGCTCCGACCTTACCGATTCACCAACCGTAGCGAGGCCGGCCACAGCACCCGCATAACAGCTGTGCTTTTCATGCAATGTTTTACTGTAGCTTTCGGTTGCACCGGCTGTTGGCGACAGAGAGGTACCGGTGGGTGCGCCGTACTGGATATTCAGGCACATAATATCCACGGGATTCGCCACGCACTCAAAAGTGCCGCCTTCAAAACGGCAGGTTTCTCCCGATGCCAGGTAAATTTGCCGTCCCGGCCAGTTCGCCGGATCATCGGCATTTACTGCAGCAACTGCGGTACAGCCGGGGTTCCCCTCCATAAAGCATGGGATATCCAGGGTGGTTTCCTGATAGGTGTCACCGATGTAATTCAGCCAGGTCTGGCTGTCGTACTTGTCGGCGAAGCCGATGTCATTTTGCGCCCAGGTATCATTCGGGTTAGTCCAGCGGCAGATCTTGCTCGCCCCGCCGTTATATACCGAGTAGGCACTGCGCGCACGGTCCCGCCAGTTACTGGGACTGCTTACACAGGAGGTGGTGGCCGCATCCTCCCAGGCATCGTAGAACAACTCCATGCCATAGATAATGTTCTCGAAGATATGCCAGCCCTTACCTTCTTCCAGTTTGGGAAAATGCCAGCGGTCGTCAATCTGGACCATGCCGTGACCGTGGCCATAATCACCACGCACCATTTTGATATTGCCGTCGGTAGCGTTGCGATAGTGGGTCCAAAACGTCTCCTGGTGAGCCTTGGCAAAATTCGCCTGCTGCCAGGCCGCGATTTCATCCGCACCTGCATCCGGCTTGCGCGCAAGCAGGTAGTACTTGACCGAATCCCGCAGCATCGCGTGGACTTCCTGCATATAGCGCTGCCTTTCTCCGGAAACGGCCACGTTATCGTCAAAAATCACCGGGGCGAAATTGTCGGTGACGTAGACCGGGTCGCCCCACGGTGCGACATCACAAGCGGAAGGCACCCGACCGAAGTTCCATTCACCACCAATCCGGTTGTTACATAGATAGTAATCCGGTGTTTCGTAAGGAGCCGCCGAACCGAAAGAGCTGTACAGCCCTATCAGCAGCAGCGGCAAGGCCAGGAACCGGCCGACGCTTATTGAGTAATTTTTCATGGTTGCGCTCATTTTCAGGAAAATGTTGGACAATTGACTGCCAAGCTACTATCCATGCAAAGTTTGCAGAAAATGTGCAGCGGATATGACGATTTTCAGGATTCTTGTGACGGGTGAGACTCAGCACGCAAAATTGTGGAACCGAAGACTCGGGAGACGTGCAAGTACCACAAGCTTGCCGATGAGATATGGCTAATTAGCAACCGCCTGACTGGCAGGCGGTACATGAAAGCCAAATTTTTAGCCCCCAGATTCCCTTAATCTGAATTCGCGGATATTGGACTTCAACGCTTTGGCTCGCAGGGAGTGCTGGGGCAGTTTCATTGCCACATCTTCAAACGTTCGCACATTTTCCGAATTCAGCAGGGGCAATATATTCAGGGCCACCTCTTGAGCGACATATAAACTGCCAGTTTGCAGGGACTGCGCCAACATCTGGTCAATCTGCGACTGCAGTTCGGGGTAGCGCTGCAGCTCTTTCATTGCCTGGTTCACAATCTTCGCATCGTAGCTGCTCTGCAAAGATTCAATCAGAGCCAGTGCATTCTCCCTGTTCGGGGCCTGCATACTCATCAAATCGATGGCTACTTCCTGGACAAAACCGTCTGAATGATCGACAAAGTCGCGGACCATTTCCGAACTCTCTTCATCAAAATAATCATTGTTTTGATGAAAGTCCGCATAGGCTCGCAATTTTTCTGCGAGCATCTTTCCGGCGAGAATATCCGACGCCCGCGGGTCGCTATCATCCTGCGGACAGCTGTAGGTTTGCTGACAATTGGCCAGCTCCAATATTTCGCGGCGCAACGACTGGCGCTCTTGCAGGCGCTGATCGTCGAGGTGCTCGCTTTGAATTTTTGGCGCGTCCGGGGCCAGCTGCTCCGCAGTGGGTTCCCGATGCGTGGCAACTGAAGCATCGGGCTTCGGAGGCTGTGGTTTAGCGTTGGCAGACAGTGCAGTTGGCGTTTTTTCGGCATCCACTGCAAGCAGCAATACACTGACCGCCGCTACCAGCAACAAGCTGAGTAGATATTTCATGATTGATTCCTTGCGATCTGGCGGTCAATGGCCTTGCCCAGAGCCAGGGCTTTGGCACTATTCGCCGGCAATTGGGCATGTATTTGCTGATAAAAAGAAAGATTGTCCGCCGTCAAAAACGGACCAATATTTTCCGCCACTACCCTGGCTGCCTCAAAACTACCTCGCTGTAAAATGTTGGCAAAGGTGTTGTCAATTTGTTGTTGCAGATGTGGGTAACGCTGCAGTTGTGCAATCCATGGAATCAGCACTTCCTTATCCCGGACTCTGGGCAATCGATTCAATAGCGTGTCGGCGGTAGCGTCATCGATGCTCATTTCACCCAGAATTGTTACGGCCTTCAGCTGTACAAACTCATTGGGATAGCCCAAGTAATGAAGCACGATGGCCCGGCTCTCTTCACTCTCACCAAATTGCCGTTGCCATTCCTCGAGATTGCCCAATTCTCCGTTAATTTGCTCACCCAGCAGATAATAACTGTTGCGCGGATTGGTCGGGTCCTGCGGACAACTTTGGGTCTCATCACACTTTTCCAGGCCTTCCAGCTGATCAGATATAGCCTGCAGCTGCTCCTCTCCGGTGCTGCCCGCCAGCACTGGGGCGGCGATCAGCAGCACTGGCATCAGACTCAGAGCTCTCATCAAGTTTTTGACCTTGCGCATGGCGCACCTCGCTGTTTCGGGCAAGTCCATTTGCCCTTGGTCAATTCCCTTTGCTCATTGCAATGATTATTCGATGATTTCCGTCCAGCTTGCCAGGGTACTGGCTGGCGTCAGGTAACCGCTGTAAATAAAGCCGCTGCTACCGTTGTAGCTGACTTCATAATATACAAAGTTATCATCGCCCTGCACCACAGTGGACAGCACATTCAGCACGGCTCCGGCGGGGATAAGCTGAACCAAGGTCCCGCCCGGGGTGGCGCGCTGATTGATTCCAGAAACAAGCTCCACCTGATCCCCGACCTGGGCAACTTTTACTGTGGACAGTACTGCCCAATTGTCCAGCGTCGAAGTGCCGGCAAGTTGCCCGCCGTATATGTAGCCGTGTTGCCCGTCGTAGGTGACTTCATAGTACACAAAATCATCTGTTCCCTGGACGGTGGTGGAGAACACATACAAAGTGCTGCCGCTGGGTACCGTTACCAACAGGCTTCCGCCGGGTGCATCGCGCAAATTGATCCCTGATCCATTGACGACCTGGATCACATCGCCAGAACCTGGATAGGCCGGCACCGCCGGCACAACGGTATACACAGCCCAATCCTGCAGGGTCATGCCGTTCAGTACCTTGCCACCATAAATAAAGCCAATATTGCCGCCGTAGTTCACTTCGTAATAAACGTCATTGTCAGTTCCCTGCACAACAACTGAAATTACTGCCAGTAATTCATCTACCGGTACAACACCCATAAGGTTGCCATCGGGAACGTCACGCAGATTTATTCCCGAGGTAGCAACTATCTGGATCTGATCTCCAGCCTGGGGAATGGTGACTTCGCTCAGCGCACTGTGGCTCGCACTGCTCGTCCAGCTACCGTAATCGCTGGCGTCGCCTGCATAGATATATCCCAGTTGACCGTTCTCGCTGATCAGGTAATAGCGGTACTGGGCACTGGTGTCATTCACTACATAATCCAGTACCTGATAGACCTTACCGGCTTGTGATGCGAAGCCCAGGGAACTGCCGCCTGGAGTCGCGCGCATGGTGATCGCAATCCCTGATGTAATGGATTGACCAACCGTGGAGAGGCCATTTACGGCACCCGCATAACAGGCGTGCTTTTCATGCACGTTTTTCCCGTAACTCGCAGTCGCGCTGGCAGATGGTGACAAGGAGCCACCGGTGGGTTCGCCATACTGGATATTCAGGCAAAGCATATCCACTGCATCGGCCACACATTCAAACCCGTTGCTCTCAAACCGACACGCTTCTCCCGAGGCGAGGTTGATTTGCCGCCCCGGCCAGTTGGACGGGTCCTCGGCATCCACGGGCTCTACCGCCGTACAACCCGGGTTGCCCTCCATAAAGCAGGGAACATCCAGGGTAGTCTCATGATCGACGTCGCTAATGTAATTCAGCCAGGTCTGACTGTCGTACTTGTCGGCAAAACCGATATCGTTTTGCGCCCAGGTATCATTGGGATTGGTCCAGCGGCAGATCTTGCTGGCGCCGCCGTTGTATACGGAGTATGCACTGCGCGCACGATTCCGCCAGTCGGTGGCACCGCCGACGCAGGAAGCGGAAGCGGCGTCCTCCCAAGCGTCGTAGAACAGTTCCATGCCATAGATGATGTTTTCAAAGATATGCCAGCCCTTACCCTCTTCCAGCTTGGGGAAATGCCAGCGATCGTCAATCTGCACCATGCCGTGACCGTGGCCATAGTCGCCGCGAACCATTTTGATGTTGCCGTCCGTGGCATCCCGATAATGGGTCCAGTAGGTCTCCTGGTGAGCCTTGGCAAAATTCGCCCGCTGCCAGGCACTAATCTCGGCGCTACTAGCGGAAGGATTTCGTGCAAGCAGATAATATTCCACCGAATCACGCAGCATCGCGTGTACTTCCTGCATGTAACGCTGCCGTTCCGTTGTGCGGGTTACGTTATCGTCAAAAACCACCGGTATAAAATTGGTTGTTACGTAGACCGGATCACCCCAAGGATCGACATCACAGGCCGAAGGCACACGGCCGAAATTCCATTCCCCGCCGATCCGATTGTTACACAGGTAGTAATCGGGGGTACTGTAGGGAGCCGCGAGGCCTGGAGTGATGTTCAACCCCAACAAACACAGCAGTGTCACTGCCGTCGATTTAACGCTCTCTTTTAGCAATTTCATAATCATATTCGTTCTATTGGTTTGTACGCTCCCGGGCAAACCTGCCTGGGGTTGTTGGCGTCCATGGAAGGAATTCCAGATTACGGCTAGATGGACTTGCATCAGAGGGGCAAAGGAAATCGGCCCGGCGGGAATACAGTAGATGCCTGCTCACTATCCTCCGGGGGTTTGCAAAAAATGTGCAAAAAATATGACTCTTTTGCGCATTCCTCAATAACCGAGACATACCTCAAGCAATCCCCACCATTCCTGCAAAGAATTTGCACAAAATTGCCCGGGAATATCCACAGGCCAGCCACGATCCCTGCACATCAATCCCCCATAGTGATCAGGCAGTTTTTATATTGCCGGGATAAAGGCTTCATCAAATACCATCTGCGAAGAGCTTCCGAATAAATCTTAGGGGACCAATATGCACAATATGCGACATACAAAAATGGCACTGGCGGTCAGATCTGCTCTGATGCTGACACTGACCGCTGCACCGGCATGGGCGCAGGATGCCCAGCCGGTAGACAATCAGAAAATCGAGCAATCCACGGTCAAGCAAGTCGTTAAAAAAGAAGATGGCCGCGAGCCCATGGAAACCGTAGAGGTTGTCGGTATTCGAGGTGCATTGCAGGACAACCTGAACAACAAACGTTATTCCAATGCGGTCAAGGATTCACTGAACCTCGCGGATGTAGACAAAAATCCGGACAAGAACCTGGCGGAAGCCCTGCAGCGAATTTCCGGTGTACAGATCACCCGCGACTTCGGCGAAGGTGCCACCATTTCCATTCGCGGTACCAACGTCAACTTCACCAATACCCTGCTGAACGGCCAGAATATGAAGTCGGCCCAATCCCTGCCTTTGCGGGACGAAATGAATGCGTTCGACTTCTCCTCGGTTGCCGCGGAACAGGTGGCCCAGATCGAGGTGTACAAATCCCCACAGGCAGACATCGATGCCGGCGGTATCGGCGGCACCGTGATCCTGAAAACCAAGAAGCCGCTGGATCGGCCGAGTGGTGACGGCTATCTGAAAATCGAGAACAGCTACAATGACGGCTCGGGCAAAAGCTCCCCACAGTTCGGTAGCCTGTACAACTGGAAAACGGCGGATGAAACTTTCGGCGCGTCCGTGAACCTGAGCTACCAGGAACTGAACCTGCAGCGCGACGGCAACGAAGCCATCGCCGGCTGGTGGGAATACTACCGCGATGACCAGCCGAATCAGCTCGCCAATTCCATCGACGGTGTCAGCCTTTACTCCACCCGCTCTGCGACCTATGAAAAGCCCGGCGCTATGATGGGTATTCCGGGTTCCGCCAGATTCGAACGCGACAGAGAGCGCCTCGGCGGCACTGTATCCTTCCAATACCGTCCGGCTGACAACCTGGATTTCAATCTCGAATACACCCGCAACCATACCGACGATCCCAATACCAGCCACAATCTGTATTCCCGCGCCTATCTGCTGGCGCGCTCCGCCTACAGCACCGGCGGCGAGCCAGAGCCCGGGTTCGAAGTAGACCGCGTTGGCGATCTGCTGCTGCACGCGGAGCAGGACATCTATGATGTGCAGTACGTCAACTCCGCCGGAACCCGCTATTGGGGAACACCGTCGAACCTGATCAATATGGAATTCCAGGACCGCGACGGCAGCGAGATGACCAGCGATATGCTGAACCTCAGCGGAACCTGGGAAAACGACAATTTCAACGTGCAAATGCAATTGGGTCGCTCCACCGGCAAATCCCATATCGACGATTTCGGTACCCACTTCGGTTTGAATATCGACCATGTGGATGGCAACTCGGATCTGCCAGTCATCGACAATGGCCTGGCCGGCGTCTCCATCTATTACGACTACGATCCGGGTGCGAATATGGCAGGCTGGGGCGTGAGTGGTGACGGCGAGTGGCTCAAGCATCCGACCACTGAAATGTCGATGCGCGACCTGTTCAAAACCATGCAGGACCGCGAAAACACGGAAAACTTCGTGCAAGCCGACACGCTGTGGACGCTGGATGAAAACACCTGGTTTGTGGACTCGATCAAGTTCGGTGCCAAATACCGCGATCTCTCATCTAGCAATGTCCGCAGTGCGGCCAGCTCGAGATTGGCCAGTGGCGTCGAGGTACTGGCCGGTGACCTGGCCGGTGGCGTAGTTAGTGGGATTCGTGACGATATCGACAGAATGCCGACCGCATATTTTGATGTGGATACCGGCAAGCGGGATGCACTGTGGAACGACGGCCTGTTACTGGTCGAAGACCTGGGTGCCTGTGACGACCTGATCGCATCGGCCGGCGGTAGTTACCAAGGCTGCCGTACCGACTACCTGGAGACCGTCAGCCAGTTCTACGACCAGACCCAAGACATCGCCTCCTTCTACACCATGGTCAATTTCTCCGGCGAAATATTCCGCGGCAACGTCGGTGTGCGCGTTGTAGACACCGAACGCGAATCCCTGACCCGCCAGGCGGATGGCGACGGCTACAAGGACGTGATTACCGAAAGCAGCACCACCGATGTGTTACCCAGCCTGAACCTGTCCGTCAACCTGACAGACGAGTTGCTGCTGCGCACCGCGGCCTCCAAGGTCATCTCCCACCCCGCGCTCTACCAGATACGCGACGGTTTCCGTGTTACCGGCAACTATGATGCTTCAGGCGTGCTGCTGTCGGAGGGCTCTCAGCGGACAGGCGCCAAGGGCAACCCGGATCTGAAGTCCTATGAGGCCAAGCAGTATGAGCTGGGTGCCGAATGGTATTTCACTGAATCGTCGATGTTCGGTGTTACCGCCTTCTACAAGGATATTTCCAACATGATCCGCAAACAGTTGGGAATCCAGAACCTCTCGGGCCAGGGACTCACCGACGCTTTCGGTAATGAGCTGGAAGGCGACTACGCCATTACCTCCTACTACAACGTGGGCAAACAGACTATCAACGGCTACGAAGTACAGTTCCAGCACGATTTCCAGAACGGCTTCGGGGTGCTCGCCAACTACACCTTTGTCAATATTCCCATGGAGCGCTTCACCACCCAGAGCATAGAACCCCTGTATCTGGAAGATGCGAATGGCTTGGTCGTGGACAGCAACGATCGTGCAACCATTACCGGTTATGAGGCAAGCAATCCGGAAATCGACGAGGTCCGCACACCCGGCAACTCCGAGGATACCTACAACCTGTCGGCCTTCTACGAAAACGACACTTTCTCGGCGCGGCTGTCCTACAACTACCGCTCCATGTACTTTGATTCGGATGATTCCCTGGCGAGCCGGGTCAGAGACGACCGGGAGCAGGTCGACCTGAAACTCACCTATAACCTGACGGACAACCTGACTGCCGCGCTGTCGGTGTACAACCTGACCAACGTGAATGACGACTACTTCCTGCTGCGCGACCAGCTCGAGGCACCCGAAGGCGGTATTCCGGCGGGTATGGAGGCCTACTACTCCGAGCGGATCGGTAAGGTGGCCCACAACAGCTACGAGACCGGGCGCCGTTACTTCGCCTCCATCAACTGGGCATTCTGATCGCCGACCCGGGGTACCCGCCCCGGACCGGATGGAATTTCCAGAAACCTGACCAGATACGGTATGGGGAAATTTTTCCCATACCGTATCTGCTCACATCTCCCGTTGTTAGCTTCATGAGTTGTTATCGATGAAATGGAACCTCGGCTCTTTCTTCCTGCTCTTCCTGCTCGCTGTAACCTGGATGAAATATCTCGGACAAAGCGACAGCCTGGACCAACAAATCGCCCAGAAAATCATTCTCGATATTCGCTATTTCTGCCCGGAAATGGATGCCGATGCAGACAGTGACAAATGCAAGACGCCGGTAACGCATTTGCCGGCGCAGCTGGCTGAAATGATCCGGGAAACCAATCTCGGTGGCGTCATCCTGTTTGCCGAAAATCTGCAAACGCCGCAACAGATTATTCAACTGACGACGGATCTGCAGCGAACCGCCCGCCGGTCATCCTCGGGCCTGCCGCTGTTCATTTCCATCGACCAGGAAGGCGGCAGCATCGTTAGGCTACCTGACGATTACAGCACCGCGTTCAGTGGCAATATGGCCATAGGTGCCACATATGCCCGTCACGGCGACAAATACGCGCGCCTCGTAGGGGCGAGTATGGGCCGAGAACTGCACGCACTGGGCATCAATGTCAATCATGCTCCGAGCGTGGATGTAAACAGCAACCCCGAAAACCCGGTGATCAATGTACGCGCCTTCGCAGACAATCCCAAAACCGTCGCGAAATTAGGCGCGGCCATGCTCGAGGGGATGCAAAGCGAAGGAGTCATTGGCGGCCTCAAGCATTTCCCTGGTCACGGCGATACCCACGTTGACAGCCACTCGGGTTTGCCACTGGTGGAACACGATAAGGCCAGAATCTGGGCCATGGATATAGAGCCCTTTAAATGGGTGATGGATAACAGCGATGTGCACATGGTCATGACCGCACATATTCAGTTTCCACAACTGGACAGCAGCACCCTGTTAAACAAGCACGGCAAGGCGATCGTCAAACCCGCTACACTTTCGCGGGAAATATTGACCGGGGTATTACGGGAACAACTCGGCTTCGAAGGGTTGATTATTACTGATGCACTGGATATGGATGGTATTGCGCAATTCTTCAGCCCGGTGGAGGCGGTGATCAATACCTTTGAAGCCGGTGCCGATATTGCGCTGATGCCTGTACGTATCCGCAAACCCGCGGACATCCAGAATTTCCACAACCTGATCGAATATGTAGATAACAGAGTGGCCGAAGACAGTCAGGCGACCGAGCAAATTCGTCTCTCTGTAGAACGCATAGCCCGCGTCAAGCAGCAACTGGTGCGCCCGGAAACAGGTACTGACCAGGCCGTGGACGTCGCACAGTCAATACTCGCCAGCCCCGCGCACCGACAACTGGAGCAGGAGCTAGCGCAATCTTCGCTGGTGGAATGGAACTCCGGAAAACACTCCAATCTAGCAGAAGTAGACCGTGTGCATGTTGTGTTACCGGACAGCGACAACGCCGAATTGCTCGCGGCCCTGCTGCAACAGCAATCCTCCTGGGAAATCACTAGCGGTAATTTGAATACTACGGCCATGGAGAGCAACAAGGAGGCCATTGCTCAGGCGGATCTGGTGATTGTCGGCAATAATTTTCAGCAATTCAGCCAGTCAACAACCGCATCCAATAACAGGCCAAAAGCCGGAAACCGAGCCGAACGCGCGGCTGCGCTGTTGCAATACGCCGGCGACCACGGAAAGTCACGGATCTACATCAGCCTTGCATCGCCTTACGCTATCGATAACTTCAGGCCACTGTCGGACCTCCAGTTATTCGCGTTTCACGCCAACAGCTATCATCAGGAGTATGGACAGAAAAACCCCGTATTTCAGGCGCTGGCCAACGTAATCACCGGTCATAGCAAGGCGCAGGGAACTCTGCCAGTCAGCCCTCTGGGCTATCGAGAAGAAGACCAACAGCGGCGGTACACGTCCAGAGAACCGCGAAATTCAGACTCGGTCATCCCGGCTGCGCTGTGAAAACTCAGACCGCTGCGGCAAGCCCGCCCCCCAATAGTGCTTTCCGGAGGGCAGGAACTAATCTGGCAGCGGCAACAGAGGAAATTTGAGCAGGTTCAAGTACCTATTAAATTGCCCTCGTTATTTGTCCTCGAAGATCGCCACCTGCGCCGGTTGCCCGGCTATGCGGCTGGCCCGGTACATGCCCTTGGTGTTAAAGGTGAGCGCAATATTACCCTTGGCATCCAGCACGATCACGCCGCCCGTGCCGCCCACCGGCAGCAGTATCTGATTGATCACTTCATCTGCGGCCTGGGCAATGGTCTTGTTCTGGTAGGCAACCCGGGTGCAGATATCCGCGGCGACGTTGTAGCGGATGAAATACTCACCGTGGCCGGTGGCAGAGACCGCGCAGGATTTGTTATCGGCGAAGGTACCGGCGCCGATCACCGGGGCATCGCCAATACGGCCGAAGCGCTTGGCGGTCATGCCTCCGGTGGAAGTGCCTGCGGCGAGATTACCCTGCTGGTCCAGGGCGACGGCGCCCACGGTGCCCATTCTGAACGGCACCGGCAGCGCCTCAACCGCCGCGCGGTAGTCCTTGTCCTGCTTGTTTTCCTGATCCAGCTTCTCTTTCGCGCGCTCCAGCTGCTCGCGGCGCTGCTCGGTGTCGAAGATTTTATTGTCCACCATGGGCACACCGCGGCTGCGGGCAAATTCTTCGGCGCCGGCTCCGGCCAGCATCACAAACGGGGAATCCTCCATCACCATGCGCGCGAGGTTGATCGGGTTGGCAATACGTTTTACCCCGGCCACCGCACCGGCCTGGCGGTTGCGGCCGTCCATGATGGAAGCGTCGAGCTCGTGGGCGCCGTCGTAGGTATAAACCGCCCCCTTGCCCGCATTGAATAGTGGGGAATTTTCCATCACGTTGATCGCAGCCACCACCGCATCAAGGCTGGCACCGCCTTTTTCCAGTACCGTATAGCCCGCATTGATCGCCTCCTCCAGCTTGGCCTCATAAGCGCGCTGCTTTTCCGGCGTCATACTGGATTTTTCGATGGTGCCGGCACCACCGTGAATGGCGATAGCGAACCTGGGCGCGGCGGCTTCGGTAGCCGCTGACGACTGTGCATGCACGATCGGGCTGAGTAGGGCCAACGCGGAAATTGGCAGGCTGAGGGCTAGATTCAGGATTCGCTTCATGGTGTTCCCCGTCGGTTTATATTTATCGTCGGCGAAGAAAATAAAGCACCAAGGCAATCTGCGCCAGTGTCAATTGAGTACGATACGGGAAACCGATTCAATCATGTCCCGCATCCAGCGGCTGGCCGGATCGTCCGCCGCATTGCGATGCCAGAAAAGATGCCAGCTGAGGGGTTCCACTACAAACGGCAGCTCAACCACCGCCAGCGGCAGGGTTTCCGCCAGCACCCGCGGTACCGTCCACAACAGGTCGGTGCCCTCGGTAATCCGCGATGCCACCAGATAGTTCTGTACCCGCATGGCGATGGTGCGCTGAAACCCCATACCGTGGAGCGCCATCTCCACCTGTCCCCTGCCCTTGCGGCGACTGGAAACATGGATATGTTCCGATGCGAGATAATTCTCCAGTGACAGATCGCCGCTCGCCAGCGGGTGTCCGGGGCGCATGGCCACGACATAGGGAAGTTCGCCGATGTGTTTATGGCCGAGTTCGCGGGCATTGACCGCCGGCGCATCCAGCAGCAGGTCGATCACCCCACCCTTTAGCTCTGCAGTCGCGGCCTCCCGTTCCACGTAATAGCTGGTGATGGCAATGGCCGGGGCCACTTCCCGCACCACCTCATGCAGCCGCGGCAGCAGCAGGGACTCTGCCAGATCATTCATCCCAAGGCGAAAAACCTTCTGCGAGCGAAACGGATCAAAACGCGCGTTGGCGCCCACGCTGCGTCCCAGCAGGGACAGCGCCTCGCGCACATCCTTTACAACGCTGTCCGCCACCGGTGTGGGACTCATGCCCTCGCGGGTTTTTACAAACAGGTGATCGTCAAAGGTCTGGCGCAAGCGGCCGAGGGCATTGCTCACCGCTGGCTGGGTGAGATTCAGCAACTGCGCCACCTTGGTCACACTGCGCTCGCGATAGAGCGCATCGAAGACCACAAACAGGTTCAGGTCCACTTTTTCCAGTCTCACAGCCCCTCCTCACAACGCCTTCATCACAGCCCAACCGGCATCATTTGAATCTATACAGATGGATAACTTTAATAAATTAGGATGATTACCTGCATTTTTTTATAGTTCTTCGACCAGCCTGTCAATGACAGCAACCGGAAAAATTTCGAGGCGGAGAAAGCCCATGTTCCGATTCAGCGACTTATCCATGACCCTGCAGCACCAGTTGCGTGAGTTTTTTGACGAGCACATCTACCCCAACGAAATGCCCTATCGCGAGCAGTTGGCATGGGCGCAAAACCGCTTTGCGCCATTGCCGTTGATGGATCAGTTGAAACAGCGTGCACAGGATGCGGGACTGTGGAATCTGTTCGTGCCCAAGTCCCACGGCGAGTACAGTGCTTTCGGTGGGCTCTCCAATCTCGACTATGCGCCACTGGCGGAGCAGATGGGCCGCGTAACCTGGTCGCCCGAAGTGTTCAACTGCAATGCGCCGGATACCGGAAACATGGAAGTGTTCATGCGCTATGCGACACCGGCACAACAATCCCGGTGGCTCACTCCACTGCTGAATGGTGACATCCGCTCGTCCTATGCCATGACCGAGCCCCAGGTCGCCTCTTCCGACGCCACCAATATCGAATTGCGCATCCAGCGCGAAGGCGATGAATGGGTGTTGAACGGCCGCAAATGGTTTATCACCGGCGCCCTGTATGAGCGCACAAAAATCCTTATCGTGATGGGCAAATCCGACCCGAAAAACCCGGATCGCCATAAACAGCAGACGCAGGTGCTGGTGCCCAAGGACACCCCGGGAATCACCCTGGTACGTCCCCTCACCACCCTCGGCTACGACGACGCCCCCATCGGCCATGCGGAGATCCACTTCGATAATGTCCGGGTGCCACTGGAGAATGTACTCCTTGGCGAAGGCCGGGGCTTTGAGATTGCCCAGGGCCGCCTCGGCCCGGGACGCATTCACCACTGCATGCGCCTGATCGGCGCGGCCCAACGCGCGCTGGAAGAAACCTGCCAACGGGTGGACAACCGCACCACCTTCGGTCGCAAACTGAGCCAGCACCAGTCGGTGCGCGAAGACATTGCAAAAAGCTTTGCGGAAATACAGATGGCGCGCCTGTTGGTTCTCGAAACCTGCCAGAAAATGGACGAAGTTGGCGCTCGCGAAGCACGCGACATGATCGCAGCGAGTAAAATCAGCGTGCCAAAAATGGTTCAGGACATACTCGACCGCTGCATGCAGATGCACGGCGCCGGCGGCCTTACCGAAGACTACTTCTTTGCCGAAGCCTTCAACTACGCCCGCTGGTGCCGCCAGGCCGACGGCCCCGACCAGGTACACCAGATGGCCCTGGGCAAACAGCTGATCGAACAATACGGCAAACAATAAACGGAGCACCGGGCATGTCAGTCAATACCGCAGCAAACTCGTCCTTCACTATCGACGAACAGAAACTCGCTGACAATCTAGAAAAAAACATCGCTGACTTCCAAGGACCCCTGACTGCGGAAAAATTTGCCGGCGGCCAGTCAAACCCCACCTACCTGATCAGCGCCGCCAGCGGCAATTACGTATTGCGACGCAAGCCACCGGGCCAGCTACTGAAAAGCGCCCACGCCGTCGATCGTGAATACCGTGTCATCGCCGCCCTCGCCGACAGCGAAGTTCCGGTGGTGAAAGTTCATCACCTGTGTGAAGACGACAGCATCATCGGCAGCATGTTTTATCTGATGGATTACATCCACGGCCGCGTCTTCTGGGACCCAGCCCTGCCGGATCTAGACCGCGAACAGCGCGGCGACATCTACCGCGAAATGAACCGTGTCCTCGCCGCACTCCATTCGGTAGATATCGACAAAGTGGGCCTCAGCGACTACGGCCGCCCCGGTAATTTCTACCAGCGCCAGATCAACCGCTGGACCCAGCAGTACCGGGCATCGGCAACCGACCAGCTCCCGGAAATGGACCTGTTGATCGACTGGCTACCGGAAAACATTCCGCAGGATGGCAGCGAAGAAAAAACCACCCTGGTCCACGGCGACTTCCGCCTCGACAACATGATCTTCCACCCCACCGAACCCCGCGTACTCGCCCTCGTCGACTGGGAACTCTCCACCCTCGGCCACCCCCGGTTCGACCTCGCCTACCAGTGCATGCAACTGCGTATGCCTCACAACAGCGTACTTTCGGGATTGGGTGGCATCGACAGAGCAAGCGTGGGCATCCCTACTGAGCAGGAGTACATAGAGAGTTATTGCAAGCGGATGGGACTCAAGGAAATCCCGCACTGGAACTTCTATCTCGCATTCTGTTTCTTTCGCTTCGCGGCGATTTTGCAGGGCGTTAAAAAGCGTGCGCGGGAAGGGAATGCATCCAGTGAAAAGGCGATGAAAATGGGAGAACTGGTACTGCCGCTGGCGAAGATGGGCGTAGAGCAGATTACTGAAACAACTGCGGCCTAATTAATGGTAAAGATTACCTGCGAAGGCGTCGATGCCGGGTAATGCCTTGCAAGACCTTCCGCGAGAGGGACCTCGCGGAAGAGCCCCCACGCGGAAGAGCCCCCATGGATGGGTTGAGGGGGGGCGCCTAGCTCGTGTCTCACAAGGCCATACCCGGCAGCGACGCCGCCACCCAACCGTAACATGGCGGCATCAAATGGGTGAGAGTAGGCTCCCACCATCCACCGGCAACTCAATCCCATTAACAAAGCTCCCGGCGTCACTCGCCAACAGCAAAAGAGGCCCAGCCAACTCCCGGTATTCACCCAACCGTTGCGGAACAAGCCGTCGGATATACTCCTGCCCCCGCTCCGTAGCAAATTCCGCAGCATTGATATCCGACGCAAAATAGCCGGGACACAAGGTATTCACCCGCACCCCATACCGCCCCAACTCCAGCGCCATATTGCGAGTGAGTTGCGCCAAAGCCACCTTCGACACGTTGTAATCCGTTTTCATAATCCCGGTACACAGACTGTAAATGGAGCCGGTATTGATAATGCAGCCCGACTTCTGCGCACGCATACGCAAAGCCGCCTGCCGCGCCACTCGCCAGGCGCCCTGCAGGTTCACATTCAACAGATCGCTCCAGACCGACTCTTCCTGATCCACAAACCGCTGCGGCGTGGTACTGATGCCCGCATTGTTCACCAGGATATCCAGCCGCTCGACCATCCCGTCCAAAACCGTAAATGCTGCCTCCACGCTGCTGCCATCGGTCACATCCAGAGCCAGCGCACGCGCGCGACCACCTTTCTCGGCAATACGGCTCGCCAACGCCTCCAGTTTCTCCACCCGGCGCGCCGCCAGAATCACCTCCGCGCCCGCATCCGCCAGTACCTCGGCAAAATAGGCACCGAGTCCACTGGAAGCTCCAGAAATAAGCGCCGTCTTGCCCTGTAGAGAAAACAGTTCTGAAATCCGCTCCGTCATACCCGCCTCATTATCGGTTTTATTGTCGCTACAGGTCGCTCAGCAACCCTCAAACTCCGGCTTGCGCTTTTCAAAAAAGGCCATGGAACCCTCACGGAAATCCTTGCTGCGAATCAGCCGGTTCTGGATTTCCGCTTCCAGAGCCATCACCGACTCCAGGTCATAGGACTGCGCCTCACGCAGAATCTGCTTCGAATACTGCAAAGTAAGCGGTGCGGCCGCGGCCACCTGTCGCGCAAACCGAGTAGCCTGGACCAGCAGCTCCCCCGCCGGTACCACACGATTGGCAAGCCCCAGCTCGACACAACGTGCAGCGGCGAGCTTCTGCGACAACGCGATCATTTCATAAGCGCGTTTGCTGCCCAGCTGCTCCAGCAAAAACTTGTGCGCGCCGCCATCGGGGATAAGGCTGATCGCACCGAACGCGGAGTACAGATACGCATCTTCCCCCATCACGATCAGGTCGCAGGCCATTGCCAGCGAGGCACCGACGCCCGCCGCGGCCCCATTGATCGCACACACAAACGGCTTGGGTGACTGCTTGATAGCGAGTATCAACGGATTATATTCCTCGTTGAGCAAGCGGGTGACAAAGCCGTCCTCATCAGCGCCGGGAAGACGCTCGGTCAAATCAGCGCCGGCGCAAAAGCCCTGCCCCGACGCCGCCAACACTACTGCTCGCACACTTTTATCGGCGCTGGCCTTTGCCACCGCCTCGCGCAGTTCCAGACGCAGTTTCTGATTGAGCGAATTGCGTACCTGCGGGCGGTTCAGGGTGATGGTGGCAATTTCCTGCTCAACGCTGTACAGGACGGTTTCAAACAATTCCATGAAGCATTCCTTATTAGTGCGGCTCAAACCGTTTCCGGTGAACGGGCACATGCGACGGTGCCCTGCGCCTCCAGCTGTTCTATATCGTCCCCGCGAATTCCGAGCGCCGTGAGTACCGCGCGGGTATCCGCCCCCTGCTGGCGCCGGCCGTGCAATACCGACGAAGGCGTACGACTGAAACGCGGCGCCGGCGCCGGTTGCAGATAGCCATCGACGGGCAGGTAACTGTCGCGGGCACTGTTGTGAGGATGATGGGGTGCTTCATCGGCGCTCAATACCGGGGACACGCAGGCGTCGCTATCTTCCAGCAGTGCACACCACTCGTCGCGAGTCTTCTGGCGTAAGGCATCTGCCAGCTCCTGTTTCAATCCCGGCCACTGGCTGGGATCCGCCTGCGCACTGCTGTTGAACACGGTTTTATCCAGCCCAACCAGTTCCACAAAGCGCGAAAAGAAATGCGGCTCTATAGAACCCAGTGCCAGGTATTTGCCATCGGCGGTTTCGTAGGTGTCATAGAAAAATGCCGCACCATCCAGCAGATTGCTTTCCCGTTCCGCCAGATTCCACAGACCAACGGCATTGAAGCTGTGGCACATCCACATCAGGTTGGCCACACCATCCACCATCGCCGCGTCCACCACCTGGCCCTTGCCGGAGCGCCCGGTTTCCAGCAATGCGCCGAGAATGCCCATCACCAGAAACATGGAACCACCACCGAAATCGCCCACCAGGTTGAGCGGTACTACAGGCCGCTCCCCCTTGCGGCCGATGGCATGCAGGGCGCCGGTGAGAGAAATGTAATTGATGTCGTGGCCGGCATTTTTCGCCAGCGGGCCATCCTGGCCCCAGCCGGTCATGCGCCCGAAGATCAATTCAGGATTGACCGCGAAGCACTCCTCCGGACCAATACCGAGCTTTTCCATAACACCGGGACGGAAGCCTTCAATTAATACATCCGCGGTGGATACAAGCTTCAGGAAGAGCTCGCGACCGCGCTCGCTCTTGAGGTCCAGCACCACGGATTTTTTGCCGCGACGACTCATGTCCTTGGCGTACATGGGATCGGCATTGAGACTGCGGTCTACGCAGATCACCTCCGCTCCCATATCCGCCAACAACATACCCGCCATGGGACATGGCCCCATTCCCGCCAGTTCGATTACGCGAAATCCACTGAGTACGCCCATGGTGGCCTCCCGTTAGCGCGGCTGCATGCGGATACCCGCATCCATACGGATACACTCGCCGTTGATATAGTCGTTTTCCACGATATGCGCGGACAGCGCCGCGATCTCGCTGGTCTTACCCAAACGTTGCGGGAAAACCGTGGAAGCTTCCAGGGACTTGTAATAGGACTCTTCCACCGTTTCAAACAGCGGCGTGTGGATGAGGCCCGGAACAATGGTATTCACGCGAATACCGTAGCTCGCCAGCTCTCGCGCCATGGGCAAAGTCATGCCCACCACCGCGCCCTTGGTCGCACTGTAAGCCACCTGACCGATCTGTCCCTCGTAGGCAGCGACCGATGCGGTGTTAATGATTACCCCGCGCACGCCGTCTTCATTGACCGGTTCATTGGCGGCCATACGCTCCGCCGCCAGGCGCGCCATATTGAAAGTGCCCACCTGGTTCACCATCACGACCTTCATGTAGGTATCCAGGGGGTGCGGGCCATTCTTGCCGTAGGTCTTGCAGGCGGAGCCGATACCGGCGTAGTTGTTGAGGATGTGCAATGCACCAAAGGTCTCGATTACCTGGGTGATACCCGCCGCCGCGGACGCCTCATCGGCGACATTCACCTTACAAAAAATTGCGCGCTCGCCGAGGGATTCGGCCAGTGCCTGCCCGCCCTTTTCATCCAGATCGAAAATCGCCACATTGGCACCATCGGCGATATAGCGTTCCACCGTGGCCTTGCCGAGACCGGAAGCGCCGCCGGTAACAATGGCTGTTTTATTCTTGATATCCATAGCTGTTAGTCCCGGAATTTTTAAAGTCTGTCGACAAAAGGTTTGAAATCCTGCTGGAGGAAATCCCGGCTGATCAGTATTTTCATGACCTCGGAAGTCCCAGCATAAATACGCGTAACACGTGCATCGGTGTACATTCTGGAGATGGGATACTCGTCCATATAGCCGGACCCACCGTGCAGCTGTACGCCTTCATCCACCACCTTGCACAACAACTCACTGGTGACCAGTTTTGCCTTGGCCGCATCCACTGCCGTCAAGGAACCTTCGTTCACCGCGGCCACGCAATGATCGATATAGACCTGCTGCATATCCAGCTCCGCGCGCAGCTCCGCCAACTTGAACTGGGAGTTCTGGAAGTCCGCCAGTGAGCGACCGAACATCTTGCGCTCACGCACAAACTCCAGCGTCAGGTCAAACGCCTTCTGCGCCGCGGCGATAAACTCCGTAGCTGCGATAAGACGCTCCTCCGCCAGTGCCTCCATCAAATGGGAAAACCCGCGGGTGGGATCGCCCAGCACGTTCGCTTTCGGGATACGCACATTGTTGAAAAACAACTCGGCAGTATCCTGGGCCTTTTTGCCCATCTTTTTCAGGTTGCGGCCGCGCTCGAATCCCTCCATGCCGCGCTCTACCAGAAACAATCCGATCTGGCGGGGGTTGTTTACCGGATCGGTTTTTGCCGCGACAATCACCAGGTCGGCGTTGATACCGTTCGAGATAAACGTCTTGCTGCCATTCAGCAGGTAGTGATCCCCCTGATCGATTGCCGTGGCGCGCATGCCGGCAAGGTCGCTGCCCGCATCCGGCTCGGTCATGGCGATGGCGAGAATGGTATCGCCGCGCACACAGTCCGGCAGGAAGCGCTGCAACTGTTCCTCAGTTCCGAAACGCTTCAGGTACGGGCCGACAAGACGGCTGTGCAGGGTGGTGTACCAGTCGCCGGTGAGGGCGTACTGGTTTTCCTCGATGATGATCTGCTCAAAGCGGAAATCATCATCCCCAAGACCGCCGTATTGCTCCTCCGGCCATACCATCAGGAAGCCCATTTCCCCCGCCTTGCGGAAGGCCTGGCGGTCGACGATTCCCGCCTCGCGCCAGCCTTCCATGTACGGCGCGATCTCCTCGTGCAGGAACTTGCGGTAGGCATCGCGGAACATCACCTGTTCTTCGGTGAAATTTCTCTTCAGCATACCCGTGTCCTCAGCGGAAGCTCTGCCCTTTGGCCAGGGTATCGGCGACGATCTTCGGTGGCAGGAAGCGATCGCCATACTGCGCCGCCAGTGCGTTGGCGCGGTCGATAAACTTCTGCAGGCCGTAGGTATTCACGAACTGGATAAAGCCACCGGTCCAGCTCGGCGCGCCAATGCCCAGCAGTGAGCCCACGTTGCCATCGGCCACGCTGCGCAAGACCCCTTCCTGGAGGCACTTCAAACTTTCGATGACCTGGCGGAACAGCAGACGATCCTTGATATCGTCGTTGGGCATATCCACGTCGGCATTGAAATAAAGCTCGTAGAGTTTCGGCCAGACCTGCTTGCTGCCATCGGCGGCGTACTCGTAGTAACCACCACCGTGGTAACGGCCGCCGCGGCCGAACTCGCTGATCAGCCGCTCGCACACTTCGATATTGCAGCTGTTATCACCTTTGCTACCCAGCACACCCATGGCACGGTGGGTTTCCGCCGCCTTGCGGGTGAGCTCCTGGCTCACTTCATCCTGAATGGTCAGCGGGCCAACCGGCATACCCACCTGCTTGCCCATGGCATCGATCAGCACCGGGTCGACCCCTTCCACCAGCAGGCGCGCGCCTTCATCGAGGAAGGTGCTGAACACGCGGGAGGTAAAGAAGCCGAGGGAATCGTTGACCACGATCGGTGTCTTGCGAATCTGCTGCGCGTAGTCAAAGGCCTTGGCCAGGGTCTCGTCGCTGGTCTGGTTGCCGCAGATGATTTCGATCAACGGCATCTTGTCGACCGGGGAGAAAAAGTGGATGCCGATAAAGTTTTCCGGCTTCTTGCTGACTTCTGCGAGCTGGCTGATGGGCAGCGTCGAGGTATTGGAACCGAACACCCCGCCCTCGGCGAGGTAGGGCTCCGCTTCCTGGGTAACTTTCGCCTTGAGTTCAATGTTCTCGAACACAGCTTCCACAATCAGGTCGCAACCCTGCAGATCCTCGTACTTGTCCGTCGCTTTGATCAGGTTCAGCAGCTGCTGCTTTTCCTCTTCGGTCGCGCGACCGCGCTCGATCTGCTTGTCCAGCAATTTCGCCGAGTACGCCTTGCCTTTTTCTGCCGCTTCCATACTGATGTCTTTCAACACCACTTCAATACCGCTGCGCGCCGAGGCGTAGGCAATGCCCTGCCCCATCATGCCAGCGCCCAGAATGCCGACTTTTTTCACCGAGGTTTTTTCAATCCCCTTGGGACGACTGGCACCACTCTTGACACTGTTCATCTGAAAGAAGCCGGTAGTGATCAGGTTCACCGCCTGCGGCGTGGTAATCAGATACGCCAGCGCACGGGATTCGTAGCGCAGGGCGGTGTCGATATCCACGGTAACCGCCTGCGCCGCCACATCGAGAATTTTCTCCGGCGCGGGCAACAGGCCGCGTGTTTTCTTGAACAGCATGGCGGGCGCACTGGACAGGATGGCACCCACTTTCGGGCTCCAGATATCGCCACCGGGCACCTTGTGGCCCTTCTGGTCCCAGGGCTGTACGGCTGCCTGCGGATTTTCCGCAATCCATTTTTTCGCCGCCGAAACCAGATCTTCGGTCACTTCGATAAGCTGATCGACAAGGCCAGCCTCAAGCGCTTCACGCGCTTTCATATGCTTGCCTTCCAGCAGGATCGGCAGCGCCTTTTCCAGTCCGAGCATATGAATGGAGCGCACCACACCGCCGCCGCCGGGCAGCAACCCCAGTGTCACCTCGGGAACACCGATTGCAACCTTGGGTGAATTCCAGGCAATGCGATGGTTGCATGCCAGGCAGATTTCCAGTCCGCCGCCCAACGCCGCGCCGTTGATCGCCGCCACCACAGGCACCGGCAGCTTTTCCAGGCGACGCAGCGGCGCCTTCACGCCAGACTCGATCATTTCAAACTGTTCGGGTTCACCGCCCGGCGCCACACTGGACAGCGCCTTCAAGTCGCCGCCTGCAAAGAAAGTACTCTTGGCAGAAGCCAGCACCACACCGGTCAATCCCGCTTCTTTCTCGAGACGGTTCAGGGTTTCCGCCATCCCCGCGCGGTACTGCTCGTTCATGGCATTGACCGGGCCATCCATATCCATGGTGACGGTCACGATGCCGTTGCTGTCTTTGTCGTAGATAAATCCGTTGTACTTGTCAGCCATTGCTCTCACCGTTTCAAATTTTTCTCAAATGATCTGCGTTCACACGCGTTCGATAATGGTGGCGATCCCCTGGCCGCCGCCGACACAGAGGGCAACCAGACCGCGCTTGAGATTGCGTCTCTCCAGCTCGTCGAGCATGGTGCCGATCAACATGGCACCAGTGGCGCCGAGCGGATGTCCCATGGCGATGGCGCCACCGTTGACGTTGGTGATTTCGTGAGAGATATCCAGGTCCTTCATAAATCGCAGCGCTACCGCGGCGAATGCCTCATTGATTTCGAACAGGTCGATATCACTGGTGGTCATACCGGCTTTGGCCAGCGCCTTTTTCGCCGCCGGGCCGGGGCCGATCAACATGATGGTGGGATCGGTGGCGAGCACCGCGGTGGCGACAATACGGCCGCGCGGGGTCAGCCCCAGATCCTTACCAACTTTCTCGTTGCCGATCAGGACTGCGGATGCGCCGTCCACGATGCCGGAGGAGTTCCCCGGGGTATGTACGTGATTGATTGACGGCAGACGCGGGTATTTGCGCAGCATCAGGTCGTCGAAACCGATACCGCCCATGCCGGCGAAGGACGGCTTCAGCTGTCCGAGAATTTCCAGCGTGGTATTGGGCTTGATGAATTCATCTTTGGCGAGAATGGTCATACCGTTGAGATCTTTCACCGGCACCACCGAGCGGTCGAAGTGACCTTCACTTTGCGCCTGCGCTGCGCGCTGCTGAGAAGCCAGGGCATAGCTGTCCACCGCCTCGCGATCCCAGCCCTCGATCGTGGCTATGGTGTCCGCGCCAATACCCTGGGGCACGGAGCCATCATGCACGTTCACTTCAGGATCGTTGAGCCAGGCACCGCCGGCAACACCCATGGGCACACGCGACATAGACTCGACTCCACCGGCTACCACCAGGTCTTCCCAACCGGAGGCGATTTTCATCGCGGCGATATTTACCGCCTCTAAGCCGGAAGCACAGAAGCGGTCCAGTTGCACCCCGGCAACGCTTTCATCCCAGTCGGCGAACTGCACGATGGTCTTGGCAATATCGCCACCCTGCTCGCCCACCGGGGAGACACACCCCATCACCACGTCATCGACGCGGCTGGTGTCAAGGTCAAAGCGGCTCTGCAACTCCCGCAGCAGCCCCGCCCCCAGAGCAACTGGCTTTACCTCGTGCAGGGAGCCATCTTTTTTACCTTTGCCCCGCGGAGTGCGGATAGCGTCGTAGATATAGGCCGTATGAGTCATCGCTGATTCCTGTTATTCCCAATATATTTTACAAATCGAAATATGAACCTTTTATGCATTATGGTGTGCGAAAACCCGACCCAACAAGAACATACCGCCCCGTAAATTGACATTTTGTTCCCGGTGCGCAAAATGCATTTTTGTGCTCAAAAAATAATTACGAGGCGCAGATGCAGGACTTTTCCATCCCGGTTTCGTTTCTACACGCCGTGTTACGCTACGCCCCAGAACACGGCCTGAGCGCCGACAAATTGTTACAGCGCTGCGGTATTCCTCCGAAAATCCTGCAGGATGAAACCGCACGTGTGAGTGCGCGCCAATATGCGGATCTACAGACCCTCGCCATGCGGGAAATGGGGGATGAAATTCTTGGCTACACCCAGCCACCGATGAAGCTGGGAACCGGCGCCGCGCTATCCCACTGGATGATTCACACCCGCAACCTCGGCCAGGCACTGAAACGCTACTGCCATTTCTACGGCATGATCGAACGCGGCCTGAAACCGCAATTGCTGCTCACTGCGGATATGGCGCATCTGCGGTTTTCGCTCTGGGAGGACCAGCAGCAACCAGAACCTTACGCCTTTGAGATGGTCATGTTCGGCCTGCACCGATTCGCGTCCTGGCTCACCCGTCACAACCTGCGCATCAGTCAGGTCACTCTGAACTATCCCGCGCCGGAGCATGCCCGTGAATACCGGGCGATATTTCTCGGTGCGCCCATCGCGTTTTCCGCCGAGCATTGCGAACTGCAATTCCGCCGCGACCTGCTGCAGAAGCCGATTCGCCAGACCCAGGAGACCCTCGACGAGTTTCTGCGCCACCCACATCGCAATTTGCTGCTCGGCAACTACAACCTGCAAAGCTGGATTGGTAGGACCCGCTCGATACTGCGGCAGAACATGATAGAAATGCCGACGCTGGTGGATGTGGCCGAGAGTCTTGGCACCAGTCCGAAACGACTTCGCCAACAACTGGGTGATGAAGGCATCCGCTATGGAGAACTCAAGGAGCAGTTGCGCCGTGATGTCGCCATGCAACATCTGGCCGACAGCGAAATGTCGGTGGAACAGGTGGCATTTCTCACCGGCTTTGCGGAATCCGCAACCTTTATCCGTGCCTTCAGAAAGTGGACGGGTTACACACCGCACGCCTATCGCAAGAAGTATTACTGAATCCCGCGCGAAAAATATCTGATAAAAAAAGGGCCGCCCCAGGTCGGGCGGCCAAGTCCACATTAACAACAGACGTGTGATGATGGTATCAATGGTGCATCAGCGTTAAAGCGTCTTCATGTATTCAATCAGCGCATAGCGCTCTTCATCCGTGAGAGACTGGGTGAATTCATGGCCCTGGTTACCCATACCGTAAAGGTAGCTATTGAAGATCATGCGCGACTTAATCTGCTTGTCGGTAATGGGTGGCGGAGACTGGTAAGCCAGTGAATTGAATTCCGCTACCTTGTTGGCTACGTTGGCAAACAGGATATCCGGCGTCGCCATATCGTTGGTACAGGGAAGGAACGGCGAAGTCAGGACATTGTTGCTGCACTCCAGTACCTCGTATTTCCAGCCCAGCTTGTTCCAGTCAAACGCCGCGAAGCTCATATCCAGGCCGCGGTTTTTGCCGTAAATACCGGCCTCTGTTTGCTGGCGTTTCCAGATACGTACGCGATCGGACGGTTTGAGCACGCTCCACAGATCCGGCACGCTACCGTTGTGGAAGAAAGGTGCGTTACCCCACACGCCGTACAGCGGCGGCGCAATGTAGCCGAAGGGCTCAATCCATTCATTCGGACCCAGCGGCGAGAATATCGGACCCTCACCCTTGTCGTATTGAGAGCGCGGTACGCGGTTCAGTGCGCTTACGGTCAAGCTATCCACAAAGCCGGTATGGTCGGGACTGAGGTCGTTATAGGCCAGGAATGAGCTATTCCAGGCGCGGCGCTTTTTCTCATCCGCCATCAGGTTGGCACGCTGCGGGTCGGTGCCGATGGTTGCCAGCGGAGTGATGACTGCGGCTATCCCTTTCAGCCTCGGGTCGGGCAGGTAATTGGTATCCGCCGCGTGGCGGGGCGAGTAAACACCGTGGCAACTGGCACAGGAGCCATTACCTGGTGCCTTGGGAATATCGGCATTGGCATCACTTGCCCACAAATCGCGCTCATGGAACAGTACCGCACCCTGCTCTGCCAGCGCCGTATTAATGGCCTTGGGGTAGGTGGGGGGTGACATGGAGATCAGGAAATTGTCGATATCCTCAAATTCCGGTGTCAGCGCCCGACGCTCCTCCGCATTGCGTGTGAGGTTGGCCATACCAAACGCCGACTCCGAGCGCACATTATCCGAGGTCAATGCACCATCCCAGAACTGGCGGGTCTTGAACGCGCGGTGATACCAGTGCGGCGCCTTGCTCTGACCGCCGGCGTGGCTGGGGAAATATTCCAGCAGGCTCGGGGCCAGCAGCATGGTATCCATGTCGAACAGGGCCGGCAGGTAATCGATAATGCCAATCGCATCGGTGTTGCCGCGGTTCACACTCCAGGGAATCGGAGCCAGCTGCAGCGGCTGGGTAAACACATTGGCGCGGAACAGATCGGACTGGATCAGGCCGGCATCAATGGTGCCATTCGCACGACCCCAATGGAAATACGACTCGCTGTCGCCACCAATCTTGGAATCGTGACAACCGGAACAGGACGAGGCGATCATGCCAGTGTACTGGCCGTCTTCATCCTTGACCTGAACCAGCCCCATGGGCAACTGACCACTGCCGCCATTGGTCCACTTGGGGTTTTCCCAGGGGTAGGGATAAGGGTTGTTATACGGCGCCTTGGTGAGTCCGTAGCGCTTGATGACCTGGTCGTCGAAATCCGACGGACGTAACAGGTAGCCCCAGGTCTTGAACAGATTGAAATACGCTTCCGAAGTACTGAAGAACTGGAAGTAATCGCGCCGCTCCAGATTGTTTTTACCGCGCTCCACACTAGCGCGGAATTCTCCGCACGTGGTTGGGTTTGGTGGAAGTTTTTCCGGGTCTTGAATAAACGGCGCTGGCGGGTTGTGCAGGTCGACCCAGTAGGCGTTGAACTGCACCGCAGAATTTGGATTATTGACTCCCGCAACCACCAGCGTGCGCGGATCGAGTGGGAGCGGTGCACTGTCTGGCTGGCCATTACAACCGACGGCCAGTGGCGCACGGGTATACTGCTGATCCAGAAGTGGCAATTCTTCACTGACAGCGGCATTGGCCAAGGCCAACCCCGAAACTGCCAGCAAAACAGCGGGCAAGCCAGCGCCCTTCGCTTTCTGACGAATCATCGGATTATCTCCAAAAGTTGTTATCTTTATGCTTTTGGATGCACCAGTGTTTTACACCGAATACAGCATCTCACCATCGTGATTTACGATAGGGAAACCGCTGTTTTTTTACTTCGTCCGAATGGATGAATTTGTGAAGAGATGGCGCTTCGGTTTGTTTGTTGCCGGCGCCATGGCATTGAATTTGTGACAGAATTCCAGCGTGAGCGGAACCGCATCACGCTGACAGGCGCGCGAGAAAAAATACCAGAGGGCGGAGGTTTCCTTTCTGATCCATCACGCCCACCACCAGGTCCTCGGTGACTTTGCGGAAGTGATCGAACACTGGGCTTTTGTCGTAGATCATGGTGGCGGTGGCAATGCCACGAAACACCACCTCCCGCAGCGACGCGGTACCGAGAACGTCGTTGACCACGCGCTCACCCGCATCATTCAGGCTGATGATGGGATTCACATCATTTGCACTGGTAAAGCGCTTGCCGTGCCACGCCATCGCCTTCAACTGCTTTTCCACCGGATGATTGTGGCTCAGGATACCGCCGGTCCAGTCTCCCAGCATCCGCGGTGCGGGCATTGCCGGCAGACTGTCGAAAAATTCAAACAGCTGCTCATCTGTCGCCGCGCTCTCTTGCAAGCTCTGGAATTGAGCGACCAGATAATTACCATGGGTTTCCAATAAAATTTCCACATAACCTCCTCAGTGCGTATTTTCGTCTGACATCATCAGTACCGGCTTGATAGCAGCCCCGGTGGAAAGATCGGCCAGCGCCTGATTGACGCTGGTAAAGGGATAGGTACGCACCAGTTTTTCCAGCGGCAGCCGACCGGCACGATAATATTCGATCATTCGCGGAATAAAGGTTTTCGGATTCGCATCCCCCTCAACGGTTCCACGCAGGGCACGACCGCCAAACACGAGTTCGCGGGGTGGAATGGATAGATTCCTCCCGGGCGGGCTGACACCCGCACACACCAACTGACCACGCTGTGCAAGTGCGCGAAACGCCGTTTCAATTAACGGAATACTGCCGGTAGCATCCAGTGCGCCGTTCAACGCGCCGTGCTTTTTCAATTCTTCAGCGAGGTCAATATCCCGGGTGACGATGGATGCTGTAGCCCCCAGTTCCATCGCAAGCTCGGTTCGCACAGGATTCAGGTCCACCGCGATAATTTCCCGACAACCAGCAATCGCCGCGGCCATAATGGCGGCGAGACCTACGGTGCCACATCCAAAAATGGCCACGCGGTCTGCCCTGCTCGGCTGCAATACATTCAACACGGCGGACATCCCCGTCTGTACGCCACAGGCCAGGGGCGCCATCAGTTCCGCTGGCAGATCCTTATCCAGCCGCACCATATTGTGCGTACTCGCAATCGTATGGGTAGCAAAGGAAGACTGGGCAAAATAGTGGCTGGTAATGGGCGTCCTGCCGAGCGACATGGGCGCGCTGCCGTCGAGGCGACGGCCGACAAAATTCATCGCCAGCGCCGAACTGCAATAGGCGGGCGCGGCCTCGCGACAGGCGCGACAGCCACCGCAGGCACCGAAACTTATCAACACCCGGTCACCTACGGAAAAGCCGGAAACACCGTCTCCCAGCGCTTCGACAATACCGACGCCTTCGTGCCCCAGCACCGCTGGCAGCGGTGTACCCAACTGCCCACCCATGGCGAGCAGATCGGTGTGGCAGATGCCGCAGGCCTCCAGCCGCACCAACACTTCGGATTGTTGCGGCGCTGACAGTTCGCAGGTTTCGATATCGACAATGGCGCCGGCGCGGGCAACCGCGGCCTGGATTTTCATAATGGCACCTCTAAAAATCTACTGCGCGAGCGCCTGGCGGCGTCCGGCGGTGCTCGGCATGCTCATGTATGACCTATACACTCCGCTGCCTCCGCTCCGGCGGCCACCGCCAGCCACTCGCTCGCTACGATTTTTAAAGGTGCCCGCAAACCTATATAACATTTCAGCCTTCCCAGATAATTTTCTGATTCTGCGCACGCCAATGATCGGCGAATTTCATATAGCGCTCTTCGATTTCGTTGCGCTTCAGTTTCATGGTTGGCGTCAGCAGGCCACTCTCGATGGTCCAGGGTTCCTTGACGATCACCACATAGTTGAGGCGCTCGTGATCTTCCAGTTGCTGGTTGATCTCATCCAGATGCGTTGAAAATTCCTGCGCGAATCGATTTTTGTCTTCCTCGCTCGAGGGATTCAGTGCACCTGGCGATAGCACCGCCAGTGCAAAGGGCTGCGGCTGTCCGGGTCCGGTTGCGCAGATCACCTCGATGCCCGGGTGCGCACCCAGCATGTTTTCGATGGGCACCGGCGCTACATATTTACCCTTGCTAGTTTTGAACAGATCCTTGGTGCGACCGGTAATACGCAGTCGCCCCATTTCATCCAGCTCGCCGCGATCCCCGGTGCGGAGGAAGCCATCATCCGTCATACAGGCCTTGGTCTCCTCCGGCATCTTGTAATAGCCCATCATCTGGCCCGGACTTTTCACCAATACCTCGCCGGTGTCGTCAATGCGGCACTCCACGCCGTCCAGCGGTGTCCCTACATAACCGGGACGCACTTCGCCCATACGCGCCGCGTGGGACGCAGCGCAGTTTTCTGTCATTCCAAAGACTTCCAGCAGATCCAGCCCGAGCTTGCGATACCAGCTGATGATTTCCGCAGACAAGGGCGCAGCGCCGGTGAGTCCCACCTTGACACTGTCGAGTCCCAGCTCCTGCAGGATTTTTTTCTTAACCTTTGAGGACAGAAACGGAATGGAAAAGAGGATTCGCTGTTTCGCCGGCGGAATCCTGGCATTGACCGCCTGGTAGAACTTGGTCCACAACCGCGGCACCGAGAAAAAGCGTGTCGGACGCGCCCGCTTGAGGTCCGCAGGAAAAGTCTCCAGGCTATCGTTGAAAAACAGCTGGAAGCCAAAAAGTAGTGAGGGTATTTCCACTGCGACTCGCTCGGCCACATGGGCCAGCGGCAGGTAGGAAAGCATGCGGTCACTCGCATCGGGCAACCACAGATTGACCGAACAGCCCGCCGGAGCGGTCAGCGAGCGGAAGTTGTGCATGACCCCTTTGGGGCGTCCTGTGGTACCAGATGTGTAGATAATGGTGGCCAGCGCTTCGCGCCCGCGAAGTATCACTTCCTGCAGTGGCTCAAAATCCCGCATCAGCTGATCCCAGAGAACGGAGTTTTCTGCGCGCACCACAGGAGACATGGGCAGGCATACCAGCGGCAGAGTCTCAGGCAGTACCTGGGCCAGTTCATTCCAGCTATCACTCACGCCATCGAGGCGGCCGACGAACAATAGCTTGGCCTCACTGTGCTCCAGTATATAGGTACAGGCATCCGCACCCAGGGTTGGATACAGTGGCACCGGCACATGTCCGGCCATCCAGATCGCTAGGTCGGCAATAATCCAGTGGGCACTGTTTTTTCCAACGAGTGCAATATTACTGCCCGCTGGCAGATCGAGTGATTTGAGATAGGCGGCACCTCGTCGCGCCTGCTCAGTTACCTGTCCCCAGGTATAGGTTTCCACTTCGCCGCCAGCGAGGGGCTGGGTAAGGTAGACCTCATTGGGTTTTTCCTTTTCCCAGCGCAGGACATATTCAAGTGGTTCGGCGAACTCGAAGATCTTGCTCATGCACACCTACTCTCATCACACTGTTTTTTTATTTTCAATCACGCTACCGGTGCCCTTGAGACCTGTCAATCAGACCTTGGCCTGGGCACCACGGACCCGGTGGTCCACAAGCAGCCGCTGGTTACAGACTGCGTGCGATCAGTTCCTTCATAATCTCGTTGGTGCCACCGTAGATACGGCCGGCGCGGGAGTCGATATAGGCTTTGGCAATCGGATATTCGAGCATGTAGCCATAGCCACCGTGCAGCTGTACGCCTTCATCCACTACCCGGCACAGCAATTCCGAGGTCCACAACTTGGCGGCGGCGGCCGCCTCCGGGGCGAGTTTGCCTTCCAGTACCTCTTCGATACAGCGATCGACAAATACCTGGCCGATCTCGATCTCGGTTTTCATCTCCGCCAGTTTGAAGCGGGTATTCTGGTAGTTGGCCACCGGCTGTCCGAACACTTTGCGGTCACGGGTGTATTCCAGGGTATTTTTTAGTGCAGCGCGGGCGCCGCTGACCGAAAGGATCGCAATGATCAAGCGCTCCCAGGAGAGTTCGCGCATCAACTGGATAAAGCCCTGACCTTCCACTTCACCCAACAGGTTGGACTGGGGGACGCGAACGTTTTCGAAATACAGTTCACAGGTATCCTGTGCTTTCATTCCGACCTTTTTCAGCGGCTGGGCCTTGCTGAAGCCGGCGCGGTCCGCCTCCACCAGAATCAGCGAAGTGTCTCTGGAACCCTCACCACTGTTACCGGTTTTTGCCACGACCACCACGATATCGGCGAGATAACCGTTGGTGATAAAAATCTTGGAGCCGTTGATGACATAGTCATCCCCGTCTTTTTCCGCACGGCAAGTGATCGCCTGCAAGTCGGAGCCGGTGCCCGGCTCGCTCATGGCAACCGCGCCGACCGCTTCGCCGGAGGCCATGCGTGGCAGCCACTGCTGCTTCTGCGCCTCGGTGCCAAAGTTATAGATGTAGTTGGCAACGATATCCGAGTGCACGGTAAAGCCCGGGCCGGTGGCACCGACGTAGCTCTGCTCTTCCATCAGAACCGTGCTGTAAACACGATCGCCCCCCATACCACCGTATTCTTCGGGAATGGTCATACACAGCAGGCCGAGTTCACCGGCGCGGTACCACAGCTCCCGGTCCACATGCTGCTGTTCTTCCCAGCGCTCGTGATGGGGCACGACTTCGGTTTCCAGAAACCGTTTGACCATGCGGCGAAATTCTTCGTGTTCCGGCTGGAACAGGGTTCTCGGGATCATATTGACTCCTTACTGCGTCGATCTTGCTTCGGCGTTGATTATTTTTACGCAATCACATTGCGTCGTTTCTGCATCAGCGTCATGGCATCCCAATCAAAGATGGCCATGCAATTTCTGCGGATGCGTTTGATCAGTTCTCCGTTCTGCACGAGGGTGTCCTGCAGGAAGCCGCTGGCGCAGACATTGAAAATCAGTGGTCCGAACAGGTTGAAGCGGTAATCCTCACAGGCCTCGCGGAACGGATACTGGGTTCCGCTCTGTTCGAACACCCGGCAGTAGCGTTGCAGCAGTGCCGCTTCGCTATTGTTGCGGGCAACGTAGGAAAGGTCGTTGGAAAGCAGGCTGGCCACGTCGTACATGGGATTGCGCACACCTGCGAGCTTCCAGCTGAGCAGGCTACCGCGACATGCACCTCCGTCGCGCTGAAACAACACATTTTCCAGACGCGCATCACCGTGGCTCAGGGTGAGGATGTGCCGCTCATAGCGGTGCCAGTCCGCCACATAGTCAGCAAACTTTTCCACCAGGGAAAAATGTCCCTGTGCCAGCCAACCGCTGTAGACACCGCGCAGTGCCTCCACCCCCACGCGATAGCGATGGGCGATAAAGCGGGCGCTGTCCCGCTGGCGCAGCTGCCACTCCGGCGCAGTCGCCGGCGATGTGCGTACAAAGCAGCCGTGCAACTGTGCCAGTTCCTGTAACACCGCTTCGTGTTCCGGCTGGTGTTCATCCGGACTTTCATTCGCCACATAGTTTTCACCACCGCAATCTTCCAGCAGCAGATTGAAATGCTGGCCGTCGGCGGCTGCAAAAAGTAGCCCTGGGACCCGACAGGCATAGTGGCTGTTCAGCTCCTGATAGGCAGATGCCTCGCGGGCGAATGACTGGCGAATAAAATCCTCCCACTGCGGGCTCGGCAGCGGGCGGGAAAACTTGGCAAGAATGGTTGCTGGCGCCCCATCACCGCTGTCGGCACAGCGCAATCGCAGGCGTACAAGTATGTCGAATTCATTGGCAGACACCGGCTCACAGGTAAAACCCACTACCTCTGGCCACTCCGGATTGCGCAGCTGCAAGGCGGTGCTCAACCAGGACTCGGTCAGTGCTTCTGGCGATGCCAGTGCCGCGACATCGGATTCAAATTCTCGTACCGCAAATTCCCCAGACCTGTCTGCGTGAGGGAAGAGCACACCATTTTCTTCCTGCGGCAGACGCTCGCGGGGATTACTTGCGATCTTTGTGGTCAGTATCTGGCTCATGACTTCACCTGACTCATATTCTTCTCGATTCACTCTTGTGTACGACCGCGACTAACCTGCGACGCGGTCGCACACAAACCCTCACTGTGGATCAGAAGGATCCGCGCAGGGTGACCCCGTAAGTGCGTGGAGCTGAGACATAACCGTTGGCATCATTACCCTGCAGCGGGGAATTGAAGTGCTGGGTTACGTAGCGCTCGTCGCTACAGTTCTGGCACCAGGCCGCCAGGGTCCAGCCGGAAGCCTCCGAACGCACGCCAATATTGGCCGCCACTTCGCCCTGGTTACCGCGCATCAGGTCGTTGGACGTGTTGGTGTACAGCTCGGTGGAGTAGTTGATACCGACCCGGCCGAACAGACTCAGTGCACCGGACAGTGGTTGATCCACACTCAGTGCCAGGTTGCCGGCCCACTTCGGAGCGTGGGCAAATTCCCGATCCGCGAGAGATCCCAGCACCGGGTCGCTGCCGAAGCTGGCGTCGGCAATATGGGTAACGTCGAAGTTGAGGCTGAAGGCATCGCTCAGCAGGAACTGGTTTTCCACTTCCACACCGTAGGCGGTGGCTTCCGGTGCGTTGTCGATGGTGAACTGGGTTCCGATAAACTGGGCAATCTGCAGGTCGCTCATTTCGTTATAGAACACCGCGACGTTGGTACGTGCGCGACCGCCGGCGTACTCACTCTTCAGGCCCAGCTCATAGCCGTCGACAAACTCTGATTTGTAGGTGGGATCCAGCGGTACCGCCCCGGGCACTTCGGCGGGGTTGTTCACCAGGGTGCCGGCAGCGGTGTTGTCGATATTCACCCCGCCCGCCTTGTAGCCGCGGCTGTAAGAGGCGTAGGCCATCATGGCGTCGTCGATCTGGTAACGGGCTGCCAGCGTGCCGCTCACGGCGCTGTCTTTAAAGGTATCGTCGTATTCCGGCCCCGGCTGGACACCGAGCAGGCGGAATACGGCCGTCGGCGCCGGGGAGAAATAGTTGCGCTGCATGGCACCGGCTTTTTCATCCCTGGAGTAGCGCGCACCGACGGTCAGACCGAACTTTTCGGTCACATCCAGATTCCAGTGGGTGAAGGCGGCAAAGGTAGTGCTGTCCGCCGGCATATCGATATTGCTCCAGATACCCGCACTGGCATCGGCGTAGCCCGCCGGAATTCCTGCAGCACCAAGGTAGACATCGAAATACGTCTGCGCCTGGTCGCCCCATCCCAGTTCATGGTGAGCGGCAATATCTTCCTTGGCGTAGTAGACACCGGCCACATAATCGGCGCCGGCGAAGGGGCCGAAGCTGTCAAAAACACCGTTCAGGGTGAATTCCTGGGAGAGCATTTCCGTGTTCAGGGATTCATTGATGATCAGGATATTGGCGCCGGAGAAGTCCGCGTCCATATTCCACTGGGAAATGCTCCAGTCGCGGTAACCGGTCACCGAGTTGACCGTCTGACCGGAGGCAAGCTCCCACCGCAGTTTCAGCACAGCGCCCTTGTCGGTGATGTCCTGGTCGGTATCGCCGCTCAGCACCTGCTCGTAATCGTCAAAATTATCTGACGGCGCCTGCAGGCCGCGGGCGGGAATCAGCACATTACTGATGAACGGCTGCATCGGGCCGTCCACTACGTCGATCTGGCCGTAACAGCAGTTGTTGCTTTCATCAGACCAGTCGGCGATCAGTTGCGCGGAGAAGGTTTCCGAGGGCTCGTAGAGGAATTGTGCTTTCAGGGCCCGCGGCGAGCGCTCGTTGTAGTCGCCGCCATTGGGATCTTTGATAAAGCCATCCTGCTGCCCCCAAAGGCCGGCAATACGCACGGCGAGTTCGTCGGTCACTGGCATATTGGCAGCGCCGCGCACCATCTGGCGACCGTAATTGCCGGCAGTCACTTCGTAATCCAGTTCCGATGCGTCGGTGGTGGGCGCCACGCTATTGAGAATCAGCGCACCGGCGGAGGTGTTCTTGCCGAATAGCGTCCCCTGCGGGCCGCGCAGAATTTCCAGACCGCCAATATCCAGCCAGTTTTGCATCGCCTGACCGGCACGGGTGCGGTATACGCCATCGACGAACACACCGACAGCCCCTTCGAACGCGCGACTGTTACCCACGGTGCCGATACCGCGAATCATGATGTTGGCACTGTTGGCGGCGCTGTTGGTGACATCAAACTTGATGCTGGACGAGATCTGCTGGATGTTCGCGACGCTGTCCACCTGGGCCATCGCCAGGTCTTCTGAAGTTGCCGCGGTAACCGCTACCGGTACGTCCTGCATACTTTCGGCACGCCGCTGGGCGGTTACTACAACCTCCTCCAGCTGACGCCCCGCACCATCCTGCGCTACAGCCGGCACAGCCGCAGCAATGGCGGTAGCCAGGGCACTGGCCCGGAGCACGGGGCTGCCTGAAATACGGTTTGGTTTGCTATTCATCGCCATGGGAGATCTCTCCTCGCTCGCTATCTTTATTGGTATGGCGGCGCTGATACGGCCCGGCCGCGCCTTATCCTCACACTGGGTTCAGTTTTTATTGGACTGATTGCAGTATGCGAAGGCGATGACAAAAAAAACTCGTCCATTCCGATGAAATTTCACCCCCCATCTATGGAGGATGAACCAGTCTGGTGCACGCCCAGCCGGTTGGAATTTGCTCAGTTAATGAGATTCAGCTTGCGTGCAACAGCGACCGCTTCGGTACGGGACTGGGCGTGCAACTTAGCGTTGATATTGCGTAGGTGGGTGCGTACGGTATTTTCGGAAACGAACATGCGCTCGCCGATGGCGCCGTTGGAAAGTCCTTCACCCAACAGGCACAGCACCTGAAACTCTTTGCGGGTGAGTTTTTCCAGGGGTTTGCCGTCCGGGGTTTGCGCCGGTGGCGGGGTATTGGCATGCGCAATGCCGCCATCGCCGGCTAATGCAGCGCTCGCTGTCAGCTCGCGTACCAGATTGCGAAACAGGGCCTGCGGTTCGCGCAGCAACTGGTCCGGATCAAATGGCACGCCCTGCTGGCTGGCCAGGCGCTGCAACAGCTGCACCGCCAACTCACCTTCGTCGAGAATCAGGCGCACATAGTGTTCGGAAGCAGCGATGCGCAACACATCGCGCAGTTGCCGCAACGCGGCCTTTTCATTGCCACTCCGGTAAAGGGCCAGGGAGTGCAGCAGGCGCAGCTTGAGCGCGCGACGCCCGCGCCCGAACGCTTCGGCCTGGCCGATCTGCTCCTTGAGTTGGCGCGCCGCGGTGTCGCTGTCGGCAAAGTGGATTTTCCAGCGCAATTCGGCGTCGCCCGGTGTATCCAGGTCGCTGCCGAACAGCGACCAGCGCTCGAATTTTTCCCAATCCCCGGCAGACTGGGCGCGCTTCAGTTCATCGCGGGCAGATTGCTTGTCGCCCTCGAGCAGAAAGATCCGGCTGCGCTCCAGCCGCGCACTGGCCACCAGCCGCGGCAGCTCGTTGCGGTAACCGAAGTATTCGAGTTCGGTGATGGTCTGGAAGGCGCCGTCGTGATCGCCGCGGGCGTAGAGAATCCGCGTGAGATTGCGGTGACCGCAGATCAGGTGATCCGGCACGCCCTGCTCCTGCACCAGCGGCACATACACCTGCAACAGGCGTTCGGCGTCGGCAAACTGGCCGCACTCGTACCACACCTCAGACAGCAGCACCGCCGCCATGGCGTTGCCGTTGGTCACCGGGCGACCGTTGCGCTCACTGACCCCGGCAGCGAGACGGAAGCGCGCGGTCGCCTGGCGCAGGCGACCCTGCAGCAGTTCGATGGCACCTTCCACACACTGGGCGTAGATATGGGTAAACGGTGTGCAGTCGATCACCTGCAGGCGCCGCCCCTCGTCCAGCAGGTCCTGGGCCTCGCGGTAATTGCCCACCACCAGCGCCACGTAGGCGAGGGACGTGCGCAGAATGGCGTGGGGAAAGGTCTGCTCCACCGGCAGGCGATGTATGTAATCAGAGGCGATGCGGTAGGCCTCGTCGTGGCGGTCCAGCATCGACAGCAGCATGGGCCTGAGTGCCATGCCGTGCAGGTGCACCTGGGATTCCGCTGGCGCGTCCTGTTCGTATTCGTTCAGCTGAGCCATGGCCTCAGCCGCACCGCGGGTAAATGCGATAGCCCACACGTGCACTACCTGCAAGCCGGGCCACTGCTGCAGTTTGCCAGCGGGAACCAGCGACATAAGACGGGTGAGCAGCAGGCCGCGACCATCGCCCAGCAAGCGCTCCGCGTGCCGCGCGAACAGCGGCAGTGCGTAGTCCAGATCTCCGGACTTGAGCGCCTGCTCGATCGCCGCCACTACACGCCCCTGGACCAGATAAGCTTCCGCCGCGGCGCGGTGTAACCCGGGCACCTTTTCCGGATGCCGCTGCTGCAATTGCCCCTGCAGGAAGGCCGAGAACATGCTGTGGTATCGGAACCAGCGCCCCTCGTCGTCCATGGGCTCCAGCAAAAAGCGGTTGCGGGACAGCGCCAGCAGCCTTTCCTGACTGCCACTGCCAGCGCATACCGCATCGCAAAGTTCGGCGGAAAGTTGCGGGAGAATGCTGGTGGAAAGCATAAATTCCCGCAGTTCGTCCGGTTGGCGCGCCAGCACCTCCTCCCCGAGATAATCCGCTACCAGTGCGCTGGAACCAGAGAAGCCCGCCACCAGTGCCGCCGGATCGCGGCACTGCTCCAGGGCGAGGTATGCAAGCCACAAAGCCGCGGCCCAACCTTCGGTGGTCTGGTGCAGGGTGGCAATATCTTCCGGGGCGATTTCCAGCCCGCACTCCCGCTGCAGAAACTGCGCGGTTTCCTCGGCGCTGAAGCGCAGGCTGTTGGCATCAATCTCCTGCAGTTGCCCGCGGGCACGCAGACGCGCGAGGCCGATATCCGGCTGGGTGCGGGACCCCAGGATCAGGCGCCCGTCAGGAGGAAGGCGCTCCGCCAGCTGGCGAATGAAAGCGAGGGCAACACTGTTCTGCAGTACTTCCAGATCGTCGAGAAACAGGGCGAAGGGGCCGGGCATCGTTTCCACCCGATCCAGCAGATCCATGGCCGCCGCACCCGGCGCGTCGCCGCTGTGTTCAGGAGCATCGGGGGATAGCTTGTCCAGTGCCCGGGCGAGGAAATGTAGTAAGCGCGAGCTATCGTTATCCGCCAGATCCAGTCGCATCCAGGCGGTGGCGACCCCCTGTTGGCTGAGCTGCTCGAATACCTGTCGCATCAGGGTGGATTTGCCAAAGCCAGCAGGTGCGCGCACCAGGGAAACGCGCGCGCTCTTGTCATGGCCATTGCTGCCGCGACACAACTGCCCACTGATTGCGGTACGCAATATCTGGAAAGGCGGTGCCTGCGGACAGCACAGCTTGGCGGGTTGCGCCATCACCCGGCGCTGACGGTACTCAGACGCGGCGGGCGAACGCAGTTGCTCGGGGAGCTTAGCTACGGACTCAATCATCGGCCGGCTTGTATTTATTATGTCGCTTGAAAAATAAGTGGGGCGCCCGTACCTGTCAACCGCGATACTGGACGCCCCCGCGAAAACGGGTCACAAAGTACGGGTTACCCGAGCAGTGCCGCGCGTGCGCGGATCACCGATCTCGCTTCCTCCATCATCCGTGCCAGCAGTTCCGCGCAGCTGGGAATGTCGTTGATCAGCCCGATTACCTGCCCGGCGGTCCAGATTCCGCCCTCGACATCACCCGCTTCCAGCACCTGCTCGCGCCCTCTTACTCCAGCCACCAGCGGCTGCAGATCGGCGAAGTCCGTGTCTCCCGGGCGCGCTTCGATGGACACTACTTCGGAGGCGATGGAGTTCAGGAAGACCCGCGCGGTATTGCGCAGGCTGCGGAAAATCAGGGTGGTCTGACGCTCATCCGCGTCCACCATGGCCTGCTTCACATTCTGGTGTACCGGCGCCTCCTTGGTGGCGACAAAACGGGTGCCCATATTCACCCCTTCTGCCCCCAGCATCAGCGCCGCCGCCAACTGGTAGCCGTTGCCGATACCACCGGAAGCGATCATGGGGATAGACAGTTTCGACGCAGCCACCGGCAGCAATACCAGATTGGTGACATCGTCCTCCCCCGGATGACCGGCACATTCGAAGCCGTCCACACTCACCGCATCGCAGCCGACGGCTTCCGCTTTCAAAGCGTGGCGTACCGAGGTGCACTTGTGGATCACCTTCACGCCATTTTCGCGGAACAGCGGAATGAATTCTTCCGGGTTGCGCCCGGCGGTTTCAATCACCTTGACCCCGCCGTCGATGGCGGCCTGCGCGTACTCTGCATAGGGTACCGGCTTGATGGTGGGCAAAATGGTGAGATTCACACCGAAAGGCTTATCGGTCATTTCCCTGCAACGCTGGATCTCCTGGTAAAGATCCTCCGGACTTGGCTGGGTAAGCGCAGTGAGAATGCCCAGGCCTCCGGCGTTGGACACCGCGGACGCCAGCTCCGCCCGGCCAACCCACATCATGCCACCCTGAACTATCGGGTATTCGACACCCAGCATTTCCGTAATTCTGGTTTTCATTTTTTGCCCTCCGGCATCAGAAACTTTGCACAAAAGCTAGCGACAAATAATCTGTACGCATTACGCATTCTTGATTCGGTAATCCAGCCCCATATCCCGCGAGATGATTTCCCGCATCACCTCGCTGGTGCCAGCGTAAATGCGCGAGATACGCGCATCGGCGTAGCGGCGGGAAATGCGGTACTCATCCATATATCCGGCGCTGCCGTGAAACTGCAGGCACTGGTCCACTACCCTGCCCTCCAGTTCTGAGCAGAACAGTTTTACTTTCGCGGCGTCGGCACCGCTCAGCTCGCCCGCATTCTGCGCCTGCACACAACGGTCCACGTACACCTGCGCCACATCGAGTTCGGTGCGCATGCTGGCAAACTGGAAGCGGTTGTTCTGGAAACTCGCCACCGGATTGCCGAACACCTTGCGCTCTTTGGTGAACTCGAGGGTTTCGTCCAGCGCGGCACTGGCGTTGGCCAGCGAACAGGTGGCACTCTGCAGACGCTCTTCCGCCAGATTCTGCATGAGGTAATAAAACCCCTTGTCCGGCTCGCCCAGTTGATTGGTCTTGGGGATGCGCACGTTGTCGAAAAACAGTTCCGCGGTGTCCTGGGCTTTCATGCCGAGCTTGTCCAGGTTGCGCCCGCGGCTGAACCCTTCCATGCCCCGCTCCACCAGAAACAATCCCACTCCGTGTTTCGCGTCGCTGGTGCGCGCCGCCACCACAAACAGGTCGCCGATGATGCCATTGGAGATATAGGTCTTGGCTCCATTCAAACGCCAGTGATCGCCGCAATCCACCGCGCGGGATTTCATCGCCGCGAGATCGGAGCCGGTGTCCGGCTCGGTCATGGCAATACCCAGGATGGTGTCACCGCTGATGCAACCGGGATAGAAGCGGTCCTTCTGCTCCTCCGAGGCCAGGTTGCCGAGGTAGCGGCCGACAAGGCGGTTGTGGGTGGGAATGAAAATATCCCCGCAGCCGGCGCGATACAGCTCTTCGATAAGCACCTGTTCGTAACGGAAATCCTCAAGGCCAAGGCCACCGAAGCGCTCTTCCGCCCACATGAACAGGAAGCCGTTCTCCCCCGCCTTGCGGAAGATCTCCCGATCCACCACACCCTGCTGCCGCCACTCCTCCATGTAAGGAACCGCTTCCGCCTGCAAGAACTTCCGCACGGAATCCCGGAACATCTCATGCTCGCTCTCCAAGGGTCTCACAATCACCGCACTCGCCTCCTGTCATTGTATTTCGGATACCGGCCGCGGCATCGCCATCGATCCAGAACCGATTCCGGTTGCCCTCTGAATTCCACTGCCGCAACCATTTCAGGCAGCATACACACACTTACTTGCTTGTTACAAGTTTGTTTGTTGGGTAGACTGGCGGCATTGCAGCAATCCGGCGCGTGAATGAGCGACAATAGGCGCCTACCCCGGAGGACCAATCACAGGACGCCCCCAATGAGCAGCCCCACCGCCAACAGACAATCGCGTATGACCCAGGCGGAGCGCAGCGCCCAGTCAGACAGCCAGATGTTCGATGCCGCCATCCGCCTGATCGTCGACCAAGGGCCACAGCGGGCCACCCTGGCAGAGATTGGCACCAGCGCCGGCTACAGCCGCGGCCTCGCCGCCTATCGCTACAAGACCAAAGATATTTTTTATTCCGCACTGATCGAACACCTGCACCATTTGTGGTGTGAGGAGCTGGACAGATCCACCGCCGATACCAGCGGCTTTGACACCATCATTGCGGCGGTCACCGCCTTGCAAAATTTTGTGCGCTCCAATCCCGATCACCTGCGAGCCATGTACAAGCTCTACTACCACACCATCGACCACCATTCGGAAATCACGCAGAAACTGCAGGAAATCCACCACAACCAACGCAAACAGGCGGTGCGCTGGATTGTGGAATGCACGGAATTTTCCGGCAGCACACTCTCACCAGAGGCATTTGCGGAACAATACTGTGCACTGATTTTTGGCGGTATTTACCAGTGGTTGGTAAGCCCCGAACACATCGATCTGGACCAATTGCTGGAGCACAGCAAATACAGCCTGCGAATGATTGCCGGCGGATAATGCCCAACATTGCCCGCCCCAAAAAAATAAAGACCCAAACTAAATAACGGGAATAAAACGGGAAGAAAGTGGTGATGACTGAAACAATCAGCAAGAAAGAACTGATACAGAATTCTTTCGACTATGTCATTGTCGGCGGCGGTTCCGCCGGCTGCGTACTGGCCAATCGCCTCAGCGCCGACGGCCGCTTCACTGTGTGCCTGCTGGAAGCGGGGCCACCGGACGACAGCCTGCTGATCCGAATGCCAATTGGTATCGGCTTCCTCGTGGCCGGTGACAAGTACAACCTGCCCCACCACACCACGCCACAAAAACATCTCAATAACCGCAGCCTCTATTGGCCCCGGGGCAAAACCCTCGGCGGCTGCAGCTCCATCAATGCCATGGTGTATATCCGCGGTAATCCCGGCGACTACGACGACTGGGAAAAGGCCGGCAACCCGGGCTGGAGCTGGAATAATCTGCTGCCCTATTTCCTGAAATCCGAGGGCAACCAGCGCGGACGCAGCCCGCTGCACAATGACACGGGCCCGCTGTCGGTCGCCGATTTGCGCTACAAAACCCGTGCCGGCGCTGCCTTCGTGGACGCAGCCATCAGTGCCGGACACCAGTCCAACAAGGACTTCAACGGGCCCAGCCAGTTCGGCTTCGGTTTTTATCAGGTTACCCAGCGCGATGGCCGCCGCTGTTCCGCCGCCACTGCCTACCTGCGCCCGGCAGAGGTGCGCGATAACCTCACCGTACTGACCAATGCACGGGTAGCCAGGGTGTTATTACGCAGCACATCGGCAACCGGGGTGCAGTTACTGGATGGAAGAGAAGTGTACGCCCACCGCGAGGTCATCCTGTGCGGCGGTGCACTGCAATCGCCGCAGCTGTTGCAACTCTCCGGAATCGGCAACCAGCAACAGCTGCAATCACTGAATATCGAATCGAAAGTCCATCTGCCTGGTGTTGGAGAAAATCTGCAAGACCATCTCGACGTGACCCAGGTAGTCAAGGTGAACCGCCCGATCACTTTTTCCAACTCCCTGTGGCCGACGCTTAAGGCCGCCGCCAGCCTGCCGGATTTTCTGTGGCGTAACCGCGGCCAGCTCACCAGCAACGGCGCCGAGGCCGGCGGCTTCTCCCGTTCGACCTTCGCACGGGGCTATGCCGACCTGCAGTTCCACCTCACCTCCGCACCGCTGTTCGACCACGGCCGCGAGCGCCCGGGTGGATACGGCTACTCTCTCCATGTGTGCGGCCTGCGCCCACTGAGCCGCGGCAGCGTGCGCCTGCGTTCCGCCGATCCCACCGATCTGCCACTGGTCGACGCCAATTATCTCGACGAGCAGGAAGATCTCGAGGTATTGATCGAAGGCGTTGAACAGGCGCGGGAAATTATCGAACAACCATCACTGCAGCAGTATCACAAGGACTGGTGGCTACCCGCATCCAGGCTCAAAAACCGCAAAGATATCGAAGCGTTTATTCGCCAGCATGCAGAGAGCGTGTACCACCCGGTAGGCAGTTGTCGCATGGGTAGTGATGAACTGGCGGTGGTTGATGGCGCACTGCGGGTGCACGGCGTGGAGGGATTGCGCGTGGTGGATGCATCGGTGATGCCGAATATTGTCAGTGGTAACACCAATGCGCCGGTAATTGCCATAGCAGAAAAGGCGGCAGATCTGATATTGGGAAGATCTACCCACGACAAGCACGACCTGTCGCAGGTAGATGCTGATGTCATCCCGGTGGCGCGCGCAACCTGACCAGCTCGCCCACCAGCCCTTCAAGACCGCCGTATACGGAAATACGGTCGATCTTTGTGGTGACGCGCTCCAGTGCCTCCAGCTCCTTGAGACGCATCAGGGTAGCACTACTATCCATCATTTTTGCAGTATTGTTGAGTGCACGCATTGCCTGAGTTTCTTCACGACGTCGGATCAAGTTCGCCTCGGCTTCCTTCTGGGCTTCCACAACCCGGTTAAGAATCGCTTTCATATCTCCCGGTAGAACAATATCTTTAACGCCGATGTCAACGACTTCAATCCCCAGTGGATCGAGATCACCACCCAGAAGCTTGCGCACATCACCATTCAATGCGCTTTTGTTTTCCAACAACGCATCCAGGGTACGAGTTCCCACCGCTTCCCGCAAAGCCAACTGCAAAGCTCGGTAAACATGGCTGGTGTAATCTGTAGTTACCTCGATCACACGCGCCGCATTGCTTACCCGGAAAGTGGCGGAAAGGTTTACACGCAGTGAAACTCTGTCCCGCGTCAAAATTTCCTGCCCACTGACGTCAATCATTTGTAAGCGCATATCCACCAGAGTTAAGCTCACCTTACGTCCGGACTTCCAGAACGCATAAAAGCCAGGACCAAGCCAACGCTCCTCCCGTCCATTGACCTCCAGAAGCCCTTGATGCCTCTCGGGGACTTCCGCTAGGAATACCAGATTTTTAACCCGGGACTCCAATTTGGCTGACAAATCAAACCGCAATGTCTGCGCAAGCGCGTCAGTTAATTCCAATGTAGTGTGTAAATCGATCTTTTCAGCACGCAAATTGGCCTCGGGCCCCTTCCACAACACAACCTCGCTTGCCGGCGGAAGGATTTCAATCAAGCGCGCCTCCTTGTAGATCAGCGACACTTCATGATCACCAAGATTCAACAACTCAAACCACTGCGCAAGTTCCGGCCTTTTCTGCAAAAGATATGAAAACTGGGTTTCCGTCCATAGAGGTCGCTCGCGCACATCAAACTTACTCAGCCGCAAATCTCCCAGCCCAAGCCACAGAGTCTTTTCCTCCAGCGGTAACAGGCAGTCGTACAACTGGTCATCACGGTAAATCAATCCGACCTCATATTCGCGGGTTTCCGCCTGCCACATATACCGTGACAGCTCCGAGTGGCGACGCACGAGAAACTTCAAATTCGCACGTGGAATCTCCAGCACATCCAGATTAAAAATTTCGACACTTAGCCGAGATAGATACGGCAAGTAGTGCGTTCCCGACTTGAGCAGGCATTTGTAACGGTCACCCTGGAACACCAGAGCACGATGATTTTCAGGAACCACCACAACTTTTAAGAACATTTCCTTATCTCCCTGTCTTATACCTATCCAAAGGTTATCCCTACCAATAGAGTGAGACCCCGCCCACACCATCATGGACATGCGGTTTGTACCAACCAGGCTGTGGTGGGCCTGGGAGCCCGGGTTACCCCACGCCTCCTGCGCGGTACATGCATCCAGCATTAGTCACCCAAGCACCGTCCCACCCCGCACGGTTAGCAGACCCACCACAAGCAGCATATGCTGTGTTGCCCCCTCCCTCTTCGCCAAAACAACCAGCGGAGAGTGGTGAGAACAGCGGGACCTCGATTTACTCATGCGATGCATGGGGGGATTCGAACCCCGGTCAAAGCGACCTTCCACGGAAATCGGTAAATAGGCCGATTGTTAGCTATCACGGGATTTGAACCCGCGACCCACGAGGTTAAAGCTCGTTGCTCTACCCATTGAGCTAGATAGCACGTCCATCACCTTTCTCCCCGGCGACATACGAAAATCAAGAGGATCCCGCACCCGGCTGGCGCTCAGAACCAGACCGTCTGCCCGCAAGAAACAGTGACAAACTCTTTTTCGGATACAGGAATACTGCTGCGCGCACGCAACCATCGATTCCGGCACCACAAATAAAAACCCCCGCACGGCATGCCGTACGGGGGTTCATCCTCGCAGCCGGCACCCAGCGCGCCGACTACTAGCCAGCACTACATTTAGGGATCTATCCGATTTTTTCCGCACTCATAAGTACGACCAAAACTCGAAAATTTTCTATTTGGCAAACCTTCCACCTCAATTTTGGAAAATTTAAACACGCAAAAGCAAAAAGCAAAAAGCCCGGAAATCACTTTCCGGGCTTTTACAAAAACCTCACAACCGGAAAGGTATCACCACCTTCCCGCGAGAAGGCGAATCAAGCAGTATTTTTCATGCCCAATGGGGTAGAAACAGGGAAAAGCAATGAACATTCCCTGCGCACCCAAATGGATCCATGTATTCGCTGTTGTTTATCCAAGATTTTCATGCTTTTTCGCTTGAATCATTTGTAAATTTCACAACGCAACTCACTCGAAGAAAAAGCCACGTTGAATTTTTCCAGAATGGTACGCCGATGAAAAAGCGTGTCAATCCAATTTCGACATCTTCGCTCAACTCGCGTAGGAATAAATGACAACACTTGAAAGCACGGCTTTGAATCAGGGAAAAATCAATTCAAGTACTTGGCAAACAGCGTAAGCATTTCCTGCCAGGCGCGTTCTGCCTGCACCTGGTTGTACGCCATGGAGTCTGGTGGGCACCAGCCGTGCATCGCGCCTTCGTATACTTCCACGGTGGCATCCAGCCCGGCGGCATCAAACGCCTTGCGCAACTCCACCTTGGCCTCCGGCTGGCGCTCATCGTCATTTTCGGCGATAGCCACGAGGAAGCCGGCCTTGATCTCAGGAATCAGCCGATGCGGACTGTCCGCGGCTTCGGTGACCAGGCCACCGCCGTGAAATGAGGCACCGGCACCAAACCGTTCGGGCATTGCCGCAGCCAGGCGGAAGGTGTAGGAGCCGGTCATGCAATAACCGGCGGTGCCCGCTTTTTTCGCCGGGTCTACCGCCGCCTGCTTATCCAGGAATGCGATAAACGCTTTGCCGTCAGTCACGCACGTCTGTGGTGACAGAGTGCCGGCGAGCTCCCGCCCCTTGGGAAAAATCTTTTCCCGCAATTCCGGTCCGATAATTTTTGCATCATCCGGTACCAGCTGACCGTGCATATTGCGATAGTAGGGATTCACCACCAGCACAGCGTAGCCGGACTGCGCCAGGCGCTTTCCCATCTGGCGAAACGCCGGGCGTATACCGAAGATATCTGGCCACATGATCACCGCGGGGTGGCGCCCTTCGGCGGGGTGCACAAAATAGCAGTCGGCCTCGCCGTCAGGGGTCGCCACCATGACATTGCTCTCCACCAGACTCACGCCATTCTCCGCGGCAGCCACCGCGGACCAGGGCAACGCCGTGGCAAGCGCGGAGCCAATACCGGCACCGATGCCGAGACGACCAAAAGTTCGGCGACTTACCCCCTTGCCGGCCCCTTTCTGCAGAAAGTAAGCCTCGGCGTCTTTACTGTTCAGTTCGTCACACATTACTCTCTCCCTCGAAGTTCCCGGATATTAAATTGCCTGGTTTTGTACAGGTTTATGTCGCAGCCAATGATAATAGTCCCTAAATGACGGCAGCGGCCAGTGAACCACGGCTCCCACTCACAATAAAACCAAGCACAATAAAACCAATCACATGAAAAGAGTTGCTGAAACCCAATGAAAAATTGGTCTTTGTTCGCTGCAGCGCTGGCACTGGCCGGGCTTTCGGCAGCACCGGCATATGCCGATGGTGCCAGTGTAGCGGTTCCCGCCAATGCGGCAGAACTGCAATATACGGGCCGTATCGACTTCAGTGACAGACGCGCGCCCGTTCTGAGCTGGCCGGGTAGCAGCGTGCGGGCAAATTTTACCGGCACCGCGCTTCACATAACCCTCGACGATAACACCGGCTCGAATTTCTACAACGTGATTGTCGACGGCAATGCCGCGCATCCGTTCGTGCTGCAGACCAACAAGGGCGAACACAGTTACGAAATTTCCCGCGTGCTACCGCCGGGAGAACACACGGTGGAAATCTACAAGCGCACCGAGGGCGAGTACGGTGCAACCAGATTCAAGGGGCTACAGTTGTCCAGTTCCGGCAAGCTACTGCCAGCAACCGCAAGACCCACGCGGCACATGGAAATATTTGGCGACTCCATCAGCTGCGGCATGGGCAATGAGGGCGCGAACAACGGCCGCGACGACCTGCCCGCGGAACAGAACCATTACTGGACCTACGGTGCGGTGGCGGCGCGCGCACTGGATGCCGAACTGCACACCATCTGCCGAAGTGGAATCGGCATCATGGTGAGCTGGTTCCCCTATACCATGTCAGCGTATTACGACCAGTTGAACGGCGTTGGCGACAATGACAGCCGCTGGGATTTCCAGCACTGGACGCCGGATGTGGTGGTAATCAACCTGTTCCAGAACGACAGCTGGCTGGTGGACAGTAAAAAGCGCCTGCAGCCAGTACCCGACGATCAGCAGCGGATCGACGCATACGTCGATTTTGTTCGCGATATCCGCATTCGCTACCCCGACGCCAATATTATTTGCGCCCTCGGCAGCATGGATGCCACTGCCAACAACAAATGGCCGGATTACATTCGCAAAGCCGTAGCGCAGATACAGAAAGAAACCGGGGATACAAAACTGCACACGCTGTTTTTCGACTATACCGGTTACGCCCAACATCCGCGGGTGGCCCAGCACATCGTCAATGGAGAAAAACTGGCGGCGTTTGCGCGCGAAAAGATGGGTTGGCAGGACGGGCACTAATTGCCCGGTCCCAACGTCAATACAGATCCCGTCGGTAGCGCCCGGACTCAAGCAGTGTTTCCACCTCCTGCTCACCCAGCAGCTGCTTGAGTACCCGGTGCACACCTTCGCCCATGCCAGTGCGATTACCGCATACATAGATATCTGCATCACGGGAAACAAAAGTGCGTAACTCTTGCTCTCGTGCCGCCAGAAATTCCTGCACGTAACGAAATTCTGACCGTTCACCACGAGAGAAAATCCGGTCACATCGCGCCAGGGTTCCCTGCCGCAACCAGTTGTCCATTTCCCTGGCAAGCAGCCGGTCAGTGTCCGGGCAGCGCTCACCAAAAACCAGCCACACGGGCCCGGAGTTCGCCTGCGCCGCCCGCTCCGCCAGCTGCGCGCGCAGCCCGGCGAGGCCACTACCGGCGCCGATCAACAGAAGCGGACGACGGTGATCCGGGGTATGGCAGTTGCCATTTTCCCGTAGATAGCCGGAAAACAGTTCCCCCAGCTCGCAGTATTCGGTCAACCAGCCAGAGCCCAATCCGAGCCGCCCCTCGTCACTAAACTGCTGGCGCACGATCAACTTGAGCGCTTTTTCCTCATTGCCTGAGGCCACGGAATACTCCCGCACGGGCAGCAGCGGAAATTCACTGAGATCCCCACCCATTAACTTCTCCCGATCAAACCCCGCATCGGGAAGTGCGCGATCGCGCAGCCACGCTTGTAATGTCTGGCCGCGACCACCGGTGACCATCCAGCGGGTAGCTTGCAAGTCGTGTGATGCGAGCCAGCGCACTACCGCCGCGCGCTGCTGCCGCGGCTGCACCACAAACACATCGCCAGCACGCCACTTGGGCAGATCGCTGACCGCACGCAAGGTCAGCTCAAACAGCGGCGCGCCCGGACTACCGGGGTTGAGTAGTGTGCGCTGCGCCAGCCGCCACCAGGTGGTGGTGGCATTACTGCGAGTTTTTACCGCGGGCTGTGACCCACAGAACCAGGCGGGCATGGCGCTGGCAATACCGCTGCCGATACCACTGACTTCTTCGCGGGCACTGTCAACTTTGTACAATGGCTCCAGCGCCTTCGCGCCCAGTTGCGCCATACCATCAAACAGCCTCTGGCCAAAGGCACAGAAGCGTTCGTAGGTGCTGTCACCCAGCGCGACAACGGAATAGGAAAGGTGAGATAGATCCAGCGCGGCGGCATCGCCGCAGGCACCAGTCAGATAATTTCTGGCAAAGCGCTGGCCATTGTCCGGCGGCTCCCCTTCGCCATAGGTACTGACGACGAACAGCGCCTTGTGCGCGGCCTGTAAGGTCTGCGAAGTCACAAGGCTGAGTGGCAGAAGCGTGACCGGCTGCGACGGGCGCAAGTGCTCCGCGCTCTGGCGGGCCAGCGCGGCGGCGGTGCCGCTCTGGCTCGCGTACGCGATAAGCACACTGCCCTGCGGCTGCGCTTGCTGCTGGCGCCGCACCGCGATTAATTCGCGGCGATGTCGCGCAATCAGCAAGGTTACCCATAGAAGCCAGGCCAGCGCGCAGACCACGGCAACGGCAATACGTTGACCTTCTGTCACTTTCTGTTTTCCTAGCTGGCTCCGGGGTTAAGGGGAATCTGCCGTTAGATCATTCGATTATTAGGGCAGTACCGCGACAGTGATACGACCCAGTTCTTTTTTCCCCTCGATGGACAAGGGCTGGCTGGATTTTTCCAGCGGCCAGGTCAGCGGTATTTCCACCAGTTCGCGGCCGCCCACTTCGCGCGCCGCTTCCACCCGCAGACGGTAATTGCCGGGTGCCAGCTTGCCGAGGTCGCTCTCGGCAATTGCCACATGCAGTGCGTATTCACCTGGACCGTACGTGGCGGAAGTGATGCCGTCTACCGGCATTTCCAGTTCGCGCCCGCCCCGTCGCCACCACTGGCGCAAGTCCTTGAGCCACTTTGCGCCCTTGTTGTTGGGCATATACACGTCGTACCACACTGCAATCTGGGTGGCATTGTGGTCTTCGTCTTCCAGCCATACCGCCACATAGGGGTTGTGGTACTCCGCCACTTTAAATCGCGGAATTTCGATACTGACCTGCAGGGTTTCTGCCTGTGCAGTGCCGGCAATTCCGGATGCTGAAATCACGGCCGCTGCAGCCAGTTGTTTAAACAACTTCTTATCCATGTCTTTTCCCGAAGGTCGATAGGGTCAGTGAATGAAAACCAGTGCAATCACCAGGGGGATCAGCACCCCCAGTGCGGTTACCGGCCAGGTGGATATCCGGCGCGATGACTGCGTCCACAGCAGCCAGAAACCGGTCAGGCAGAAAACCACACAGGCCACCGCAAAAATGTCCAGGAACCAGCGCCACACACCGCCGGTGTCGCGCCCCTTGTGCAGGTCGTTGAAATAGGCAATCCAGCCGCGATCGGTACTTTCAAAGGTGAGATCGCCACTGTCCCGGTCGAGAGACAGCCAGGCATCCCCACCGGGACGCGGCATGGCGAGATAGTACTCGCTACCGTCCCACTCGCCGCGGTGGTCGCGCGGGACATAGATTCGATATTCGCTCGCCAGCCACTGCAGCAAACTCGCTGGCAACTGCATCGTATCGGACTCGCTGTCACTCCAGGTATCCAACAGTTCCGCGGGCACACTGAGCTCGTGAGTGATCACTTGCGGCCGTGCGGGGATCTCCGCTGCGTGGTTAAGGGTGATACCGGTGATGGCAAACAGCAGCATTCCCACCAGGCAAACCGCGGAGCTGATCCAGTGCCATTGGCGCGCCGATCCGAGAGAAATTGCCACTACTGCCCGATCCCTGTGTGTTTGCTGATTATTTAAGGGTCTAGATGATAATGGATCTCATTATCCACTTAAAGCGGGGAGTTGGGTGGAAAGCGTAAAAATCTGTAAAGCGGTTGCTGGAAGTGGTCGCCCTATACTGTTTAGAATCCGCGCCTTTTTTAGTCAGTAGTCCACAAACCCAATTTCCAGCGGTACCCATGAATCAATCTTCCCCCCCTGCGTCTGCGCGCGCCCTGCTCCCTCTGTTGCTATTTCTCGCGCTGTTTGTCGGTGCCGGGCTCTGGTACCAGTCGCAGGGAGTGGATATGGCCTTCTACAAGGTCTCCGCGACGGTGGCGATCCTGCCGGCCATTGCGCTGGCGGTGCTGCTCGCCCGCAGCCCGCTCAACCGCGCCATCGAGACCTTCGTGGGCGGTGCCGGTGACAACACCATTGTCACTATGGTGCTGATCTATCTGTTTGCCGGTGCATTCGCCAGCGTCGCCAAAGCCATCGGCGGCGTGGATGCCACGGTAAATTTCGGCCTGAGCGCGATTCCACCGACACTGGTTCTGCCTGGGCTCTTCCTGATCACAGCCTTTATCGCCACGGCCATGGGCACCTCCATGGGCACCATTGCTGCCATCGGCCCCATTGCCGTGGGGCTGGCAGATGCCACCGACCTCTCTCCACTGCTCACCATTGGCACCGTGGTGGGGGGCGCCATGTTCGGCGACAACCTGTCGATTATTTCCGACACCACCATCGCCGCGACCCGCACCCAGGGGGTCTCCATGCGCGACAAGTTCCGCATGAATCTGCTGATCGCCCTGCCCGCCGCGCTTATCACTCTGCTCTGGTTGTGGTTTTCCGGCACCACCGCGAATGTGCCTAGTCCCGGGGAATACGATCTGGTGCGCATAGCGCCCTATATCCTGGTGCTGGTGCTGGCGGTTTCCGGCGTGAATGTGTTGCTGGTACTGTTTGTGGGGATTTTGCTGGCTAGCGGGATCGGCTTAGTACTGGAGCCGGGTTATACGGTCGCGCGCCTGTCACAGCATATTTACGCGGGTTACACCGGTATGCAGGAAATCCTGATCCTGTCGCTGATGATCGGTGGCCTCGGCGCGATGATGCAGGCCGGCGGCGGCATCGCCTGGCTGGAACAGCAGATCGACCGCATCAGCCGGCGCGGCAATCGCGGGCAGCCTGGTCGTAAGACCGGTGAGCTGGGTATCAGTGCTGCAGTAGCCGCAACCAATGTGTGTACCGCCAACAATACCGTCGCCATCCTGCTCACCGGGCAGCTGGCAAAAGACATGGCCACACGTTACGGTGTCGACCCACGCAGAAGCGCGAGCCTGCTGGATATTTACTCCTGCACGGTGCAGGGCATGCTGCCATACGGCGCGCAGATATTGCTCGCATCGTCCCTGGCCAAGGTGTCTCCGCTGGCGCTCGCCGGCAGTATTTACTACTGCTGGTTGCTGGGCGCGTGTGCGCTGGTATCCATTGTCGCCTATGGCAAGTTTTCCCGAAGTAAATCAACTTCCGGTTAATCCATCGATGTGACGGTCATTTTTACAAATAAAAAAACGGCCACTCAATAGTGGCCGTCCGCATCACATCCGCAGGAAAAAATCAGCGGTAGCGCTCCAGCCAGTGGGCGTACGACGCGGGCAACACCCACGAAGGACGCTCGACATCCAGTGCCAGCGCCGCCTGGTAACTCCAGTGCGGATTGGCCAGATGCGCACGCCCCACCATCACCAGATCCAGCTGTTCATCGCGTACAGTTTTGTCGGCGACATGTGGCTCACCCACTCCCCATGCCGTCGCCACCGGCAATTCCGCCTCACGGCGTACGCGCTCGGCAATAGGCGCGAGGAAGGCTGGCCCCCAGGGAATCTGCGCGGCCGGGGTATTGAAACCGAGGCTCACGCTGACGAGGTCGGTTCCTCCCTCCCGAAACCCTTTCACCAGATCGATTGCTTCCGCCAGGGTTTCCTCGTCGCGGCCATCGTATTCAATCACACCAAAGCGGATGGTGAGTGGCAGCTTTTCCGGCCACACCTCGCGTACCGCTGCCAGGGTTTCCAGCAGGAAACGGCCGCGCCCTTTGGCATCGCCACCGTATTCATCGGTACGCCGATTGGCGTGTACGGAAAAGAAACTCTGGGCGAGATAGCCGTGGGCAAAGTGCAGTTCCAGCCACTCGAAACCCGCATCCCTGGCGCGTTTGGCGGCGGCGACAAAATCCGCCTTAACCCGCTCGATATCCTCCAGGGTCATTTCCCGCGGTACCCGCGGCAGGTGTTCACCATAGGCGATCGCGGAGGGGCCGATGGGCTGCCAGCCGCGCGGATCGTCCGCAGGAATATGGTCGTCGCCTTCCCAGGGGCGATTGGCGCTCGCCTTGCGACCGGCGTGGGCAATCTGGATTCCCGGCACTGCGCCACTGCGCTTGATCGAAGCGGCAATACGCTGCATGCCCTCTGCCTGCGCATCACTCCACAGACCGGTACAGGCGGGGGTAATCCGCCCTTCCGGTGCCACCGCGGTGGCCTCGACAATCACCAGGCCGGCACCGCCGCGAGCCAGTGCCGGATAGTGGACCTGGTGCCAGTCGTTGGTGAATCCGTCCTCGGCCTGGTACTGGCACATGGGCGGAATGGCGATGCGGTTGCGCAGTTCCACATCCTTCACGCGATAGGTGGAAAACAGATTGGGCATTCAGGTAACTCCGCTGTTACTGCTTTTTGATGAATTTGCTTGGGGATGAACTTAATTGGGTGAAAAATCATAGTGTCGAATCCCGCCCCAGCGGGAAAAAGTGGCTGCGCCACATCACTACGATGCACACGATCGTGCACACGACTCCACTCAGAATCGACGCTGCGGGGAGGCCGGTAACCTGGGCCAATGCCCCCAGAATTGAAGCGCCAAAGGCCGGCCCTGCCACCGTGGTCATACCCCAGATACTGACCACCCGGCCGCGAAACGCACTGTCGAGATCGGCCTGCAGTACCGCCTGCATGCCGATGCTGGCCAGGGTCGACATGGCGGCGATGCCAAATATGCTCAATACCGCCAGGACAAACAGGGTCGACAGCCCCAACAGCATCACAAACAGTCCCTGCAGTGCACAGCCGAAGGTGATCAGTATCACCAGCGAGCGCCGACTACTGGTACCGGAAAGCAGTACGCCGGCGACAACCCCACCCACGCCGGCCACTGCCATCAAGGTCGCCAGCCCGCTACTGCCGCGGTCATACACGCCGCCGGCAAAGGCCGGCAACAGCTCCAGTACGCCGCGACCAAAGGCCGCGATAGCGACGGACAGAATCAACAGCTCGAGAAATTTCGGCACACTTTTGATATAGCGCAGCCCTTCCAGCAACTGGAACAGCACGCTGCCCGCCGCGGTGTTGCGTACAGACGGACGGATATGCACCACCAGCAGCGCAAACAACGTCCCGAGAAAGGTAAAAGTGTTGATCAGAAAGGTGCCGCCCACGCCAAAGGCGCCGATGGAAAATCCCCCAATGGCAGGCCCCACCACACGCGTAACATTGAACACCACCGCATTCAGGCTGATGGCCTGGGTGAGCAGCGCGGGCGGTGCAATATCGTGGATCAGCGTCAGCCGGATTGGCTGGTAGGCGGCATTACCAATCCCCAATAGCACACAGCACGCAAGTAGCGCGTAGATGTTAAGAAGCCCGAGTGCGTGGATGACGAAGAGGCCGGTATTCAGCAATATCTGCAACAGCAGGCAGGCAATGGCATAGCGCCGGCGATCCATGCGATCGATCAGCACACCAAATATGGGGGCAATAAAAACCAGCGGAAGGTACTGGGCCAGAACGATGGCACCCACCCAGGATGCCGATTCCGTCAATTCCCACGACAGCCAGCCGATGGCGGTGCGCTGCATCCAGGTGCCAATCCACGACACCGTGTTGCCACCCAGATACAGTGCGTAATTTCGGTCTTTCAACACCTCGAAGGGCATAGGGGTTACATCACATGACCAGTGCAGGGAATCTTAAGTTTGAAGTGCACAAGCCTCGAAGAATAAGACAGTTCGGGAATTTCTCCTAGCGCCCGTCATTCGCTTCCAATCTTCCCAAACTCACAAGCACCATGTGCCAGGTAACTCACTATTTTTCTCAGTCCCACAGCAATACAGCCAAAGAACCCGTTACGAATGGTTTGGCGTGCGCGCACCTGACTCCCTACCAGTTCAACCTGATCCTGAGTGGCGCAGCTTCTTCCGACAAACCGCACATTTCTTCGTAGGGTGTCTGTTGCTCAAGCCAGATCTCATCAATGTTCTTTGCGCTGACATGGTCACGAATTTCTTCAAGGCTGTGGAACTTGAGCGGCCTGTTTTGCCGGTCGGTGAGAAGGTGCGAACCATTTTCATCCACCGTTTCAACCAGATAAAACTGTCCTTCCAGAGATATGATTTGCAGGTTCATGTTCCCTCCTGCGAGCCCTCAGGCACACGCCTTTGCAGTAACACAATTCCAGCATAAGGTGATGGGCATCCAACGGGAAATCGACCTCAATCTGCTCTTCCCGCGCCTGTCCCTAAGACGGAATTTCATGTGACTGGCGTTCGTCGAATTCCGGGCTCATACTTGAGCTGACATGAAATGACGATTCTTATAATGCAAATGCATACCACTTTAAGCAGGGGGTTGTATGTCCAATGACATCGTCGATGCGCAGGTATCACCCACCGGGCAGTTCGACATTCTCTCCAAATACGAAATCCACAAACTCAGCGACGAGAGCCGCGGCCCTCAATATCAGGTGTTTCGCAATTGTTCCCTGGCCGTGCTGAATAGCGGCGGCTATATGGATGACGGCAAAGAGCTGCTAGAAACATATGCCGATTTCGATATTTCCGTCATTCCCACCGAACGCAGTGTAAAGCTCAAGGTAAGCAACGCACCCGCCAGCGCCTTTGTCGATGGAAAAATGATCCGCGGAATTGCGGAGCATCTTTTTGCCGTGCTGCGCGACATCATTTACGTCAACAGCGAAATCACCGGCGACCCGCGCTACAACCTGGTATCCGCACAGGGTGTTACCGATGCGGTGTTTCATATCCTGCGCAATGCGGGCACCTTCGACCGCAACCGCACTCCCCGGCTCGTGGTCTGCTGGGGCGGCCACTCCATCTCCGCAGAAGAATACGATTACACCAAAAAAGTGGGCTACGAAATGGCGCTGCGCCATCTCGACATCTGTACCGGTTGCGGTCCCGGTGCCATGAAAGGACCCATGAAAGGAGCGACGATCGGCCATGCCAAACAGCGCGACCGTCACGGCCAGTACCTGGGGATTACCGAGCCGGGCATTATTGCCGCGGAAGCGCCGAACCCGATCGTAAACCAGCTGGTGATCATGCCGGACATTGAAAAGCGCCTGGAAGCATTTGTGCGCACCGGCCACGGTATCGTGGTGTTTCCCGGTGGCGCAGGTACCGCGGAAGAAATCCTTTACCTGTTGGGGATACTGCTGCACCAGGACAACAAAGATCAGCCTTTCCCGGTGATTTTCACCGGCCCCGCGAGTGCAGCAGAGTACTTCATTCGTATCGACCAGTTTATTGCCAGCACCCTCGGCGAGGCGGCCAGGTCAAAGTACAAGATCATCATCGACGATCCGCAAGAGGTCGCGCGACAAATGGCCGCGGGCATCGAGAAAGTGCGCGAACACCGCAAGGAAACCGGGGATGCCTATTACTTCAACTGGCAGCTGAAAGTCTCCACTGAATTCCAGCGTCCGTTCGCACCCACCCACGAGAATATGCGCAGCCTCGCATTGCACAAGAATCAGGAACCTTACTTGCTCGCGGCCAACCTGCGCCGTGCATTTTCCGGGATTGTGTCCGGCAATGTGAAAGATGAAGGCATCCGCAACGTAGAGAAAAATGGCCCCTACGAATTGTGTGGCGACCCCGCCATGATGCACAGCATGGACACCCTGCTGGAATCCTTTATCAAGCAGCACCGCATGAAGCTGCCGGGTAAGCAATACATTCCTTGCTACCGGATCAGCTCAGACTGAAAACCATTCAATCAGAACACAACTCCACAATCGCAACGTTTCAACGGGATGCAAAAAAAAAGGGCCCACGCGGGGCCCAAGCCAATTCAATCAAGGAAAAAACCAGAATTGGAAGACAAGGTGAACGGCCCCTGTCGGTGTCAAAGCGCTTGAAACCATTCAGGGCCAATGCCTGCAGCCCAATAAACTCGCCCTCTCATGGAAAAGTGTTATCAGAAACTTACCAGGCCAAAAGAATATATTATTCCAAATAAAATAAAGCAACCCCATTAACTATTCCTTCGCGACTTATATGGGGAAGCAGGATCAGTCCCGGCGGCGGAATACATCTACCGCGCTACGGCTGCGCTCAAACATATCCTTGGCTTTGCCGTCCCGCTGGGAAATCAGGATAAACAGCAGGTCTGTGATCATTAGTTGTGCGGTGCGCGCGAGAATCGATGAACTGCGCGCCTCTGATTCATTCGCCACACAAAACAGGCTTAATGTTGAGATTTCCGCCAACGGATTGCGCGAGTAGCGGGTCAGCGACAGCACCTCCGCGCCCTCTGCAGCACCGGTTTCCGCCACGCGGATCACTTCCTGGGTAAGACCGGATTCAGAGATGGCAAATATCAGGTCGCCCGTGCCCAAAGTGGCCGCGTTCGCCACCTGCACATGGGTATCGGATTCCACCAATACCGACTTGCCGAGCTTCATGAGTTTGAAGGCAAAGTCTTTTGCCACCAGCGACGAGGCGCCCACCCCCGCAAACAAAATTCTGCCCGCCCCCTGGATCGCATTGGCGGCTCTCAGCAAGGTATCTTCGGAGTTCACCAACAGGGTTTCATTCAGGGCGAGGGTTTTGCGGGAAATCAGCTTTTGAGCCACGGTTGTCACATCGTCGTCGGAGGCGATATCCCCGTGAATGATCTTCGGCAGCATGGCCGAACGGGCCACGGATTCGGTGAGCGAGAGCTTGAAATCGGAATAACCTTTATAGCCGAGCTTCTGGCTGAACTTGACCACACTGGACTGTGACACACCAATATTGTCCGCCAGTGATTTAGAAGAGTGGCTGCGGACCGCTTCGCCATTTTCCAGCAGGAAATCCGCAATACGGCGTTCGTGATTCGACATAGCATCGCGCATCGCACGAATTTTGGCCAACGATCCCATTGGTTATCCTTTCTCACCGGCAGCAGGAAAATACTCACCGGCCATTATCATCATTTTCCCCAGTCGCTGGCTGCAATTTTCGCCAGTGCTGTTGGAAAACCCTTTGCACGCTCAAAGAATAAATGATACCAATCGCAATGAAAAACTGGAATAATTTAGTAGCCGACCTGAAAACAACAAGGCTACCGAAGAATAAGAGAGTACTGCTCCATGGATTTGCAGTTTACCGGACTGGACTGGGGAATTTTTGCGCTTTACCTGACTTTCCTCGCAGGTTCCGGCTGGTATTTCAGCCAAAACCGCGCAAAAGACAGCCGCGATTACTTCCTTGCACAAAATACCATGCCCATGTGGATGGTCGCTATTTCCACCCTCGCCACCACCCAGTCGGCGGCAACCTTCCTGGGTGGTCCGGACCTGGGATACCGCGGCGACCTCACCTACCTGTTTACCAATCTCGGCGCCATCATCGCCGCGATCATCGTCGCCCGCCTGTTAATCCCGCACTTCTACGCCAGCCGTGTCAGCACCGTATATGAACTGCTGCAGTCGCGCTTCGGCGAGGCGGCGAAAACCCGCGCCGGTTCGGTCTACCTGCTGGGACGTGTGTTTGCCAGCGGTGCACGGTTGTATATGGCCGCCATCGCGGTATCGATGATCCTATTCAATGACATCGCCGCCGACCATGTGATTCTCGCAGTACTACTGCTCTCCGTGGCGGGACTGCTGCAAACCCTGGTAGGCGGTGTGCGCTCGGTAATCCAGAGTGACGTGCTGCAGTGCGCGGTCTATGTGAGCGCAGCGCTGGCGGTGGTAATGGTGCTACTGTGGCAGATACCCGCCGATCTGGGACAGATCCAGGCCGCCCTGAGCACACCCATTAATGGTGGCGGTTCGAAACTGGCCCTCGTGGATACCAGTTGGGATCTCGCCGACCCATTCAACCTGTGGGCCACCTTTACCGGGTTCGTACTGTTGAATATTGCCGCCTTTGGCCTGGACCAGGATGTCACCCAACGGCTGCTCACCTGCAGGACCCAGCGCGACGGCGCCCGTGCGGTACTCTATTCCGTGATCATGGTCGTACCGGTGATGGCTGTTTTCATGGGTATCGGGCTACTGCTGTACATCTTTTACCAGAACCCCCAGCTGATGGGGGGCCGGGAAGTGTCGGTGCCTAGCGGCGGCGATGTCACAGTGTTTATGCATTATGTCCTGCATGAAATGCCGTCCGGCCTTCGCGGACTGGTTACCATCGGCGTGATAGCCGCAGCGCTCTCCACCCTGAACTCCAGCCTCAACTCCATGGCCAGCGTATTGACGCAGGACCTGTACAGGAACTGGCTCACCCGCCGCGGTGCAAACAAAACCGAACAGCACTTTGTCAAAGCTGGGCGCTGGAGCATGGCCTTGGTGGCTTGCACCCTCGCGGCAATGGCGATCCTGTGCTTCTACTGGCAGCAGATCAGCGACCTGCCGCTGATTACCTTCGCACTCTCGGTCATGGTCTTTGCCTACTCCGGTCTGCTGGGTGTGTTCTTCACCGCCCTGTTCACCGGCCGCGGTAACAGCACCAGCGTCGGCTGGGCGTTGGCCATCGGCTTTCTCGTCACCCTGGCACAACAACCCTGGATGATCAGCCTGGTCACCGGGAGTGAAGACCCGCTCACCATCGCCTTCACCTGGCAACTATGCCTCGGCACCCTGGTGTCATTTGCTGTCTGCAACCTGGGTAAACCTTTGGCTTCGGTAATTTCCTCCACGACTGACAAGATGGACCTTAAAGAAGCGCAATCATGAGCACCTATTTTCTCGGGATCGACGGCGGCGCCACCAAGACCCTGGCGCGCCTGGAAAGTGCGGAAGGCGAAATCGCAACTTTGCGCGCGGATGCCAGCTCCCTGACACAGGATCTCGCCAGTGCACTGCACAATGTTGCCGGGATCAGCAGGGACATGTTGGCGAAACACCGGCTCGATCCACAGCAGGTCACCGTGGCCTGCGGTATAGCCGGTGCCGGCAATCCATTGTCTGCACAGCGATTACGCGAGCGACTACAGGAACTCAGGTTCGCCCATGTAACGGTGACCTCTGATGCACAGACTTCCCTGCTGGGTGCTGGTGCTGGGCATCCCATCGTCATGGTTGCCATAGGCACGGGTTCGGTAGCCATGCGCCTGGGTCACGACGGCGCAGCACGACAGTTCGGAGGCTGGGGGCTGGCGATCGGCGACGAGGGGAGCGGCGCGGCGATCGGCAAGAGCGCCGTGCGCGCACTGCTGTGGGAGCTGGATATCTATGGCTGTGCAACCACTCTACTGAGCCGTCGCGTCATCGCCCTGGTAGGCCGCGATCGCGCCACCATTTTGCCGTGGCTGCAAAAGGCCGGCTCCAAGGAATACGCGGCACTGGCACCCGCGGTTTTCGATGCTCTGCCTGAGTGTGAACTCGCAGCGGAAATCATCCAAAAAACCGCCGGCGAGGTAGATCGCCTGATCAGCAGCGCAAGCGCAGGCGAGTACACATTGCCGCTGGCACTACTCGGCGGACTCGCGGACAAGATCGGCCCCTACCTGCATGCAGATCACCAGCAAAGGCTGATCGTACCCAAGGGCACCGCACTCGATGGTGCATGCCTGTTGGCACGCAGGGTCGCAACTCACGTCGCGCTGGAAACTGCTTGAGCCGGCGCCCATTAAACATCAATCCCCGGCGATGACATCGGAGTCAGATAGCCATGAATCAGCAACTCATCAATGAACTGGCGCAGCTGACCAGCGAAGCGCGCAATCCGGACACCTGGGATATTGACCTGTTAACGTCCGAAGAGATTCTGCGCAAGATCAATCACGCCGATAGCGAAGTGCCAACTGCGGTGGAAAAAGAGATACCGCACATTTCCCGCGCCGTTGACGCCATTGTGAGAGCATTCGAGGCCGGTGCCCGCCTGATATATATGGGCGCAGGTACCAGTGGCCGGCTCGGCATCCTCGACGCGGTGGAGTGCCCTCCCACCTACGGCGTTGGCGAGGAAATGGTGGTGGCGCTGATCGCCGGTGGCGAGCAAGCCGTATACCGCGCCCAGGAAGGGGCCGAAGACAGCCTGGAACTCGGTGTGGAAGACCTGAAAAAAATTTCGCTTTCGGAAAAGGATGTGGTCGTCGGTATTGCCGCCAGTGGGCGCACGCCGTATGTCATCGGCGGTTTACGCTATGCACGGAAATTGGGTTGCACCACGGTTGCGCTGTCGTGCAACAAATTTGCCGCCATTGCGCAGGAAGCGGACATCGCGATACTGCCGGAAGTGGGCCCGGAAATCCTCACAGGGTCCACCCGCATGAAGGCAGGCACCGCGCAAAAGCTGGTACTGAACATGCTTACCACCGCCAGTATGATTCGCCTGGGAAAGAGTTTTTACAACCTGATGGTCGACGTAAAAGCCACCAACGCTAAACTTGTAAGCCGGACCCGAAGCATCGTGATGGAGGCCACCGGCGCGCCATTGGAGGAAGCCGACCGTGTTTTACAGATCTGCGAGCACAATGCAAAACTCGCCATCATGATGATCTTGAGTGGATTGCCCCGGGGCGCGGCGGATTCTGCGCTGCAAGACGCCAATGGTTTTCTTCGGATCGCGCTGCAATCCACACAGGCCTCTGCCAAACCACGTGAATTATCACGCGGCAAAGCCCGCCAGTTCCTTGAAGAAGCGGTCACCTGATCCCGCGCGGGAATAACAACAGTGTTCGGAAAACACATTCCGGCCAATAGGAAGGCCCTTGATTAGCGTACAAAACCTCACGAGATCTTACGGCGAGGGCGACGCCCGAGTGACGGCCCTTGCCGGTATATCCCTTGAAATCGGCCGCAACGAGTTCGTCGCCATAATGGGGACCTCTGGCTCCGGCAAGTCGACACTGATGAATATTCTCGGTTGTCTGGACCAACAGACTTCCGGCGAATACCTACTGGATGGCCGCTCCGTGGGCAGCCTGGACGACGACACCCTGTCGGCGCTACGCAATCGCCAAATCGGGTTCATTTTCCAAACATTTCACCTGCTGCCTCGCCTCAGCGCCCTGCGCAATGTGATGCTACCGCTGCGCTACAGCGAGATCGATGATTCAAGCGCTGAGCAGCGCGCCCGCGCACTGCTCGAACGCGTGGGACTGGGTCACAGGCTTCACCACACGCCCTATGAAATGTCCGGCGGCCAGCGCCAGCGCGTTGCTATCGCCCGCGCCCTGATCAACAACCCGAAAGTCATTTTCGCCGATGAACCAACCGGCAACCTGGACAGCAAAACGTCACAGGAAATACTCGCGCTGCTGAAGCAGCTACATCGCGAAGGTCAGACCATTGTGATGGTCACCCACGAATCTGAAATCGCTGAACACGCCGAACGCGTGATTCGCATGAGCGACGGCCTGGTTGTGGAGGACACCCGGTGCCCAGCCTGAAGTACAACTCGCAGATTTCATTAATGTCCAGGTTGCAACGCGCGTCACGCGCCGGGAGAGGGCGAGTGAAATCCCTGCTCTGGGCCAGCCTCTTGCTTATCGCCATGCCCGGCCGCGGGTTCGAATTTTCCACTCCGCTGTTGTTGTCGGGAGAGGTTCGCGCCCGTAACAGCCAACAATTCCTATCCCCAATGACCGATAATTGGCGGGTAGAACTACAATGGCTGATGCCCGAGGGCCAGGTAGCGGAAGCCGGTGAGATTGTCACCGTGTTTGATGGTGCCCAATTGCAGGGGCAACTCACTTCAGAGACCGTCGCCCTCACTACCGCAGAGGAAAAATTACAGCAGGAAAAAAGCAAGCATGCCGAAACCCTGCTGGCAAATGAATATGCACTTAAGCGCGAACAGCTGCTGCTAAAAAAGGCACGTATCGATGCGGCGATACCGGACAAATTCCTCAGCAAATTTGAGCATGAGTCATACCAGGTAGCCGTCACAGAGGCGATAACCAGCGTGCACAAGGCGAAAGAAGCACTGGTGCAGGCACGGTTGGCCCGGGAAGTCGCCCTGGAAAAGCAGCGAATCCTCATTGAACGCTCCAAGGACAAACTGGCGATGCTGGAGCAGCGCCTGAGCGACATGAGTCTCAAGGCAGAGCGACGGGGCCCGGTGATCTATGGCAAGCACCCCTGGACTGGCGAGCGGGTATTCGTCGGTATGACCGCGCAACCTTCGTGGGTAATCGCAGAAATACCCTCGCTGCAGCACTTGTATATTGAATCGTGGCTGCACGAAATCGATGTGGATCGAGTCGTCGATGCCATGCAAGGCACCTTGATATTTGACGCCTACCCAAACCAGCCACTAGGCGTCACCCTCACGGCTGTCGCCACTCAGCCGGAAAAAAGAAATGGCTGGGGACCCGGGCTGTTTTATCGCATGGAATTCACTCTTACTGGAGAAACTCCCTTTCAGCTTTTGCCCGGCATGGGTGCACGCATCGAAATGGAGATGAGAGAATGACCGCCCTCCCCCATCCCAAACGCATATCTGCGCGAAAAGGCAATCCTGGCCGTTGCCTGCTGCTTTGCGCAGCCAGTCTCACTACCCTCATCAGCGCCGCCAGCCTGACCGGTTGCAGTGAAGCGGAAATCGTCGACGCAGATAAATCAGGTCTCCAGATTCAAGATCTCGCAATCAATGGTGAGCTAGCTGCCGCCCGCTCGGTGAGGGTCGCACCGCCGTCGATTTCCCGCATGTGGAACTACAACATCAAGACGTTGATTCCCGAAAACAGCTATGTATCGGTGGGCGATCTGGTGGTGGCGTTTGATGACAAGCCAATAAAGGACGCCCTGCAGGACAAACAGGCGGAGCTGAAACAGGCCGAGAGCGAGCTGGAAAATAGCCAATTACAGGAGACTCGCACCGAGCGTGACGATGCGCTGGCGATTGAAGAAAAGCGCGCGGAGTACGAAAAAAACCGTCGCAAATCGGAAATCCTGGACCAGTCCATGTCGCGCAATGAGCGCCGCAAGGCGCAGATCGACTACCAGGTTGCGAGCAACGATCTTGAGCTAGCCCAGGCCATGGCCAAGCTGCACCGCAACACAGGTGCACTGACCATCTCCCTCGCAGAGCGGAAAGTACAGCGGCTCAAACAAGAAGTAAGCGTGTTGCAAGATGAAGTAGCAAAATTAAAGGTCACCGCGAGCATCGCGGGGCTGGTGCAGTACGTCCCCAACTGGGAAGGTGAGAAGCCCTCGGAGGGTGACTCGGTCCGCTTTGGCCAGCCGGTACTCGACATATCCGACCTCAGCCAGATGCAGTTTCGCGCACAGATCGATGAGGCCGACAAGACCCGCTTTGCGGTCGGCGCACCGGTGAGCCTTGTGCTCGATGGCATTGCCGGGAGCAGCCTGCAGGGAGAAGTGGCGGAGCTCGGCAACGTGGTGCGCGACCGCGCGCGGGATGACCGCCGCCGGGTAATCGATTTGCGTGTAACCCTCAGCTCGGCAGAAACCGAATTGCGCCCGGGCATGACCGCAGTGATCAACCTGCCGACCGCCGATAACGTGCCGCCCCAAGGGGAAATCGTCGAGGTTTCGCGATGATTCACAGCGCCGAAAACAAAGCCCTTTGTAGTTTCTCTCGTCAGCGCGCCATACACCGGCGCCCTGCTCTCCGACACATCGTATGTCTGCTGATTCCGCTGGCAACATTACCGTTGGGCGGCTGTGAAAATCCTGAGGAAGCGCAGCTGGTACACACGGTCGCTTATCGTGAGCAGGCGGTATTCCTACCCGCACATGGCGACCTCGAAGCCATAAACTCCACCGTCATCACCGCCCCGGTATCCGGTCCGCCCAAGTTTATCGCATGGCTTGCTCCGGAGTTCTCCAGGGTCAAGAAAGGTGAGGTGATCGTGCGTTTCGGCGGTGAACTCATGCAGGCGGACCGGCGACAGGCCCAGGGCGATCTGGCACTCTCACTGGAAGACCTGCGGGAAAAGGAAGGCTCTCTTGAATCTGAGCAGAGCAAAGTCCTTCAGGATATCCAGCAGGTTGCCGCAGAAAAGGCGTTTGCCGAGCGCTATGCCATCGACGACGAGCGCATTAAATCCCGTATTGAAATTCTCGATGACCAACTGGACTCACGCTACCTCGGAGCAAAACTGGACTTCCTCGACTGGCAAAAGGACCGTTTTGCCGACACCGCACGGGGAGAAATTGATGTGCTGTCAACCCAGGAACGCAAGCACCGCGACAAGCTTGAGCGACTGGACCTCGGTTTGTCGGCACTGGAAATACAGGCTCCCCACGACGGATTACTCACCTATGAGGCGAACTGGCGCGGCGACAAACCCCAGGTCGGCACGCAAATCTGGCCGGGCCGCAAGGTTGCAGATCTGCCGGATATACGTCAGATGCAGGCCCGCCTTCATGTGGCCGATCGCGAAGCCACCGGTCTAGCCAAGGGGCAGCCCGTTACACTGTGGCTCGACTCGATGCCCGAGCAGAGATTCTCCGCAATAATTGAGTCCGTAAGCGAAGCGCCGGCCACCATAGAACGGGGCAACCCACTCAAGTTTTACGAAGTGGTCGCAAGGTTTGACCAGCAGCACCCACAATTTTTCAGGCTGGGGCGAGGCGTCAGTGCAAAAATTCAGGTGAGTGATGCCAACAAGCGCCTCGAAATCCCTTCACAGTGCCTGTTTCAAGATCGTGCAGGTGCGTTCGTGTATCGCTTCGCATCCGGAAAATTCCACCGGCATGCTGTCACTATCGGTAACCGAACGCCTACCCACGTCGAAGTGATCGAGGGGCTGGCGCCTGGTGATCGCATAGCCCTGTTCGATGTAGGCACACAGATTACCGCCGTCAGCGAAGGGGATCAGGGATGAACGACTCAACAATACCGCCTCCAAGTTCCTCACCGTCATCGAACCTGAAGCAGACTAAATTTCCAACTGGAAATGTGCGTGTGCGCGCCCTGCGCGCCAATCTCAGGTCGCTGCTGGTTACCTTTCGCGAAGCCTTGGCGGAGTTATCACAACACAAATTGCGCACTCTGCTGACACTGCTGGGAATGATATTCGGGGTGGGTGCGGTGATCGCCATGCTAAATATCGGCAAGGGCGCAGAGCAGGAAGCCCTGCGCATGATTGAGACTATGGGCCTCAACAACCTGATCGTGAAGAGCACCGACCTTGACAACAAGGACCTCTACGAACAGCGCAAGCAGTCCAGTGGCCTGAGCCTCAGGGATGGTGAAGTCGCACTGACCACCCTGCCCTTCGTGCAGGCCGTTGCGGCGCAGAAAACGATAGATACCTACGCGGTGTTGAGTGAAAGTGGAAAGAGCAGCGCCAGTGCCAGCGGCGTCAACCAGGGATATTTCCAGCTCACCCCCTACCAGCTGGCCAGTGGTCGCCTGCTTACGGAAGACGATGAGCGTCTACTGGCTCAGGTTGCGGTTCTGGGAGAGGATGTATCGCGTCAGCTATTCCCTTCGGCAAATGCAGTGGGTCACCGCATCAAGATCAATCACCTGTGGTTTGAAGTTGTCGGCGTGCTGGATTCACCGTTCGTAAAAAATACGAATTTCGAAGGTGTTCGCCTCGGTGCCGAGCGTGAACAAATATTTATTCCGTTCGCCACCGCCATGCAGCGTTTCTCTCACAAGAAACTTTCTCCGGAGGTCACCGAACTTAAATTCCAATTGTATCCGGAGACCGATGCGCAACAGGCCGCCCGCGCCATCTCCCACCTGCTGGAGCGCCGCCACAACAGTGTGCAGGATTATGCGCTGGTGGTGCCCGCCGCACTGATGGCGCAGAAAATGGAAACACAGACGATTTTCAATATTGTGATGTCCTGTGTCGCTGGGATTTCTCTACTGGTGGGTGGCATCGGCATTATGAATATCATGCTCGCGACCGTGCTCGAACGCACCCGCGAAATTGGCCTGTGCCGCGCCATCGGAGCCACTCAGCGGGATATTCGCAATCAGTATCTGGTGGAGAGTTTTACCATTGCCACTCTCGGCGGTTTGCTGGGCATCATCTTTGGTGTGGTGCTTTCGGAGGTTATCGCCCTATACGCGGGTTGGGCCATTTCCTGGTCCCTGCACGCGGTTTTGCTCTCGTTTACCGTATGCGCGGTTATCGGCCTGCTGTTCGGTGTTTATCCGGCCATCAAGGCTTCGCGGCTCAACCCTATCGATGCGCTGCAGAGTGACTAATTGACTGGCTTTGTGTTCAAAAATATCTGGTCACAAAGCCATTAGAATCGCCTTTGCCGGTGGGAAAACCTGGGTAACTCACACTTTCCAGAAAATGCGGCGACGGTACATTTGCCACATTACCCAGTAAAACACCATCAAGCTGGATATGGCGAAGACAAGAGAGCCAGCGTAATTACCGAATACCGGCTGATAGGCATTCTGATACAACCAGCCTTTCAAGCTGGACTCACCCACAGGAATCATAATCAGTAGCCGGCCCACTACTCCGGCCAGCATAAACAGGGCAATGGCGTTGACACCAAAAACCAGCAGCGGTGCCAACGCACGGCGACGCTCGCGAATATCCACCAGATAATAGAGACCGGCCAATAACATTGACGAAACACCCGCGGTCACCAGCACAAAACTCGGGGACCAGAGTGCTTTGTTGATCGGCACCAGCGGGTGCAGCAGCTGTCCAGCCAGCAACATCAGCGCTCCCGCCAGCAGCCAGTTGCGGCACAGGCGACGCTGGCTGGCCGCATCCACTCCGCTATATTTCCACGCGAGCCCCGCGAGTACGCCGATCAGACAGGTGGAAACAGCATGCAGCGTGGTCAGTACACCTTCCGGGTCAAACGCGAAAGGTTCTGCGCTCCGATAGTAGAGGTGCTCACTTCCCAGCAGCCACTGGTCCAGCCACGCGGCGAAGTGGTTGCCAAATAGCAGCTGCCCTTGAAACGTCTCTCCAGCTGCATTCTGGTACGGTACCAGCAGCATCAGTAACCAGGAGCCCAGGCTGCACAGCACTGCTGCCACCACCAGGCCTTTGACTGACAGCCAGCGCACCAGATAACAGGCCATGATGTACACCAGCGCGATGCGCTGCAGGACGCCCAGCCAGCGAATACCTTCTATACGATCCGCAAACCAGCTGTAAGAGGTATCCCGGAAGTTGTAGAAAAACACGGCGAGGAACAAACCGAGAGCAAACAGCTTTGCAGCACGGCCCCATTGCGTGCGACCCACCGCGGGAAATTCACCCGACCGCCCGGAAGACAGCACCATCGAAACGCCGACCACAAACAAAAACAGCGGGAAGATCACATCTGTTGGTGTCCAGCCATCCCACTCCGCGTGGGCCATAGGACCGTAAACATACGACCAGTTACCGGGGTTATTCACCAGTACCATGGCGGCAATGGCCAGCCCCCGAAGCAGGTCCACGGACATCAGGCGACCGCTGGGAACCTGCGCGAGAATGTTGTCGATATGTTGCCGGATCAATCCTTACTCCTCAGGATAGAGTAGATAGTGCTGCCGTCGCTCGCGAAACGCAGCAAGGGCGGGCTGCCACATGGCCCGGATTTCCTGCTCGTTCTTGCCGGCCATTACCGCCTTGCGCAAAGTATCGGTACCGGCAAGCTTGTCGAAAAACGCCGCGCGTGAAAAAAACTGCTCCGGCGTTTCACCGGTGCGTTGCAACCAGTCCAGTAACGGTGTCAGGCTGAACCGAGTGCGAGCGTCGGTCTCTCGCAGGTCATCACCGCTGAGCCGTTCGCCATTGTGTTTGGGATTTTCACTGGCGCCCGGTACCGGTACCGGGGTAAAGCTGAACTGGCCCTGCCGATCCGCCGGATGCCCGAGTGCCTGAAACGGAAACGGCGTGCCGCGCCCCACACTCACCGTGGTACCTTCAAACAGTCCCAGCGATGGATATAGGCGAATGGATAAATCATTGGGCAGGTTGGGAGAGGGCCTGACCGGCAGGCTGTAAGCCATCTGCTTGTGATACCCGGAAACAGGAATCACCGTCAGCTGACACTTGGCCCCGTTTTCCAGCCAGCCTTCGCCGTTGATCATCTGTGCCAGCTCGCCCACGGTCATACCGTGCACCAGCGGAATCGGGTGCATGCCGACAAAGCTGCGGAATTGCGGTTCCAGCACCGGCCCATCGACATAATCACCGTTGGGGTTCGGCCTATCCAGTACCAACAGGGGAATATCGTGATCCGCACAGGCCTGCATCAGGTAATGCAGTGAACTGATATAGGTATAGAAGCGAACTCCCACATCCTGGATGTCGAACAACAGCCAGTCCAGGTCCGCGAGACTTTCCTCTGCGGGCGCATAATGGCCGCCATACAGGGAGACAATGGGAAGTCCGCTGGGGCCATCGATGCCATCCGCTACCGCTCCCCCATTCTCCACATTCCCGCGCACCCCGTGCTCGAGCGCAAAAATACGCTTGATCTCAACCTGCCGCTCACGCAAGTAATCGATCAGATGCTTCTCACCTACCCGCGATGTCTGATTGACGACCAGGCCCACCTGATGCGATTTCAGCAGTGGTAAATATGCCTCCGGCTGTTCAGCACCGGTGTGGATCTCCGGCGCTGCCAACGCCCGCGCGGAAAGCTGCAACAACAGAAACGCAAAGGCGGCAGTGAGTCTCAACATAAAAAAGCTCGACAATAATTCTGAAAGGCGACCGACGCACCGGAGCCTGAGCGCGAAAATCGGCTGCTCCGGTGTCGGTCTCAAAATGTGGTTGCAACGCACTCCCGCTCTACCGGTCACACGCCCATTTATGTCACGCCAATAGCGAGCGTAACTCACTCTCTGCAACAGCAGCTTCGGCAGGGGTCAATACACGTAGCGCCGGCTCCTGCCCGACACTGCGAACGCCATGCATTTCCAGGTCCTTACGTTCACTGGTAAAGGCAATGATGGCATCAAGGATTTCTGCAGTGATGCGCTGCCCGGGTACCAGCAGAGGGATTCCCGGCGGATACGGCACCACTTCATCACAGGCAATACGGCCGATCAGCGCCTCGCGCCCTTCCCCCGCCCACGCAAGCTTTTCGCCGCGCGCGAAGTAGGCACTGCGCGGCAGTGCATCAATACTGCTGAGTGCGGGCAGGCTCTGGCCGGAGTTCTTGGCCAATTCGGGTTCGGCAACGGTATTGCTCTGGGCATCCTCCGACAACCGCCGCAATGCCTGCTTTAACCGCAGAACTTTGCTCTCGGTGGTGCCGATGGTGACGAGGAATGACAGTGTATTGTGGGTGTTTTTCTCCACCTGGATACCAAACTCGGTAAACAGTCGCGCCTGTGCCGCCGGCGCAGACACCCCCGCACACCCCACATCGATGGTGACCTTGCTAGGATCGAGCCGGATACCGTCCGCAGCGAGCACCTCACCACAGAGGTCATCCGCCCCCAGGCTGCGAAACACCGTGGCATCGTCCACATGGCGCCGGATTTCATCGGCAAAGGCGAGAGTCCGGCTCAGCACCGAATAGCCCTCGATACTCATCTGTTTGCGGGCGACATCCAGGCTGGCAATCATGCCGTACTGCGGGCTGGTAGACGTGTGCATGTTGATGTCTTCACGGAATCCGGCCGCATCAAATTCCGCCCCCCCGGCATCATCCATGGTTTGTTTACGCCAGGAAAAGTCGCCCACATGAATCATGCTGGCCTGTGAGAACGCGGACAGCATTTTGTGGGTGGACTGTGTGACGAAATCCGCCCCGCACTCGAGCGCCGTGGGTCTCAGCTGCGGATGGAAACGACCGTGGGCATACCAGGCCTCATCGATCAGCACGAACAGCCCTGCGGCATGGGCGCGCTGGATGATCGGCTTGAGGTCATATCGCAGTCCATCATAGGTACACGAGGTAAGCACCAGCAGGCGCGCACCAGGATTGGCATCGATCGCGGAGAAAATCTCGGATTGCGGAACCGGGCCGTAGATACCGTAGCGCTGGTTAACCGAGGATTCGAGATATACCGGTAAAGCGCCGCTCATGATCATCGCGTGATGCACGGACTTGTGGCAATTGCGGTCGACGATCACCCGGTCGCCCGCGCGCAGCAGGTGCTGCAGAACAATTTTGTTCGACGTGGACGTACCGTTGGTGACAAAGTAACTGTGCTCAGCACCAAAGGTCCGCGCCGCACTCTGCTGGGCCTGGCGGATGACGCTGATAGGGTCCATCAGCGAGTCCAGCATCTTTACACTGACAGACAGATCTGTGTTGAAAATATGCTCGCCCATAAAGCGGTAGAAATCTGCAATCCACGGGCTGCCGCTGAGGCTGTCGCCGCTGGAATGACCCGGTGTATGCCAGGAATCCTTCGCCGCATAGACATACTCCCGCAGCGCATCGGCAAACGGAGTACTTATGCGCTCCAGCAAAATTCGCCGCAAGGTACGGTAGACGACACCGTAATTGGATTCCGCCCGGGAAATGACACACTCAAATTCATCCACTTCGGGGGTGTCCGCACCGGTCAGCAATACACAATCGATTTCCGCCCGCTGTCCGCGCAACAATCCGCGAACCGCAGCCACGTCTTCCGCTTGCGTACCGGCATCGTCCAGCACCACTACCTGGGTTTCACCGCACGCCAGGTAGCCAATCAACCCATCGGCGTGTGTGTGCTTGAAATCCAGTGCCACGGGGGCTTCGGCATCGTTGTCTGCCAGGGGCTGAAGTTCCGCCACCCAGCGCTGACCAAAATCGGGGTCGGAAGTGACCAATAATACTCGGCAATTATTCTTATTCATTTTTACCTCTCTATCACAACATCAGGTAACCGAGGGCCACAAAGCCCAGCGCACTGATTGCACCTGCCTGCAGGGCATACGGCAACTGGGTGCGCACATGCTCGATATGCTCCGTGCCCGCTGCCAGTGACGACACAATGGTGGTATCGGAAATCGGTGAACTGTGGTCCCCGAAAATCCCCCCGGAAAGCACCGCAGCCACGAACAGCACGGGATCAGCACCCAGCGCTCCCGCCACCGGAATGGCGATGGGAAGCATGATCGAAAAAGTGCCCCAGCTGGAACCGACAGAAAACGCGATCACACCGGACACTAGGAAAATCACCACCGGCAGCAGTCCAACCGGGATGGAATCCCCCACCAGTCCCGCCACGTACTGGCCGGTACCCAACGCCTTGGACACGGCGCCCAGGGCCAGTGCCAGCACCAGAATGATCGCCAGCGGCAACATACGCCCCGCGCCTTCCATCCAGGTGTGGCTAAGCTCATCGAGGGTCATACCGCGCTGTATCAATACCAGTACGGACACCGTAGCCAGTGCGGTGAGGGATGCCCACAGTACCGAAGTCGAACCCGAGCCCTCGAATATCTTTCCGTCACCGGTAATCCACAGGAACAGCGGCATCGCCAGAATCAGTACCAGCACCGGAAGGAACATATTCAGGGCGCGGGGCTTGATATGGCTTTTTTCTCCAAAAACGTTTTCTTTGCTGCTGTCAGTAGTACTGAGCCCGTCGACGTCACCGCTACTGGTGCGCGCTTCTGCTGCCGCCATAGGCCCAGGGTTGTAGTTGCGGGCAATGGTGTAGGCAGTGAGCGCCACCGCAGTGATTGCATAGAGGTTGAGGGGAATACTGGCCAGCAGGACCTTGAGCGGATCGTCCACACCCAGGCCGTCCAGCAGGCCGAGGTTAAACGCACCCCAGGCATTGAGGGGAATCAACATGCAAACCGGTGCAGAAGTGGAATCGATGATATAGGCGAGCTTTTCCCGCGCGATACGATAGCGATCAAACAGCGGGCGCGACACCGTACCGGCCACCAGCACAGTGATGTTGGATTCGATAAAAATCACGATCCCCACCAGCCACGCCATCCATTGCGCGCGAACACCGTTGGTCACCCAGCGGATTCGCTCGAGAAAGTGCACAAAGCCGCTCACTGCGCCACTCCGCTCCAGGGTGACGATAAATGCCCCGATCACCAGAGTGAACATCACCACCTTGGCATCACCGGCATTCGCCAGAATAGCCAGTACCCCATCCAGCGCTTCTGCCAGTGATGGAAAAAAGCCGGAGCCATTGAGCAGAAAAAAGCCCAGCCAGATTCCGGCAAACAGTGCCAGGTAAACCTGCCTGGTGAGAAGCGCGAGTCCGATAGCGACAAAGGGGGGAAGAAGTGTGAGCCAGGAAAGTTCGGTCATGAGACGGTCATTCTTTTTTTGGTTATATCTTTCTGGGTGACCTGATACCAGAGATAGCAGGCCTGAGGATGCAATGGCGCCCGGAGTCTGCACTGCGGGCGCCCATCTTCGAAAATCTACCTGAGTGAGCTTATACCACCACCTGGTCCCGTAACACCAGAGTGCCGGCATCGCCATCGAGCTCTGCCATCGCACCCACCGGCACTACTGTCTGGTCTTTTACGTGACCAAACATCAGCCCCCGCACGACCGGCACGCCCAGATCGGCACAGCGTTCGCGCAGCACGTGCTCCATGCTGAACGTATTGCCATCGGAATCCGCCTCGGTGAACTTGCCGAACGCAATTCCTGCCACCTGCTGCAGTTTGCCGGCCAGCCACATCTGGGTGAGCATCCGATCCACCCGATAGGGCGCCTCCCCCACATCCTCCAGAAACAGAATTTTGCCGCGGTAATCCGGGCAGTATGGGGTACCGAGAAGACTGGCCATCAACGTAAGGTTGCCGCCGATAAGGCGTCCGCGCGCGCGACCACCAGCAAAGCGCGTAATACGGTTTTCTTTTTCGACCCGCCCCGGGGCGGCATCCTCGAAGGGCGGTGGCGCACCCAGCGGCACTGGTCGCTCCCCGTGTGCGAGTACCTTCTGGTACTCGCTGTAGGTGTAATCCGTGAAATTTTGCGCGGCGATCGGGCCGTGGAATGTGACCACGCCGCTGCGGTGGTAGATCGCATTCAACAGTGCGGTGATATCACTGTATCCAAGCAACACCTTCGGATTGCGACGTATTCCGGCGTAATCCAGCATTGGCAGGATGCGCGGCGTACCGTAGCCACCGCGCAGACAGAACACGGCGTCCACTTCAGCGTCGGCAAACATCGCGTTGAAATCCTGGGCACGCGCGGCATCCGGACCAGCCAGATACTGGCTTCTGCGGTAGAGGTTTTCCCCCTCTTTCACCTTAAAGCCAAGGGAGCGCACTACATCGCTGGCAAAGCGGATGTCCTCGTCCTCCCACGCATTGCTTGCGGGGGTCACCAGACCAACAGTCATACCTTTTTGCAGGCGCCTGGGCCGCAACAGGTCCTTGCCGGAATTATCTGCACTGAAACCCGCTTCCTCTGCAGCCTCCGCACTCGCACCAAGTGCACTGGTTCCTGCCGCGGCCATTAGCGGTGCAGCCATTAGAGACTTGATCAGTCTGCGCCTTTGCATGGGATGCTCTCTTTATTATTCGATGGTGATTTTATGGTGCGGTTCCGATTCAGTGCCCTACCGCGGAGACAGCGGTAGCGGCCTGGGAATCGTCCACCTGATTTTGTGGCAATATTTTTTCAAACCGCAGATCGTGGAAGTCGTAGCTGAAATCGATCCCCCGCGACTTGGGCTGCATGGTCAGCAGAAGGTTGCCGGTTTCACTGCGATCCGCCGTCATCCAGGCATCAGCATCGAGGCTGCGATCATCCCAGTACAACGCCCAGACACCGTCGCCCGAAGGGGTAAGCGTTCCGCTGAGACGTGGAGATTTCAGCGCGCGCCAGCGCAACTGCGCATCCTCCCGGGCAATCTCCATATCGCCGAACCAGGGGTCGCGATAGCGACCAGTAAGTTCACTTTCGGTAACGGCAGTAAATCCAGCCGGCGCTGCCAGCGCTTCCGGCTCCACGGCCACTGCCGGCGCGCCGTAAAGGTCCTGAAAATAGGCCAGCCAGTCACGCTCGGGCGCACCCAGATAGGGTTTCAACAACCCATAAATCAGTGCCTGACGTGCTGCGCCGGCACTCCGGTTCATCAGCACCACCAGTGCCAGATCCTCTTCCGGTACCACTGCCGCCCACGCGTACATACCAGACAGGGAACCGGTGTGGTGTATGACCTTTTTGCCATGCATATCCTGCACCCGCCAACCGAGGGCATAGGCATAGAAATGTCCACCATCTCGCTCGGCACGCTCGGGGGAAAAAGGCATCAGGGTTTCCGGGCGCCACAGGCGGTCGCGGGTCTCGGTACTGAGCAGGCGCTCCCCTCCGGGAATTTGCCCACCGTCCAGCAGGGTGCGCAGCCAGGTAAGCATATCGCCGGCACTGCAGTGCATGCCGCCGGCCGCGGCCAACACAATGGGCTCGAAGCCCGCGAGATTAGGGGTATCCACTACCAGTTTTGCCTGCCCATCCCCTTCATCTTCAAGGCGATGCGGATCCGCGAGATTGTCGCGGGCCTCCGCAGGTACCGGGCCAGCGTAGCAGTGATCCAGTCCCATTCTCGCCAACAGGCGCTGCTGCACGAATTCCTCGTAACTCAGGCCAGAGATCTCCGCCACCAACTCGCCGGCGACAATATAGAGGAGATTGTCGTAGGCGTAATCCGCACGAAAGCTACCGGTGATCGGCAGATGCGCGAGGCCGGCCAGCACATCTTTACGGGAATACTGGTTGGGCTGTGGCCACAACATCAGATCGCCCGCACCCGGACCGAGACCGGAGCGATGGGTAAGGAGATCGACCACGCGAAATTCACGGGTCACCCACGGATCGGCAAGCCGGAAATCCGGAAGGTAGTCCACCACGCGCCCGTCCCAGTCCAGCTTGCCCTCTTCCACCAGTAAGCCGAGCGCAGCGGTAGTGAAGGCTTTGCTGGTAGATGCCAGCTTGAACAGCGTCTCTCCGTCTACTGGATGCGGATTGTCCACATTGGTTACACCAAACCCCCGCAACAATACCGGCTCACCATGGTGCCAGATACCCACCGCGGCTCCGGGCACACGCTCCTCCTGCAGAACCCGCTCGACAAAGTTTGCCGCACTCTCGCCATCCAGAGCGCTATCAGGAGCTGGCCGATCGCAGGCTGATAGCAACACCGCGGCTGCGGAACACAATATGGTCAATATGGGACGCATGAGGTTGTGACCTCCGGTGTTATTGAAAGAACAAGGCAAGCATCCAGTACGGGCTTGACGCAACGGAAACATCAGAATAATTTATCAATCGTGGTTTTTTAAGTAAATAATAAATTATTCCGAAGTTTCACCGGAATCACACACGCCACTGCGGAGTTGCCGTGAAAAAATCCTACTTCAACCTCAAAGCGCTGCTTGCTTCGACCGCCTGCGCACTGGCATCGCAGGCATTCAGTGCAGACTTACATCAAATCCGGCAAAAAATTGACCACGGGCACTACCAGCTTGCCAAGAGCGAGATCCAGGCACTGACCGCGAAAACCGGATCAATGGAAGGCAACACAACCATGGACGATCTCACCGCAGCCTCGGCCAATGCAGATGCATCCCTGAGTGAAGCGCTCGCCTTCGAGGCCGAGCGTATGCGACGCATAGAGATGGAATTTACCATCAAGCCGGAAGACCTGCTGGAATCCATACGCCGCTATATTCCCGATGCCACGGGAACCGATATTCGGGCATGGGACAGCGCCGGCCTGCTGGAATACATGATCATTGATGGCGAGCGCCGTTATTTCCGCAAGGCCGCCTACAACCTGGTACACATTTCCGACGCAGCTGCGGCACGCACTGCTGACTACAAACGCTTTACCGAAAAAGCACCACTGTACCAGCTGCATTCACATCACCGTGAAATCATCGCAGCAAAGTCGTCCCAACGGCAGCGCATTGAAGTGGAGTATTCGCTGACCGTAAACGCCGATGCAGTTCCAGCCGGAGAAACCGTACGTGCCTGGCTGCCATTCCCACAACAATTACCGGGTCTTCAGGAAAATGTCTCCCTGATCAGCAGTGTACCCGAGACACATCAGCTGGCGCCGGCAACCCAGTCACAACGTACCATATATCTGGAAAAAACCGCCGCAAAGGGACACCCTACAGAATTCCGCATTCGCTACGCGTTCGACAGCCTGTCTCGCTACACGGCAATTGACGCAGACAGGGTACAGCCAGCGAACAGTGCAAGTTTTGAGGAATTCCTCGGCGAACGCGCGCCGCACGTCCAGTTCACACCAAAATTACAGGCCCTCTCCCAGCAAATCGTCGGCGACGAAACCAACCCCTACCGTATCGCGCAGAAGCTGTTTGCGCACGTGGACCAGATTCCCTGGGCGGGCGCACGGGAATATTCCACCATTCGCAACATCAGCCAGTATGCCGCCGAGGCGGGCCATGCGGACTGCGGACAACAGACGCTGCTGTTGATCACACTGCTGCGCATGAATGGCATCCCCGCGCGCTGGCAGTCGGGATGGGAGTTTGCACCTCAGGGATTTGACACCATGCACGACTGGGGAGAGCTCTATCTCGCCCCCTACGGCTGGATGCCGATGGATGTCACCCACGGTTTACTTGAAAGCGATAGCGAGGCAGAGCGCTGGTTCTACCTGGGCGGCATCGATAGCTATCGCCTGATTTTCAACAGCGACTACAGCCGCCCCCTGCTGCCCGCAAAACACCATTTCCGCTCAGAAACAGTGGACAACCAGCGAGGCGAAGTCGAGTGGCGTGGCGGCAACCTGTATTTCGATCAGTGGGACTACAACTTGGCCTGGAAACTGGTGGAACCGCAGCAAAGCGCACAGCGTTGATACCGCACAAGCAAAAAAGCCGCTGACCCGGGCCAGCGGCTTTATATTTGCAACTTCTTCATCAAGAAATCTGGTTAACGACCAGCCTGTCGTTAACTTTTTTTGCTCAACAAACCGCTGATTAGCCCCTCAATAACATGCAGCTGCGCAGAGCGAAACAGCAATCTTTGCAGATCCTCATCGTCATCCGATGGCACGACATACAGGCGAATATCCGAGTGAATGCTGGCAGCGTTGTAGTTGTAGCGAGTAAGGCTCAGCACTTTGACCCCATGCTCACGGGCCCGGTTAGCCACGTCCACAAGCGACTCCTCGCCGCCAAAGTCACACAGGATGCACAGCAGGTCATCGTCCCGGAGGGAATTGCTTATACGATGCTGGAGGTTGCCGCCTTCATCGAAAACCGCCCAGCAACCGAGTTCCAGCAACTGATGCGTCAGGTAACGCGCAACAGATACCGACCCTGGACAGGCCGAAATCTGGATACAGCGTGCGGCACGAATGGCCTCCACTGCGGCAGTTAGCTGATCAACCTCGTTGATACTGACAGTATTCTCCAGCACCTCGAGCTTTTTCTGACCCAACTGGCTGAGCGGACTCGCGGCCGCCGCAAACGCTCGCGCCGGCTCATCGCCACCGCCAATACCGGCACCGGCATAGGATTCATACACCGCGAGTTTCAGGCTCGGATACCCGCGATAGCCAAGCTTCTGGGAAAACTTCACCACACTGGACTGGCTAACCCCGACGGCATCCGCCAGTTGCGAGGACGAATAGTCGCGCAGCAGCTGCGTATTTTCCAAAATAAAATCCGCGAGCTTGCGCTCGTTTACCGACAACTGGTCGCGCATCGCGCGCATTTTCAAAAGACAGGTCATGCTGTGCCGTCCTGCTCTGCAATGCCGGTGTTACACCAGCAATTGCAGGCCCTCAATTTTTTCAATGCCAAGGCCGGGGGTTTCGTTGAGAATGATATCCGCATCCCGGTAAGTCGCGCCACCAACCACCGGATCAAACTTGCACAGGGACGGCACGTCGAGATCCAGCTTGGTGACCACCGGGGCCTTGGCCGCCGCCACATGTGCCGCGGCAGAGACACCAATACTGGTTTCCAGCATGCAACCCACCATGCACTCCACGTCGTAGAGGCCGGCGAGATCGGCAATTTTCAGGGCATTGGAAATGCCACCGGTTTTCATCAACTTGATATTGATGATTTCCGCCGCCTGGCGTTGGATCACATCCATCACGTCGTGGGGACCGAAAATACTTTCATCCGCCATGATCGGGGTTTTTACCCGCTCGGAGATATAGCGCATCCCCTCCAGGTTATTGGCCTTGACCGGTTGCTCTACCAGCTCCAGCAATACCCCGGCCTCCTCCAGGCCGCGAATTGCCATCACCGCCTGCTTGGGGCTCCAGCCCTGATTGGCATCTAGACGCAGAATCGCACGACCTTTTACTGCGGCGTAAACCGCCTTGATACGTTCGATATCGAGACCGATATCCTTGCCCACCTTGAGTTTCAGGATTTCAAAGCCGCGTTCCACCGCCCGCTCCGCATCCGCCACCATTTTATCGATGTAATCGACACTGATGGTGATATCGGTGGTCAGGCTGCTCTCACCGCCACCCAGTATCCGGTACAGGGGGGTGTTGTAACTCTGTGCGAACAAGTCGTAGAGCGCAATTTCCACCGCCGCCTTGGCACTGGTGTTGTTGATCATCGCCCCCTGGATCTGCCGCGTGAGACGGTTCAGATCCGCTACGTCACGCCCGAGCACTAGCGGAGTAAATATGCTGCGCACCGCCTCGATGACGGAGCCGTGTGTGTCACCGGTAATCACCGCAGTCGCGGGCGCATTGCCGTAGCCAATATGACCGGTGTCCGTTTCCAGCATCACGATGACATCTTCGACACACTCAACGGTGCGCAGAGCGGTTTTAAACGGGGTAACCAGGGGCACTTGTAGCATGCCCAGTTTTACGTCAACAATTTTCATGGTGATACCGATCAAATAATTGTCTTTATTGCATAAATGCCATCAATGAAGCTCTTTTCCTTACTGAGCTGCAGTGGCTTTAACGGTGTTACCGACACTCCGGACAAGGTGCCCTGGTAATAGGATTCATCACTCCGGTAATAACTCAGTCCGGTAACGTCGTGAATGACATACGGCTCACCATCCACCTCGCCGATATACATCATCACATGCCCGGGAATGTAGATAAGGTCCCCAACATTCAAGTGCTCGAGCGCCTCCGCTCTTGCGGCATGATCCTCGGTTGCAAAGCGTTTGGTCGGCGCAAAATCGCTGTTACCCTGCTGACCGGAGTTGCGCGGCATCAGAATGCCGAACGACTTGTACACCTCACCGACAAACCCGGTGCAATCGCGGCCGTTGTAGTCGTGCCCCCAGCCGTATCGTTCGCCCAGGAATTTGAACGCCTGCTGCAATACCAGCGACGGGCGGTACTCAAGCTTCCCCGGGGTGACATCCTGTGCCCGCCCGATCAGGGTCGGCTCGAATTCAAGATTTCCACTGTCACCACGTATCGGCAGCGAGACAATGTGGCTGGCATAAGGATTTTGCCCGTGCACATTGTGGCCAACGTCGGCAGCACTCAACAGCGGCAGCGAAATACCCATATCCAGAACAACTTCAGAAGTCCGCGCTTCTTCAGGATTGAAATTTGTGCGCACCTGGGCACCGGTTACCGTAAGCCGCGGCTGCTTATGGAACCAGCTGTTGATTTCATCCCGGTTCCCCAGTGCTACCGCGCGCTTGGGAATCCAGGCGGCGTAGTGATAATTCACCGCGAACCACCACTCCCCGTCGGCGCTTTCATGCAGAATCGCCAGACGCTGCCCCGGAAACGCTCCGGTTTCCTGAAAGCGATCCAGATCCTGGTCATCGATATTTTTCAGAATGCGGCGATGGGTCGGGTAACTGCGCATGCTGACGCGCTCGACAACCAGTCCCCACTGCACCGAAACCTCTTCGGGCACCACCTCGCGATTCGCCGCCAACTCAAGCTCTGCATAATCGGCGAGCTCAACGGAACCTCCGTCAGGGAAAACGCGTGGCGTCGATGCGGGCTGACTGACACGATCGATCAGGGCGATTACGTCCGCCTGTGCCATGAGATTGGGAAAGTCGTCCAACTGAAAAATGTTCGGGTCGTTGGAAAAACTTGCGGCATTTAGATCACGGATCTGCTGCTCGGACAAACGTACAAGGTCTTTATTCAAGCGTTGCTGCCAAAACTTTGGCTGCAACATGGACTCCGTAACTCCCGGCACATCGCTGACATATTCCAACGCCGCCACAGAGCTACGGGCTGCACTGCCTGAACCAGAGGCGCTCTGCGGAGTTTGGTCACAGGCGGACAGCGCGAAGACTGCAACAGCTGGCCCCACTAGCCGGACAAACATGTTTTTAACTTTCATTGGGGAAGACCCTTCAAGCCTTTAGAGCGCAAGACTTTCTTAATGAGCAGATATTTTAACCCAGTAATTCACAGCGAAAGAATAAATTATTCAAAAAATATTCTCTATTAAAGAAATGTTATTTGTTCGATAAAAAATGCCGATACTGAACCATAAAAATAAAAAAGCCCCGGCAAAGCCGGGGCAAGTCTGATATTCATCACAGACTATTAGGAGATGACATTGAAATTAGAAGTCCATACCCACGGACAACTGCAGACGACGCGGAGCATAGTAACTACGCGGAGTACCGAAGGTAGTCTCATCAAAGTCAGGATCGTAATTATAACCAGTCTGGTTGTCGAACACGTTGAACACATCCGCGCGGAACGTCAGCGCGTAATCGCTGAATACGTTGAAGTTCTGCGTGTAGTTCAGGTCCATCTGCCAGTGTGAGGGGCTGCGACGACTGCCCGCCGCCTCCATATAGCGGATGGTGTTGGCAGAATAACCATAGATAGAACCGTCCCACGCCTCCCAGGGAGTTCCGGACTGGTACACCATGTAGGCGCCAACATTGGCGTTCCAGTCCAGCGTGTACTGGCCGAACAGCTTCAGCAGATGCGGCTTGTCACCGTGCAGGGTACCGTCCTTCTTATCCCACACCATGCGGCCGCGGGCATCCATCAGGTTCGAGGAACCGATAAACGTGTTTACGTCATTCTGGGACGTGGTGTTGTCCTGATCGACGTTACCGGTATAGCGGCTGCGGGTATAGGAAGCGTTCAGGTAGGTGCGCTCACCGGTCCAGGAAGCTTCGAGGCTGAACTCCAGGTACTTGGTGTAACCACCATCGACTTCGGCGATAACAAAGGTCGAACCACTGCCGATCTGATCCAGTTTTGCATCAAGATCGTCGATGTAGAGCCCTTTCGCTCTGATTTCCGCCGGTACACATTGATCAAGCGCCGGACCATAACAACCGTCTTCATTACCGTACAGTCGCGCCTGGTTCCAGACGTCTTCCCAGAAGTGGGAGCCCTCGCGGTAGCGAATATGCGAACGCAGGCTAATGCCGTTGTCGAACTCCTTGGTGGTACCCAGGGTCAGCTCGTCGACGCGGCGTGGATCCAGGTCATCCGCAAACAGCTTGCCAGAGGAGCCCGCGCGCGGCTCAGAGCTGATGTAGTTTCCATTTTCATCCCAGTAGACGTCCAGAGTCGCCTGGCTATTGCGATCCCAGGACGCCGCGCGTGCCAGCGAGGTGGCATCCGGGTTGTACTGGGCAAAGCTGGCAAACACGGTATCGGTAGCGTTGTAGGCCCAGGTGACGCCGAGGCGCGGCTGGATCATATCTTTCCAGTCGACCTTGTACATCTCGTATTTGTTGCCCGGGTCTTCAACGTAACCGGACAGAGTATCCGCTTCGCGCAGCCCCTGGCCGTAGAGAATGTCCTCGCTAATCAGGAAGCCCACATCGAAGATGAAGTCGCCCCAGCTGATGGAATCATTGATCTCAAAATTATGTGACTCCATATAGGAGTTGATCGGCGGTACCTTGCTGCCGTCGGCGGTCACCAGGCTCATCTGCTCGGTACGCCCCTTAAAGCGGGCGTTATCCGGTGCATCAGCGTCGGCCGCACCGTCGAGTACGCTGATAGAACCCCAACCGTTAGACAGGCGTGCCAACTCCTCACGACCTTCCGACCACTGGTAACCCACGTGGATTTGGTGCTCGGTAGCGCCGATGTCCAGCGTGTGATCCAGGGCCAGTTCGAAGGATTTACGATAGTAGTTCTGAAGATTGGACTGGTAGTAACCACCGACGCCACCACCACCAACACGCTCGCCGGCACTATTCGTGTAGCCGTACTGATCGATAAGCGGCTGGGCGAAGTCGCTCCACCAGGCGGCATCTTCCTGATTCAGGTTGGGAACATTGAAGTAGCCCATCTGGTCCAGATTGGCCAGATCCAGGGACTGACCATAACCCGGCTGAACCCCTACCATGGTATCCGGGACACCCGCGGTCTCCAGGGCGTAGTCGCTGAACTGGAAGCTGACGGTGGTGGCATCATTTATGACCCAGGAACCGTCTAGGTTCAGGATATCCTGGCTGGATTCCTCACCCACAGAGGCAGAGTCCGCCTCGGTATATTCGACGGAGGCACCTTTATTTTTGCGATCCGAGGTGCGATAGGCGGCGTTCAGCAATACATTCTCGAGCGGCGCATAGGTGAGCTTGCCGAAGTACTCGTCACGAACGCTGGAGTAATCCTTGGTCGGGCCGTAAGCGGTTTCCTTGCTGTCTTGACTGGAACGTGGACCGAAATAGGAGCCGTAGAAGAACAATTGGTCTTCAATGATCGGGCCACCGACATTGGCGGTCATCCAGCTTTGGTCCAGGTCCGACTTGGTTCCCGCGTCGGTTCTTTCACGCATATCGGCGGTCTGGAACTTGTATTCCACGCCACCGTTGAATTCGTTGGTACCGGATTTGCTCTTGGTATTGACGGTGATACCGCCGGAGCGGTTGAACCCGATCGCGCGTGCACCGCCGCGCTCTACAGAAAATTGCTCGACATCCTGGGTAGATGGCTCCGCAGACAGGGTGCCGAACATCGGCAAGGTCACGTTGGCACCGTCGATCTTGTAGACATTGTCCTGACCACTGCCGCCGGCACTGGGCCCACGAATTGAATCCTGGGTGTACTGGACGCCCGGGGCCAGCTTCAACAGATCACGGTAGTCCTGACCAATCGGCAACCTCTTGAGCACATCGGCGCCGATCGCATCAGACAGGGATGCATTGCCTCCCGAGGTGATGACTTCGCCGATAACGGTAATTTCCTCGACCCCATCGGCAACTTCCGGAGCCATCATCACCGAAACACTGGAGCGCTGATCGAGCAGCACAGTGGTTTTTACGGTGCGGGTAATACCGTCGTCAGTGGTAAATGTCAGGGTGTAGGTGCCGGGAATCAACGCCGGCAATTTGAATTCACCGCTTGCATCGGTTTCGACGGTCCGGCTCTTCGGCATTACCGGACTTGCCGCTGTAACCTTTACGCCCGCCGCCTGAACTTTTTCATCGAGGTAAACGGTACCTTCGATGCTTCCAGACTGCTGTGCCGCCACCGACATGGCGAACATGGTTCCGGCTAAAACGATGGAAGACTTTGCCAAAGACTTCTTGACTCCGCCCCCCACCAACTCACTCAGTTTCGTCTTCTCAAACATTTACGGCCTCCAAGGCAGTTTTTTTTGGTTCTCTCCGGACATGAAGCTTCAGCTTTATAAAGCTGCCGTTTTCCAATCAACGCTCATGCACGATGTTCATTATTTTCGTTTGGTGTTCGGCATATCTATTTGGGCGGGCAAAATATATCTAACCCGACAACGACAAGGAATAAGATATTCCTCACTGATTCTGCAAAAAAAATTCCATACGCGCGACATAAAAATGATAAAAAATTCAGGAAAATTGCAACAAATGACAGGTTAATGCCATATGACAGATTATCGGGCGCCAATTTGACCGATTCCTACGACCAAAGATCCGACAATCTCTATTTGAAATGTACACCCATGAATAATTATTCGCGGACATGACGGGTACCTACGACACAAAACCGTAGCTTATGACGCCATATAGAAAGGGAGGATTGGTAGTTTATTCCATGCGCCGAGCGCAAAGATTGGGGAGGGTTTCGTCAGGATAAGAGCGGGCCCTTACTCGGACCCGATCAGCAGGCTGATAAGTCAGTACGGCCACTGCGGACAATTATCCACACTGTGGCTCACTCCGTGGAAGCGATCGATGCGCCCCTCAAATTCCTTTATCAGGCTGCCATCTTCCAGACGATTGCAAGATGCCTCATGCGCGCCCTTGCCGTAGAGATAGCTGAAGAGCAACTTGCCGTAGGGCAGAACGTTCATGTCTTCGAAGGCCTGCTCATAAATGTTATTGCGTATGATGCAACTGCTCCCTTCCCCTCCACAGCGAATCGTGCGCAATCCCCATATGCGGAAAAAGTTATCCTCGATCAGCAGCTGTACCTGGGATTTGCCTTCTGCATATATGGTATCGGTCTTCTTCCCTTTGGCATTCGCCCAGAAATAATTGCCGCGGATGATCCCGGAGCCCGACGTCGGCACCAGTCCGAACTGGAATCCGTCCGCATGGGACGTGGGTATGAGGGTCAGCGAGTGCATATAGTTGTAGCTGACGTCCAGGCCATCGTTATTGCCGCTTAGAAAGAACAGGTCCTCACAACCCCGCGTTTCGCTGTGTTGCACGGCAAAATTCTGGTAGCTGATCAATCGAAACACCTTGGTGGGTTTTGTGCATATCACCAAGCTGTACTCGATAAGTGCGTTGGCGTGATGAGTAGCTTTGACCGGATAGTAGGAATTACAGGTAATGACGACATTGCGCAGGGTCACATCGTCACTTTCAATACGCAGGCAACCATCGATAAGAACATTTTCTATGGTGACCGGTGACTTGATTGTCAGCGGCCCGGTGTAGGCCTCACTTGGGTATGGTGCAATGACACCAGCTCCAATAGTGACACCGGCATCTTTGGGAGCGACATGAATGTAGGGGCCACCCTTGGGCTCGGAATTAATACTCTTGCGGGCAGCACTGACTACCTGACCGGTTTGCTCGCTGGCCTCATCAGCAATACGCGATGAATTTTCCGCCAACTCCACAACCACGGATCGAGACTGAGATGGGCCTTCGGCACTGGCAGGGGTATTGACGAACATGGCCGCCAAACATGTGCCTATGGTGAGAGCGACGGAAATAATAATGCGCATGATGTACCCCGGCTAAATTAGTGTTATTGCCCCCCATAAGCTGCTGCTCGTGGGGCGAAATCGACTGACATTGCCCTGGCACAGGCGCACAACCTCCCCGATCAGCGCGCCAATATTCCGTGCCACTGCAATTGTTCAAGACATACTGACCAGCAATATAGTCCAGCACACCATCTGACATGAGGTTTACACGCCGTTTAAAAGAATCTCGGACAGACATAAAAACACTAAAAAATTCCCCAGCATCTACACAAATGGAATTATTTATTTGTAGAATACAGCCATGTCGCGGCCGGAAGATATTTTTGGCGCCATACGGAATCGCTATTTAATGATTCTGGCGACTGGAGGAATGTTTGACGCTCATACGTATGGAGCAATTCGTGGGGACCCGCCGAAAAGGAAGCGCTATGCACGGGAAAACTATAAACAGACTGTTTCGCTTGCCTCTACTCGCCGCAACTTGCAGCTTGCCAATCCTTACTGCGGGCTGCGCAAACAGTGGTGGGCTCAATCATCAGAGCGATGAGTACCGGATTGAGGTAGTGAAATCCGAGAATGCCAGCGAGCGTGTGCGATTCCTGGTGATGCACTTTACCACCATCGATTTTGAAACCTCACTACGGGTACTGACACAGCCGAGTTCCCGACCGGTCAGCTCTCATTACCTGATCCCAGAAAGCAGTGACCCTACCTACCCCCACAAAGATTTACGGGTGTACCAGCTGGTGGATGAGTACCGCCGCGCTTGGCACGCTGGCCGCAGCAGCTGGGAAGACCGCAGCCAGCTGAATGACCATTCGATTGGCATTGAAATCGTCAACAAGAGCGAGTGCCATCCACCGCCCGAGTCGACGCCGGAGGCAGAGGCCGATGCCGTATGCTTTTTCCCCGAGTTTGATGCCGCGCAAATTGATCTGGTGATAGCACTATCCAAGGATATTCTGGCGCGCTATCCGGACATCACCCCGACGCGCGTGATAGGACACGGCGATATCATTCCGCAGTACAAGATTGATCCCGGCCCCAAGTTTCCATGGCAACAGCTCGCGGATGCCGGCATTGGCGCCTGGTATGACGATGCCATCGTAAAACGCCACCTGGACTATCTCAATGGCAATACCACCAGTGACCGCGACACCGTGCGTCGCAGGTTTGCGATGTGGTTACAGGATTACGGCTACGGTATCGACCCGGAAACCGCGACGGATGACGAAATCACCCTGTACGCGCGCGCCTTCCAGTACCATTTCCGCCCCTGGCAAGTGGACGGCGAAGTGGACAATCAATCCCGGGCCATCATGCTGGCGCTGCTGGAAAAATACTTCCCGGACAAATTGAGTGGATACGGTGAGTTCGGTGGTGAGGCGATTGCAATAAAAAGCCCTTGATCCGCCGGGCCAACTTGAACAGGCCGGGTTGCGAATATGCATGGAAAGTCGCAACCCGGCAGTAGATAGCTAGCTTACGATTTTCCAGCGTCACATTATTTTTTCCGCGAATACCTCAACCCGCAACACGACCATTTTTCGGTACTGACGCAGTATTCCCCGCCGGCGCCACCACGGTTACCGGCAATTTCCCATCCGGCATTTTTTCGCTGACCAGTGCTTCGGCAAGCGCGCGATAGATCGGACCTTCAAGTTTCTGCTGCGGCCCGATATAGGCCTTGTAATCAAAACTGGCCAGGTGCACGTCCGCCAGGTCTTTGAAGCGCCCACTCTCGTATGGCGAGCGCATACTTATGAATGCCGTTTTTGCGCCCTTGGCACGTGCGGCAATCAGGCCCTCGCGGTAAATTTCGTAGAGTGTTTCCTGATCCAGGCGCCGATACTCCAGCTTGCCAAGATCCTCCATACCACCAAGCTCTACCGCACTTTCCGCCGGTACGATGCTCGCCACCACCAGCGCGTCTGCCGCTGAATTTCGGATGCGATCTACGGCAGTGGGTATGTCGAGAACTTCAATTTTCGCAGAGGTCACCGCTGAGAGCGCAATACGAAATGCCTCGCCGACCGCCGGGTTGGGCGCCATGACCTGCACGTGCGTCATGTCTTTGGTGATCACCGGCAATGTGGCATCCGCCGGGGTGAACACGCCGGTCAGAGCAGATGTAGCCAGCTCACTTGCCAATACACGGTGCTGTGGCGAAGCTAATACCTGCTGTGCGCCGAGAAGTGCCTCGGCTTCCGCCTGTTGCAGCCAGCCCTGGTCCACATACTTCTGCTTAAGTTGCTCGATGCGCGCAACAGATTCATCGATCTCCACAGCCGGCACCGCACCTGTGGCAATCGACTCGGTAACGGCATCAATCAATGCGTTCAGTTGCTGCAGGTCATCCGGGTAGCGGATTTTGATCGGCATCAGCGCAATATCAGCGCCGGCCGCAAAGGTGTGCACCACAGCCTGATCCGGGGTGAAATACTCACTGATACCCGCCATATCCAGAGCGTCAGTAACTACCACGCCCTGATAATGCAGTTCGTCGCGCAAAATGCCGGTCAGTATCTTGCGCGACAGCGTAGCGGGAACCAGCATTTCCTCGCCGGTTTTTGACCGCAATACCGAGTTGTCCAGGGAGGGATACTGAATATGCGCTGTCATGGTCAGAGCCGGTTGTGCGCGCGCGATCACTCGGGCAAACGGCAGTAAATCCACCGACTCCGCTTGCTCCAGTGGGCGCTCTACACGCGGCAACCCGGTATGACTGTCGACACTGGTATCACCATGCCCCGGAAAGTGTTTTACCGTCGCGGCAATACCCTGCTGCTGGAATGCAGCAACGCTTGCACCTCCGAGATCGGCCACCAACTGCGGTGACTCGCCATAAGAGCGCACATTGATGACAGGGTTATCCGGATTGCTGTTCACATCCAGAGTGGGCGCAAAATTGACATTGAAACCCAGTGACTTGAGCTGCTCCCCCATCGCCGCAGCAGTCTGAGTTGCGAAATACTCGCCGTGGCGCGCATAGGTGGCACCGATAGCCATATTGCCCGCAAATGCCGCGGCTTCACTTCGCGGCAAGCGGTTTACCCGCCCACCCTCCTGATCCACGCCAATCAACAACGGCAGACCACTGGCCGATTGCTGTGCGGCGGCCTGCAGGCTCCGGTTAAGGCGCACGATCTGTGCGCTGTCTTCCAGGTTGTCCGCAAACAGGATGATGCCGCCGATATCGTTGCGGCTGATCATTTCCGCCAGCGCCTCGGGAAGTTCGGTGACCGGCTGATTACAGTGCTGGCTGCTCTTGTCATCCGGGGCCGGGCGCTGCATGTCCGGACAGTAGTAGCGGATATCCAGCATCAGCTTTTGCGCCACCTTTTGGCGTAAATCCAGTGATTCACCAGCGTCTGACTGCGCGAATTTCTCAGGTTTACCGCAGGCAACGAGGGCAAACGCGATAGCAGAGCAGGACAAATATTTTACGGCCTTTGGCAGAGCAATTTTTTCTAGCATATTTAATAACCAATTATCCGGCGCACCACGAAAAAGAATAATTTATTCTTCACAATTAGCGCCGCAGTGCAATAGAACGCGACTATATCCCCAACCTCATTCTCATCGACCAACCAGTCTGATAGTGGTTTGCGTGTCGCTTTGGTATCCTTGCGCGCTCGTCAAAAGCGCCCGCAACGGGGCATGCACGGCCTACAGGGTCGGCACGAAAGAACAATTAAGCCACTGTTTTATAAAGATTTCCTCACTCATGTCCGCAACTGCCAGCACTAATCAGCAAGTCGAACACACCCCCATGATGCAGCAATACCTGCGCATCAAGGCCGAACACCCGCAGGAGCTGGTGTTCTACCGTATGGGGGACTTCTATGAGCTGTTCTACGACGATGCCAAGCGCGCATCGGAGCTGCTGGATGTCACCCTGACCGCCCGCGGCAAGTCTGGAGGGCAGCCGATTCCCATGGCAGGTATTCCCTACCATGCGGCGGAGGGGTATCTGGCGCGGCTGATCAGGGCTGGAGTTTCCGTGGCCATCGCCGAACAGATCGGCGATCCGGCCACCAGCAAGGGGCCGGTGGAGCGCAAGGTGGTGCGTATCGTCACCCCGGGCACGGTCACCGATGAAGCGCTGTTGAACGAACGCCGCGACAACCTGCTGGTGGCAACGGTGATGGTGGGCGGCAAATTTGGCCTCGCACTGCTGGACGTGGGCACCGGGCATTTTGCGATTCAGGAAGTAGATACGCTGGAAGCCCTGGCTGAGCAGGTACAGCGCTACAGTCCCACCGAACTGCTGGTGTCCGAGGACCTGATTCTGCCGCCAGAGATCGACCGCCGCGCCGGCCTGCGCCGCCGCGCGCCCTGGGAGTTCGATCTGGAGAGCGCGCTGCGCGTACTCAACCGCCAGTTCGGCACCATGGACCTGGAGGCCTTCGGCTGTAGCCATATGCATGCAGCGCTTTGTGCCGCCGGCTGCCTGCTGCAGTACGCGCGCGACACCCAGCGCACCGAGCTGCCGCATATCCGCACCCTGCGCACCGAGCGCAGCGAAGATTCCGTGGCGCTGGACCCGGCCAGCCGCCGCAATCTGGAAATCGACACCAACCTCAACGGCGGTGACGACAACACTCTGCTGTCGGTGTTCGACGCGTGTAAAACTGCCATGGGCAGCCGCCTGCTGCGCCGCTGGCTGAACAATCCCCTGCGCAACCTCCACACTCTGGAACAACGTCAGCAGGCGATTACCGCACTGATCGCGGATTACCGCTTTGAACTGCTGCGCGACGCCCTGAAGCCCATCGGCGATATGGAGCGCATCCTCGGTCGCCTGGCCCTGCGCTCCGCACGCCCGCGCGACCTCTCCCGCCTGGGTATGTCCCTGGCCCAGTTCCCGGAGCTGCAGCGCCAGCTGAGCGAGACCGATGCCACGCTGCTCGGCCAACTTTCCCGCGAGATGGGCGATTGGCCGGAGACCGTGGAACTGCTGGAGCGCGCACTGGTGGAGAACCCGCCGGTGGTGATCCGCGAGGGCGGTGTGATTGCCGAGGGCTTCGACGACGAGCTGGACGAGCTGCGCGGCATCAGCGAGAACGCCGGCGACTATCTGGTGCAGATGGAGGTGCGCGAGAAGGAGCGCACCGGCATTCCCACCCTCAAGGTGGGTTACAACCGGGTGCACGGCTATTACATCGAGATCAGTCGCGGCCAGAGCGACAAGGCACCGGCGGACTATATCCGCCGCCAGACCCTGAAAAACGCCGAGCGCTTCATTACCCCGGAACTGAAAGAATTTGAAGACAAGGCGCTGTCGGCCAAAAGCCGCGCCCTGGCCCGCGAGAAGTTCCTGTACGAGGAGCTCATCACCACCCTGAATGAACGTTTGGCGGAACTGCAAAACGCCGCCGCCGCGGTGTCCCAGTTGGACGTACTGGCGAATATGGCGGAGCGCGCAGACCAACTGCGCCTGACCCGCCCGGAGCTGTCCAATCAGCCCGGTATCCACGTCGAGGGCGGTCGCCACCCGGTGGTGGAGCAGGTACTGGACGTCCCGTTTGTGGCCAACGATATCGACCTGCATGAATCCCGTCGCATGCTGGTGATCACCGGCCCGAACATGGGCGGTAAGTCGACCTATATGCGCCAGACCGCGCTGATCGCCCTGCTCGCCCACTGCGGCAGCTTTGTACCCGCCGACAGCGCGCGCATCGGCCTGCTGGACCGTATCTTCACCCGTATCGGCAGCGCCGACGACCTGGCCGGCGGCCGCTCCACCTTTATGGTGGAGATGACCGAGACCGCGAATATCCTGCGCAACGCCAGCGAACACAGCCTGATCCTGATGGACGAGATTGGCCGTGGCACCAGCACCTACGACGGCCTCTCCCTGGCCTGGGCCTGTGCCCACTTCCTCGCCGACAAGGTCCGTGCATTTACCCTGTTCGCCACCCACTATTTCGAACTGACCGAGCTACCGGCGCAGTGCCCGGAGGCCACCAACATCCACCTGAATGCCACCGAACACGGCGACTCCATCGTGTTCCTGCACCGTATTCAGGAGGGTCCGGCGTCCAAGAGCTACGGCCTGCAAGTGGCCAAGCTGGCGGGTATCCCACAGGAGGTGCTGGAAGAAGCCAAAGCGCGCCTCGCCGCTCTGGAAGCCGGACACACTACCCGCGACTCAGGCCCCGGTCCGAAACCGGTATCACCGCCGGTCGTAGAGCCAGCACCAGCACCGAAACCAATCCCGGTGGCCCAACCCAAGGCGACCGCCCCCGCACAGGTGGACCTGTTTGGCAGTGCCCCGCACCCGGCGGTAGAGGCACTGGAAGCTCTGGACCCGGACGACCTGACCCCGCGCCAGGCTCTGGAGCAGCTCTACGCTCTGCGTAAACTGTTATAAGTACCCAACCAATTCGACTCAAAAGCCACTACAATTCGCGCCATTAATTGCTAAAATCCGCTGCTTCCATAATTGGGCTCGGCTCTAACGAGAAGCGCGCCCGGCAGCGGCAATGCACAGCACTATTGAGGGACAAGCATGACATTCGTAATTGGGGAAAACTGCATCAAGTGCAAATACACCGACTGTGTGGAAGTTTGTCCGGTAGACTGCTTCTACGAAGGCCCCAACTTCCTGGTGATCCACCCGGATGAGTGCATCGACTGTGCCCTGTGTGAGCCCGAGTGTCCTGCCAACGCCATTTTCTCCGAGGACGAGGTGCCGGAAGATCAGCAGGAATACGTCGAGCTGAACGCGGAACTCGCCGAAGTGTGGCCGAACATCACCGAGAAAAAAGACTCACTGCCCGATGCGGAGGAGTGGGATGGTGTCAAAGGCAAGCTGCAATACCTTGAGCGCTGATCACCCGTAATGAAATAAAAAGCCGTCTTTGTAGACGGCTTTTTTTGTTTTGAGGGACCTCTGAGCCGTCCCTGAAGTCAGATTGATCTCTGCCGTTTCCATAGAAGTAACCAAGCACGACCAATAATTATGTCCACCATGAAAACCCTCCGCGTCCTGCTGCGCCGCACCATGGCTGTCGCCCTGCTGGCAATCCCCATGGAAGCCACCCTCAGTGAGGATCGCCGCATCGCCCTCGCCTTTGACGATGGCCCCAGTTCCAGCAGTAACGAAGCCTTGTTAAATGAGCTGGAGCGTCTGGATATCAAAGCCACGTTTTTCCCCGAATCCCTGGCGCTTGGCAACGACCAGAAGCTCAAGAAAGGCAAAGCGAAAAAACACCGGGAGATCGCCTCCGCCAACGCGCACCGGGAAATCGACGGCGCCAAACGCATCCTGCGTAACTTGGGCGAGCGCACCCCATCAGCATTATTCAATCTCCCGGATGTGCGACTGCCGGAAAATCTCGAGCAGGGACTGACCAGCGCAAACTATTGGAGTTTCCCCGAAGACACCCAGGCAAATCTGGATGACGCGCTGGAAATCGCTGAACTACTGGCGGAAAATGCCTTTCCCGGTGCGGTGGTGATTCTGCACACGCTGTACAACCAGCGAGAGCATATTCTCCAGGCGCTACCAGTCATCAGTGAACGGCTCAAGGCAGAGGGCTATGAGTTTGCCACTCTCTCCGAATTGATGGAGCCCCAAAAAAAACTTTCGACACTGACTACCTGAATTCAAATTCAGCGCAAGAAAAAGGGCTGCATCCGCAGCCCTTTTTTGTTGTTAATGCAGACACAGGCGACGCCTGACCTTCCGCCACACCACAAATAATGATTTGAGCGCCAAAGTAGAGGAATAGTATTCGCTGGGCCCACCAAGGCATAAATAATTCTTGACTGCACAAAATTTGCAAAATATTTTATTCCCCCACGATAGCGCTGTCTTTCTGTCGTAAATAACTCCATAACAAATGCGCGAGGGATAAGGATGCTCAAGCTTCCTAAAGCCATTCAATCGGCTAACCGTTCTCTTATTCGCCTGGGCTCTTTGAGTGCCCTGGCTATTGTTTCCACCGGGGCGCTGGCACAAGGCAATAGCGAAAGCCTGGAAGAAGTCGTCGTTACCGGGATCCGGGCCAGCCTGGAACAGAATATCGATATGAAACGCAACGCCAATTCGGTGGTGGATGCGATTACCGCCGAGGATATCGGCAAGTTTCCGGATAAAAACGTGGCCGAAGCGCTGCAGCGCGTGCCCGGGGTCTCCATTGATCGCGATTTCGGTGAAGGCGAGAACGTCTCCATTCGCGGTACCGACTCCTCCCTGAACATGACCCTGCTGAATGGCCAGACAGTTGCCACGTCACAGTGGAAGGTGTTAAGCGCACTGTCGCGTGGTTTCAACTACGCCATGCTGCCGTCGGATCTGATTGCCAGTGCCGAGGTGTACAAGACTCCACAGGCGGATATTGACGAAGGCTCCGTAGGCGGTACGGTTATTCTGCGTACCCGCAAGCCACTGGACCTGGATTCCGGTACGGCATCGGTGAGTCTGGAAAGCCAGTACAGTGAGTTGCCGGATGTCTGGGACCCTTCCGGTTCCGCATTCGCTTCGTGGAAAAACGAGGCTGGAACATTCGGCGTACTGGGATCGGTGGTATTCCAGGATCGCTCCGTGGAGCGCCACGGTGCGGAAGTGCTGAGCAATTATGTGCCCACGACTGCCAAGGATACCGGTGAGGAGGTTTACGTACCCTGGGGTCTGGGCTCTGCACTATTCCAGCAGCAGCGCGAGCGCCGCGGTGTTGACCTGAACCTCCAGTATGCGCCGAACGAACAATTCGACGCGACCCTGCACTACCTGGCCTCCGAGCTGGGCGCGTCCAACATGAACCAGAATTTCCTGCCGCTGTCCCGCAATGCGGTGCGCGACGGCGGTAGCAATACCCAGACTAACGGCAACGTGGTGACGTCTTCCGATATCGATGGTGCACTTGCCGGTGGTCACGTCGCCTACGATGTGATTTATCGCGATGGCTCCAGTATGGATACGGACGTACTGGACCTGGAGGCCAACTACGATTTGGGCTTCGCTCGCCTGCATGGGCAGATAGGCCGCACCACCTCTGAGGGCAATGCCAACGACTGGTTCTACGAGTGGTTCAACCAGGCGAACGATGATCGGGTCAACTGGACCTATACCAACAACGGTCGCCCCAGTGCCAGCTTCGACAACAGCGACTGGATTACCAACCCTACCGATGAGCTGGTGTTGAACGGCTACTTCGAATCTCAGATCACCATGACCGACGAGGAGGCCTATGCGCAGATCGATGCGGAATTTGATGTGGAAGTGGGCCCAATCAACCTGATCCAGGTGGGTTACAAGACCCGCGATCGGGACACCGGGCAGGACCGGGTCCGCACCTACGCTTCCAACCTGGGAGCGAATGGTAACGATGCATATTTCGGAACTGCAGCGGACTTCTGGAGCGGCGCTGTGGTAAGTGGTCTGCACGGTGAAACTGGCTTTGGCCCTTCTGCTTACTTCGATCCGGATCGCAACAAGCTGAATGCGTACTTCGATGCACTGCCAGATTGTGCCGCCGGCAGCACCGAAATCTGCTCAAACCGCGATACCACCTGGTATCCCTCCATTTTCGATATCAACGAAAAAGTGGATGCGCTCTATGTGAAGGCGGACTTTGCGGACGATACCACTGGCCTGCGCGGCAACCTGGGCGTGCGCTATGTGACTACGGATACCACCTCCGGTGCCTGGAGTTTCTCTAGTGCGCAGGGCGAGTATGCGTACGATGAAGTGAAGGCGAAGTACTCCGACGTTCTGCCCAGCCTGAACCTGGCCTGGGATGCCAGCAACGATGTGGTATTGCGTTTCGCCGCGGCCAAAGTTATTGCCCGCCCGAGCCCGAGCCAGCTGACGTCTTCAGTATCGCTGACCCCGGAATCGAGCTCCGGCTCTGGCGGTAACCCAGAATTGGAACCCTACCGTGCAACCCAATATGACCTCGGCGCGGAGTGGTATTTTGCCGAAGGTGCCATGGCCGCGGTAACGCTGTTTACCAAGCAGATTGACGACTATGTCTTCGATGAGATCCGCTCTGAGCAGGTTATCAGCCCTGACGGTGTACTGCAGATTGATTCCATGCGCCGGCCGCAAAATGGTCCCAGTGTTGACCTGAACGGTGTGGAAACCCAGCTGCAATACAGCTTCGATAACGGCTTTGGCCTGGTTGGCAACTACACCTATACCGATGTCAGCGATGCGGAAACACAGAGTGGTCCGGTTACCCTTCCGGGTAATAGCGAGAACATGTTCAACGTCAGTGGTTTCTACGAAAACGAACTGTTCAGCGCGCGTCTCGCGTACAACTACCGTTCGGAATTCTTCCGTGCGAAAACTGCCGTCGGCAGCCTGTACCGGGATGAGCAGACTTCGCTGGATGCCCAGTTCAGCTACTACGTTAATGACAAGCTGAGCCTGCGCGCTGAGGCCCTGAACCTCACCAATGAGACGGTAAACGATATCTTCTCACTGGATGGCGGTCCCACCCTGCAGGCGAGCGAATGGGAGAATGGCCGTCGTTTCTTCCTCGGCGCCAACTACAAGTTCTAATAGCGTCTCCAGCTGAGGCTTCGGGCTGAACGATTGATCGGCCCGTTGGTAGTCCTCTCGTTGTTCTCCTTGCCGGCACCCTGGTGCCGGCTTTTTTTGCCAACGCTGGCCCACCGAGTGTGGGCGACTCAATCTCCCTTCACTGTTCATGACAGTCAGTTGCGCACAAGCGTACCGGTCAGGTGCGCCCGCTTTCCGCCGGCACTGGTGACCGCGAATACGGTGGTATCGTCGCTTTGCTGCGACTGGAAGCACACCTCTGCGGGTAGAAATACCGGTTTGATAAATGCGACATCCAGCGTGAAACTGTCCGGCAGTACGCCACCAAAGGTCTCGGTCTCCAGCGCCGCCAGGCAGCGCGCCTTGGTCCACATGCCGTGGGCGATGGCACGGGGAAATCCGAACAGTTTCGCCGTCGGTGCGCACAGGTGGATGGGGTTGCGGTCGCCGGAAATACTCGCATAGCGCCGGCCAGTATCCGCCGGTACCCACCAGGCGCTGCTGGTGGCCTCGCTGAGATCCGGTGCGCCGCCGGCCTGCCCCGCGCGAGATTTTGGCCTCTGCTGATGTTGCGCCCGACTCAGCAGGGTACTCACGCACTCCCACACCAAATCACCGGCCACACGCACGCTGGTGATGAGTTCGAATTCATACCCACGCTTAACCGCCACCGGCGGGCGCAGGTCACAGCGGATTTCCATCACGTCATTTTCCCGCAGCGGGCGGCGCTGCGTGATGCGATTGCCGATGTGCACCACCCCCAATACCGGGAAGGGGAAGGCCTCGCTCACCAGCAGTTTCAACTGCAGCGGCATGGCGAGCACAAAAGGATAGGTAGCCGGCAGGTGCTGGCCGGGAGCAAAGCCACAGACCTCGCGATAAGTCCGCAGCAGCACGCGGTCAATTCGCTGGTTGTGCAGGGTGACGCTGGCGAGAACCTGCTCGGCATCACCACTGAAGCTACCGGGCTTACGGGCAGTCAGGGCACGGAAATACAGCGGCAGTATGGCCGGGCGGGTATTGAGATCAAACTGTAACGGCATGTGTGTATTTACTGCGCGAGGCGCAGTGGCAATCCTGTGCATCTTAACAACGGGCTCCGCATGATAATTCGAATGGGAACGGGCAGGTAGCCTACTCCGACGCCATTCTGCCGGTCGTTCGTGCCGCAATAATGACAAAACCCGGCGATGGCCGGGTTTTGCGTAGAGAAATGCGAAAACGGATGAAGCCCGGAATCAGCTCTGGGGCAACTCGGCCACACCCATGTTGTACAGGGTGAATCCAAAGATATCCGCATACTGCTCAATGGACTTGGACACCGGAGTGCCAGCACCGTGGCCCGCATTGGTTTCGATGCGGATCAGGGTCGGCGCCGCACCGGACTGCTTGGACTGCAGCTCGGCGGCAAACTTGAAGGAGTGCGCCGGTACCACACGATCATCGTGATCCGCGGTGGTGACCAGGGTCGCCGGGTAATTCACACCCGCCTTCACATTGTGCACCGGGGAGTAGCCCTTCAGGTACTCGAACATTTCCCGGCTCTGCTCGGCAGTGCCGTAGTCGTAGGCCCAACCGGCGCCGGCGGTAAAGGTGTGATAGCGCAGCATGTCCATCACGCCCACCGCGGGCAGCGCCACTTTCGCCAGGTCAGGGCGCTGAGTCATGACCGCACCCACCAGCAGGCCACCGTTGGAACCGCCGCGAATCGCGAGGTAATTACTGGAGGTGTAGCCCTGCTCCACCAGGTATTCACCGGCGGCGATAAAGTCATCGAACACATTCTGCTTCTGCAGCTTGGTACCGGCATCGTGCCAACGCTTGCCGTACTCACCGCCACCGCGCAGGTTCGGCACCGCGTACACACCACCCAGTTCCAGCCACACCGCGTTGGGAATACTGAAGGATGGCGTCAGGCTGATATTGAAACCGCCGTAGCCGTACAGGATGGTCGGGTTCTTGCCGTCGAGTTTGAGACCTTTTTTGTAGGTGATCAGCATCGGCACCTTGGTGCCGTCCTTGGAGGTATAGAACACCTGCTTGGATTCGTAACCCGCCGGGTCGAATTTCGCACCGGACTCGCGGTAAACGCTGGACACGCCCTCTTCCACATCAAACGCAAAAATGGTGGACGGGGTCTTGTAGTTGGTGAAGGTGTAATACAGTGTTTTGTCTTCGCGCTTGCCGTCGGGGGAGCTCACGCTGCCCGGTCCCGGCAAGGCGATTTCACGCACCTGCTTACCGTTGTAGTCGTACTGATAGACCTTGGACAGTGCGTCCACCATGTATTCGGCAAAGAAGTAGCCACCGCCGGTGGAGGCCGTCAGTACATGCTCGGTTTCAGCAATAAAGTCTTGCCAGTTTTCCGGTGTCGGATTGGCTGCGTCCACGGTGACAATTTTTTTGTTGGGCGCGCCGCGGTCGGTCACCAGGAACAGCTTGCTGCCCTGGTTGTCGATCACGTAAGTGTCGGAATCAAAATCTGTCACCACCGGCACCAGGCTTGCATCGGCCTTGGTGAGATCGACAATAAACAGATCGTTACCGGAGGTGGAAGTGGCCCCGGAAATCATCAGGTAGTGATCGTCCTCGGTCACGGTGCCGGATACATAGCGACGCTTCTGCGCTTCGGTACCGCCAAATACCAGCGCATCTTCAGACTGCGCCTGACCCAACTTGTGGTAATACAGTTTGTGCTGGTCGGTCTTGGCGGAGAGCTCGCTGCCTTCCGGCTTGTCGTAGCTGGAATAATAGAAGCCTTCATTGCCTTTCCAGGAAATGCCAGAGAACTTCACATCCACCAGCGGTTGCTCAAGTACTTCTTTGGTTTCCGCATTGATGATGTAGATTTTGCGCCAGTCACTGCCGCCTTCTGAAACTGAGTAGGCGGCGATGGAGCCATCTTTGGAAAATTTCAGGGTCGAGAGCGAGGTGGTGCCGTCTTCACTGAAGGTATTCGGGTCGAGGAAAACTTCTGCTTCACCGTCGCCCTTCTTACGCCACACCACGTACTGGTTCTGCAGGCCGTCATTACGGTAGAAGTAGGTGTAGTCCCCCTCTTTGAAAGGCGAACCCACTTTTTCATAGTTCCACAGCGCTTCCAGGCGCTGTTTCAGGGTGTGGCGATAGGGAATTTGATCCAGATAATCAAAGGTGACCTTGTTCTGGGATTTCACCCACGCCTCGGTCTCCGCGCTGCGGTCGTCCTCCAGCCAGCGATAGGGATCGGCGATCTGGGTGCCGAAATAAGTGTCGGTAATATCGCCCTTACGGGTCTGCGGGTAGGTCAACGCCGCCATTTGGACTGCGGGGGCCGCCACTTCGGCTTCACTCATGGATTTGGTTGCCTCCGGGGATTCTCCCGAGCAGGCGGCGAGCACGCCGGCCACTGCCAATACGGATAGTTTTTTCATTATTCGGGTTCCTCCGGGTTGTCCCCACTACATTGATCGGATTTTGCAGAACCGATAGGAAACCCAATTCCCGCGGGCAGATCAAGGAAATGCCAAAATACGGAAAAACGCCCGTTTTCTATCGGAAAAAACAAATGATTTCGAAACATAAAACTATCAACGGGCAAATCGCCAAACAAATCACCTACACCAGCATCACTCCGCATACCCCGGCAATCACCAGGGAGGCAAGCACGCTCAGCACCGCGCCCTCGCGCACCATTTCCTGAATCCGCAACTTACCGGTGCCGTAAACGATGGCATTGGGGGCGGTGGCCACTGGCAACATAAAGGCACAGCTCGCGCACATGGCGGCGGGAATCATCAGTACCATTGGATCAAATCCGGCACTGGTGGCGACCACGGCGAGAATCGGCATCAGTAGCGTGGCGGTTGCGGTATTGCTGGTGATTTCTGTAAGGAAAGTGACCGATAAGCACAGCAGGATCAGCATCAGCCACAGGGGCATATCCGTGAGGAAGGTGAGCCCCTGCCCCATCAGGTCGCTGAGACCGGAAATCTCAAAGCCCTTGGCGATGGCGATACCACCGGCAAACAACAACAGCATGCCCCAGGGGATGCTCTCTGCCGTTGGCCAGTCCAGCAAACGGCCGCCCTTGCCATTGGGGATGAGGAACATCAGCACCACAGCGCCGAGGGCCACGGTGCTGTCACCGGCACCTTCCACGCCCAGCAGACCGCTCCAACCGCCAAAAGGCTCGCTGCGGGTGACCCAGAACAGGATCGCCAGCGCGAACACCAACAGCGTACGCACTTCCTCCGGCCGCCAAGCCCCTACCGCTGGCGACTCAAGAGGTTTTTGCAGGCGGATCCCACGGGTCAGCCACAGGGCCATCAATGGCAGCGTGATCAGCACCACCGGCAAGCCGATTTTCATCCAGCTGACGAAGCTGAATTCCCGCCCGGTGACCTCCTCGTAAATCCCCATAAAGATCACGTTCGGCGGTGTGCCCAGCGGGCTGCCGACACCACCGAGACTTGCGGCATAGGCAATACCCAGGATCAGCGCCACGGTGAGACGGTGATTGTCAGCGCGGGACAGGATGGCCAGTGCAATGGGCAACATCATCAGGGTGGTGGCCGTGTTGGAGATCCACATGCTGAGCAGTCCCGACGCCAGCATGAAACCCAGTACCAACTGCCGCCCGCTGGAGATGCCCACCAGTTTCAGCATATAGAGCGCCAGCCGCTCGTGCGCGCCGCTTTTTTCCAGCGCCTTGGACAGCATGAATGCGCCCATCAGCAACAGGATCACATGGCTGCCCAGTGACGACGCCACCAGCTTGTGATCCCCAACACCGAACAGCGGCAGCAGCACAAACGGCACAATCGAGGTAGCTGGAATTGGCAGTGCCTCGGTGATCCACCACACCACCGTAAGCAGGGTGATGGCCGCAGTCACCGCCGGTAGATAGGACATACCGAGCGAGGTCAGCAAAAAATAACCGCCTATTGCAACTGCAGGACCAAGAAAGAAAAATGGGGTTTTAGACATAATCAATCCTGGGCTTCAGCAACGAGCGCCTCGGCTTTGCGCCGCGGTTCGTTAACAGGTTCTGATTTAGGCTCCCGAACTGGCTCAGCCGCACGATTTGCATTGACCGCGCGCCGGCGCAGCAGGAAATCCTCCGGTTCCCAGTCATGCTTGGGCGCACCATCGGCATCCCGCTGATTTACGCTCCAGCAGCGGACATGCACGTTGATTCCATCTGCCACACGGGAAAAATTCAGCGTGGCGAAATTGTTATCAGAGATATGGCCAATGATTTTTTTGCGGGAAGTCCCCACTCTCAGGTAATCCACCTCTGCGCGAATCCCAGTAATGGGCCTGTCAGGAAAAATTGCGGGTTTCTTTTCCGGCCTGTTGCCCGCGCTCGGCAGGCAGGACAGTGCGGTGGATACCACTTCCACCACCTGCTTTCCGTTCAGTTCCATCCGTGCGAGACGACTGTAGTGCACATCCCCGGCCAGGATCAGAATATCCTGCGAGCAATCATTCAGCGCCTGCACCAGGGGTTCGTATTGACTGGTATCCGCCAGGGAATGATCGCCAAACCCCAGTTTCACCGCCAGAGCGGAAATTGTTCCCTTGACCTTGTCCTTGAAGTTCTTGCCCTTGCGCAGGTGCCAGTTGGTCAATAGCGGCGCGGGCAATACCAGTACCCCGGGGCATGTTAACGCCCGCAGCCAGGTACACACCCGTGCAAGGGTGATGGCATCGGTAAACGCAGTGTCGTACCCGGGCTGCCGTTGCAGGCAGGTGTCGAGATAGAAAAATTCCAGCTCATCACCAATAGCAAACTGACCCGAGGCGCTCCCCGCGGGCAGCTGATAAGCGTCAAACAGCGCCTGTGCGCATGCACGCCACGTCTGTTGCAGATTTTTTTGTTTTAGCCCACCAAAAAAACCCGGGGCATTTGGGTAGTCATTCCAGAACTCATGATCACCGGCCAGGAAATGGTGATTGCCGGAGCGCAGTACCCGATACAATCCGCGGCTCCAGTTATTGCGATATTCCGCAGAAAAAATCCGATTCAATTCGGCTTTACAGTCTGCATCACTCATGCGGGCGAGACGCTGGGACTTAAACAGACTGAGCCCAGGAATCAGCCGGGATCCCCAACCCGCTGTACCGACGGCCGTATCCAGATATACCTGATCGCCCCCCAGAAATGAAACGTCGGGCCGGCGGTTTTGTGGAAGCGCTTCGAAGGCTTCTCCCAGCGCGCCTTTGTCTTCCTTGCCGTAGAAGCAAGAGCCGTACCAGACATTGAAACCGTCAGCGAGATTGTCCGGGCGCGCGCGACACTCCGCGTCCGTGAGCTTTACCGCTTCACCCGACGCATCCAACGCCCACAGGGAAAAATGATATCGGCAGCCGGCGATAACCGGTAGCCGCAGCAGGGTGTAACGCAGGGAGGGCGCGGCGCGCTCCAGTACCACCGGAATATCCCGGCAATCTGCCTCGCATGCCTGCGCCGGCAAACCGTCTTGCGGTGTACAGCGTAACCACATACGCTCGGGCAACAACTCACCGTGCACCCCTATCCAAAGCTGTAACCTGCCATGCTCACAATAACCATGCGGCACCAGCATAAAACCAGAAGTTGTCGCATCCATACCCTGACATTCCTGCCTGTTTTTCATTTTTGTTATGCATTTTCGCCCTCTTTAATACGGGCGCGCCACATGGTCGCAGAATATCACCAGAGGTCAACACAACCGCCAACTGGGATAAACTGACCGGCAAGTGATATTTACAGGGACTTAGATTTGGGAACTTTCTTCGCGATTATTCTGTTCGCCATTATGATCTGGGTGGTACCGATGATGTGGCAGCGCACCCGTCGCCACTACCTGCGCTCGCGTCCGCTGAGCCGGCAGCAGACAACGATCCTGGCGAACCGGCTTGCGCTGTTCCCGTACCTTCCAAAGACAAGGCAGGTAGAGCTGAAGCGCAATGTCAGCCTGTTTTTGCGGGACAAGGAATTTGTCGGCTGCGAAGGCCTCATTATCACGGAAGAGATGCAGGTGGTGATCGCTGCCCACGCCTGCGTGTTGCTACTTGAGCGCCACAACAACTGCTATCCGGACCTGCGCACGGTGCTGGTGTACCCGGGTGCCTATGTGGCAGAGGAAACGCGCTACGATGGCTACATTCGTTCCACCCACCTGAGCGCCCGTGCCGGCGAGGCGCATTATCGCGGGCCGGTGGTGTTGTCGTGGCAGGACCTGCAACAGGGGCTTGCGCATCCCGAGCGGGGACACAATGTGGCAATTCACGAGTTTGCCCATAAGCTGGACGAAGAGGATGGTCACGTTGACGGGCGGCCGCCGTTTGCGAAAAGTGCCGACGGCAAGAACTGGGCTCCGGTGATGCGGGAGGCCTTCGACGAATTGCGCCAGCGGATTCACGCGCTGCGTGGGGAGGTTGAGTCAAAGGGTGCAGGCAGTGACACTCCACCGTCGGTTCTGGACACCTACGGCGCCCAGTCCCCGGCGGAGTTTTTTGCAGTGGCCACCGAGGCCTATTTCATTATTCCAGTGGCGATGGCTGCGACTCACCCTGCGCTGTATCGCGAGATGCAAAAATTTTACCGAACAGATCCTGCCGCACTGCTGCGTGGAAGTCGTCCGGACGGTTGATATCGCAGTTGATTGCCGGGTCCGGGACTTCCACGTCATACACCGCATCGCTATAAATACGCAGCACCTTTTCCACGCCGGTACGGCGCAGGCGCGAAAGTGCGGTGAGATAGCGACGTCCGATGGCGATGGGATAGCCGCGGGTTCCCGCACACACGGGCACGCAGATGCGATCTTCCCGGACCGCTTGCAGCAGTGCCACTATGGTTTCAGGCTCGACGAAGGGCATATCCCCGAGGCACACCAGTACCGCCTTGGGATTTGCGCCCTGTCGCTGAATCTGTTCGACACAGGACGCGAGACTGGCGCCGATACCCACGGGCCACACCGGCGCATGGAGAACCTGTACCGGCATTTTGCTGAGACCGTTGGCGATTACCGGGTCGCGGGCGCGAATAACCACTTGCACCTGGGTATTTTCAAGGGTGGAGGCTGCTGCCAGTGCAGTCTGCAGGGTGCGCAGCAACATGGGTTCACCCTGAATGCTTGCGAGGCGTTTGTCACCACCGAAGCGATGAGAGTAACCGGCGGCCAGGACGACTATCGAATATTCCATTTCGTTTTCTCCCATCGTTTTTTATCACGTATTTTTAACGTTCATTTTTTATAGACGGTCAGTAATCCTTCTTCCACTGCAGTTCCACACTTCCGCCGCCACTTTCCTCGTTGTCTGCGGACCTGATATCCAGGCGCAGATTTTTACGCAGCTCGATCTGCATTTCCGCCCGCCACGGGTTTAGCGGATCGGTGCTGCGCTGCAGCTCGAGATAGATGCGGCTGGTGATGTACTTGCCGAGGCTCAGCGAGTACTGGTCCTCCCCTCCTTCGGTAGCCTCGGATTCGAAGTCCAGGGTATCCAGCCCCACCAGATCACGGGTGCTGGCGAGCGGGTCGAATCCGGTGCCACCGGTCTGCAGGGTGCGCACCACCGTGACCAGACGCACCGCCTGCAGTGGCGAAATATCCGTCAGGGACTTGCCGAACAGCAGCTGCGCGAAAATCTCATCCTGGGCGGCTTCCGGGCTGGAACTGAACTCGATTTTCGGGTTATCGGTGGTGCCGGAAATCTCCGCAGTGATCTCCCCTTCCGGATAGGTATGCACCCCCTTCACATAGATGACCGCGACATTGTTCTGGAACTGTACCTGCCCTTCCTGCAGTTCGAACTTCTTGCCCAACAGGTCAAACTTGCCACGCACAATGGTGAGGGTGCCGGACGCCTGTGGATCCGCGGCGGTACCGGCGATATCCACCTTGCCCTTGAGATTGGAATCGAGCCCGAGGCCGCGCACGTAGGATTGCTGATCCAACACGATTTCCAGGGCCAGGGCGATATTGCCCAAAAGCTCGGAACTCTCCCGCTCCTCGCCACCGTCCACTTGCACTTCGATCACGTCGATTTCCGGCACACTGCTGCCAATAAAGTGCTCCACCTGCACCGCCAGCGGCCGCAGATTCAGGGAGCCCGCCAGCAGTGCATCTTCGGTGTTGCCAGTGAGGCGCAGTTCGCCGGAGAAGGCGCCCTTGGCACCGGGCATATTGAGCAGGTGCGCGTTGCGCGCGGTCACGGAAAAATCCAGTGACGGCGGCTCCGGCGCGTTGAACGTCACTTCACCGGCGAGATCCACCCGCCCGCGGTCGCCATCGCGCGCACTGGCCTCCACCACTCGCCAGGCTTCCGGGGTGAGATCGGCAACGAAAACGATATTGGTCAGGCGCGTATTGCTGGGGCGGTGCTCGTAGGAGCCGCCCTGCAGGTTGATCTTGCCGCGGGCGTTGGGTGCCGCGCTGGTGCCATCCGCCACCAGGTTGAAGTCCAGCCGGCCGCGCATGGTGTGGATTTCCGGGTCGAAGAAGGCGCCGAGTGCCGCGAGGTCGGCGGTGCCATTGGCCTCAAGATCGATGGGCAGTGGTGGCGATTCACCCGCGGGCTTCTCGCGAAAAAGCTGTTCGAGGATCGGGGCGATAGCGAGGGTGGCCTGGGCATCCGCGGCGGTACGGCTGCCGTGGCTGGCATCCAGGTTCATTTCCAGGTCGCCGTCTCGCGTCTGCCACTCCAGCGCCAGAATCAGGGGCGACTGCACCAGGGCATCATCCCGCAGTGCGGGCGCACGACCGCTGATCCGCAGCTCGCCGGCAAGGTCCGGATCTTTCGGGGTACCGCGAGCGGTGGCCCACAGGTTCAGCTCGCCGCTGTCACTGATATCCGCACTCAGCCACTCTTCAAAATCCGCCAGTACCGCCTGGGCGCGCAGTTCAAGATCCAGCGCATCCGCACTCAGGCTACCGTGGGCGGTCAACTGGTTGCGGCCGGCCCACAGCAGTTTTACGTCCGACAGCTGTACCTGCGCCTTGCCGTAACTGACATCACCCTGCACTTGCCAGGGCTCACCGCGATATTCCCCCAGCCCAAGGATATTGGCGGTAGCCTCGGGATCGCTGAAGGGACCGGTAAACTGGCCGTCGATACTGAGTTCACCGCGCAGTGAAGGCGGCAGGTTCACCCCCGCAAGGCGCGCAAGCCGCAGCGGGATATTGCGCCCGGCCACACTGCCGTTGGCGCGCTGGGCCTTGGGTTCCACCACACCGTTCAACTCCAGCCAGGCGTTGCCGCGCTGGCGCGCTTGTTCCGACTCCGCCGCCAGCGCCGCCGTGCCGGCTACACGCTCCGGCGATTGCTGCAGAGGATTTTCCGGGGTTGTTTCGGGTTTTTCATCCGGCAGCAGCGACTGCTCGGGCGTTGCCGGCGAATCTGCTCCGCCACTGGCGATCGCCGCCGCTGCCGCGCCGGTGAAGAGATCCAGTCGCAAGTGATCGAAAGTAATAGCCTCCGCATTACCAGCGGCGCCGCCGCGCAGGCGGTAACGGTACTCGCGGTACTCGCCGTCAGACGACAGGCGCGCAGACATTTTCGGGTTGTCCCAGGGCCCATTGACCGACACCACCGCATCCAGGCTGACTTCGGTGCCCTCGTCCACAGGCAGTCCGAACTGTTCGGCGGGCTTCAAGCCGCGCGCGGCCACATCCAGCTGGAACTGCAGTGCTTTGCGCTCGACATTCACTTCGCCGCTGCCACTTACCCTGAGCCCTTCGCCCTCCAGCAGCAGATCACTCACCGCAAATTTATTCAGGTCGCCCTCGGCTCTGCCCTGTAAACGCGTCTCCAGTTCCTGGTAGCGCACATCACTGGCGAGCTTTACCCCAAGGCGCGGATTCTTCCACGGGCCGACGGCGGTCACCTGCAAACGCTCGATAGTGCCATCCAGCTCAGGGGGGATTTCGAGCTCTCGGGTTTCCTCGAGAGAGGCGAGAATCCGGCGGATTTCCACAAACGGCAGTTGCGCTATCTGCCCCTTCAGATCGATCGACTCGCTGCCGATGTCCACGCTGCCGCTGGCATCCAGTTGCGCTTTCGCCAGCCGCAGGCGCGCGGTGCGGAGGTAGATCTTGTCGCCAATGGTTTCCACTTTGCCGGTTAGATGCAGCGGCTGCTTTTGATAGGACGTCTTGAGCTCCAGGCTACCGTCCGCATTGGGTAGTGCAAGCGGCCCTTTCACGGCGAGGTCGGCGGTCAGCCATCCCCCCTGAACAAAGTCCTGCCACGGCTGGGAAATAGCGACGGGCAGGCGATTCAGCAATACCTTGAGGTCCATGGTCTCACCGTCGATGCGACCGCGAATGCTGTGGCGGGTGTCGTCCACCGTGAGTGTCAGATCGTCGGTAACCACGGACCAGGGCGACAAGACCACATCCCCATGACCGCTCAAGCCAAAGCGGTGCTGCACCAACGGCAGCGAAAAACGCTCGGCCGTGACTTTCAGCTGATTGTCACCGACAAGTTCCAGCAGGAATTTACCGTCCGCATCGAGATTCTCCCCCTCGGGCAGCAACAACCTACGCGGCAGAAAGCCCCCTGCGGCCTCACTGGCGGACAGGGTGAGCGCATACTCTGTATCGCTCTGCATCTCGCCCTTGAGCTGCAGGTGCATCTGGTGCCCTTTCTCATTGCCAGACTCACTCCTCGGGACTTCGGCAATATCCAGCGTCAACGCGGATTCGCGCTCCGGCCACCGATAAACGCCCTCACCGTTGACCGCCACCACGGGGAAATCCTTGAGAGCCTTGTCGACGACGGTAAGCTGCTGCACGGCCAGGCGCTCGAGCCAGATGGCGGGTATCGAGGGCGCACCGGCCTCCTCCGCGACCTCTTTCACTTCATCGTCGCTGACGTGAGCTTGCAGGTATTCCCCCAGCAGCGTGTTGTCGAACACAAAGGACTGCGCGCTCAGCTCTGGAATATGAATCTGGTTTTGCCACAGGCGCTCTATATCCAGCTGCAGTGTCAGTTTGCGCCCCTCCACCATGCTCTGATCCTGGTAGCGCACTTGCAGCCGTTCGAAGTACCAGCGCCCGAGTTGCGGGCTGCCGATGCCCTCGGCGTCGATGGCGAGGTCCGGCAGATAATGGCGGGCGATGGCGATGCCGCCATTGGTCAACGCCACACGCCCGCGCTCTGTGCCTACCAGGAATATCGCCCCTATCAATGGCAGTAATAGTGCAATGGCGATCAGCGTCAGGCGCGGCCAGTACCGGCCCCGGCGCCGTTTGCTGCGTCCCGCTTCACGCGAGGTGGGTGAGGATTGCTCAGACATGATCAGAATGCCTGCCCCAGGCTCACGTAGATCTGGTAACTGCTGTCATCCAGATCATCGCGGCGGTCCAGCGGGAAGGCAATATCAAAGCGCAGTGGCGCAAACGAAGTCATGTAGCGCACACCGAGTCCCGCGCCCCAGTAGAGATCGTCAAAACTCGGCTGCGGATCGGCATAGGCATTACCGCCATCCAGAAACAGCACCCCGCCCCAGGTCTCGGTAAAGCGGAAGCGGCCCTCGAGCGACACTTCGCTGAGCGCACGCCCGCCGATGGGGTCCGACAACGTCGGCGGTTCACCGGGAACGGTGGAAGGTATCAGCCGCCGCGGCCCCAGGGCCTGGTAGCTGTAGCCCCGTACGGAGCCACCACCACCGGCGTAAAAGCGCTCGTCTGCAGGGATATCCAGGTTGTCGATACCGCTGATTACACCGGCCTTGATGCGCACCGCCAGGGTCGGGTCAAATTTGGTCTCTTCGGAGGTGAGATACCCGGTAGCGACCAGCGTATTTTTTACAAAACGGGTACCGGTTCCCTTGAGGTCAAAATAGGGTTTGATCTCCATCGCCACGGTGGCACCGCGATGGGCATCCAGCAGGTTGTCGGTGGTGTCTATCTTGAGGCCCAGAGGAAACGCCAGCAGGTTGTAGCTCTCGCTTTCCTGCCCCTCCTCCTGCACATCACTGAACTTCAGCTCACTGCCAACACTGAAGGTGCGATGTTTGGTGTGGCGACGGGAAAGAGTACCGCCAAAAGTGATGGCCTCAGACTGGTAGGAATCGCGATCTTCATTGGAGGCTTCAGCCTTGGCGGTGAAGTCCTGGTCGTCGCGGAAGAAGCGCGGCACCAATAGTTCGCCCTTGAGGGATTGTTTGACCTCGTTGACCCGGGTTTCCACCTCGATTTTTTCGCCGCGCCCGAGAATATTGCGGTGCTCCCAACCTGCGGAGACACCGGCCCCCTCATCGGAGGTGTAGCCCACACCGAGGCGCACGGTGCGATGTTTGCGCTCGATCACTACAAAGGTAATGTCGACGATCCCCTCATCGGGTTCGGATACCTCGGCGTTCACACCCGCAATCAGGTTGGTGCGCAACAGGCGCAATTTTGCGGTATCCAGCTTGTTGCGGCTGAAGCAGTCTCCCGGTTTCATCTGCAGGCGCTTGCGCAGGAACTCCTCATTTACCGTTTCCACGCCCTGCACGTGCACCTGCCCGATATGAACCTCGGGGCTCTTGGCCACCCGGTATTCCAGGCGCGCAGCGTGTTCGCTGTGAATGACCGTTGCCTGGTATTTCACATTCACATTGAGCAGGCATGCGTTTTCCGCAAGATAGCTCTCTATTTTTTTGACGCCCTCTTTGACCTTCTCGGCTTCCAGCGGGTCGCCTTCCTGTAAACCCACCCCGGGGAACCCCGCCTTGAGGTGTACCGGCATGCGCACATTGATGGATTTGATGCGGAACTGCTCCCCGGGCACAACCCGGTAAAGGATCTCGCCATCGGTCACGGACTGGCGCACACGCCCGTCGTAGTAGCCGCGAGAGCGCAACAGTTTCTCCAGGGTACCGCGCTCGTAGCGCGCTACATCCACTGGATCTTCATAAGACTTGAGTACACTGCTGGTTTTGCGCTGTTCGTTCAGCTGCTCGCGCAACCAGTCCTGCAGCTCACGATCTTCGGCCACACGAATTTTGAATTTGGGAAGGTTGTCAAAAAAAGGCAGCGCGAAGCCTTCCTGTGGTAGCAGCAATAACATCGCCGCCAACAGGACTGCAGTAAATATCGAAGGGAATACCGCTCTTCGAGCGAACTGGAAATCGCGCAACTCTACAACCCACTTGCCAATCATCACCACTGCGACGCTATTGGAGATAGAAAGTTGCGAAAGGTTTGGCAACTTTACCGGTCTTTACATCCGCGCAGTGGTTATTGTGCACGGGCGCAGCCACTCTCTCCGATCCGCCAGCAGACTCAGCGCCCCGGCGCTACCGGGTTGCCGGTGCGCTCCATCAGCGGATTGCAGTTTTTGATGATGACCCGACCTTCCAGCAGATTGCCCTTGGAGTATTCGCTGAAAATGCACTCATTGGAGCGCGGATCATAGTTCTCCACCCAGAGGTTGTCGTCTTTCCAGGTGGAGCCCAGGTGCCGCTGCCCCTCAGGTACGCTGATGCGCATGACACCACCGAAGCGTTTAACGAACACCTGTTCGAAGTGGAAGTAGTAAGCGAGCCAACCTGCCAGAAAGATGATGGCGGCGACGATGGCACCCTTACTGAGGCTGCCCAGCCGGCTGCCGGCAAACAGGCTCAAAATGACGAGAGCGATAACGGCGGCCCAATACAGGTATGTAATCATGCTTATCTTCCGTGACGTTATTGGTTTACGGGCACTGTTTTTTGCTACCAACAGGGTAGCGCAGATTGGCTGGCGCGGCATAGCGCGGATGGCAGGGAAACCGTTCGAGGGAGGGGGACGGAATCTACACAGGCAGACGTTCGGCTCTACCTGAACTCAGAGCCGGGACCGCAAAATCTACCACCGGCTTGATTTGGGTCAAGGGCGCCAGCGGGCGCCACTCTACACTGGGGACATGTAAAAACAAGAGATTAGTTTCAACTCAGGAGGCCGTCATGGACGCAATGATCGATCTTTTCACCAGCTTTTCTGGCCTGTTGAGCCTGGGCATTATCGGGTTCGTATGTGTTATGGCCGGATACTTTACCCGCATGGCCCTGAACAAAATGAACAAGGAGCTGGAGCAACAGGCCAAATAGCTATTCACCAGCCCTGCCTACCATCTATCTGTAAGTAAGTTTTTGCGTGATCGTGCTATCAGCAGCGATCACGCATGCTACGTCTGGCCCGGCATTTTTATGCGGAAGATGCAGCGTTATACATTGTGACGGCGATTAGTCTCGTACCTTATTACTCCGTCGCCAGTTCAGGCAGATTCTCAAACAGTTTCAGCGCCTGCGGATTCGCCAGTGCCTCCTGGTTCTTTACCGGCTTGCCATGTACCACATTGCGCACCGCGAGCTCGACAACCTTGCCGCTGATGGTACGGGGAATATCCGCCACCTGGATCACCTTGGCGGGCACATGACGCGGGGTGGTGTTGGCGCGGATGGTGGCGCGGATTTTCTGGGTCAGTTCTTCGTCCAGCGTCAGCCCCTGGCGCAACACCACAAACAGCACCACGCGCACATCGTCGCCCCAGTCCTGGCCGATACAGATGCTGTCCAGCACCTCTTCCACCTTCTCCACCTGGCGGTAGATTTCTGCAGTGCCAATACGTACGCCGCCGGGGTTCAGCACCGCGTCGGAGCGTCCGTAAATGATCACACCGCCGTGTTCGGTGATTTCCGCATAGTCGCCGTGGGCCCAGACACCAGGCCAGCTGTCAAAGTAGGCGCCGTGGTACTTGCTACCGTCGGCATCGTTCCAGAAACCGATCGGCATACAGGGGAAAGAGCTGGCGCAAACCAGCTCGCCCTTCTCTTCCAGCACCGGCTTGCCGTCGTCGCTCCACACCTGTACCGCCATGCCGAGGCCACGGCACTGCAGTTCACCCGGGTATACCGGCAGGGTGGGGTTACCGAGGGCAAAGCAGGAAACGATGTCGGTACCACCGGAAATGGAACTCAGGCAGACATCGGACTTGATATCCCGGTACACATAGCGGAAGCCCTCGTGCGCGAGTGGTGAACCCGTGGACAACACCGCACGCAGACGCTCGAGCTTGTGACTCTCGCGCGGTTTGCAATCGGCCTTTTCCAGGGCGGCGATATATTTGGCGCTGGTGCCAAACACGCTGATGCCCTCCTCGTCCGCCATATCCCACAAGCACTGAGCCGCCGGGTAAAACGGCGAACCATCGTACAGCACCAACGTGGCACCGCAGGCGAGGCCGCTCACCAGCCAGTTCCACATCATCCAGCCACAGGTGGTGAAATAGAACAGGGTATCGTCGCGGGAGATATCCGTGTGCAGTCGGTGCTCTTTGATATGTTGCAGCAGCGTACCGCCCACCCCGTGCACGATGCACTTGGGAACTCCGGTGGTACCGGAGGAATACATGATGTACAGGGGGTGATTGAATTCGGTTTGCTCAAACGTGAGCGGGCGCGCCGGCGCCTTTGCGACAAACTCATCGAGAGTGATCGCGCGATCCAGCCCGACGATACCCTCTGCGGTCTGTTGCGCAGAGCGGGCTACGGGCACCACGACCAACTTTTGGATCGAGTCTATCTGCTCGACGATCTGCTGCAGGCGCGGCAACGAGTCGATGACCTTGCCGTTGTAGAAATAACCTTCGCAGGCGAACAGGATTTTGGGCTCAACCTGGCCGAAGCGGTCCAGCACACCGTTGATACCGAAGTCCGGGGAACAGGATGTCCAGATGGCTCCGAGACTGGTAGTGGCGAGCATGGCCACCACGGTGTCGATGATATTCGGCATAAAGCCGGCAACACGATCGCCTCTGACCACACCGGCAGCTGCCAGCGCTGCGGCGAGTCGCTCTACATTTTCGAACAGCTGGCCATAGCTCAGCTCGCGACGGCTGCCGTTCTCCAGCCGCTCGATCAGCGCCGGCTTGTCATCGCGGAAGCGCAACAGGTTTTCGGCGAAATTCAGCCGCGCCTCGGGAAACCACTCCGCGCCGGGCATGGAGTCGCGCCCCAGAACCTGCGAACCGCGAACACTGGCGACAACCTGACCGAAATCCCATAGCTGGTTCCAGAACTGCTCGCGGTTCTCCACCGACCACTGGTACAGGGCGTGATAATCCGGCAGTGACTGCTGGTACTGCTCATTGACCTGACGGCGAAACTGATCCATTTGGGTGGTGGCGATGGTCGCTGCCGTGGGTTGCCACAGGGGTTGCGCTGGGTTGCTCATCTCGACTGGCTCTTCTCTTATTGTCGGTTTAGCGATCGGGCCTCTGGTGATTCACGGAAGAAACCATGCCCGCCTGAATGGTTGACCATTATTGGCTATCTCGCCATGTGAACAATCATGCCTTGGTCTAACACTTAAGACTAATTTAAACTTGTTAACGACTGTTAAATTTTACTTAATCAATACGAGCTTGAGTTAGCACCGTGAGCACGACCGTCAAGCAATTGCGCGCCTTTGTTGCCGTGGCCAGAACCCGCAGCCTCGCCGAGGCCAGCGCCCAACTGCACGTTTCCCAGCCGGCCATTTCCATCGCCATCCGCAGCCTGGAAGAATCCCTCGGTGGCGCCCTGTTTAGCCGCGACGGTCGCCAGCTGGTCCTCACCCCGGAAGGCACCACCTTTGTCGAACGCGCCCAGCAGCTGCTGCACAACTGGGACAACACCCTGGACGCGGTACAGCAGCGCTTTCGCCTGCAACAGGGGCAGCTATCCATTGCCGCCATACCCGCTTTCGCACTGAACCAGTTGCCGGAGCTTTTGCGGGAGTTTCACCGACGACACCCGGACATCAATATCGTGCTGGAAGATATTGTGATGGAGCGGGTGGTACATGCGGTGCAGCAGGGGCGCGCGGAACTGGGGATCAGTTTCCGCCCGGACGATCTCGGCAACCTGAGTTTTACCCCCATCGGCGACGACCGCTTTATCGCGGTGCTGCCTACCGACCACCGGCTACAGCGCAGAAAAACCCTGCGCTGGCAGGATCTCGCCCGCGAACCGTTTATTGCCATGAATCGGGGATCGGCCGTGCGCCGCTGGACGGATGAAGCCTTCTCCCAAAGCAAGGAAGAAGGCGCACAACCCCGACTGCTGTGCGAGGCGAACCAGCTCAGTACCATCGGCAGGCTGGTACAGACGGGTCTGGGTGTGAGCGCCGTGCCCAGCCTGTGCGAAGCGCAGATGCAATCCTACGGGCTGATCTGCAAACCGCTGACCGAGCCGGCACTCACTCACCAAGTGGGGGTTCTGGTGCGAGAATCAGGCGCACTGTCCGCGCCGGCGCAGGCGTTTTTATCCGTGGCGCTCGGCAGCCCGCAAGCCCAGGATTAATCCAAATAGACACCAAGTAGAAATGAAGGCGGAAATCACTGGGTACAGATAAAACAAAACCGGCCAGAGGCCGGTTCTTGAGGCAGGAACGGTTTCCTTTACTGGGCGGTAGCCCGCAGCATCCAAGCGGTTTTCTCATGCACACGCATACGGTCGGACACCAGCGCTGAGGTGGATTCATCCTCGCCCTCCTGGGCCGCTTTCAGCACCTCGCGACAGGTCTTCACTACCTGCTCATGGCCCTGGGTAAGGATACGCACCATGTCTTCCGCAGGCGGCACATCTTCCACTTCACTGATGGAGCTGAGTCCTGCAAACGCCTTATACGTACCCGGCGCCACCACATCCAGGGTGCGAATACGCTCGGCAATATCGTCTACCGCCGTCGCCAGTTCGGTGTACTGCTCTTCGAACATGAGATGCAATTCGCGAAACAGACGACCCGTAACATTCCAGTGGAAATAGTGGGTCTGCAGGTACAGAGTGTAGGAATCCGCCAGCAGTCGCTTCAGCCCATCCGCGATTTTTTCACGATCCTTTGCACCAATTCCGATATCAATATTGCTCATCAGCAACCTCTTTTTCTGGCTCGGGTTCAATCCTTTAGCGGAACCGGTCTGCCCGCAGATACTCTGCTTGAGCAGTCATTTTCCAGCCCCGCGAACGCTACCGGATGATGTCACCGGTATCAGTGACTTCATCTGATTTACATCAAGTCGTGCGTAATACTAACGTCTGCAATCGTTATTCAAACCCCCGACGCGATTGAGTGTGGATATACGGTCAATAGCCACACCCAATCGCCAGCAGTGGATTACCAACCGCATTCGCGATCTTTATTCTGCTCCTGCAGGTAAACCATCAGAGGCTGGAAGTAATCCACGATGGCTGAAGCATCAAGTTCGCGCTGGCCGGTAAGCGCTTCCATGGCATCCGGCCACGGCTTGCTTGCGCCCATGGCCAGCATGTTGCGCAGTTTTTTACCCGCAGCTTCATTTTTGAAAATGGAGCAGCGGTGCAGCGGGCCGGTCTCCCCTGCGGCCTCGCACAGTGCACGGTGGAACTGGAACTGCTGGATGCGCGCGAGGAAGTAACGCGCGTACGGCGTATTGCCGGGAATATGGTATTTGGCGCCCGGATCAAAGTTGGCTTCACTGCGCGCTACCGGAGCCTGAATGCCCTGGTACTCTTCCCGCAGTTTCCACCACGCCTTGTTGTAGTCTCCCGGCTGCACTTCGCCGTTGAAAACCTGCCAGCGCCACTTGTCCACCATCAGACCGAATGGCAGGAAGGCGATCTTGTCCAGCGCCTGCTGCATCAGATAGCCGAGATCCTTGTCCTCGCCGGGGATTTCGTCCATCAGGCCGATTTGCTTCAGGTATTTCGGCGTGATGGACAGCGCAATGGTATCGCCCACCGCTTCGTGGAAGCCGTCGTTAGCACCTTCTTTATAGAGGAAAGGCTGGTCGCTGTAGATACGCTGATAAAAGTTGTGCCCCAGCTCGTGATGGACGGTAATCAGGTCTTCACCGGTTTTGTTGATGCACATCTTGATACGGATGTCATCCTTACCATCCAGGTCCCAGGCGCTGGCGTGGCACACTACATCGCGATCCCGCGGCTGCACAAACTGCGAACGCTCCCAGAAGGTTTCCGGTAGCGGCTTGAAGCCCAGGGAGGTAAAGAACGTCTCGCCCGTCTTCACCATATCCTTCTCACTCATGCCGGAATCCACCACCAGCTGGGTGAGGTCGTAAGGCGCCTGCATATCCTCATCTTTGACGATGTCGTAGATGTTGCCCCACTCCTGCGCCCACATGTTACCCAGCAGGTGCGCGGGGATCTTGCCAGTAGCCGGGGCCACTTCATCCCCGTAGTGCTCGTTCAGTTTTGCGCGCACATGGCAGTGGAGCGCCTCATACAGCGGCTTCACCTTGTTCCACTGCTTGTCCATATCCGCGGCGAAGGCATCCGCCGGCATATCGTATTTGGAGCGCCACATCACACTGAGGTTGTCATAGCCAAGCTCCTTGGCACCGGCATTGCCAATCTCCACCTGGCGCTCGTACAGCGGCTTCATCGGCGGCGCCACCTTACGCCAGCCTACCCACAGGTCTTTCAGCTGTTTCGGGTCGCGGCTATTGGCCATGATCTGGCCCATTTCGGTCAGGGTGTAACATTTGGCCTCTGCATCCGCGCCGCCTGCAGCCGCCTTGGCATCCGTATTCTGGTCCGGGCAGTATTTGCCGGCACCGTACATGCCCTGCAACTTTGAACCGATCTGGGCGAGTTCCGCAGTCAGTTTGGGATCTTTCGGCGCGGGAAATACCAGCCCCTGCTTCAGCATGGTGAGCATGCGACGGGTTTCCGGGTCCAGGTCTGCGCCATCAAATTTCGCGGCCTCCTGTGCCAGCTCCACCGCCAGCGCGGTATAGCGTTCAACTGCCAATGCCTCGGTGTACTGGGAATCCATATTGATATAGGTGGACGCCACCCAGCTGGCATGGCTCACCTCCTCTGCCATTTTCTCAAGACGCTCCTGGGCACTGTCGAGAAAGGCCTTGGCATCGGCGCTGGAGGAGCCTGTCGATGCAGATTGGGTAGCAGCAGCGGGGGCCTGGTCGGCAGCTGCGTCGGCAGAGGCGTTCTCGGCAGTCGTGACGACCTCCGATTCCAGCACTTCCGGTTTGTCGGTTCCACGATCACATCCCGCTACCGCCAGGGTGGCAGCGGCTATCACCAACGCGAGCTTTTTCATCGGCATCCTCTGGTCTTTTTTCGAGTTATTTACTGAGTCAGCCCCGGAAACGGGGAGGCACAAATTGAATGACTGTCGCGATTTATAGCACATGCATCCGATCGGCCGGCACGAGGCCACTGCACGAGGGAACACATAGGCACCATATTCCCCATTTCACCGGGCGAATAGGGAATAATTTTGCACGATTAGGCGGCCGGCACAATCAACGCGATCGCGGCTGTGAACGGAATTTGGTCATGTTGCAGACCATTGGCAAAACAAAAAATTGGAACGTGGAAACAAAGGAGAGGAAAAGAGAGGATTGGAGGCAGCCCAACCAGCACACCCCCGGCACATGATGTCACTGCTACCGTTGCTCCCTTCCGGGCCTGGCGGGGTTCACAGCTGATCATTGCGAGGAGACCGGAAGGGCCGCCATCACGCTCGAGCACTCAGATTAGCGCAGCCCGTTGCTGGTGCAAGAACCGCTCTGTGGTCAGAAACTGCCTTGTGGCATAGACCGCCGCACTCGAAGAGGGCGCGATTATAGAGACTCAAGGCGCCAGGTGCCAGCCCCAATTCAACTTTCATGACTCACCAACGCAAATTCCTTGGCCACGAGGTCAATTTGAGCCCTCAAATGGCTATACTGTGCCGCGCCCAAAACCGGGCGAGATGTCACTGTTACCGGAATCAATATGCACCTGTTTGTCGACAGCCTTACCAACGTGGACTTCAGTTACCTCCACCACAGCCGCGGCATCGTGGGTGAAACCTGGCTCGCCAATGCCGCCCTCGACGGCGCGCTGGATCATCAGGGCATGGTGTGCGATTTCGGCATCGTCAAAAAAACCCTGCGCAACTGGCTCGACAGCGAGCTGGATCACCGCTTGGCTGTGCCTGCCGACGCCCCGAATCTGCAGCTCATTGCTAATGGCGAACAGATTGAACTGCATTGGAAACTGGACAGCGGTGAAACCATTAGCGTGAGCGGACCTGCGCAGGCATTTGCGCTGGTGGGCGCCGAACGTATTACCCCGGAATCCGTAGCCAACTGGTGTGTGCAGCAGCTGGACGGCATCTTCCCTACCAGCGTCGACCGCCTGAGCCTGGATTTCACCAGCGAAATTATCGACACGCCCTACTACCACTACAGCCACGGCCTGAAAAAACACGATGGCAATTGCCAGCGTATCGCCCATGGCCACCGCTCCCGTATCCGCATCGACCTGGATGGCGAGCGCAACAGCACCCTCGAAGCCGAGTGGGCCGAGCGCTGGGAAGACATCTATCTCGGCACCCGGGAAGACCTGGTCAAACAGGACGCCGACACCCTGCACTTTGCCTACCGCGCGCGGCAGGGGGATTTCACCCTGAGCATTCCCGCCAGCTATTGTGAATTGCTGGACTGCGACACCACGGTGGAACAACTGGCCCAGTACATTGCCGAAGAGCTCGCTGCGGCCAATCCCGGACACGACGTGCGTGTGCGCGCCTACGAGGGTATCGGCAAGGGCGCCGTTGCCAGCGCAAGGCGCTGAACCCAATGAATCTGGTCATTCTGGAACCGGGGGATTTTTTGTCCCCAGAGCACGCGCCCACGCAGATCGCGCTGCTTCGCGGCCGGCGTCTGCAGCACATTCTCGAGGTACACCGCGCCGAGGTGGGCGATGTTCTGAAAGTCGGGCTACTCGATGGCGACATCGGTGAAGGCAGGGTCCTGAAGCGCGAGGACAGCGGAGTTACTCTCGAGGTTACCCTGCACCGCGCGCCGCCGCCCCCGCTGCCCCTCACTCTGATCCTGGCGCTGCCGCGCCCGAAAATGCTGAAGCGCACCATCCAGCACGCCACAGCTCTCGGCGTAAAGAAGCTGTATCTCATCAACAGCTACCGGGTAGAAAAATCCTATTGGCAGAGCCCCTGGCTCGCAGAAGACCAACTGCGAGAACAGTGCCTGTTGGGGCTGGAGCAGGCTGTGGATACCGCCATACCACAAATTGAGCTGCGCAAACGCTTTAAGCCGTTTGTGGAAGATGAATTGCCTGCAATCGCCGCGGGCTCCCTCAAGCTGGTCGCCCACCCCGTCACCGACACTCCCTGCCCAGTGGATATTCACCAACCCGCCACGCTGGCAGTGGGGCCCGAGGGCGGCTTCATTCCCTACGAAGTGGAAAAGCTGCAGGAGGTGGGATTCCAGTCCGTACACCTGGGGCCGAGAATTCTGCGGGTGGAAACCGCGCTACCGGTATTACTGAGTAGACTTTTCCCAGCCCGCTAAGGTCTCCTTTCCAGGCGCCCAAGGACTTTTTGCCAGCGTTAAACATAAAAAAGCCGCGCTAAAAAGCGCGGCCATAAAGGCAGTCAAGACACTGCCGGGTCTCACAGAGCGGGGCGTGGGGACGCCCCGGAAGAGAACTGTGTGAAAACCTTTTTTCCGTTGTTTCCGCGATCAGGCGGCCTCGTCGGAGGCGACCGCGGATTTCTGCAGAGCCAGTTTCGGGTCTACAAATTCGTAGCCCAGCACATCGGCAACCGCCTTGTAAGTCACCATACCCGCGTGCACGTTCAGACCTTCCAACAGGTTGGCGTCATCCAGCAGCGCCTGCTTGGCACCTTTGTTCGCCAGCGCAACCGCAAACGGCAGGGTTGCGTTGTTCAGTGCCATGGTGGAGGTACGGGCAACACCGCCGGGCATGTTGGCCACGCAGTAGTGCACCACGCCGTCAACCACGTAAGTGGGCTCCTGGTGCGTGGTCGCCTTGGAGGTCTCGAAGCAACCGCCCTGGTCGATGGCCACGTCCACTACAACCGCGCCTTTCTTCATGCGGCTGATGTGATCGCGGGTCAGCAGTTTCGGTGCGGCTGCACCGGGGATCAGAACAGCACCGATCACCAGGTCCGCTTCCAGCGCGTGTTGCTCAATCGCGTCATTGGTGGAGTATTCAGTGCGCACTGCGCCACCAAAAATATCGTCCAGCTGACGCAGGCGCGGCAGCGAGCGATCCAGAATGGTCACATCCGCGCCCATGCCCAGCGCCATCTTGGCCGCGTTGGCGCCAACCACACCACCACCGATAATCAGTACTTTCGCCGGAGCTACACCGGGAACACCGCCCAGCAGCACACCCAGGCCACCCTGAGCTTTTTCCAGGTGGTGGGCACCGCACTGCACGGACATACGGCCGGCCACTTCAGACATCGGCGCCAGCAGCGGCAGACCGCCGAAGCGATCGGTTACGGTTTCATAGGCGATGCAGGTTGCACCGGACTTCACCAGCAGCTCGGTCTGCTTGGGGTCGGGTGCAAGGTGCAGGTAGGTATACAGCAGCTGACCCGGGCGCAGCATTTCGCACTCGTGGGGCTGGGGCTCTTTTACCTTCACGATCATATCCGCAGAGGCAAAGATTTCTTCGGGGGTGTCGATGATCTTGGCACCCGCCTGCTCATACATTTCGTCGGTAAAGCCAATGGCAGAACCGCCATCTTTCTGCACGATTACTTCGTGGCCATGACCTACCAGTTCACGGACGCTGGCCGGAGTCAGACCAATACGATATTCGTGGTTTTTGATCTCTTTAGGGACACCGATCAACATAGCGACTTCTCCTCAATACTCTGTTTATGCAATGTGAGCGCAATCTAGAGCGCCCCTTCTTTGTTGGATTTGTGCAGTATAAGAGCGCTTATCGAGTTGATTTCAGTACATTTTCAACCGTTACCAGTTGAATCCACTGGTTAATTGGCGCAAAGTACGCTTTTTCGCCAAATAGAACCCGTATTCGAGGTTGGGACATGTCAAGCGCACAGCTGCGACCGTCCCGTCACTACAGCGGAAATCCATAGACAGCCGATGGCCAACTTACGGAGCAACTCATGAAACGGCGTGCCAATGAGCTCAGCACCATTGATCGCAATATTCTGCGCGTGCTGCAAAAGAACGGGCGCACCAGCTATGCAGAGCTGGCCCGTCAGGTGGGGCTCACCCCTACCCCCTGTGTAGAGCGCGTAAAAAGAATGGAATCCGATGGCGTGATCCAGGGATACACCGCACTGATCAATCCGGAATTTCTCGATGCCGCACTGGTGGTGTTTGTCCAGATCAGCCTGAATCGTTCCGCCCAAGACGCCTTCGAAGCATTCCGCAACGCCGTCTCCGCGCTACCGGAGGTTCAGGAGTGCTATTTGGTGTCGGGAAACTTTGACTACCTGATCAAGGCCAGGGTTGCAGATATGAGTGCATATCGGCGGTTTTACGGCGAGACCCTGCTGACCCTGCCAGAGGTACAGGAGTGCACCAGTTATGTGGTCATGGAGCAGGTAAAAGAAACCCTGGAAGTACCGGTGCACTACAACCGTTAACACTCGATAACGCGACATTAACCTCGCTCGGGCCTTAATAAATGCCATCGTTGGGCGGCGCGAAAATATTCACTGCCGCCTGTAACTTCCCGTCTTGTGACCGGCCAGAGGCCCACTCCTCAACCTAAAAGTCACGTATTCACGCCGAAGCACAAAACACGCGCCAACTATCATCCCTGCCAACTCCGCTTAACGCCACACCCTCTAGGATTAAGGGAAGTAGGTTTATTGACTCAAGTTGCGGGAAATGATGTACCAATCTCTACGTAACCCCTTTCGTTGGCGGAATCTTTTTTTTGCGGTATGCCTGCTTCCCGTTGGCTGCGGGGAAAAAGAGGCGGCCAAACCCACTCCGCCCCCGAAAAAGGTGGAGGTTGTCGAAGCCAAGCTGATGAGCTTCAGGCCAAGCTTTGAAGTGCCGGCGGTGGTAGAAGCGGTGGAGACTGCACAGATTTTCCCACTGGTCGCATCCAGAATCCTCTACCAAAACATCTCGCCCGGTAAATATTTCAGGCAGGGCGAGGAACTCGTAAGACTGGACCCCTACCCCTTCGAATCGAAAGTTGCCACCGCGGAAGCCAGCATCGCCGAAGCGACGTCAAATTATGAACAGGCAAAGGCCAACTTTGTGCGCGCACGAAACCTGCGCCCACAGGGATACATCTCAGCGAAAGATTTTGATACCGCCAAATCGGCCATGCAGGCGGCGGAAGCGCAACTCAACACCGCACAGACCTCGTTGCACCAGGCCAAGCAGGACCTGTCCCATACCTCGATCGTCGCGCCGTTTTCCGGGCGCGTGGGGCATCCCAATTACGCCGTGGGCGACTTTTTCATCCTCCCCAACACGGTGCCAATCACCCAGCTGGTGAAGGTGGACCCGGTGTATGTACTCGCCCACGTCGGCCAGAAGGCCTACAACGAGTTTTACAGTGCGGTGGAGAAACTAAAGCAGCAGGGACGCGCGATCCCCAATATGGACCTGTACATCGTGCTGCCCGGCGACACCGTGTATCCGTTCAAGGGGGAGTTCTTTTCCTGGGACGCCACTGCCGCCGCCACCCGGGGTACCGTCGCTGCACGTGTCCTATTCCACAACCCCGACGGCCTGCTTCTCCCCGAAGAAAACGTCACGCTACACGGCAAACTCCTGGAGGAAATTCAGCGTATTGTGATCCCGCAGAAGGCCGTGTCGCAGGATCAGCAGGGCCACTTCGTCTATCTGCTCGACAAAGAAAACAAGGTCAAGCGGGCCAACATCGAGGTCGGCATGCGCATCGGACCCAACTGGGCCGTAACTAAAGGCCTGAAAGTCGGCGACAGAGTACTGGTGGAAGGCCTACAGAAAGTGAGCCCGGGTGACGAGGTCGAAGTCACCCCGGTGGTAATCAAGCAATCCGACGATGAGACGCCCCAGGGCCTGCGTCCTCCGCCCCACTCTCTGCGCGAACAGCTGCGCAAGGAGCGGGAAGCATTCCAGGAGTATCAGCGGGAAACTATGGAAGTGAGGCAGCGGAACCAACCCGGCGACGTCTATATTCCCGACGACATCGGCAAGTAGCACAGGATGAATAACTGTGAGCGATAACACACATTTGTTCATCCGCAGACCGCGATTTGCCTTTGTCATCGCCATACTGATCACCTTCCTCGGCCTGCTCTCGGCGCTCGTCATGCCGGTGGATCAGTACCCGGATATCGCGGCGCCGAAAATTTCCGTGGTTGCGGTTTACCCCGGCGCGGATGCCGAGACCGTAAAAAACGCCGTTGCGATACCCATTGAGGAGCAGGTGAATGGCGCCGAGGGCATGGTTTACATGACCTCCAACTCCGGTAGCGACGGCACCTATACACTGTTCATGACGTTCGACATGGATACCGACGACGACATGGCGCAGGTGGATGTGCAGAACCGCGTGGCGCTGGCGGAACCGTCCCTGCCCCCGGAAGTGCTGAAGCGCGGTATCAAGGTTCGCAAACGCTCCTCCGACATGCTGATGGTGGTTAACCTGTTCTCTCCGGACAACCGGTTTGACGGTGTATTCTTGTCCAACTTTGCCTCGCTGAACCTGGTCAACGAACTTGCGCGCGTACCGGGCGTTGGCGAGGCGAACATCATCGGTCCGCTGGATTACGGCATGCGGATCTGGCTCGACCCGGTAAAGATGGCGAACCTGGAGATTTCAGTTCCCGAGGTCCTCGCCGCGATTCAGGAGCAGAACATCCAGGCCGCGGTGGGCCAACTCGGTTCACCACCGTCGCCCGAGTCCACCCAGTTCCAGTATGTACTTACCACCAAAGGCCGACTGAACTCGGAGGAGGAGTTCGGCGAGATCGTGCTGCGCGCCGATGAACAAGGTGGGGTAGTTCGGGTAAAAGATATCGCGCGAGTGGAGCTCGGTGCCCAGATTTACAAGGGGTACGGGGAATACAACAACGGCCCCGGTGTACTGCTGGCCATTTACAAACTGTCTGACGCCAACGCATTGGAAGTGGCTGAAAATGTCAAAGCCAAGGTGGAAGAACTTTCACAGTATTTCCCCGAAGGCGTTGAAGCGGTCATCGGCCACGACACCACGGAGTTTATTGCCGTCTCCCTGGAAGAGACGGTGTTCACCCTGATCATGACCATCATCCTGGTCATCATCGTCACCTATCTGTTCCTCGGCAACGTGCGCGCGGCACTAGTGCCAACCCTGGCGGTGCCCGTGTCCATCATCGGCACCCTCGCCGTACTCAATGCGATGGGAATGACGATCAACACCGTGACCCTTTTCGGCTTGATCCTCGCGATCGGTGTGGTGGTCGATGATGCCATCATCGTCGTCGAGGACGTAGAGCGGATCATGCACGATGAGGGGCTGGATAAGCGTGCAGCCACCGCCAAGGCAATGAAGGAAGTATCGGGCCCGATTGTCGCGACCTCCATGGTGCTGGTGGCCGTATTCGGCCCCACCATGTTGCTGCCGGGCATGACCGGGCGAATGTTCGGCCAGTTCGGTACCACGATTACCGTTTCGGTCTTGATCTCGATGGTCAACGCTCTGACGCTGAGCCCGGCGCTGTGCTCGACCATTTTGAAGGAGGGCCACAGCAAGCCCAATCCCGTGATCCGCGGCTTCAACTGGGGCTTTGAAAAGGTTTCCAGCGGCTACCTTAAAATCGTCGACTGGCTCGCCCGGCATATATTGATAAGCCTGGCCGTCATTGCCGGCCTGTTCGTCTGTCTGTTCCTGCTGTTCCAGTCCGTGCCGAGAAGCTTTATCCCGGATGAAGACAAGGGTTACTTCATGATCGACGTCTCGCTGCCCGAAGCCGCGGCGCTGGAGCGTACCGCCGCGGTCGTCGACCAGATCAATGAAGTTCTGATGCAGGATCCCGCCATCGATAAAGTGCTGTCGGTGAATGGCTTCAGTGTGCTGAACGTTATGCTGCAATCGAACGCGGGCATGGTGATCGCCAAGCTCAAACCCTGGGACGAGCGCAAATCACCGGACGTATCACAGCAGGCATTGCAGCAGAAATATCAGGCACAATTTGCCCAGCTGCCGGAGGCCCAGGTGCTGGTATTCGGTGCACCCGCGATTCCCGGTCTCGGCACCATGGCCGGCTTCTCGTTTATGCTCGAAGATACCCAGGGGGTCGGCGCCCAGGAACTGTTCAAGGTGGTGCAGGATTTCTCGGCTGCCGCCACCGAGCAGCCGGAGATCGCCCGCGCCTTCTCGATTTTCAAGGCCGGCTCACCGCAGATCCGTCTGGACATTGACCGTGTAAAGGCGAAGACGCTGGGGGTAAAAATCAGTGATATTTTCCTGACGCTGCAGACCCAGCTCGGAGCCATCTACGTCAACGACTTCAACCTGTACAACAAAACCTTCAAGGTGATGGTGCAGGCCGATTCCAGGTTCCGCCAGCAGGAAAAAGACCTGGAAAAAATCTTCGTCACCAACAACAAGGGCGAGCCCATCCCGCTGCCGGCCATCTTGAGTACCGAACCCGTACTCGGTGCGGTAACCCTCAAACGCTACAACACCTATGATTCGGCCAAAATCAGCGGCGGCCCGAATGTCGCCGGGGGCTACAGCTCCGGCGACGCCATGGACGCGCTTGAGCGTGTGGCCATAGAGACGCTTCCCGACGGCTTCAAATACGACTGGTCCGATTCCAGCTTCGAGGAACGCAAAGCCGGCAACGCATCTACCATCGCCCTGGTGCTTTCACTGATCTTTACCTTCCTGTTCCTCGCCGCACTGTATGAATCCTTCATGACCCCATTCGCGATTATCCTGTCGGTGCCAATCGCTATCGTCGGCGCCGTTGCTGCGCTGCTGATAGCGGGTGAACCCCTCAGCCTGTATGGCCAGATTGGCCTGGTGCTGCTGGTCGCCCTGGCCGCAAAAACCGCGATCCTGATTGTTGAATTCGGCAAATCGCAGCGCGAGGTGGAAAGACTGTCCCTGCACGATGCCACCGTGACTGCCGCGCGCCTGCGTTTCCGCCCGGTGATCATGACAACCCTCTCATTCGTGGTGGGTTCGATTCCCCTGGTGATCGCCTCGGGTGCCGGCGCCGCCAGCCGGATATCGCTCGGCACCGCCGTCATGGGCGGCACGATTATGGCGTGTATCGCAGGTACCCTATTGGTTCCTATCTTCTTTAAGGTCGTGCAGGGGCTGCGCGAGAAGGTGCACGGGGGAGAAACGGGATCGTCCGATACACCGCCTCCGCCAGCGCCGGAATATGGCCACGGGCATAACAAGCCAGCGGAGTAGAAGAAAGGACAACAGGGAAAGGAAAACGGCTACCACCCAGCCTGGCCACCGCGGCCAGACACAACCTCAACCCGGCGCCAGCGGTCGATTGCTGGCGCCATGCTGACAACGCTTAACGGTTGATTCAGTACTTGATACCGAGCTTGCGGTAGAGAAAGCCGATCACCCAGGCCGGGCCGATCAGCAGGAACTGCATATCCTTGAAAAAAGAAGGCTTTTTGCCCTCGACGTGGTGCCCGATAAACTGAAACACCCACATCACCACAAATACCCCCACTGACCACCACAACACACTCTGCCCAGCCGCCTGCAACGCACTGCAGGCCCACAGGCATAGCGCAGAGAGTGCCAGCATCCCGACCGCCAGAGGCAGGGACATCAGCAGATAAAACAGAATCGTCGGCACCAGTGCCACCACAGCCCAGTTCAGCCAGGGTAACGGTGCCATCCATTGGGGCTGCGGGATCGACCACAAGAGCCCGACAACGGTCAGATAGATCAGGGGGACGGCCACCCAGTGGATGGCCTTGTTGGTGGGATTCTGGTGGCTCTCGCCGTATTCGCTGAACCACTGCTGTGCGCTGCGCATGGTTGTCCCTCGCCTTGGCTGTTATTCGGGTTGTTATTGGGATTGGCTCTGGGACGATGGTACTTCAACTGAAATACAAAACCGAGCAGTCAAAAAGTTCAAAAAACCATACCGGAATTTTCAATCACTCGGCTGTCGGCTTCACCTGCGCACGCAGGCATCCAGCTGTGCCCGGTACAGTTCCGCCATAGCGTCGTCATAACAGCAGAAAATAATATGGCGCGGGCCCCCTTCTCGCTCCAGGTGATGCTGTACCTGCTCTACCGCAATTTCCACGGCCAGTTCTGGGGGGTAATCGTAAACCCCGCAGCTGATGGCAGGAAAAGCGATGGAGTGAACATTTTCACGGCGGGCGAGATTCAGGCACTGGCGGTAACAGCTGGCCAGCAACTCCGGCTCACCCAGGTTGCCGCTTCGCCAAACTGGGCCGACCGTGTGATAGATACGTTTGACTGGCAGGCGGAATCCGGGGGTAGCACGTACTTCACCCACCGGACAGCCGCCAATTTGGCGGCAGGCTTCGAGCAACTCCGGGCCCGCCGCACGGTGGATGGCGCCGTCCACGCCACCGCCACCGAGGAGCCTCTGGTTGGCTGCATTGACGATCACATCTACATGCAACCGAGTGATATCACCGAGGTGTACTTCGATCACTCCAACTACTCCAACCGCGGCACCAACCGTCAATTCCGCATCGCTGCGTCAGTGCCGCAATCAGACTGCTGCTACTGCCCCATTAACTGACGGTGGCGCGTGGATATTCCTTCGGGGCAATGCGTCACGGCACTAACTAAAACAATAGCAGCTGCGGAGAGTACAAAGCCCGGCAGAAGCTCGTATATGTCGAAGATTCCACCGGAAAGCTGCTTCCACACCACCACAGTGATACCACCCACCAGCACCCCGGCGATGGCACCGGCACCGGTCATACGCGACCAGTACAGGCTGATCAGGATCGCTGGACCAAACGCCGCGCCGAGCCCTGCCCACGCGTAAGCCACCACATCGAGCACCTTGGAATTCGGGTCCATGGCCACACCAACCGCAATCAGGGACAGCGCAACCACGGCCCAGCGACCGACCTTTACGATGCTCTCGGAAGAGGCCTTTTTACCGAACCAGACGTGGTACATATCCTCGGCAAGCGCCGCGGATGACACCAGTAACTGGGAATCCGCGGTGCTCATGATCGCCGACAGGATGGCCGCCAGCAGAATGCCCGCCACCAGCGGGTGGAACAGGGCCTCGACCAGCGCCATGAACACGCGCTCGCCGTCCGGCAGCGTTTGCGCCAACTCCAGGTGCCCGAACAACCCAACGCACATGGCGCCGAGGAAACCCGCCAGGGACCATACAGCGGCCACTGCCGCCGCGATCGGCATTTCATCCGGGTGCCGCAGCGCCTTGAAGCGCGCAAGGATATGCGGCTGGCCAAAATACCCGAGCCCCCAGGCGAGGGAACTCAGAATGGCGGCGACGCTTAACGTGGCTCCGGTGTTGTCGCTCAGCCAGTGCATCAGCTCCGGATGCTGCTCCTTCATGGTTGTCCAGGCAGTGCCGAGCCCACCCTCATCGGAGATCACCATCACCGGTACGATCACCAGCGCCAGGCTCATCAGCAGACCCTGGATCACATCCGTCCAGGAAACCGCGAGAAAGCCGCCGAACAGCGTATAGGAAATCACCGCCAGCGCGCCGATGATCACGGCCCACTGGTAGTCCCAGCCGAACACGGTTTCAAACAGCTTGCCGCCGGCGATCAGGCCGGAAGCCACGTAAAACAGGAAAAACAACAGAATGAAAAAGGCACAGATGGTGCGCAGGTACGGATGCCCGAGATTGAAACGACGGTGCAGGTAGGCAGGTACGGTGAGCGAATCGTCCAGCGCATAGGAATAAATCCGCAGGCGTCGCGCCATGATCATCCAACTCAGCAAAATGCCACTGAACAACCCGATCGCTATCCATCCGGAGGAGAGACCAACCGTATAGGCCGCTCCCGGCAATCCGAGCAGCAGCCAACCACTCATATCCGAGGCACCGGCACTGAGTGCCGCCACCGCCGGCGGCAGCGAGCGCCCGCCGAGAAAATAATCGCTGGCGTCCTTGGTGCGCAGGTAAGCGTAAACACCGATCGCAAGGATCAAGGCCAGGTAGGCGATAAACGTTAAGGCAATTACCCATTGTCCGGACATGTAGGACTCCCCGTCAGAATTGGCAGACCCTGCCTTCTTTGGCGAAAGAATAGGCTGAATCCGTCGTTATTAGTCTTTATTGCGCGCAAATCTACCTATTTGCTGGCGGTTACTCAATCGGCAAACTAAACCAAGGGTTAAGAACAGTAACTGGAAACTACCACGGATGGCGTTTTCAGACTGAGTAGTAAGGGAATAGCAAAGAAATATGGGTATTTGTCTCGACGAACTGCGCCTGCTCGTTGTTCGTCCCACACTCAAACAGTTGCGTGCCTGGTCACCGGGAATGGAGTCACTGCTCCTCGGAACTGCAGCACAGGAATCCGAACTGGGATTCCATCTCAAACAGGGCTCGCGCCACGGCATGGGCATATTCCAGATTCTGCCCAGCACCCACCGACAGGTATGGGATAAATACCTGATCAATTTCCCCGCGCTCGCCTCGAAAGTACGCGGACTGGCCAGCCAGCGCGACTTCCTGCAGCACCCCCACTCCGAACTCGCCACCAACCTGCGCTACGCCACCGCCATCGCCTGGCTGGTATACCGCGCCGCCGGGGTGGAAACAGTCGAGAGCGGCGACCTGCCGCGTATGGCCAAGCTCTGGAAAAAACACTTCCACCACGGCCCCAGCGCCCGCCTGCGGGACTTTGTCGACAGCTACTGCAAACTGATCAGACCGTCAGAAATTTCGCGGCCCGAAAACGAAACAGCCGCGGTAAACACCGCGGCTGCCTCAAAAACGGACTCGCTTATGCACGAGGACGGCGGCTCTACAGATTGCGCGCCTCAATATACAGCGGCCGCGACGCCTCAGCAGGAGCCGGCTCACTCTCCAGATCCTCATCGCGGGCATCTTCCGGAATCCAGGAATCCACATACTGCTCGATCGAACGCGCGTCCGCCGCAGGTGCGGGCATAGAGCGGTCCAGCTCCAGGCTCTCGAAATCGTAAAGATCCCGATCCGCCAACTGTGACGGCGACACGCGCGTGAGCGCGGCGAAAATATTGTCACTGCGACCCGGGAACTTGCGCTCCCATTCATTCAGCATGCCCTTGATCGCCTGGCGCTGCAGATTCTCCTGACTACCGCACAGGTTGCACGGAATGATCGGGAACTGCTTGTGATCCGCAAACGCGATCAGGTCCGTCTCGCGACAGTACGCCAGCGGGCGAATCACGATATTGCGCCCGTCATCGGCACGCAGCTTCGGCGGCATCGCCTTGAGTCGACCACCGTAGAACATATTCAGGAACAACGTCTCAACGATATCGTCCTTGTGGTGCCCCAATGCCACCTTGGTAGCCCCAATCTCCTCGGCAAACCCGTACAGTGTTCCGCGACGCAGGCGTGAGCAAAGACCGCAGGTCGTCTTACCCTCCGGTATCACCTCTTTCACCACACTGTAGGTGTCCTTGTTCACGATGTGATAAGGCACCCCGATGGACTGCAGATACTCCGGCAAAATGTGCTCCGGGAAACCCGGCTGCTTCTGGTCCATATTCACCGCCACCAGCTCGAAATGCACCGGCGCGGTCTTCTGCAGGCTCATCAGGATTTCCAGCATCGCGTAGGAATCCTTACCGCCAGACAGGCACACCATCACCTTGTCGCCCTCTTCAATCATATTGAAGTCGGCGATCGCCTTGCCCACATTGCGGCGCAGGCGCTTTTGCAGCTTGTTGAACTCCAGCCGGTCGCGGCGGTTTTCCAGATCAGACATGGGTAAATCTCGAAAAATCTTCAGGCTCCCCTCGCAGGTCAGCAGGGAAGGAATACTACGATGCGAAGGCGCTGTCGGCGTGGAAGCCTTTGCGGGACCTTCCGCGAGAGGGACCTCGCGGAAGAGCCCCCATGGATGGGTTCACGGCGTGTCCCGCGAAGGCTTCCACGGCGACAGTGCCGCCTCGAACCCGACTACGGAGTTCCCCCCGAGGGTCCAAAGAAAATCAGGGCGCGATTGTACGCTTTCCGATCAAGAAGTGCACAGGCTATTGGACCGGGTGTCCACATTGCCTTTCATTATGGATTCCAGACACGGCCACACATGCTCCAGCAGCGCCGGCTGGGCCTTGGCGGTGGGGTGAATACCATCGTTCTGCATGGCCCCCTCCACCAGCGCCACCGTCTCCAGGAAGAACGGCACCAACGGCACCTGCTCTGCAGCCGCCACCTGCGGATATACCGCCGCAAACGCCTGGGTGTACGCCTTGCCGTAATTGGGCGGCATCTGCATGCCCAGCAGCAGCACCTCAGCCCCCTGCTCCCGCGCCAGCTGCACCATCCGCACCAGATTCTGTTGCAACGCCCGTGGCGGATAACCCCGCAAGCCGTCATTGCCCCCCAGCTCCACCACCAGCAGCTCAGGCCCGTGCTCGCTCAGCAGTCGCGGCAAGCGCGCCAGGCCACCGGCGGAAGTCTCTCCGCTCACACTGGCATTCACCACCTTCACCGCAAGGTCCTTTTCCGCGAGCCGCTCCCGCAGCAACTGCACCCAGCCCTCGCGCTCATCGATCCCGTAAGCCGCGCTGATACTGTCACCCAGAACCAACAGCGTCCTCCGCCCATCGGCGGAATCCGGTGCATCCGCTTTCGCCACCCCAGCGTAAACAAGTGCGATCAACAGCAGACCACGCGAGATAAAACCGGTGGCGAGATACCGGAAATGAACGGCCGTCATGTCATACTCTCCAACTCACAATCAACATGCATTTTGCAGGAAATCCAGGGACTTGCCATGTCAGTGATGCTCAGAGCCGAAAACCTTCACCACCGGGTCAATACCAGCGAAGGCCCCCTGACACTGCTAAACGACATCTCCCTGCAGCTTCCCGCCGGCCAGAGCCTCGCCATCACCGGCGCCTCCGGCTCCGGCAAATCCACCCTGCTGGGCCTGCTGGCCGGGCTGGACCGCCCCAGCGAGGGCAAGATATGGCTGGCGGGTGAGGAAATCACCGCCATGGATGAAGAGCAGCGCGCGGCACTCCGCGCCCGCTGCGTGGGCTTTGTATTCCAGACCTTCCAGCTGCTGCCCGGCCTTACTGCCCAGGAAAATGTCATGCTGCCAAGCGAACTGCGCGGTGAGCGCAACGCCGGCAAGCGCGCGCAGGAATTCCTCGAACGGGTCGGCCTCGGCCATCGCCTGCACCACTACCCCCGCCAGCTCTCCGGCGGCGAACAGCAGCGGGTGGCCCTCGCCCGTGCGTTTTGCAGCATTGCCAACACTGGTTCGACCGCCAGCAACGGCATCCTGTTCGCCGACGAACCCACCGGCAGCCTCGACGCCCACAACGGCGAAAAGGTCATCGACCTGCTGTTTAACCTCAACGGGGAAACCGGTACCACCCTGGTACTGGTCACCCACGAACAGCGCCTTGCCGCACGCTGCGGTGCCCACCTGCGCATGACCGCAGGAGAGATCACCGCCGGCGACCTTCCCGGTTCATTGGCGGAGGTGTCCGCCTGATGCTGCCGCTAAAACTGCTGGGCCGCGACTGGCGCGGCGGCGAGCTGGCACTGATCGCCACGGCCCTGGTGCTGGCGGTGAGCTGCGTCACCGCCATCGCCCATTTCTCCGACCGTCTCACCCGCGCCATGCATATCCAGTCCCAGAGCTTTCTGGCGGCGGAGAGGGTACTGCAGAGCAGTACCGAAGTCCCCGGGGAATGGCTGAACAAGGCCGGCGAAATGCGCCTCCAGCAGGCAGAGACCGTCGAATTCGCCTCCATGCTGTCCGCCGGAGACGAATTCCAGTTCGCCTCGGTAAAAGCGGTCAGTGATGGCTACCCGCTGGTGGGCCATCTGGAGATGCGCGCAACCCCGGACGAGGAATCCCGCGAAACCCACCAAGGCCCCACCCCCGGCCAGGTCTGGCTGGAAGCGCGCCTGCTACCGCTGATGAACCTGGAGATCGGCGACCAATTGCAGCTGGGCGACAGCAACTTCACCGTCGCCGGCATTCTCGACCACGAACCGGACCGCGGCACCAACCTGTTTTCCATGGGCGCGCGGTTGATGATGAACCAGGCCGACCTCGCCGCCACCCATATCCTGCAACCCGGCAGCCGGGTCACCTACCGCTACCTGTTTGCCGGTGATGACGCCGCACTGAAGCGATACTTCGAGTGGCTGAAGCCCCAGCTCACCGACCACCAGCGGGTGATCGACCTGGAGGAAGGCCAGCCGCGGGTCGCGCGCACTCTGGACCGCGCCGAGAGCTTCCTGTTCTTGGCGGCCAGCCTTGCGGTGTTGCTCGCCAGCGTCGCTGTCGGCCTCGCCGCCCGCCGGTACGGTCTGCGCCATGCCAACTATGTGGCGGTGATGAAAAGCCTCGGCGCCGGCAAAAACAAAATCCTCGGCATCTACATCGGCCAGATGACCGCGCTTGCGCTGATCGCGACAGCGGTCGGACTCGCCATCGGCTCACTGATCCAGTCCCAGGCGGTAAACCTACTGGAAGGTTTCTTCCCGGTCACCCCGCCCCCCAGCGGCTGGCAACCGCTGCTGGTGGGTCTCGCCACTGGCATTGCCTGTGTGATCGGCTTTGCCCTGCCGCCGCTGTTCCGCCTGGCCCAGACCGACCCGATGCAGACCCTGCGGCAGGACTGGAGCAACCCGGACAAACGCGAGTGGCTGGGGCTGATTCCCGGCCCGCTGTCCATGCTGCTGCTGATCTGGTGGCTGTCCGGCAGTATCGCCATCACCGTCGCCCTGCTCGCAGGGCTCGGCCTGCTGGTGGCCGGGGCCGCCGTGATCAACCGCGTGCTGGTGCGCGGCAGGCTCGCGGCCCTCGGCGGCAGCTGGCGTATTGCGCTCGGCAGCCTGCAGCGCCGCGCCGGCTTCAATACCCTGCTGATCGCCGCCTTCGGCACCGGTCTGCTCGCCATGCTCGCCATGTTCTACGCACGCACCGCGTTGATCGACGAGTGGAAAATGCAGCTGCCGGAAAACGCCCCCAACCACTTCCTGATCAACATCGCGCCGTTCGAACTGGACGGCGTGAAGCAGAAAGTCGAAAGCAGAAACCTTGAGGGCACCGAGTTCTACCCCATGGTGCGCGGCCGCCTGATCGCCGTAAACGGCACCCCGGTGGACGAACGGGAACAGAAAGACGGCGCCATCCGCCGCGAACTCAACCTCAGCTGGACCGACACCCTGCCCGCCGACAACAAAATCGTCGCCGGCGAATGGTGGAACGACAACCTTGATGAGGGCGTATCGGTAGAGGTCGAAGTCGCAGCGCGCCTCGGCTTGAGTCTCGGTGACGTACTGCGCTTCTCCATCGGCGGCCTGGAAACCGAAGCCAAAATCACCAGCCTGCGCACCCTCGACTGGAACAGCATGCGCCCCAACTTCTTCATGCTGTTTGCCCCGGGCAGCCTGGATACCTTCCCGGCCACCTACATCCAGAGCTTCTACCTGCCGCCGGAAGACAATCTGTTCATCAACGAACTGGTGAAAAACTTCCCCAGCGTCAGCATCATCGAACTGGACAAAATCCTGGAAAACATCCGCGAAACCATCGGCCAGGTCGCCATCGCCGTGGAATCTGTACTCGCCCTTATGCTGGTCGCCGGCGTACTGGTACTGATTGCCGGCGTGCGCGCCAGCATCGCCGAACGTTTGCAGGAAGCCGCCGTAATCCGCACACTTGGCGGCCGCCGCCAGTTGCTTATCCGCAGCCTGGTGATTGAATTCGGCCTGCTCGGCATTGCCGCCGGCTTACTCGCCGCCATCGGCACCGAAGCGACCCTCGCCGTACTGACCCAGCGGGTATTCGATATGCCATTCCACTTCCATCCGGGATTGTGGCTATTGGGGCCGCTGGCAGGGGCACTGCTGGTAGGCACTGCCGGCACACTGGCGTGCCGAAGTGCGGTAAGCCAGCCGCCGTTGAAAGTCCTGCGGGAATTGGCCTAATTACAACTTCGTAGCACTGGATTCCGGCATTCGCCGGAATGACGACAGAGCAAAAGCTTACGGAGTGAAACACTCATACGCGAAGGGCGGGTGCCGGGGATTCATTTTCAGAAGCGTCGCAAACAGAGATGTTTGCGACGCAGCGTACAGGGACGTATTGAAGGGGGGCGCCTAGCCCGGTTCTGAAAATGAATACCCGGTGCCTGGCCGCCACTCACCAAGACCAAAGCACTAAAGCCAAAGCACCCCAATGATCGATTTAGAATTCGACAAAAACCACATCTGGCACCCCTACTCCTCCCTGATCAACCCTGCGCCCGTCTACCCCATCACACGGGCAGAAGGCGTAAGAATTTATCTGGAAGACGGCCGCGGCCTGATCGACGGCATGAGTTCCTGGTGGAGCACCCTGCACGGCTACAACGTTCCCGAGCTGAACGCCGCCATGCAAAGCCAGATGGAAAAAATGAGTCACGTCATGTTCGGCGGCCTCACCCACGAGCCCGCTGTCGAACTGTGCAAAAAACTCGTCGCCCTGACCCCCGAGCCTCTGCAGAAAGTTTTCCTCGCGGATTCCGGCTCCGTTTCCGTCGAAGTCGCCATCAAAATGGCCCTGCAATACTGGCACTCCCAGGGCAGACCGGAAAAATCCAGGCTGCTGGCACTGCGCAACGGCTACCACGGCGACACCTTCGGTGCCATGGCCACCTGCGACCCCATCACCGGCATGCACCACCTGTTCGCCAATCAGCTCACCCAGCACCTGTTTGCGCCCGCCCCCACACCAAAATTCGACGAACCCTGCAGCGCCCAGGACACCGCCGAACTGCAGCAGCTGATTGAGCAGCATCACCAGAATCTCGCAGGTGTCATTTTGGAGCCCATCATCCAGGGCGCCGGCGGCATGCGTTTCTATTCACCGGACTACCTGAAACGCGTGCGTGAACTCTGCGACCAGTACGATTTGTTGCTGATCGCCGACGAGATCGCCACCGGTTTTGGGCGCAGCGGCAAACTGTTTGCCTGCGAGCACGCAGGAATTTCCCCGGATATTCTCACCCTCGGCAAGGCGCTGACCGGCGGCACCATGACACTGGCGGCAACACTGTGTACCGACAAGGTAGCGAAGGGTATCTGTAGTGGTGAGGCCGGCGTGTTTATGCACGGCCCCACATTCATGGGGAACCCGATGGCCTGTGCTGTGGCGAATGCAAGTATCGAATTGTTGCTGGCGCGCGACTGGCAACAGCAGGTAAACAACATCGAGCAGCAGCTACAACAGGAGCTGGCGCCGCTGAAACACGCCGGTGGGGTTGCCGATGTCCGCGTGCTGGGAGCGATCGGTGTGGTGGAAATGAAACAACCGGTGGACAACAGGACCTTGCAACAGAGCCTGATCGAACACGGCGTATGGCTGCGCCCGTTCGGCAAACTGGTTTACACCATGCCGCCTTACGTAATCAGCGAAGAAGACTTGAGCCGGCTGACAGCAGCAATGGTCGAGACCTTGGGTGACATGGAGTAGGAAAACTTGCAGCAGCCCGGCATTGCACCGGGCGCTGCGCATCCACTCAATACTTGACGCTGCAACCGTAAGCGCGCGAAGACGCCACCGCAATGGCGTCGCCGGCCATTGATGCATCCAGTGCCGCCGCCACGTAATTTGCAGAATCGGCAATTACCGCAGGGTTTGCAGAGTCGTTGTCGTCGATCGCACCGGCATACACCACCTGCCCTTCCGGGTTGATGATGAACATATGCGGGGTGGTTTTGGCACCGTAGGCGCGCCCCATGCTGCCATCGCTATCCAGCAGGAACGGCGCACTGGCATGGAGATTGTGACTCTCGGCCACCTCCAGCGCCTGCGCCGGTTCCAGGTAACCCTGCTTGCCCTTGGCGGAGGAAATGACGGTCAACCAGTTGATATCCTGGCCGGTATATTTCTCCTGCAGCGCCTGCATATTGCCGCTGCCGTAATGCTTCTTCACATAAGGGCAATCCTTGTTGAACCACTCCAGCACCAGCCACTGGCCTTTGTAATCCGCCAGGTTGTGGGTTTTACCCGCCGCATCCACCTCGGAGAATTCCGGGGCTTTCTCGCCGGGGGTGGCGGCGGCCATTACCAGGGCCGGTGCCGCAATCAGAAAGGCGCCTACGGTATTAAGCAGATGTTTTGCACCGAATTTTTTAATGTTCATCTTTCCTTCCTCTTTTCTTTCTCACTTACCTGTTAACTACTCGGTTTCTGAAGCAAACAACGCCTCGATCATGCTCGTTTGTAGAATCTGTGGCAGCAACACCGGGGATTTTTCACCCGGGGCATACCAGGCATAGACCGGGACCGAGTTGCGCCCCAGCTCTGCCAGCGCGCGGGTAATTACCGGGTTCTGATCGGTCCAGTCTGCCCGTACAAGATAGACCTTGTTCTTTGCAAACAGTGCAGCGACTTCATCTGTATCCAGCACCAGTTTCTTGTTCACCTGACAGGTGATACACCAGGCCGCGGTGTAATCGATAAATACCCCCTGCCCGCGTGTGAGTGCTTCACCGATGGCAATCCTGTCGTACGGCTGCCAACCCTCAGCCGTCGTACGCGCCGCCGCTACTGGCTGCGCGCGCTGTTCCTGAAGAAAGTTGGCGCCAGACAATCCCAGAACAATGACCGCCAGTACAGACAGCCACGCAAACAGTTTGCCAAACCGTTGCAGGTGTTGCGCCAGCCACAGGGCGAGCACCACCCCCAGCATCACCAGGCTGCCCAAGAGCCAGCCATCTTCACCGACGAGACGCCCCAGTACCCACAGCAGCCAGATCACCGTGGCATAGAGCGGGAAGGCGAGAAACTGGCGCAGGGTTTCCATCCACGGGCCTGGCTGCGGCAATCGCTGTAGCAATACGGGGAACAGGCACAGCAGCACAAACGGCAACGCCAGGCCGATACCGAGCCCGATAAAGATCGCCATGGCCGAGGCCGTCGGCAACAGGGTCGCCGCCCCCAGTGCCGCTCCCATAAACGGGCCGGTGCAGGGCGCGGCGACAAATACGGCGAGCACGCCGGTGGCGAAACTGCCGCCGCGACTGTGCCCGGCGAGATTCATCAGCCGGTGACCGAATTCGTACACCCCGCTGAAAGACAGCGCCATCAGCCAGAACAGCAGGATCAGCGCCAGTACCACCGGCGCCGACTGCAACTGGAAACCCCAGCCGATGGCGGCTCCACCGGCGCGCAGTGCCAACAACAATCCGCCGAGCAGCGCAAAGGTCACCAGTACGCCGGCGCCGTACAGCACGCCCGATTTCACGCGCTCCTGCGCGGACGTGCCGGGTCCCATCAGACCAAACAGCTTGATCGACAGCACCGGAAACACGCAGGGCATCAAGTTAAGAATGGCGCCGCCGGCAATGGCGGCGAGAATCAATAACCACAGAGGCTGACTACCGTCGACAGCCAGAGGTACGCTGACGGAAGCGGTCTGGATTTCGAGGTTGTCCAGCTGCCAGGCACGTGTGCCGTCGCTTATGACAAATCCGGTTGTCGGCGATGCTGCTGGCAACAGGGGCGCTCCCGGAACGCGCTCGAATGTGTAGAGGATGGTATTGCCGGATTGCTCTACCTGCGGCGCCTTGGCGGTCAACAGCCCGCCATCCAGGGGAAATATTTCGGGCGGCGACACTAGTGAGCCGCCATTGGCCGCCGTCAATTCAAGTTGCAGCGTGCCCTGCTCTGCACCAGCACTGACACGCTGTACAGCCCAAGGAAAATTGTCCGGCGTTGCCGCGTCGGGAATCTGTGCGGCAAACCGGTCCCGCAGGGCGAGATCCTGCGGCAGCCACTGCGCCTTGTCCGCAACCTCGCGGGACAATGACATGTTGCCGTATCCTGGGATGCAATCCACCTTGCACACCAGCCATTCCAGATTCACCACCAGTTCCATGCGCGGTGCATCGGGGGTGACCGAAAACAGGTAGGCGACATCGTCTTCGTAGCCGAGATTAGTGAGATGCTCGATGGGCAGGCGCACGGGAGACGGCCACTGGATTTCCCCGACTTCACCGCTGGCACCGACAAAATCGAAGCGCGGCGCCGCGCCGGAATCACCGGCATTGCGCCAGTACACATGCCAGCCGGGATCGACGTCAAAATAGAAACCGATAGTTTCCGTCGCCGGACCAAATTGCTCCGGAGCCAGCCAGCGCACGCGGACATGATCCCCGCTTGCAGTATCTTGGGCCTGAGCCTGACTTACAGAAACTGCCGCACAAAAATACACCAGCCACAGCAGTGAGCGGTAAAAAGTCTTGTTGGGTAACGTCCGTGTCAGCACGCAATCCTCACCTGAGCGTAAAACCTGAATAACTGTCTTCTACGACGGCATTCATTCAAATGGATTACGCCTGCGCCTGCAAGCGGGAGACGGCTTGACGGGTTTTCAGCGCAGCAATTTTCCGGTGCGATGCGCCAACCACAGAAACACTCCGGAAAACGCCACCAGGGCAAGATTGACCACCAACGCTGCGCCGTGCAGCCCGTGGGATTTGAACAAAACCAGATGCAACAGCGCCATCAGCAACAGCAATACCGCAGTGATCCGCTGCAGCCAGCATTTACTGCGCGCTTCGTTATCCAGAAACAGCCCAAAAACAGCCGCCGCGATCAGCGGCAGCCAGAAATAACCCGCCGCGCCGCTGTTCAGTATCAGTGCCGCCAGACCCGAAATGGCGATAGCGAGCGGAGCGCCCCACACCAGCCCAACCCAGAGGTTGTTGATGAAATCCCGTTTCTTGCGCTTCACCAGCCAGATATTGATGCCGGTGACCGACACCACCGCCAGGGCGATCCCGAAAACCACATACAGGATCATTACCGGCAATCCGCCGAAATGGCCGAAGTGCAGACGGTAAAGGGAAAACAGCACTTGCTTGCCGGGCTCGCCATCGGAGTAGCCGACCTTATCCAGATAATTGCCCTGCTGGTCGAAGCGATACTGCTCGACGTAGATCAGGCTGTCCGGGTGCTGGGCACCCAGCAGAATGTACTGCGCAGGGGAATTGGCGTTCTCCACATTGAAATAGATCGGGCGCGCATCCGGTGCGATGGATGCCATGGACTGCAGCGCGCGCCCCACATCCGCCACCTGCACGATTTGCTCTAATTTTGGCCCGGAGCCGTGAATGGATTCGATGGCGGCATCGCGGTCACCACCGAAAAATGCATTGGCATAGAGGGTGTACATCAGGATGGAGAGACCGAACCAGGCACCGGTCAATCCGATCACCAGATGAAAGGGCGCACCCCAAACGCTCAGGCGGTTGTGAATGTCCGCCTGCTCCAGATGCCGCGAGCCTCCGAGGCGGAAATTGAACGCATCGCGGAAAATCCGCGGGTGCGCGAGAAAACCGGACACGATCAGCCCGCACAGCATCACCCCCAAAACACTGACCAGGATTTCTCCCCAGTCGCTGGGAATATGCAGCGCATCGTGCAACCCCACCATGGAATTGCTCCAGGGCGTGGAGATGTCAACGTCGCGGCTGCCATCTTCCTTCAGGTAGTAGACGCCACCGGCGGATACCAGCATGCCGCGGGGCTGATCGTCCCGCGGCAACATCATCAGGATATCGCCGGAAATATCCGGCTTGCGGGCCAGCAGTTCCTGGTAGGCAGCGGTTGCGGCGGCCGGCACAAGTGTCTGGTACTCCGCTACCGCCGGCTGCTCCCAGCGCTTCAGATAACCGGAGAGCACCACCAGGCTGCCGGACACGCAGATCAGGTACATCAAAAAACCCACCAGCAGGCCAATCCAGGAATGACTTGCGAGGGAGCTTTTGACCAACGCGGGAGAGAGGCTGAATTTCATCGAGAAAACTTTTTCAGATTAATCCCGCGGCCCGGAATACCGGTGACGGACCGCGAGAAACAGGGAGATCAGTGTAAGGCGGCGGCGCTCGCAAGTAACACAGCAAGGTGTAGCACAGCCGGTCGCAGGGGACGGGAGTCCGCGCACTGCCAGTAGGCGCCGCAGCCCCAGAGCACTGGCGCCAGCAACATGGCAAAGCTCAGGGCATTACCCTGTTGCCAGGGCAGAAAAGTGGCCAGGGCAGTGCTGCCGTACAGAGCCGCAGCACCCGCCAGCGGCACCGTGCCCAGCAGCAACAGCAGGTGTTTGCCCAGGGTCGGCAGTGCCGGCCAGCGCACTTTGCCGGCGGCCAGCAGCGGCGACCGCTGCGGGCGCAGTTCGCGGTTATACCCCACCAGCAGCCAGGCGCAGGCGGTGAGCGCAAGCAGTGCATAGCTGATGCCCAGCGCAACGCTGGCTGCGCTGCTGGCCCAAAGGAAACAGGACAGCAGCAGCAGACTCCAACCCAGCAATGTGCCCCAGCGTTGTAGCAGCGACCAGTTGCGCCAGCTGCCGTAAAGGCTGAACAGCCCGGCGGCACTGGACGCGGTGGCGAGGATCATACCCATCCGTCAGGGCTCCGGATCAAAAGTCCAGGGATGCGGACAGCAGGAAAGTGCGCGGCTCGCCGAGCACCAGGTAATTGGCTCCGGGATAACCACCCACGGATACCCAGTTATTGTCGTCCGCCACATTTTGAACCCGCGCTTTCAGAGTCATCGGCTTGTCGCCAATCGCGGTCAGGTAGCGTGCCCCCAGGTCCACCCGGTTCCAGCTGCCCACCTCGATGGTATTGGCCGCATCCGCGTACTGAGAACCGGTGTGCAGGCCGCGGGCTTCCAGGGTCAGCCCGGGAACGCCAGCGAGGTCCCACTCCGCATTCAGGTTGAACTGAACACGCGGAGCACCGATGGCATCGTTGCCTTCATGCAGATTACCTGCGGTGCTGGTCATTTCCGCGTTCAGCAGGGTCGCGCCGCCGATTAGACGCACATTCTCCAGCGGCTGGCCAAACAGGCTCAGCTCCAGACCGCGGTTGCGCTGCTCGCCGAAGGTATCAAACACACCGTCTTGTACAAAACTGCTCGGTTTGCTGGTGGTAAACGCACTCAGACTGCCACCGAAGCTGCCGCCATCGTATTTGACCCCGGCTTCGAACTGCTCACTGCTGTAGGGCTCGAGCACTTCACCGACGTTGCTCACTGGCGTACCGCCACTGACCGCGGGTGCAATTTCACCGGGCTGCAGGCCCTCGATGTAGTTGGCGTACAGAGAGATCGTTTCGCTGGGCTTCACCACGACCGCGGCAACCGGGGTCAGTGCGCTGTCATCGTAGGAAGACAGGGGTGAACCGCTGTTGTAGTCGAAGTAGCGGGTTTCGATGTTCTGTTGGCGCAGGCCGAGAGTCACCAGCAGGCGGTCATCCAGCAGCGACAGCATGTCTGAGATCGCGAGACTGGAAACATCGGTTTTTTCCGTGACATGGGGATTGGTCAGGGAGCCGCCCACGAAGAAGTCCGCCGCCGGCGCATCCGCCGCTACCGGGTTGTACAGGTCACCGGCAAAACCGGCAAAGCTCGAGAACGCGTAAGCATTGGCAGACTCCAGCGCAAAGGTCGATGCGGAGACTGTCACGGTATGACCGACGCTGGCGGTATCGAAGCTGGTACGGATACCGGTTTCACCGGACAGCACCTTGTCTTCGCGCGCATTGTCGAATCGGTAGGTAGAGGTCGCTCCATCGGCCATCGCGCTGGGATTTGCCAGCACGTTGCTCTCGGTTCCATCGCGCATCCCCAGCGCCAGCCAGGCGCTGGTGCTGTCGGTCAAGTCGTACTCGCCGCGCACCACACCAAAAATTTGCTCTTCATCGGTGTAGGTCCAGGGCTGGGCGAAATTGGTATCCGCGTCCGGTGCCTTGGGAATGGCACCAAGCGGCGTCACCGCCGGGCGCGGCGCATCGATGTGGTGATTCTGATAACCCAGGTCTGCAGACAGACGCAGACGCTCGCCGGTGTAGTCGTAGCCGACGGAGAATACGCTCAGATCACGTTCCTGATCCTCCACCGCGGTCTCGCCCGCGCGCTCCACCAGATTGATGCGCACACCGGAGCTGTCGCCCTCGCCAAAGCGACGTGCGAGATCCAGCGCACCGTAGACATTGCCATTGCCTTCCACGCCGGCAGTGACCTGGGTCAGCGCCTGCCCCGGTGCGCGCTTTGGCACAAGGTTCACACCGCCACCGAGACCACTGCCACCGGGTGCGGCACCATTCAGAAAGGCACTCGCTCCGCGGAAGACTTCCACCCGCTCAAGCAATTGGCTGGCCACAAACTGGCGCGGCAGAATGCCGAACACACCGTTGTAGGTCATATCGTCGGAGAACACCGGGAAGCCGCGAATCAAGTAAAGCTCTTGAAAGTTGCCGAAGCCCGTGGCCACGCGCACCGTGGGGTCGTTCTGCAGAACGTCTGCCACGCTCACCGCCTGCTGGTGCAGCATCAGGTTGCTGGTGTAGCTGGTGCTGAAGAACGGCGAATCCATCATGTCCAGGTTGCCGAGAATACCGGCGCGGCCACCGCGGGCTACCTGACCGCCGGCGTACTCCGTTGACAGCACTACCTGGGAGCCATCCGCCGTCACTTCCACCTCTTCCAACGCCGCCTGGGCTGGTGCGTCCTCAGCCATTGCGGCGCCCGCGTACAGACTGACAATACCAAAGCCGGCAATTCTGATGGCACGGGTCAATTGATGAACAGAGAAAAACGCATCCGATGCATGAAGGCTGGAAGGCATGTCCGGTTCCCCTTGAGAAAGAGTCGATTTGAATAATTGTTTCGGGCAATCGCCAATCGACCGCCCTGAAATGCAGAAACTGGTACAAGCGCACCAGCATTCAGATGCCGCGCATACTATTGCGAAGCTTTCTCATTATCAAGAAGATTGCAACAATTGGGCGAATTAACTGCATCACACGCCCCCTCCAGTGCGGAAATCACCTCCGCACCGGATTTGCAGGCACCGGGCAGGTGCAATCTGTCAGTGACGAATATCCGCAGGGATATCCAACATGCTCGATACGTGGCTGATCTCTGCCGCCAGGCTCGCAACCGCCAGCGCTTCGAGAATATCGGCATCCGCCGCACCGGCGTCCCGCGCGTGATTGATATACCGCTCCCCGTGATCATAGGGCGCGAGGTTGCCGTGGCGTGCGATTTCCAGCAGCGCGTGATCGCGGGGCTCCAGATGGGCGTGGTCCGGGTCGGTGCGCACCCGCAGGATTTCATGGGGGTCCATGCCGAGTTGCCGCAGCGCACTGCTATGCAGGGTGATGCCGTAATCGCTGTGCTCGTCCTCGGCCACCATCAGGGCGATCTCCTCCTTCAGTCGCCGCGACAGACCACCGGTCAGCATGGTGTGCTGGTAGCGATCCCACAATTCCGACAGCAGGGTGGGATTGTTGGCGTAAGCCCGGAACAACATGGGTACAAAGCCGAGTTGCGTCCGCACCTCTTCGAAAATACCGGAAACCTGTTGCTCCACTTCGCGATCCATCAGGGAGATTCTGCTCATTACCTACCTCCTCACTTACCTCGTCTTTTCACCTCGGCGAATCTGGCATTTACCAAATTCGGTTGGCCAATTTCCGATACTGGATATAATCCCAGCATGCGAAAGATCATCCACTGCGACTGCGACTGTTTCTACGCTTCGGTAGAAATGCGAGACGACCCCAATTTGCGGGGGCGGCCTATTGCCGTGGGCGGCGCAAGCGATCGTCGCGGAGTGATTTCTACCTGCAATTACGAAGCGCGCAGCTTTGGCGTGCGCTCGGCCATGCCCACTTCACAGGCGAAAAAACTGTGTCCCGACCTGATTGTAGTGCCGGGCAATATGAAAAAATATCGGGAAGTTAGCGGGCAGATACGGGATATTTTTCTCACCTATACCGACATTATTGAACCGCTATCCCTCGACGAGGCTTTTCTCGACGTTACCGATAGCGCGCACTGCAATGGCAGTGCAACTTTGATCGCGCGCGAGATTCGCGCACGGGTTTTCAAGGATCTGGGAATTACCATTTCTGCCGGCGTTGCCCCTAACAAATTCCTGGCAAAAATCGCCAGCGATTGGCAAAAACCCGATGGACTAACAGTCATTCGCCCGGATGCAGTCGAGGATTTTGTCCTGCGACTGCCCGTCAAAAAAATTCACGGGGTGGGCCGGGTTACCACGGAAAAAATGCACCGTGAGGGCATTCACACCTGCAGTGACCTGCGGCGTTTTTCCCTGGTGGAACTGGTGCAGAAATACGGCAAATTCGGCAACCGACTGTATCAACTCTGTCGCGGCCAGGACGACCGGCCGGTGAGCGGCGACGGTTCGCGCAAAAGTGTCAGTGTCGAACACACATTTACCGAAGACTTGGATAAACACGGGAAATGGGTTGAAGAAATGACCAACCTGTACGGACGCCTGCAGGAGCGGCTGGAAAAGCTCGACGACCGTTACGAAATCAGCGCCGCCATCATCAAGGTCAAATATGCCGATTTCACCCAGTCCACCCAGGAGCGCGCCAGTCGCGCCGCCCGTATCAGTGAATTCAAACAGCTGTTACAACAATGCTGGGACAAGCGCAGCGACCCCATCCGACTGCTCGGTGTCGGGGTGAAACTCAGAGATTTACGCGCCGATTTGGGTCCGGAACAGCTGCGCCTCCCGCTTCGCGAGCGAATGGGCCCGGCGGCCTGATTCTACTCGCTTCGCCGTTTACTCCTGCGCCGCGTCTCCGGACGCCCGTCGGAACTTATCGATATTTCCGCGCCACCATCTGCGTTTTTTCACACGCGGAACCTTTTCCCCGAACGCTGGTCCACCGGCCCCGAGCTATACTGCCAACACGGTCCTGAAAGCATTTTCAATCACCAGTCTCCATCACCAGTAACTGGTACTACATGAAGCGCGTTCTACCCAGTGCCCTGGTGGGCTGGTTTCTCAACTATGCTCGCAGGCTCAAACATCCCCAGCTGTTCAAGTGGATCTGCGCGCTGTTTTTGATTGACTTGATCATTCCCGACCTGGTGCCCTTTGTGGATGAACTGTTGTTGGGGCTCGCCACGCTGTTTCTTGCCGCGTGGAAAAAGCACAGCCGGGTGGAACAGGAAGGGCCTGTTTCCGCCGACCGTGAAAGATCAGATAACAAAAAACAAGAAAAAGTAGTTAAAGGTTATTCGGAAAAAATTACCGACGCGGACAAGACGTCGGAACAGCAGACTGGCAACGGTAAACACTGAGCCAGAAAGCGGTTTTCACCACTGCTGAATTTGTGAGCGAAATAAATTTAAAAACAGATTACTCGTTTATTGAATTACCTGCGGACCGGATATGTCCCGGGGTGTGCAACCGGGTAAGTGGCAATGGGAATTAAAGCCAAGGAGGCAAGTCCCATGTTTGCGGACAAGTTGTGCAGTCTCAGTGATGAAGACTTGGTCAATCAGTACTGTAATACCCGCAGTCAGCGCGTATTTCGGGAAATCTACCGGCGTTACAAGGATGCCCTGTTCCGTTACTGCGCACAGATGGCACCTCGACAATGCTCCCAATTGATGGAGAACTTCTGGGGAGCCTTCCTACAGGCACCACCGAATTTGGGCGGCTGCCGCCTGAAGAACTGGCTTTTTATCAGCATCAATCGGCAGTTGCAGAACCCTGATGCCGTGCCAGAGGAAGCCCGTACCGAGAACGACTCCCTGCGCTCGGCTCTGGAGAATACCGAGGTGCTGCGCGCTATACAGCAACTGCCGCGCCGCGAGCGCAATGTATTCCTGCTGTTTACCGAGTGTGGCCTGTCGCTGGCCACAGTGGCGGATATCGAAAAGTTGCCACTGGCACTGTGTCGCCATGTGTTGAACCAAAGTCGCCAGATGGTAGAACTCACCGTACACGGGAGCGCACGCAAGCCCTGGAAATCGGCTGCCACCCTGGCGAAGGAGGCCGCTGCGCTCGCCGCGGCTCAGCAAGAAGCGGCAAAACAGGCAGCAGCAAAACAGGCCGCGGAATCCGCGACGATACCGAAGAAGCCGTCCTTGGCGTTCCGCTGGAAAAAGGCTCCGAATATTGCAGCAGCCAGCGTCGCCACCACCGAACCTTCGGTTGAGGTAGTGTGAAATATGAACTGCAATCACTGGGAGTCGTCTTATCGGCGGGAGAGGGAACAACTGCGTACCCCCACTCCTCTCGAAAAGAAAATTCTCGCGGATATCAGGGCGGTTAAACCGATTCACCCCGCAGGTCGCAAGACCAGCCGATTGCTGTCTCGCGCGGCGTCTGGGTTCGGTGCGGTGGCCATTGCCATAGTGTTTCTCAACCCGGCTCAATACATTGGCGCTGCGCCCGGCCAACTGACGCCACCGCAAAATGCAGAAACGGGGCTGGACCAGAAGTCCCCCCAGCCCGCTCTGGTTCAGGCCAAAGTCGATACCTGGCACGCACTGCGTACGGAAGTGGAAGCCGGCAATTACGTGGGCCTATGTGCCCAGTGGCGACGACAACAGCACTCTGCAGACACAGACATACTGCCCAAAGATCTGGCCGCGGTAGCGCGTAAGCACTGCCGAATTCTTCCCTGACAGCCCTTCGTAATTCTTACGTCATATCGAATTTCTTGCATAAAAAAGGGAGTGATATTGCACCACTCCCTTTTTTATTTGGTCGCGGGATACGGATCTACCCGAGATCAGTCCTGATTCTGCCCCATAGTGAGAACCACCCTGCCTTTCGCACGACGTTCGTTAATCGCAGCAAACGCCCGGGTAAAATCACTCAGATCGTAGACTTCGGTGGTCAACGGCTGCAGGCGCCCCTGCTGTACAAAGCCGAGCAGCTCACTGAAGTTCTGCATATTCGCTTTGGGGTCTCGCGCTGCCCAGCCGCCCCAGTATATGCCGAGAATATCCCCGGCTTTCAACAGCGGCAGATTCAGTGGCAAGCTGGGAATATCCCCGGCGGCAAAGCCAATCACCAGGTAGCGCCCGCCCCAGGCAATGGAACGATAAGCCTGCTCGCTAAAATCACCACCCACTGGGTCGTAGATCACGTCCGCGCCCTTTCCATCGGTCAGTTCGCGAATGCGATCCTTGAGGTTTTCCCTGCTGTAATTGATGGTTTCGTCTGCACCCAGATCACGACAGAATGCCAATTTTTCATCGGTGGAGGCACAGGCTATTACCCGAGCACCCATCAGCTTGCCCAGCTGGATCGCAGTTACGCCAACGCCACCGGCAGCGCCCAGCACCACCAGGGTTTCGCCCTCTTTCAGTTGCGCACGTTGCTTGAAAGCGTAGTAAGAGGTGGCATAGGTGATGCAGAAACCCGCCGCCTGCTGGAAGTCCAGCTCGGCGGGCATTGGCATCAACAGTTTGTGATCCACATTGACCACTTCCGCAAACGCCGCAAGTCCGGGCATCGCAATCACTCTGTCGCCGACCTTGAACCCTTTGACCGATTCGCCGACTTCACGAATGATCCCCGCACACTCACCGCCGGCGACGAAAGGCATTGCGGGCTTCACCTGGTATTTCCCTTGCACCATCAGGCCATCGGGAAAATTCACTCCCGCCGCGTGAACTTCGAGGCGAACCTCATTGGGTTTCAATGCCGGCAGTTGCCAGTCACGGACTTTCAGATTTTCTATCGGGCCAAAGGCCTCGCATACCAGAGCTCGCATATTTTGCCTCAACTGTTATTTCGTCTGGATCTTCGGCTTGTTATACAACTTCGAACAGTCCGGCTGCACCCATACCGCCACCCACACACATGGTCACCACCACATACTTCACGCCGCGGCGCTTACCTTCGAGCAGTGCATGCCCCACCATGCGTGCGCCACTCATTCCATAAGGGTGACCGATAGAAATAGCACCGCCGTTGACATTGAGTTTGTCGTTGTCGATGCCGAGCTTGTCACGGCAATACAGCACCTGGACCGCAAATGCCTCGTTCAGCTCCCACAAACCGATGTCGTCCATTTTGAGGCCAGTGCGGGCCAGCAGTTTTGGAATCGCAAATACCGGACCGATGCCCATTTCGTCGGGCTCACAACCTGCCACCGCCATGCCGCGATATATACCCAGCGGGTTCAGGTTGCGCTGTTCCGCCAGTTTGCTGTCCATCAGCACCATGGCAGCAGCACCGTCGGAAAGCTGCGAGGCATTCCCGGCGGTGATTACGCCGTTGTCGCGCACCGGATTCAGGCTGCGCAGTCCTTCAATCGTGGTGGACCGGCGGTTGCCTTCGTCGAGAGACAGGGTGACCTGCTTCTCGGACTGCTCACCGGTTTCCTTGTCCACCACGATCATGTTGGCAGTGACCGGAATGATTTCGTCAGCAAACAGGCCGGCCTGCTGCGCGGCGGCGGTGCGCAGTTGGGATTGCAGCGCGTACTCGTCTTGAAGATCACGACTGATACCGTAGCGCTGGGCCACAATTTCCGCAGTATCGATCATCGGCATATAAATGGCCGGGTGCATTTCCAGTAGTGCCGGATCGGCAGCACGGAACATATTCATGTTCTGATTCTGCACCAGGGAAATGGACTCCATGCCACCGGCAACGACGATGGGCGAGCCGTCGTTGGTAATCTGCTTCGCCGCAGTGGCGACCGCCATCAGTCCGGATGAGCACTGGCGGTCGATGGTCATACCGGCAACGGTGGGCGAAAGTCCCGCGCGCAGTGCCACCTGACGTGCCACATTGGTGCCGGTGGTACCCTGCTGCAGCGCCACGCCAAAAATACAGTCGTCCGCTTCGCCGGCCTCGACACCGGCGCGCGCAACGGCGGCGCGAACCGCGTGGGCACCGAGGCTGGCGCCGTCCAGATTATTGAATGCGCCGCGGTAGGCTTTACCAATCGGCGTGCGCGCGGTGGAAACGATCACAGCTTCTTTCATGGCCAATTCTCCCTATTTTCCCGGCTCAGCCGCCGAGCTTGATGCCCAGGCCCTGGGCAGCTTTCTGCAAAAATTTCACCGTCTGGTTCAAACCGCCCACCAATTCCTGCTGGCCTTTTTCATCGGCAATGGCATCCAGATTGGCGAGCACGTTTTCCGCGGTCTGTTGCTCCGGCGGCAGGTAAATGCCCTCGGTTTCAAGGATGCGCGCCCGGGCAAAAGCACCCGCACCCGCACAGAGAATAAAGCGATTCGGGGCATCCTCGGCCACCAGGGCGACCAGCCCCGCAGTTACGGATTCAGGGGTCAGCAATTCCAGCGCTTTAGGGTCGGGAATAATGTCTTCCGTCATACGGGTGGCTGCGGTGGGTGACAGGCAGTTCACCTTGATGCCGTACTTTTCGCCTTCCAGGCACAGGGTATTCATCAATCCCACCACGCCGGTTTTTGCAGCGCCGTAGTTGGACTGGCCAAAGTTTCCGTACAGGCCGGAAGAAGATGTCGTCATCACAATACGACCGTACAGCTGCTCGCGCATGATTTCCCATACCGCTTTGGTGCAGTTCACGCTGCCCATCAGGTGCACGTCCACCACCAGCTTGAAATCGTCCATGGGTGCCTTGGCGAAGGATTTGTCCCGCAGGATACCGGCATTGTTCACCAGAATATCCACGCGACCCCAGCGTTCTGCTGTCTCTTTCACCATTTCCTGAATCTGCAGGAAGTCGGTGACGTTGGCACCGTTGGCGATGGCCTCACCGCCGGCGGCGATAATTTCCTGCACTACCGATTCCGCGGCGGTAAGTGAGCCACCGGAGCCATCACGGGCGCCACCGAGGTCGTTCACGACCACCTTGGCACCACGACGTGCCAGCTCCAGTGCGTGGGACCGGCCGAGGCCATTGCCGGCACCGGTGACGATAGCCACTTTACCTTCGAACGAAATAGACATGGTTCTCTCCATTAACGCTTGTTATTTTTAAATCATCTTTTGCAGATCACACAAACTGCATGACCAGCCACTCGGCAATCAGCGCAGGTTTGTCCTGCCCTTCGATCTCTACCGTCACTTCCAGCTTTAACTGGAATTGCCCCGGATTTTTTTCGAGGACATCCAGCAACTTGGCGCGGGCTCGCACGCGCTGGTCCACTTTTACCGGGCTGATAAAACGCACCTTATCCAGACCGTAGTTCACTCCCATTTTTACCCCATCCATCACCACTTCCAGCTGCTCAGCGAAGTAGGACAACATGGACAGCGACAGGAAACCGTGGGCGATGGTGCTGCCGAAAGGGGACCTGGCAGCGGCTACCGGGTCCACATGGATAAACTGGTGGTCCAGGGTGCAATCTGCAAACGCATTGATACGCGCCTGATCGATCTGGAACCAGTCTGTGGCCTGAGTTTCGCTGCCGATAGCACTGGCGCAATCGTTAGGGGAAATAATGATTGGCATGTGAACTCCCTCTCTTTACGTCGTTAGAAATTATTCAGTCATTGCAAATTAAAAGGCGGAAACTCCACCGTCTACCGCCAGGGTCTGCCCGGTGACATAAGTGAGCGCCGGTGAACACAACATCAACATGGCACTGACCACTTCCTCCGGTTTTCCCAGTCTCTTCATCGGGCAACCGGAGGCCAATTGCGCGTGCACCTGATCCACAGTGGCACCCTCTGGTGCCTGAATATCGGTAACCATCGGGGTCAGGGTGTAAAAAGGGCAAATGGCGTTGACGCGCACATTGTGACGGGCGTATTCCACCGCTGCAGTGCGGGTCAGCCCCACCACCGAATGTTTGGCAGCGGCGTAGGCAGCCACCTTGGGGGCACCACCAAGGCCGGCCATGGAACTGACATTCAGGATTACTCCACTGCCCTGGCTGCGCATCACCTTGAGCTGGTGCTTCATGCCGAAGAAAACGCCCTTTACATTCACCCGGTGCTGCAGGTCGAGGGTTTCTTCATCCACCTCTTCAAAATATTGCATGGGCGGAGCGATACCGGCGTTATTGATGGCGATATCCAGGCGGCCAAAATTTTCCCGCGCCAGTGCCACCATGGCAGCGCAGTCAGTTTCGGAGGAAACGTCACAAGCCATTGTCTGCACTTCAATACCCTGTGCGGTGAGCTTGTCTACCACCAGCCCCAGACCTGCCGCGTTGATATCCCCCAAAACCAGACGCGCACCGCGGCGGCCCAGCTCTTCTGCAGCCAGGGCGCCAAAGCCGCTGGCAGCGCCGGTAATGAGTACCACGTTGCCGGTAAAGTCCAGCATCGGGTCCCGCATGAATTCCGCCATACTCAGAGTCCTCCACAGGAGGTGAGTCCGCCATCCACCACCACGCATTCACCATTGGTGTAACTGCTGGCATCAGACACGAGGTACAACACAGTGCCGGCCATTTCTTCCGGTTCCGCATGACGGTGCATGGGAATATGGCCGATGGCGGTGTTGTAGATTTCCTCGTGGGAGAACAGTGCACCGGCAAATTTGGTCTTGGTGAGGCCGGGCAACAGCGCATTGACCCGAATATTGAACTGCGCGCATTCCTTGGCAAACGCTTTGGTCATATTCACCACTGCGGCCTTGGTAATGGAGTAAATACCCTGCCCAACTCCCGGCTGCAGTGCGTTGATAGAAGCCGTATTGACGATGCAGCCACCACCGTTTTCGCGCATCAGCTTGCCCGCTTCCACCGACATGAAGAAATAACCGCGAATATTGACCGCCACGGTCTTCTCGAAGGCACCGATATCCGTATCGAGGATATGTCCGAAATAGGGATTGGTTGCGGCGTTGTTCACCAGAATATCCAGCTTGCCGTACTTGCTGCGAATATGGCTGAATACCTGTTCGATATCTTCCATATTGCCGATGTGGCAGGGCACGGCTTCGGCCTTGCCGCCCGCATCATTGATGGCATCGGCTACGGCCTGGCAGCCCTCGATCTTACGGCTGGAAACCAGCACATGGGCCCCCTGCTCCGCCAGCAGTTTTGCAATTGCCTCGCCGATACCGCGGCTTGCTCCAGTTACCAGGGCGATTTTTCCGGTCAGGTCAAAAAGATTGGTCGCCATAGAGTTTTCCTCAAAATCGTTTGATGTTTTATTACTGTTCTTGTTCGATGACATTCAGTGCAAGCGTGGCCAGCGGACCGACGAAAGCACCGAGCTTTGCCGCATTTTTACTGGAGGCATTACCGTCGTGGGCACGCTTGGCTACGCCCTGGATGATGGCGGCGAGACGGAAGAAACTGAACGCGAGATAGAAGGCCCAGTTATCGATGCGCTCGATACCCATACGCTCGCAGTAGCGGGCCACATACTCCCGCTCAGTGGGAATGCCGAGGCTGTGACGATCCACCCCCATAAGCCCCGAGATATTGCCGCTATCCGCAGGCATGCGCAGTTGCATGCACTGGTATGCGAGATCCGCAAACGGGTGTCCCAGAGTGGAAAGTTCCCAGTCCAGCACCGCGATGGCGCGGGATTCGGTAGGGTGAAACATGATGTTGTCGAGGCGATAGTCCCCGTGTACCAGGGAAACACGGCCATCATCCGCCGGCAGGTTTTCACCCAGCCAAAGGATCAGCTGGTCCATGGCAGTGATGGGCTGTAGTTCCGATGCCCGATACTGTCCCTGCCAGCGCTCAAACTGCCGCTCGAAATAATTACCCGGGCGCCCGTAATCGGAAAGCCCCACCGCATCGATGTTGACACTGTGCAATGCGGCCAATACCCGGTTCATTTCCTCGTAGAAAGCAGCGCGCTCGCTGTTGTTCAGCTCCGGCAATGCGGCGTCCCAGAAAATCTGCCCCTCGCAATATTCCATCACATAGAACATGGAACCGATGACATCGCGGTCTTCACACAGGTGCAGCACCTTGGGCACGGGTACGTCACTGCCGGCGAGTGCCTGCATTACCCGAAACTCCCGGTCTACCGCATGCGCAGATTTCAGCAGTTTCCCCGGCGGCTGGCGGCGCAGCACATAGGTGCCCGCGCCGGTCTGAATTTTGAAGGTGGGGTTGGATTGCCCACCGGAAAACTTGCTCGCCTGTACCGGGCCATCAAAGCCCGGGATTTTCCCCTTCAGGTAAGCGGACAACTTTTCCGTATCCAGCTGATCCACTGCGGCAGGGTTTTTTACCTCTGACATTCAACCCACCTCCGCTGCATAAGCCGCAGCCAGGTTGCGTCCCAACTGCATCATGTGCACCTGGTCCGGACCGTCGGCGAGACGGATGGTACGCGCATAAGCGTAGGCCCGCGCGAGATTGAAGTCCTGCCCTAGGCCCGCAGCGCCGTGAATCTGGATGGCGCGGTCGATGACATTGCACGCCATTTGCGGAGCGACAATTTTGATCATGGCTATCAGGTCTCGCGCTGCCTTGTTGCCGTAGCGATCCATCTGGTCGGCGGCTTTGAGGGTAAGCAGGCGCGCCTGTTCAATTTCGCAGGCGGACTTGGCAATATCCTCGCGCACGGAACCCTGCTTGATCATGGGGCGACCGAACACCACGCGGTTTTCCGCCCGTGCGGACATCATTTCCAGCGCACGCTGGGCCTGGCCGATCAGGCGCATACAGTGGTGGATGCGACCGGGACCAAGGCGACCCTGCGCAATTTCAAATCCGCGACCTTCGCCGAGTATCAAGTTTTCCGCCGGCACCCGCACATTGTCGAAAATGATTTCGCCGTGGCCTTCCGGCGCGTCGTCGTAACCGAACACCGTCATGGGGCGAATTACTTTCACCCCGGGAGTATTCATCGGTACCAGTATCTGGGATTGCTGGCGATAGCGGTCGGGGCTGTCGGGCGCGGTCTTGCCCATCACGATCATGATTTCGCAGCGGCGGTTCAATGCGCCGCTGATATAGAATTTGTGGCCATTGATAACGTAATCGTCGCCATCGCGCACGATTTCCGTTTCGATATTGGTGGCATCACTGGAGGCCACTTTTGGTTCGGTCATGGCGAAAGCCGAACGGATTTCCCCCGCCAGCAGCGGCTTCAACCAGCGTTCCTTCTGCGCATCCGAACCATACTGGGCAAGCACTTCCATATTGCCGGTATCCGGCGCACTGCAATTGAAAATTTCTGAGGAAAACAGCACACGGCCCATTTCCTCCGCCAGCGGCGCGTATTCCAGGTTGGTCAGCCCGGCACCGTGTTCGCTGCCCGGCATAAACAGGTTCCAGAGGCCCGCATCCCGCGCCTTTTGTTTCAGCTCTTCCATAATCGGCGGTTCGCCCCAGCGGTCCTGCTCCAATTGCTCCCAATACTGGGATTCAACCGGGACAACCTCTTCCGCCATAAACTGTTTCAGGCGCTGCAGCAGGTTCTGTACTTTCGGGGAATATTCAAAATTCATGTTTTCGCTCTTGCTCTTTTCTGGCGCTGGTATCTGGTACTGATTTGATTAGCTGTAGGTGATGAACTGTCGACGTTCGCGGTTATCGAGATGCGGCAGGTGGTTGAAACTGTGCAGGCTCACACCGCTGCGGCCGGCAAAAAAATGACTGACCGCGGTATTTTTTATCTGCATGTTCAACTGGGTCACGCTGCTTGAGGGCGCACCCAATACCTGCCGCACCATCATGGCGATGGCGCCGCCGGAACTCACCACCAGGGTTTTGCCACCGCGCGCGCCGGCGGCGAGCACCCCCACTATTTCCTCGATACGCTGCTCGAACTGCTGCCAGGATTCCGCCGCACTTATTTCGCCGGCCGACCATGCGTGCATGGCCTTTTTCAGAAAGCGGTAGTAATCCGCACGCTCCGCATTTGCACTCGGCGCCGCCTGCGGATTTTTTTCGCGGTAGGCACTCATCACCTGTTTAAAATCAAATTCATTGAGCTGCGGTAATTCCTCCACACTGTGGCTCGCAAGCCCCAGCCCCTCACAGATACCTTGCGCGGTTTCGCGGTGCCGCTGCAGATCACCACTGACTATGTGATCGAACTGCAATCCGTCCTCTGCCCAATGCTCCCCGAGCCAGCGCGCCTGCTGCCAGCCGAGTTCCGATAACTGGTCGTAGTTATCGCTGCCAAATGACGCCTGGCCATGGCGCACTACAAATATTTCCGGCACTGCCGTTCTCCCGTGGTTGGCAATGTAAATGAAGGGGTGATCGTTGCGAATTACGTCTCGGGTTATTCACTCTTTCAGTCCTGTGAGGGATAAAGCTATCGATTCCTTATGAATCATCAAAGTTTATTATGTAAATATTCAATCATTCACCATAGTGATACCATTGCGGCCGATTCCGGCGAGAGGAAAAAGTGACCATGCAGTTACAGCAGATTGATATGAACCTCTTCCCGGTGCTCGATGCCATCTACAACACCCGCAATCTGACGCGCGCGGCGGAGCGCCTGCATATCACCCAACCCGCCGTGAGCAATGCCCTGGCGCGCCTGCGCCGCGCACTGGACGACCAACTGTTCACCCGCACCCCCAGTGGAATGAGTCCCACACCACTGACAGAGAGCATCATGCCCAAGGTGCAACAGGCGCTGGCCCTATTGGGCAGTAGCGTGACCGGACACCACCGCTTTGAACCCGCCAGCGCGCACAAAACCTTGCGGGTTTCCATGAACGATATGGCGGAGACACTGGTGTTGCCGCAATTGCTGGAGCATCTGCACGCGGTGGCCCCGGGGGTCAGCGTGGAGTCTTACTATGTGCCGCGGGACCAGTTGGTGAAGGAGCTGGCGGCCAACAGCCTGGACTTTGCCCTGGATATTCCCATGGTCTCCGCCACCCAGCTCAACCAGCAGCGTCTTGTAGCAGACAGATACCAGTGCATGGTGCGCCCGGATCACCCGCTGGCAGGCGCCTCCAGCCTTACCCTGGAGCAGTATCTGGGGCTGGAGCATATCCACGTTTCCAGCCGCCGCAGTGGCCCGGGGATCGCGGATATTGCACTGAACAAGCTCGGGCGGCGGCGCAAGGTGAAACTGCGGGTGCAGCACTACCGGGTGGCACCGCTGGTGGTATTGAAGACCGACCTGGCACTCACGGTACCGGTCAGCCTGGCCCGGCAGTACCCGGCGAAGTGCTTCGAGCTGCCGTTCCAGATACCGCAGATGGATTGGCACCTGCTGTGGCACCGCAGCCAGGATGACGAAGGCGCCAACCGCTGGCTGCGGGAACAGGTGATAGAAATGTTCGGCAGCTGACGTTTGCCCGGATCAGGAGATGGGAAGGACAGAAGAATCGGTCGGAATGGTCAGTGTCACCCGTTTCCCGGGCTTGGTATCCTTGGTCCACACTATGCAACTTTTTGCATAGCTAACCTTGACAGGCGAAACCCAACCGGCACCCGGTGAACCAGCACGGGAGCCATACAATATGAGAATGACCACCATGTCACAGCAGCCTTACCCACACCTGCTCGCCCCGCTTGACCTCGGCTTCACCACCCTGAAGAACCGCGTACTGATGGGCTCCATGCATACCAACCTGGAAGAGCATCCCGGTGGCTTTGCGCGGCTGGCGGCCTTTTACGGGGAGCGCGCCCGGGGTGGCGTGGGCCTGATCGTCACCGGCGGTATCGCACCCAACGAGGAAGGCGGGGTTTTCCAGGGATCGTCAAAGATGACCACGGCGGAAGAAGCCGCGGAGCACCGTGCTATTACCGATGCGGTACACCAGGAAGGCGGCAAGATCTGCATGCAGATCCTGCACGCCGGCCGCTATGCCTATAACCCCAATCTGGTAGCCCCCTCTGCCATCCAGGCGCCGATCAACCCGTTCACCCCGCGAGAACTCAGCGATGCGGAAGTGGAGCAGCAGATCGAAGACTATGTGCGCTGTGCCACCCTGGCCCGTGAGGCCGGTTACGACGGTGTCGAGGTGATGGGTTCCGAGGGCTACTTCATCAACCAGTTTATCGCCGCGCGTACCAACCACCGCGATGACCGCTGGGGCGGCAGCTTCGAAAACCGCACTCGTCTGCCGATCGAAATCGTCAGCCGTATCCGCAAGGCGGTGGGCGAGAACTTCATCATCATCTACCGCCTGTCCATGCTGGACCTGGTGGAAGGCGGCAGCGACTTTGACGAAGTGATTACACTGGGCCAGGCGATCGAAAAGGCCGGCGCCACCATCATCAATACCGGTATCGGCTGGCACGAGGCGCGGGTACCCACCATTGCCACCAGCGTGCCGCGCGCCGCATTCAGCGACATCACTGCCAAAGTGAAGCAACACCTGAGCGTGCCGGTCATCACCAGCAACCGCATCAATATGCCGCAGGTGGGCGAGGACGTACTGGCCGCCGGCCAGGCAGACATGATTTCCATGGCGCGCCCGTTCCTCGCGGATGCCGAGTTCGTCAACAAGGCGGAAGAAAACCGCGCGGACGAAATCAACACCTGCATCGGTTGTAACCAGGCCTGCCTCGACCACACCTTCGAGCTGAAACTCACCTCGTGCCTGGTGAACCCCCGCGCCTGTCATGAAACCGAACTCAACTACCTGCCGGTGGCAGCGGCGAAGAAGATCGCCGTGGTAGGTGCAGGCCCTGCAGGCCTCGCCGCCTCCACCGTAGCGGCCGAGCGCGGTCACCAGGTCACCCTGTTCGAAGCGGGCGACAAGGTCGGCGGCCAGTTCAATATCGCCAAACAAATTCCGGGTAAGGCCGAATTTGAAGAAACCCTGCGCTACTTCAAGCGTCGCCTGGAAATCACCGGCGTGGAAGTTCGCCTCAACACCATCGCCACCGAGGAAAACCTTGAGGGCTTTGACGAGGTGATTATCGCCACCGGTATTTCCCCGCGCACCCCGCCCATCGAGGGTATCGACCATGCCAAGGTACTGACCTATCTGGATGTGCTGAAACACAAAAAGCCGGTGGGCAAATCCGTAGCCATTATTGGCGCCGGCGGTATCGGCTTTGACGTAGCGGAATACCTCACCCACAGTGAGGAGCATGCCAGCGAACTGATCGCCAGCAGCAAGCAGGAATTCTTCGACGAGTGGGGCGTGGATATCGAGCTGGAACACCGCGCCGGTCTCAAACCCCAATTGCCGGTAACCAGCCCGCGGCAGATCTTCCTGCTGCAGCGCAAGGCCTCCAAAGTTGGCGCCGGCCTCGGTAAGACCACCGGCTGGATTCACCGCACCAGCCTCCAGCACCGCAAGGTGCAGAGTCTGGCGGGGGTCAGCTACGAAAAGATCGACGACCAGGGCCTGCACATCCGCGTGGGTGACGAGCAGAAGGTTCTCAATGTCGACAACGTGATCATTTGCGCCGGCCAGGAGCCGCTGCGTGCACTGCACGATGCCCTGCAGGCGAAGGGTCAATCCAGCCACCTGATCGGGGGCGCCTTCGAGGCCGCAGAGCTGGATGCCAAGCGCGCTATCGATCAGGGCTCCCGCCTCGCGGCTGGCCTGTAACGTAACTAACTGGATGATCAGGATGCCCACAGGGCATCCTGCTCTCTAGAGGTTTCGATCAAGGCGGCAATCAACCCGGAACAAATCCGCCAGCATTTTTTAGACGACTACAGCTATGTGTTCGCCGCTTCCTCTCCTGCGTTGGCTGGCACTGCCGCCGGTCCAGACACACGCTCGAATTGGCTACTGAACCGATACAGATACAACACCACACCGCACAGCAGGAACGTTCCCCAGTACAGCGCGGATCCCCCCAGCCACTCAATCACAAAGCCCCCCACCAGCGGTGCACTTGACCACCCGAAGGTATAAAACGAAGTAGCGCCAAAATAACTCCCCCGCAAATGATCGGGAGCCATTCGATCTACCTGGATGCTCATCGTCGGGAACAAGATTGTCTCTGCAACACTCACTACAAAGGCGGCTCCCAGCCAGCCATAGAACCAGTGAACCGGATTGATCGCGAACCACACCTGTCCCGCTGCGAGAACAAAAATCCCAATAATGATCCGATGGTTGACACTCAACCCACCCATCAATTTCAGCAATGGAAACTGCAACAGAATAATCGTGGTGGCATTGACCAGGATCATGCTGGAAATCAGCTGTATCAGCCCCGGTGCACTGCTCTGAGTAAGATACTGCACCAGACTGGAATCCATATGCGCGTAGATGAACAGCGTGAGGATATTGGCAAGCACTACGATCAGAAAAGCCCTATCCCGGTGTAAAACCCGCAAGGTTGCCCGAAAACTTGTCGCAGGATTTCTTTTTACCTTCGCCGCCAGCCCGGATTTTGTATATCGGAATGCCCACACAAACCCGAGACACAGAAACAGGTAACTCGCTGCGGTGAGGCTGAAAGTGGACTGCTGGGCGCTGAGGCCCGCCCAGACACCGACAATTGGCCCAAGTGCCGCCCCCACATTGATCAGGAAATAACGGAACTGCAGCGCAAGTTCGCGGCTTCTCTGTTCCGGAATCAGATCACCAAACAATGCACTGGCCGGCGCCTCCCAGATCGCACGACCGATTGAGCAAAGCGTAATGGAGACAATAAACGCCGACAGCGAATCCGCCAACGCCAGCAGAGCAAACGCGCAGGTATTGATCGCCGTACCCAAAATCAGGAGGTTACGCCGACCGTAGCGATCAGACAGGGTACCTGCATAGAACCCGAGCAGGGTTGCGACCATCGCAGACACACTGAGTATGAGACCGATATTTGCCGGACCCAGGGCGAATTTTTCGTGCAGCAGAATAGCCAGGAACGGCCACACCATAAAGTAGGTGCCGCGTCCAAAAAAACTGCCCACCAGAACAATCCATATCAAAGGCGGTAAGTTGTAAAGCGATTGCCACCACTGCCTGTCCATGCCGATTTCTCCCAATTTGACGGCAAAAAAAAACCCGGAGGCCAAGACCATCCGGGCTTTTCCTGGGGGGTCTTGGTGAAACCCTCCAGAACACACATTTTGGTAATCTGTCAGGTAATCATGCTGCGCACTCGAATGGCCACGGCGGAGCAATGCATGGAAACGACCAGGCACTTACATAGGTTTTCAGCGAGGTTTTGCGCCGATACAGCAATCACGCCAATCACTTCAGACAAAGCAGAATCCGCCTTGGTTGAGACGCGTTTGGAGGAGTGAGGTACGCAGAAGCGCACACAGGTAGCCGATGCCAGCATTACCTGCTGCCATCGGTGGCCTGAAAAATTAGTACGCTTTAACTGGAGGTTCATTTGAATCTGTACTCGGTGATGCCGAATAGTTTCCGATGTTGTTTCCGAATATTCTCTAGCTACCCGGCCAACATCAATTCATTGGATGATTGACAACAAGGTTTCAATCATATCCGACTCAACATTCCACGCAACCGCTATTTAACGGGTTTTTCGCATTTTTTCGCATGGTAATAAATTGGTCATAGAAGTACTCAACCTCCACCGATATGACAGCTTCTATACTGATTGGTGAATCCAATGCGCGATTGTCTCACCAATACCCCCCTTGAGAATCCCGTGAAGAAGGAAGCTCTGCGCCATGCCCGATACCAGGAAGCGAGATAATTCCGATAGCAACGTCCGTGAAAATGCGCTGCTCATCGAAACAGACTGCGGAATGCTAAAAGGCAGAATAACAACGGTTAACGCCAGTGCGTTGGGCGGTAGAACAGCGGAGGTACGGCAGTTTCTCGGCATTCCCTATGCAGAGCCCCCCGTCGGCGCATTGCGCTGGTGTCCTCCCCGTCCACCCTCACCGTGGAACGGTGTAAGGGATGCCACCCGCTTCGCCATGCCCGCCCCGCAAAACCCCAACTTCCTGTTTGAGATCCGGGGCCCGAATAGCGAGGAGCCAGACAATGAAGACTGCCTTTACCTGAATATCCATGCCCCCCTTTATCCGGAATATCCTCGATTGCCGGTCATGGTGTGGATTCACGGCGGCTCCTTTTACCTGGGGTCGGGCTGCCAGCCCCTGTACGACGGCCAGTATCTCGCCGGCAGCGGCCGTGCAATCGTGGTGACCATTAATTACCGATTGGGCGCGCTGGGATTTTTGCGCCTCAAAGATATCAGCGACATACCCGCGACCGGCAACGAAGGCATTCTCGACCAGATTGCGGCGTTGCGCTGGGTGCAGAAAAATATTGCCGCATTTGGCGGTGATCCCGACAACATTACTCTTTTCGGGGAATCCGCTGGCGCCATGAGTATCGCCAGTCTGTTTGCCGCACAGGATGGGAACAGCGAATCCCTTGGGGGCAGGCTCTTTCACAAGGCGATCGTACAAAGTGGCAATCCCGGTGTTTACAGTCACCCGGAAAACGCCACCGCGATGGCGGACAAATTCTGCGAGATTTTGTCGGCCCTGCGTGGAAATGTGCCCCTCAGTCACCCCCCCACAACCCGGGAACTACTCAAGGCTCAGGAAATACTGCTGAATGACCCGGAAACAAATCACCAGTGGGGACACCTTCCGTTCAAACCCGTGCTGGACAATGAGCTGATTACCCGTCCCCCCATAGAAGCCATACGCAATGGTGCCGGTTCCAGCATCGCCATTATGGTCGGCAGCAACCGGGATGAATGGAATCTGTTCAGCGCGGCGCGACCGGAAACCCTGACACTGGATGACCAACAGATTCGCAACCATCTGCGCCGGCTGTTGCCGGACAAGTGGATTCAACCGCTGCTGGATCACTATCGGCGGCAGGCGGAATCCCAGGCGGAAAACCCCTGGCCACTGTGGAGTCGCGTCTGGAACCTGATGCTCACCGATATGACATTTACCGTGCCCGGCCTTCGTCTGCTGCAGGCCCACAGTGGCAAGCGCTTTCACTATCATTTTTCGCAACCGCTGAGCGCCCAACCCATGCTCGGTGCCTGCCACGCTTCAGAACTCGGGTATGTATTCGGCACCCACGGCGATCCTTCGCTCCAGCACCTCTACGGCGGGGAGCAGGAGCCGCACTTCCTCAGCGAATCCATGCGCAATGCCTGGCTGAATTTTGCCGAAAGCGGCGATCCCGGTGGCGGCTGGCCGGGCTTTGACCAGGGCCACAGCCGCTGCTTCGGTAATCGTGACAGTGACCCGATGGATACCCAAGTGCTGCAGCGGGTATGGGAAATTCTGGATGACAGGAATCTACGCGGCTTTCTATAGCTCCTGACTATAGCTCCTGATCATCGATCATCGATCAAATCGTCGATGCACTCGCCGGGGCCTTTGGCTTTCAAATGCAGTTAGAATGTGCAACTCGATTTGCGGCCGACAGCCCGACGACACCCCCGGATGAGAGGCAGATGATTTGCACCAGATATTGTTGATTCGCCACGGCGAAGCCGCCAAGTCAGCCACCGACGCCGATCCCGGCCTCACACTACTCGGCCAGCGCCAAGCGGAAAACCTGGCCGACGATCTGGACCGACAGTTTCCCCGGGGCGAAGGCGTACGACTGGTCAGCAGCCCGAAAACACGCGCACTGCAAACGGCGATACCCGTGGCCGGGCGCTGGCAGATGCAGGTGGACGAAGAATACAACGTGATTGAGATTCCCTCCCCCCTGGGCATGCCGCTGGCAGAGCGCGGCCAATGGATTCGGGGGCTGCTGCATAGCCGCTGGGATACTCTCACACCGGAGCAGGGACATTGGCGCGAGGGCATCACCGATTATCTGTTGCGGCTAACTTCAACCACGGATGAGCGAAGGTTCCACACCACTCTGGTTTTCTGCCACTTTATGGTGATCAATTCGGTGGTGGCGGCAATCCGTAATGATCTGCAGGTAGCGCAATTTTACCCGGACTATACGTCGCAGACCCGCCTGGCGATAGAAGGTGGAAAATTGCATCTTGTGCAGCTGGGGCGGGAAACAAATAGCGGCAATCTGATCCAGTAACGCAGAGCGGGGCCCGAAGGCCCCGCTCTGCGTTACTGAGTGTGATTATTCATCACCCCGCTGACCGGTCACACTCAATCCTGCTCGAGGCTTTTGCTGACCACCTCATACAAATCCCGCGACAGCTCGCCACTGACAGAGATTTTTTGCAGTGCTGCATGAATCTGCGCGGATTCCTGTGCTCGATATTTTTTCCAGCGCGTCAGCGGTGTTACCAGACGCGCGGCAATCTGCGGGTTGAGCTTGTCCAGCGCAATGACCTGATCCGCGAGGAACGTGTAGCCACTGCCATCCGCCCGGTGGAACTGGGTGAAGTTGCGCATGGCGAAACCAGCGATCACCGCGCGTACCTTGTTGGGGTTTTTCACCTCAAACGCCGGATGTGCAATCAACTTCTGTACCCTCTCCAGAGTACCGAACTTGGCGCTGCCACTCTGCAGGCCGAACCAGGTTTCGACCACCTGGGTGTCCTGCTGCCACTGCTGATAGAACGCCTGCAGGAAGCCCTCTGCCTGCGTTTCCGTACCGAACTCCACCAGCGCAGCCAGTGCCGCGGCGGTGTCCGTCATGTTTTCTCCGCGCTCGAACTGCCCCTTTGCCAGTGCCAGTGCGTCGGCACTGCCCGCCGCACACAGATAGAAGAGGCAGGTGTTTTTCAGGCTGCGTTCGGCAATATCCTCTGCCGTGGGACTATAGGGCTTGTGTTGTTCCAGTGCGTGATAGCGAGTGAGGAATCGCTCCGCCAACGCCGTCGCAATGGCGTCGCGGGCAAAAGTGCGCGCGGCGATGATCGCGGCAGCGTCGATTTCTCCCCCCTGCTCCGCGATTTCCTGTGCACTGGGAAGGGCCAGCATTTTTGCCACCAGTGCCGGGTCCAGGGCCGCGTCGTCGAGTACTGCCGCGTAACCTTCGATCAACGCCGCTGGCTGTTGCAATGCCTCACCGGACCGGTACTGCTGCTGCAACGTCTGCAGGCTATTTATGGACAGTCGCTGACAGGCATCCCAGCGATTGAACGGATCGGTATCGTGCTGCATCAGGAACTGCAGTTGTGCACTGGAATAGTCATAGCGCAGCTTTACCGGTGCGGAAAATCCGCGCAGCAACGACGGTAATGGACGGGATGCAATACCGGCGAAGGTAAAGTTCTGGCTCGCCTCGGTGAGATGCAGCACGACTTCCATCTGCCCGGCGGCATCATCAAGCCGCAGCGGGCTGCCATCTTCTGCCAGCAGGCCCACCGTTATTGGGATATGCAGTGGCAGCTTGCCTTTCTGCCCCGGGGTCTCCGGGGTTTGCTGTCGAATGGTGAGGGAATATTCACCGAGTGCCTCGTTGTAGGTGTCCTCCACATCGAGTACCGGGGTGCCCGCCTGACTGTACCAGCGGCGGAACTGCTTCAGGTCCGCACCATTGGCGTCCTCCATCGCTGCCACGAAATCTTCGCAGGTCACCGCACAGCCATCGTGGCGCTCAAAATACAGATCGCTGCCGCGACGGAAAGCCTCTGGCCCGAGGATGGTGTGGATCATCCGCACCACTTCCGCGCCTTTTTCGTACACGGTGAGGGTGTAGAAATTGGAAATTTCCATATAGGAATCGGGCCGCACCGGGTGTGACATGGGACCCGCATCCTCGGCAAACTGGGAGGTGCGCAGCAGGGTCACATCTTCTATGCGCTTTACCGCCCGCGAGTTCATATCCGCGGAAAACTCCGCATCGCGGAACACCGTAAATCCCTCTTTCAGGCTCAATTGGAACCAGTCACGACAGGTCACACGGTTGCCGGACCAGTTGTGGAAATACTCGTGCGCAACAATGGATTCAATGCGCTGAAACGCCGCGTCGGTGGCGGTTTCCGGGCTGGCGAGGACGCAGGCGGAATTGAATATATTCAACCCTTTGTTCTCCATTGCCCCCATATTGAAGTGATCCACCGCCACGATCATGAATATGTCCAGATCGTATTCCCGGCCGTACACTTCTTCATCCCAACGCATGGAGTGCTTGAGGGATGTCATGGCATGGGCACACTTGCCAATATTGCGCGCTTCGGTAAAGAGCTGCAGTTTCACTTCGCGACCACTACAGGTGGTGAAACTGTCTTCCACATGTTGCAGATCACCCGCCACCAGCGCAAACAGGTAGGAGGGTTTGGCGAACGGATCTTCCCAGGTCACCCTAAGACGCCCGTCCTCGGTGGTGCCGCTGTCGACTTTGTTGCCATTGGACAGCAGCACAGGATAGGAAGCGGGCGCGACAATAGTGGTGGTGAAAACCGACATCACGTCCGGACGATCCGGATAGAAGGTGATTTTGCGGAATCCCTCCGCCTCGCACTGGGTGCAGTACATTCCGTTGGAGAGATACAGCCCCTCGAGAGACGTATTTGCCTCGGGGGCGATGCGAGTGTGCACCTCCAGCTCGAACTCGGGCGCGTCTGTGCTGAGAGAAAGTCCGCCGGCCCGTTGCTGGTAGCGATGGGCCGGAAGAAGCTCGCCATTTATTGAAACAGACAGCAGCTCCAGATCCGCGCCATCGAGCCACAGCGGCGGCAGAGTTTCGTTCGCCTGGGCCACCGCCGGATTGCGCCGGATTTTCAGCTTGGATTTCACCAGCGTGGCATGCGGGTCGAGCTCAAAACTGAGATCCGTGTGATCCACCAGATAATCCGGTGCCTGGTAATCCTTGAGGTAAATCGTACGCGCTTGGGAGTCTTTCATTCACTGCTGTCTCTTTCAGAAATTGGTCGGCGCTTTGATCAATAGCCGGCTGCCTGTCCGTCCTTGCGGCTTTCGGACGCACCGTGATACACACCATTTTTGTCCTTCAGGATGGCCTGATAGCCACCATAGGGGCCGCTTTCAAAGCGCACCTGATGTCCCATCTGTACCAGCTCGCGCCGGGTTTCCATCGGGAAGCCGTCTTCGAGGCTGAGGTAGCCACCATCTTCCATCAGTTCATCGGTGGGCTGGCTGGAACCGGTGTGCAGGATGCGCGCCGCGTCGCCCGCTTCCTGAACGTTCAGGCCGAAGTCCACCATGTTGATGATCACCTGTGCGTGCATCTGCGGTTGCGTGGCACCTCCCATGACCCCGAAGCTGAGCCAGGGCTTGCCATCCTTGGTTACAAAGGCGGGAATGATGGTGTGGAACGGGCGCTTGCCCGGCTGGTACTGGTTGAAATGCCCCTCTTTCAGGCTGAACATTTCCCCGCGATCCTGGAGGATAAAGCCCAGTTCACCGGGTGTCATACCGGAACCCATGCCGCGGTAGTTGCTCTGGATCAGCGACACCATATTGCCGTCCTTGTCCGCGGTGGTGAGATAGATGGTATCCCCATGGCGCAGGGCTACGGTGCCAGCATCGTAACGCTTGGCAGCCTTGTCCAGATTGATCAGCTTGCGGCGTTTTTCCGCATAGGGTTTCGAAATAAGCTCTTTTACCGGCAAGTCGTTAAACGCCGGGTCCGCGTAATATTTGGCGCGGTCCTCAAACGCAAGCTTTTTCGCCTCGGTAAACAGGTGAACATACTCGGGGCTCAGGCGCCCCAGCTTCGCCAGGTCGTAGCCCTCGAGAATATTGAGGATCTGCAGTGCCGCAATACCCTGGCCATTGGGCGGCAGCTCCCACACATCGTAGCCGCGGTAGTTGGTGGACACCGGCTCCACCCAGTCGGATTTGTGGCTGGCGAGATCCTCAAAAGAAAGAAAGCCGCCGTTGGCCTTCATATAGCGGTCTATCTCCCGAGCGATATCTCCTTTATAGAAGGCATCGCGACCACCATCCGCAATTTTCTGCAGGGTTTTCGCCAGTCGCGGATTGCGGAAAATATCCCCCTCCTGTGGCGCGCGACCACCGGGCATGTAGGTTTCACGGAAACCCGGGTACTTCTCCAGCACCGGTACCGAGCGATTCCAGTAATAGGCCACCAGCTGCGTCACCGGAAAGCCATCGTTGGCATACTGGATCGCCGGTGCCAGCAGCTCTTTCATCGGCAACCGACCAAATTTTTGGTGCAGCTCAAACCAGCCGTCCACCGCGCCGGGCACGGACACCGGCAACGGACCATGGGCTGGGATCTTGTCGAGATTATTGTCGGAAAAATAACGGAATGGCAGCGATTTCGGCGAGCGCCCACTGGCATTCAAACCGTGCAGCTTTTTGTCCTTCGCGCTCCAGACGATGGCGAACAGATCACCACCAATGCCGTTACCCGTCGGCTCCATCAGCCCCTGGACCGCATTCGCCGCAATGGCGGCGTCTACGGCGCTGCCACCTTTCTTCAGGATATCCAGCGCCACCTGGGTCGCCAGTGGCTGGCTGGTAGCGGCCATGCCCTGAGTGGCCAGTACCGGCGAACGGCTGGCGAACCCTTCACCATTGATGCGGTCATAGGCATGAACGCCATTCACCAGCGACAGTGTGCCCAGCAATGATACCGCGGTCATCGCCAGTACTCCCCGGACCTGTCTGGCCTTACCGCGTAAAACTGTCATTCCAAAATTCACAATTTTTGCCCCTGTCGTTATTCTCACGAGTTAGTCTCTACATTTAGAAGTGGATTCTCAAGTCGGTCAACCGAGGTTTTCGTGCGATTTGCCCCCCGCGCCCTGAAGATCATTACAGGCTCTATGGCACTACTCTTGCTAGTCGCCGTTTGCGGCTGGGTGTCGCGGCATGCTTGGGTACCGGCGCTGATCAATCACCAACTGGATGGCGTGCGCCTGACGGAATTACAGGGACTGGAACTTGCCCGCACAGACCAGGGCATCAGCGCACAAATTGAGCACCTGCGCCTGGAAACCCGCGACGGACTCTCAATCGACCTGAGCGGTATCTACGTCAGCCGGCTGCCCGCCCTACTGCGCAAGTTGCTGAGTGCCAGCACACAGTCCCCGCCCGAGTCTGACGTCTTCGTCGAATACCTGGCGCTCCTCTCGACACCGGAATCAACCACCGACACGGGTAGCGCTGCCGGCGACAAATCAGGTCCTGGATCTGAGCAGGGGGATACGAAAGTAAATGCCCAGCCCGGAGATAATGGCATCGCCAAACGATCGGATGATGCTCCCGGCCTCGCCCTGGCGAAGACACTGCAGAGCCTGCGCAATCTACCGCTGCACAAGCTAGAAGTCCGACACATCCGCTGGCCCAACAGGATCGATGACAAGTTTTCATTTTCTGCGGTGCAGTCCCCGCAGCATGGGATCGACGGTGAGCTGCGCAGTGATCGCTGTGGAAAATGCCGCTTGCAACTGGGAATCCGAAATGAGAAGTCTCTGGCAAAGGCCACATTGAACCTGCTGCACGGAGAAGGGTCCGTCGCGCAACTGGATACACTATTGAAGCCTGCGATAGTCCCGGATAGTGAAGATCATCCGGCCGAATGGCAATTTGACAGTCATCTGGTTCTAGCCACTGAACAACTGCCGACACTGGTACAGCAGATTGGGGTCCAGCATAGCAAACCGGGGGACTGGGTAGATATTGTGCGATCGCTGCGCGGAAATCTGGATCTGAAAATTCGCGGAGTGATCCCAGACCGATTTACCGGCTCAGGAGACCTGCGCAATATCACCGCGAATATGGAAACCGGCGCACTTACCGTGATGCTGCCGGAAGAATTTGCCGGCCTCCCGCTCACTGCAGAAATCACCACCTCGCAGCCAATTAACCTGTACATTCACGCGATCGCGCCCCTGTCTGTGGGATCCGCTGAGGGCGAGTTGGAACTCCGCATTGGCAGCCAACCCGCACCAGCGAATACCGCGGTGGTACCACCCCTGTTGACCGGCAATCTAGTACTGGCGACAGAGAACAGTATTCCCGGAGTGCAATTCCGCGGGCAAACACAACTGGACGAAGTGTCGCGACTTTGGGAAACCCACAAGTGGCAAGATTTACGCGGGCAGTTTCCAGTGACGGCCATGCGCGGTTCTGCGGCATTCACCGGCGGATTTGCGCTCCCCGGTTTCGATGGGCTTCTGGCCGGAACCGCAGTGCCAGAGATCCGTCAATTTCTCGCAGAAATCAGGCTGGATGGCGAAGCAGCATTCCATCTGGATCTGCCAGCAGAAAACAACCCGCTAGCGGCAATTAACTGGCAAAAACCGCTGATCAAGCTCAATGGCGGACCAATCAAGGTTTCATCCGTGCAACTTCCGGGCAAGGTGGACCTGGAGCTTTCCCAGCTTTCCTTTTCTGTACAGGAAGTGCACCCTTCCCAGCAGAAAAGCGGCCCATCACCCGAGCTACATGGCGAGCTCGGAAAATTTCGCTGTAGCGGTTTGCCTACCGTCAATTGCACCCTGCAAGTAAAAGCAACAATACCGGAACTGATGCTGCCGAATGCCAGTACAAGTTTGAGCAAAATCAACCTGGTACTGGCGGAAGCGCAAGTTACCTTTGCAGAAGCTGACAGGATGTCCATCGCACTGCGGGAGCTGAATCTTAGTGCCGACGAGGGAATCTCTGGAGACATCACCATTGGCAAACCGGAATTGTTTGCCCAGCAGGCCAACTGCCAGCTGCAAAATGGCGCACTCTCCTGTGAGAGCCCGCAACTGGCGGTGAATCTGGACCCACTTAGCATGGGTGAAGATCAGCTGCGCGGCGCAGTGTTTGTTGAAGACCTGACCCTTACCCACCACAGTGACCAACCACAGAATTTCCAGGCGGCTGCGAGGTTTCATGCGGACAGCCTGAACATTCGCGCGCTTAAGCAATACAAAGCCGAAATTGCCACCCGCGGGCAATGGCAGTTTGCGAATCAGCAAATCAGCGGCAGCAGCGAGGTCAGCGGAGGGCCACTGACCCTGAACGCCTCGTGGCGGCACAATCTGAAGAATAGCCACGGCAATCTGAAGCTTGAGCTCCCACAGACGGAGTTCTCCCCCAAAAACAACCTCGGGCGCAGCCTGCATGGGCTGCCCGCAGATATCATCGGCGGTAAATTACAGGCAGAGGCCAACCTGCACTGGCCATCGTCAGAAAAAGATCAACTGCAGCTCACGTTTAACGACACCGCCCTCCAGCGCAACGACAGTTTTGCCGTAGGTGTCAACGCACAGGTCGCCCTGCGGCAGGATGCCGGCAAATGGGTAACGGCGAATCCGGTTCCGGTTTCAGTAAAATCGGTAGACACAGGCCTGGCCGTCAACAATATGCATTTCTTGCTGTCACTGACCGCCGATGGAGACCTGACACTGGGAAGCTTCTCCGCCGAATTGCTGGAAGGGGCGCTTACCGCCGACAAACTGATGTGGAACCTCAATGGCGAGGAACGCCACTCCCGGCTGCAGTTCACCGGACTCTCTATCGGCGCTCTGGCGAAGGAAATGGAATCCACCAATTTTGCTGCCAGCGGCCTGCTGGACGCGAGCATCCCACTCACTACCGACCGGCAGGGAATCACCGTCGATAACGGCACGGTAAAATCCCGTCCACCCGGCGGCAGGCTGCGCTATTACGGCGCCTTTTCTCCCAGCATGCTCGGCAGTAACCCGCAGCTCAAACTGCTCGCCGGTGCGCTGGAAGATTACAACTACCGCGACATTTCTGGCACCATGAGCTACCCCTTGAGCGGGGATCTGACCCTGAACCTGAAACTAACCGGGCGCAGCGCGGCCATTGATGCCAACCGCGACCTGATTATCAACCTGAACCTGGAAAACAACGTGCCGTCCATGCTGCGCTCCCTGCAGGCCAGCCGGGACCTCACCGATGTACTGGAGCGTCAGGTGCAATAAGCCGCGTCAATGCACGGGTTCAGCACCTTTTTGAGCGGACGCTAAAGCCTGTTCAGTTACGGTTAATCAGACAATATCTATAGTAATCATCAACAGCTCTCAGGTAACTCGGTTGTGACCGGACTAAAACGCAATAACGTTTAAACCTGAGAAACGAAGGAGCATTCAGTGATGCAGTCAGGAATTTTCAAACAGGCCGCATTGTGCCTCGCGTTGCTGTCCGGGAGCGCCCTGATGGCAGCCTGTACACCAACGATAGCGGTGCAAGCGCCCAATGAGCCGATTACCGTCAATCTCAACGTCAAGATTGAACATGAAATCCGCGTGAAAGTAGACAGGGAACTCGACGACCTGTTTGAAGACAAGGAAGGGATTTTCTGACGCCCGTGGGCGATAGAATTACCCATACCGATTGAGAGAAGGAAAACAGACTATGTCCGGATTTACATCCATGAAAAAACTGTTTAATGGCCTGCTGGCCCTGACCCTGCTGATTGCCCTGCCGGCCAGCGCGATCACCCTCAAAGACGCGCAAACCCAAGGTCTGGTTGGCGAAGCCAACAGCGGCTATATCGCTGTTGTACAGGAGAGCTCCCCGGAACTGGAGAAGCTGGTGGCAGAAGTGAATAGCAAGCGCAAGCAGGAATACGCGGCCATTGCCCAGCGCAACAATATCGACATTGCCCAGGTCGCCGCCCGCGCTGCGGAAAAACTCGAGGCTCGCCTGAGCAAGGGAGAGTACTACCAGGATAATCTGGGGCGCTGGCAGCAGAAATAATTCTGTGCGGGGCGGCCACTTGGCCGCTGCCTTTAAAACGCCAATCTAAACAGCAAGTTGGGCAAGGCAGGTTGCGGAAGCACCCCCAGAAATACAAAACCCGCAACACCAGTTGCGGGTTTCGGTTCGCGATTGTTTAGCGGAGGGAGTACTTCGTTCACTCCTGCAAACAAATCAGAGATTGGCAAAGAGAGACATACCGTCTAGCCCCTGGCTCTCCATAACTTCGCGCAGGCGCTTCAGCGCATCCACCTGAATCTGGCGTACACGCTCACGGGTAAGGCCGATTTCACGACCGACTTCTTCCAGGGTGCTGGCTTCGTAACCGCGCAGACCAAAGCGGCGGGAAACCACTTCACACTGCTTGTCCGGCAGCTCGCCCAACCAGCGATTGATACTTTCAAACAGGTCTGCATCCTGTAACAACTCTGCAGGATCGGATTCGTGCTGATCCGGAATGGTATCTACCAGGGTTTTTTCGGACGAGGGGCCAATGGGTGTATCTACTGAAGTGATACGCTCATTTAGGCCGAGCATCCGCTCAACATCTTCTACCGGTTTTTCCAGCAGGTTGGCAATCTCTTCCGCAGAGGGCTCATGATCGAGCTTTTGTGCCAGTTCGCGGGAAGCGCGAAGATAAACGTTGAGTTCCTTGACCACATGAATAGGCAGACGGATGGTGCGCGTCTGGTTCATGATGGCCCGCTCTATGGTCTGGCGAATCCACCAGGTAGCGTAGGTAGAGAAACGGAAACCACGTTCCGGGTCAAACTTTTCTACCGCACGTATCAGCCCAAGATTACCTTCTTCAATCAGATCCAGCAGTGCCAGGCCACGGCTCACATAGCGGCGGGCGATTTTTACCACCAAGCGCAGGTTACTTTCGATCATGCGCTTGCGTGCAGCGACATCACCGCGCAACGCCTTGCGAGCGTAGTAAACCTCTTCTTCCGCAGTCAGCAGGGGTGAAAAACCGATTTCGTTTAGATAAAGCTGGGTAGCGTCAAGATTTTTGTTTGCGTGGGGGTCATCCATCCGGCGGATGGAGGTTTTCGGTGAAATACTTTTCGTTATAGATCTAGGTGAGATGGTTTCGGAGCTTTTCTTGGCCGCCTTTCTCCGTGGGCGGCTGGTTTCTACTTCTTCATCTTCGGATAAGGAATCGTCTTCATCCAATTCCAGAGACTCATCATAGGAATCGTCATTATCCATCGAGTCGATCGAGAGATCGGCTCTGCTATCGTATTCCAGAAGATCACGACGTTGTGCTTCCATTTCCCCAACTCCTTGTACTGTGCCTGTATCAGCCGCTTCGACAGCTCGCGATCGCTGAACCGGTCGCTGCCAGATGCGACAGCCTCCGTTCTCGGCAACTCACCCTCATTGGTGAGTAGGGTCACTGCAGGGCAGTTAATGCCGTTCCCGGTGACTACCTCAAGTGGTTATAAATAAAAATCCATTTTTATTGCACAACAGCGTAACGACAGGCAGGTACTTGCGCCCACTAGCACCAGGTAAATTACGGGAGGTAGGCCATGGGGTCTACCGGCTGACCATTCCGGCGAATTTCGAAGTGGAGCATATCGCGGTCGGTACCACTTGAACCCAGTTCCGCTATCCGTTGCCCCGCCTTGACCTTCGCACCCTCACCCACAAGCAGTTTGTCGTTGTGGGCATAAGCACTGAGGAACTCCTCACTGTGCTTGATGATCAAAAGCTTACCGTAACCTCTCAGTGCGCTTCCGGCGTAAATCACTGTGCCATCCGCCGCTGCCTGAACAGATTCCCCCTTTTTACCTGCGATATCAACTCCCTTTCGCAAGGGGTCACCTGGCTGGTAGGTGGCTATCACCCTTCCTCGCACTGGCCACTGCCAATTCGTGCCAGATGTGGATTTGGCCGAATTTAACGATTTCTGGGTACCTGCCGTTACTGGTTTTCTGGTGCTTACAGCAGCTTTTTTGACCGGTGCACGGGGCTTTTCTGCTACCGCGACAGGCTTCGCAGTCACCTTCACAGGCGCTCTGCCGGAGAGCTGTAAGCGCTGCCCGGGGAATATCCGATAGGGTGAAGAAATACCATTGATGGAAGCTAAGTCTTTGAAATCTTTACCATATCTCCAGGCGATGGAGTACAGGGTCTCGCCTTTACTGACGGTGTGGTGCTGAATTCTGTGACTCGGCGGCTGCTGTAGAGTCGAGGTAGGAGCAAAATTGCTGGCACAGGATGCGGTGCCTGCGCAGAGCGTGAGAAGGCACAGAACCCGGCGCAGAAAAAAGTAAAATTGGCGCAACTCTCCTTTCGAGACTCCAGTTTTCCCCACGCTGAATTGTCGATATTTGCGCCGTTTCATTATTCTCTTTTTACATCAAAGGGGTGCATTTATGGAAAAAGTGTCTAAAGAATGCCGTGGGTTTTATGCGCTTCGAGGTCAAAAACGCCCGCCCTTTTCCTCGCCCATCAACACCGGAATTTTCCGGCGTAACTCCATGGAGTTACACCTCCAAATCGCCCGCCATGTTCCGGAAATACCGTGGTAATCCCCAGCTTCCGCAATTGTCAGCTTTTGCTTATTTTTCCTGTACGACATTTCCTACATGCCGCCAGCTGAGCCACTCAATAGCGAGCACCAGGATAACCGCCACCACTGCCGCCACCGCCGCAGCGAGAAAGTGGGAGGGCTGGCCGGATGCACTGGCAAACTCCGCCGGAAATACATTGGACATCATCGGCGCAAGTTTCTCACCATCTAGTCCCGCCATTTCGCTGGTTGCCAGTTTCCACGGCCAGACAATTTTCAGGCTGCCAAACAAAATGCCCACCAAAAATGACAGGGTCACCGATGGGAAGCGATGCATCAGCCAGGAAAGCAGGCGGCTGAACAACAGCAAGCCACTTGCGGCACCGGCGGCGAACCACGCAAGCGCACTTAGCTGAAATTGATGTACGGCCGCAATCACCTGCGGATAGATACCAATCATCAGCAATATAAAGGAGCCGGATATTCCAGGCAGGATCATTGCGCAGATCGCTAGGGCTCCGGAGAAAAACAGTGTGCTGGGTGTCGCAGCAAGTTCTGTAGGCCGCATTTCACTCACGAGAATTGCCAGCGCGACACCCAGCATCAGGGCCAGCCAGCTCTGCCACCGCCAATCTCGAATATGCCGAACAATGGGCACTACCGAGGCGAGGATCAAACCGAAAAAGAACGCCCAAACGATGATGGGATATTCGTGGAGCAAAAAGCTGATGAGTTTGGCAAGACTGAAAATACTGGTCAGGATGCCCGCGAACAGCGCCAACAGAAAGTTCCCATTGATCTGACGCCACGCGGCCGCAACCCCCTGCTTCCACAGGGTGGTCAGGGTATGCGGGCCGATACGGCTGATAGAGTCCAGCAGCTCCTGATAAATACCGGTGATAAAGGCAATGGTACCGCCGGATACACCGGGCACCACATCCGCAGCCCCCATGGCAACACCGCGGGCAGCCACACCCCAATAGCGACCGCGAAACAAATCCAGAGACATCAACGTACTACTCCACTCAACAATGGTACGAAGCGCACTGGCTCCGCCTTTTCTACATCAAACCGGTTGCCGTCTTCGCTGCGGGTCACGATGGTCAGAAACTGACGATCGCTTCCCACCGGAATGACCAACACCCCACCCGGTGCCAGCTGCTCCCTGAGCTCATCGGGGACACTCGCCGGCGCAGCAGCGCAGAGAATGGCGTCGTAAGGCCCCTGCTCCGGCCAGCCGTAACCACCGTTGCTAAGGCGCATCTCCACGTTAAAGATCCCCAGTTCGCGCATCCGCTGACGGGCCTTGGTAAGCAGCGGTTCAATGCGCTCTACGGAATACAGCTTGTCTACCAGCCGGGCGAGAATGGCGGTTTGATACCCGGACCCAGCACCCACTTCCAGCACCCGGGCGCGGGAGCGAGCACGACTCATCAGAAGCTCGGTCATGCGGGCGACGATGTAGGGTTGGGAGATGGTCTGGCCGTAGCCGATGGGCAGGGCAGTGTCTTCGTAGGCGCGGAGAGCCAGGGCCTCATCCAGAAACAGGTGACGGGGTGTGGATGCCATCACATCCAGCACCTCCTCGCTGCTGATACCTTCGTCCCGCAAGCGCTGAATCAGGCGATTGCGGGTACGCTGGGATGTCATACCCAGACCTTCGTGTCTCAAACGATCCATAAGGACGCACTGTCTCCCTGCAAGCAATTCACTGAAATGCCTTACTCCAAGTACATCCAGTGACTGGCCGGGGTCACAAACGCGCCACCGGTCACATTTTGTTGTCGTTTATTTTATTGCGCGATCGGACTGATTGACCAGTTCGGCCACTTCGCGCAGTAACGCGGTGGCAAATGTTCCCGGCGGAAGGGCGAAAGAGACAGTCAGATCGTCGCCCTGCCACAGGTACTGGAAGCCCAGAGGCTGCAGCACCAGCGCGCGTCGCTCCTGGCTGAGCCCACAGTGTTCCAGCCAATCACACCAAGATTTCCAGGGCTCCATGGCCTCGCTTTCAAGGTTCAGTTGGGCGTCGGCAGCCAGGTTGCGGCCGCGCCCCCAAAGTGGCCCGCTAGGGAACGATTCCGGCTCGCCTTCGAGCAGCGCCTGCCAGTTCCCCTGCTCTATGCGGCGCGCCAGTACCTGATTGAACAGCCAGCTGCGGGCGGCGGACATGGCAAATGCCTTCTGGTTGCGCGGCGTTCGCCGGCGTTTTCCCGCCCCCTGTTCCGCCAGCATCGTTTCTACCAGATCCAGGTTGCCGCCGTCATGGCCGAAACGCTGCTCGCCAAAATAATTGGGTACACCATCCGCGATATGCTGCAGCACCGCTTCAGCGGCAGCCCGGTCACCCTGTACATTGCGCAGGCGGATCTGGAAGCGATTGCCCAGGTGTTCGCCACGGCGGAGCTTGCGCTGGCCGCGGAAGTGCTGCAGCACCTGTACCTCTTCATTTTCCAGCGACTTCCAGTCCGGTTCCGGCTTTTGCGCCAGCCACACACTGAACCACTGGGTAGTGACGGCGTGGCGGTCCTTGAGGCCAAAAAAGCCCACATCGTTGCTCTGCACCCCGGCCAGTTGTGCCAGTTGCTGGGCAACATAGCCAGTGTTGGCGCCGCGTTTGCGGATATGTAAGTAGACGTGCTCACCCTCACCTTCCGCCGGTGCAGCGAGTTCGTCCACCACAAAGTCTTCCGGCTCGGAGCGAAAATCTGCCGTGATGGCGGCGCCGCCGAGAGCGCGGGGCCAGTCGAGGTTCCAGTCTTGTGTGTTATCGCTCACGGTGCACTTCCTGCAGCTCGGTCCAGCAGCACCACCGCTTGCGCGGCGATACCTTCCTTGCGACCGGTAAAACCGAGTTTTTCGCTGGTGGTCGCTTTGACACTGACAGCGTCGACACTTACCTGGCAGTCTTCGGCAATATTCCCCCGCATGGCGTCGATGTGCGGTGCCATTTTCGGGGCCTGCGCGATCAGGGTGGCATCGGCATTGACCAGGCGATAGCCGCGCTGGTGAATCAGGCTCATCACGTGACGCAACAGCACACGACTGTCGGCACCGGAGTATGCGTCATCGGTATCGGGAAAGTGTTTGCCAATATCACCCAATGCCAGCGCCCCCAACAGTGCATCTGCGAGTGCGTGCAGCAGCACATCGCCATCGGAGTGGGCGACGAGGCCCTGCTCATGGGGAATGACAACGCCACCGAGGACCACATGATCGCCGGGACCAAAGGCGTGTACGTCAATGCCCTGGCCGATTCTCAAATTCATACATTCTTTCCTGCAGAGAGTTCACCAGCCCGGTGTCGCAACAGGGCCTCCGCCAGTATCAAGTCGGCCGGATGGGTGATTTTGAAGTTGCTGCGGCAGGCGGCCACCAGTTCAGGGTGATAACCCGCCTGCTCCAGTGCGCTGGCTTCATCGGTGATCGCCAGCGGATCGTTTTCGAGCCCCCGCATCAGGGTGTCGCGCAACAGGCCAAGCGGTGCTTTTTGCGGTGTCTGCGCGAGCCATATCTGGTCTCTCGGCAGAGTCTGTCGAACCACGGTACTACCGCCTTCGCCCGGCTGCGACTGTTTGATGGTGTCACTGGCGGGTTGCGCCAGCAGTGCCATGGGCGCGGCGGCGAGCAATTTCTGTATATCGTCCAGCGCCACCAGGGGCCTGGCGGCGTCGTGCACGAGGACGGGGGTTGCCGGATTCTCGCGCGCGCTCAGGTAATCGAGCGCAGCGAGGACGGATTGGGCGCGTTCGGCACCGCCAATAACGGTGAACACTCTCGGATCCTGCGCGGCAGCGATGCTGGAAAATTCGCAGTCATCTGCGGCAATGGCGACGATGACCCCCTCGAGCCCGGGCCAGGACAGGATGTTTTCCAGGGTATGGGCAATGATGGGTTTGCCATTGAGCGGCAGATACTGTTTGGGAATTTCTGCCCCCATGCGCTTGCCGGAGCCGGCAGCGGGGACGATGACCCAGTAATTGCTTGCAACTGGGTGTACGGAGGTGGTCATTCTTTTTCTCGCTGTGCCTGCTCAGGAGTCTTTTGCTTGTCCTGGTCGAGAAAAATAAACAGGGTTTCGCCTTCTTTGATAAGGCCGAGATCGTAGCGGGCTTTGGCTTCTACGCCGTCGGTGCCTTCCTTGAGGCTGCGAACTTCCCGCAGTAGTTGGCGGTTCTCGCGCTCGAGCGCAGTATTTTTGTGCTGCTGCTCGGCAAGCTGCCGCTCCAGCCTGGCGATATCCGCAAAACTGCCCTCACCCACCCAGAGTCGGTATTGGGTGACCAGCAGCATGACGGTAAAAATTGCCAGCAGCCATTTCATTCTTGTGTTCTCTCCTGGCTTTAGGGGGACCCACAGATTTTATTCCGTGGCGGCCCTGCTACCGATACCCCTTCCCGGGACACGCCGTGAACCCATCCATGGGCGCTCTTCCGCGACATCCCTGTCGCAGACAAAACGGCAGGATAGCCGTTTTGGACGCCCTTAGGGCGCCCGGAGGGTGAGGGCCACGGATGGCCCGAATCTCCGTCCCGGGAAGGGGCATCGGTATCAGCGCCTTCGCATCCAAGTTCAGAATAGCGAGCTTGGATGCGAGTTTTCGCCAGTTTACCGGGCTTCAGTTCTTACTTGAACTCGGCAATGCCGCGGTAAGGCGCTTTGCCTTCCAGCTCGGCTTCGATGCGCAGCAGACGGTTGTACTTGGCTACGCGGTCGGAGCGGCACAGGGAGCCGGTTTTGATCTGGCCGGCAGACGTGGCAACCGCCAGGTCGGCGATGGTGGTGTCTTCGGTTTCGCCGGAGCGGTGAGAGATCACCGCGGTGTAACCGGCGTCTTTGGCCATTTTGATCGCGTCCAGGGTCTCGCTCAGGGAGCCGATCTGGTTGAACTTGATCAGGATGGAGTTGCCAACGCCCTTCTCGATGCCGTCTTTCAGGATCTTGGTGTTGGTTACGAACAGGTCGTCGCCCACCAGCTGTACCTTGCTGCCGATTTTGTCGGTGAGGATTTTCCAGCCGTCCCAGTCGCTCTCGTCCATGCCGTCTTCGATGGAGATGATCGGGTAGGTTTCAGACAGCTCGGCCAGGTAAGAAGCGAAGCCTTCGCTATCGAATTCCTTGCCTTCGCCAGCGAGTACGTACTTACCACCCTTATAGAATTCGGAAGAGGCGCAGTCCAGGGCCAGGGTAATGTCGTCGCCCAGTTTGTAGCCAGCGGCTTCAACGGCTTCGGCGATCACTTTCAGGGCACTTTCGTTGGACGGCAGGTTCGGCGCGAAGCCACCTTCGTCACCAACGGCGGTGTTCAGGCCCTGGGCAGACAGTACTTTTTTCAGGGAGTGGAAAATTTCTGCACCCTGACGCAGGGCTTCGGCGAAGGTTTTCGCTTTGACCGGCTGGATCATGAATTCCTGGATGTCGACGTTGTTGTCGGCATGCTCACCACCGTTGATGATGTTCATCATCGGTACCGGCAGGGTGTACTGGCCGGGGGTGCCGTTGATGTCGGCAATGTGCTGGTACAGGGGAACGCCTTTGGAGATGGCCGCGGCTTTGGCAGCAGCGAGGGAAACGGCCAGGATGGCGTTGGCGCCCAGCTTGGATTTGTTCTCGGTGCCGTCGGCGTCGATCATCGCCTGGTCGAGGGCGCGCTGATCGGTTGCGTCCATACCTACCAGAAGGTTGGCAATTTCACCGTTGATATTCGCTACGGCTTTCAGTACGCCTTTGCCCAGGTAACGGCTCTTGTCGCCGTCGCGCAGCTCGAGGGCCTCGCGAGAGCCGGTGGAAGCGCCAGACGGTGCACAGGCAGAACCTACCGCGCCGCACTCGAGAATTACATCGGCGTTAACGGTGGGGTTACCGCGGCTATCCAATACTTCAAAAGCTTTTACAGCAACAATCTTGCTCATGTTTACAACGGGCTCCTTGTCCTTCGAGAAATAGTTAGTCGAAAAATGGGTCTGTGAGGTTTGGATTTGGTGGCACTTCTCCCGCGCCACGCTTTTTTAATTATTTGGTATCCAGGAACTCGAATCCTTTTACCAGATCATCTACAGCTTTCATCTGTGCCAGGAAGGGCTCGAGCTTTTCCAGCGGCAGTGCGCTGGGACCATCACACAGGGCCTTGTTCGGATTCGGGTGTGACTCCAGGAACAGACCGGCGATGCCGATGGCGAGGCCTGCGCGGCCGAGTTCGGTAACCTGGCTGCGACGGCCTCCGGAGGCGGCGCCACCCGGATCGCGCATCTGCAGCGAGTGGGTCACGTCAAAGATCAGTGGGGCACCGTTGGTGGCATCGATCATGGTGCGGAAACCGAGCATGTCGACCACCAGATTGTCGTAACCGAAGCAGGCGCCGCGCTCGCACAGGATGATGTTTTCGTTTCCACCCTCGGCAAACTTTTCCACCACATTTTTCATCTGCGGCGGGCTCATGAACTGGGGTTTTTTCACGTTGATCACCGCCCCGGTGGCCGCCATGGCGGCCACCAGATCGGTCTGGCGAGCGAGGAATGCCGGCAGTTGAATCACATCTACCACTTCAGCAACCGGTGCCGCCTGATGTGGTTCGTGCACGTCGGTAATCAGCGGAACACCGAAGGTCTTTTTGATTTCTTCAAAAATCTTCAGCCCCTCTTCCATACCCGGGCCGCGGTAGCTGTGAATGGAAGAGCGGTTGGCCTTATCGAAGGACGCCTTGAATACGTAGGGAATACCGAGCTTGTCGGTTACCTTGACGTAATGCTCCGCGACCTTCATCGCCATATCGCGGGATTCCAGCACATTCATACCGCCGAACAGGGTGAACGGCCTGTCGTTGGCAACCTGCAGGCTGCCTACCTGAATGGATTTCATCGCTTTCAACATCCTTTTTCGCGCCCCCGAAACAGGGGGCGCGGGTATTCAAATTGTTGTTACGGACGGATTCAACGTTACCTGAAAGAACTTACTTGGCCTGACGGTGCTTGAGTGCCGCCGCCACAAAGCTCTCGAACAGCGGGTGCCCGTCGCGGGGGGTGGAGGTGAATTCCGGGTGGAACTGACAGGCCACGAACCACTCGTGCTCGGGCAACTCGACCATTTCAACCAGGGTATCGTCCGCGGACCAGCCGCCTATCTTGAGACCGGCCTGCTGCAGGCGATCCACGTAATTGTTGTTCACCTCGTAGCGGTGACGGTGACGCTCGACAATCACGTCCTTGCCGTAAATCTCACGCGCCTTGGAGTCTTTTTCCAGACGACATTCCTGGCCACCGAGACGCATGGTGCCACCGAGGTCCGACTTCTCGTCACGGGTCTCGACCTTGCCTTCGCTGTCGATCCACTCGGTAATCAGGCCGATCACCGGGTGCGGGGTTTTGACGTTGAACTCGGTACTATTGGCACCTTCGAGGCCCAGTACGTTGCGCGCGTACTCAATAACCACCGACTGCAGACCGAGGCAGATACCGAGGAACGGGATATTGTTCTCACGCGCGTAGCGCACGGACTCCAGCTTGCCTTCCAGACCGCGCTCGCCGAAGCCGCCGGGAACCAGAATGGCATCGGCGCCCTTGATCAGGTCGAGGCCATTTTCCGCTTCCACGTCTTCAGCATTGATGAAGTCGATGTTCACCCGGGTGCGGTTCTTGATGCCCGCATGCACCAGGGATTCGATCAGGGATTTGTACGCGTCCAGCAGCTCCATGTACTTGCCGACCATGGCAATCTTGATTTCGTGCTGCGGGTTCAGCTTTCCGTCCACCACCGCGTCCCACTCGGACAGGTCCGGGGCCGGGCATTCCAGCTGCAGCTTTTCCACCACAATGTCGTCGAGACCGTATTCGTGCAGCATGCGCGGCACGCTGTAGATGGTCTTGGCATCGGGCAGCGGCACCACCGCGCGCTCTTCCACGTTGGTGAACAGGGCGATCTTGCGGCGGGAATCGTCGTCGATGGCACGCTCTGAGCGGCACAGCAGGATGTCCGGCTGCAGACCGATGGAGCGCAGCTCTTTCACGGAGTGCTGGGTGGGTTTGGTTTTGGTTTCACCGGCGGTGGCGATGTAAGGCACATAGCTCAGGTGCATCAGCAGGGTGCGATTGCTGCCCATTTCTACGCGCAGCTGGCGCACAGCTTCCAGGAACGGCTGGGATTCGATGTCGCCCACGGTACCGCCGATCTCGACGATGGCCACATCCATATCGCGACCGCCCTCAATGACGCGGCGCTTGATCTCGTCGGTAATGTGCGGAATCACCTGCACGGTACCGCCCAGGTAGTCACCGCGGCGCTCTTTGCGCAGCACGGTCTCATACACCCGGCCGGTGGTGAAATTGTTGCGCTTGGACATACGCGTGCGGATGAAGCGCTCATAGTGGCCCAGGTCCAGATCGGTCTCGGCGCCATCTTCGGTCACGTAGACCTCGCCGTGCTGGAAGGGGCTCATGGTGCCCGGATCTACGTTGATGTAGGGGTCGAGCTTGAGAATAGTGACCTTGAGGCCGCGGGCTTCGAGAATAGCGGCCAGAGAGGCGGAGGCGATACCTTTCCCCAATGAGGAAACCACGCCGCCAGTGACAAAAATGTAGCGCGTCATGCAAAACCTTGGTCAGTTGAATGCCCGACGGATTCGGGCGTGCGGGGCTGGCCCGGGAGGCGCAGAGTCGCGCAACCTGATGCCATTGAGATGGGACGCCAGACTACCAGAAAGCCGGTACCCACTCAATCGGAAAACCGCCACCGGGGCGGTGTTTGGGGCCCCTCCTCTGTGACGAACAGGTCGCCTACTGCGAGCAGAATCCCGTTCCGGAAAACAAGTGGCACCCGATCCCGGAGCCATGGCGCAAGTCCATACTCCTGCAGCAGCTTTTTCAGGGTCTGGGAGTGATGGCGCTCGCGCGGTTTCGCCCGTTCGCCACCGGAGCGAAAGCGTACCGTGTAGTCGCCTGCGGGCCAGCTGTCCCCAGCGCACAAAGTCCAGCCACCGGTCAGATCCAGTTCGCTTTTCCCATCCCACTGCCGCTCACCCTCTTCACCCGGGCCCAGAGGCAGCAATTGTGGTGTGAGATATAGGCGATCACGATAGCGACGTAACACCTGCCCGCCCAGCAGAACTTCTGGCACGGCATCATCAGCCGCCTGCGCCTGTTGCAGCGCCTGCTGCAGATGCACGGCTTCCGGCATCCGCGCCCCCAGCCGCGTCAACCAGCTCCGCAGCAGGTTTTTGCGCCGCGCCATTGCAAGCGAGAGGAAAACCGCAAGGTCAACGCTCTGGCCAAACCGCTCCGGCCGTAGATCACAGCGCTGGAGATCCTCCTCCGCCAACTCCCCCAGCAGCTCGTCCGCTTCGCGCAGGTTATCCGCGGCCTGGGCCACACGTTCGTTCAGCGGCCAGCGCGCCACCAGATGCGGAATCACCTGCCGGCGGAGATAGTTGCGATCCAGCGTAAGATCCGCGTTGCTGTCGTCGTCCACCCAGCTCAATGCATGCTCACGGGCGTAGTCTTCAAGCTCTGAGCGGCTAGCCCTCAGCAACGGGCGCAGCAACGTCCTACCCCAATCCGGATTACCCAGGTAACGCTGCTCCGCCATGGCGGCGAGCCCCAACACACCGGCACCACGCAACAATCGCAGCAAAAATGTCTCGGCCTGATCATCGCCGTGATGGGCCAGCAGAATCTGGTCGCCCGCCGCCATCTGCTGCTGGAACGCCCGATACCTGGCCTTTCTCGCCCCCTGCTCCAACCCGCCGCCGCTGCGGTCCACCTGTACCCGGCATGCGACAAATGGCACCCCCATCGCCCCCGCCACCACCTCGCAGTGATGCTGCCACTGGTCGGCGCGGACGCTCAGGCCGTGATGTACGTGAAGGGCGGTAAACGGAACCTGCGCGCGCGCCAGCAGGTGCAGCAATACGGTGGAATCCAGTCCGCCGGAATACCCCAGCCAAAGTTGCCCCTGCGCAGGATGGCGCTGCAGGGTGTTCCGCAACTGGCGGGAAAGTTTTGATGTGGGGGCTTCAGGCATTGGGCGGGTCCGGGCTTACCAGGCATTCGAGAGCGCCATTATACCCAGCAGCCGGTAATACCCGGCACCCGCCAGGGACCATCTCGACCGAACGGCCACAGCCCTAGTGCCCACTTACTGTCCCACATAAGCTGGGATTCCCACCCAAACTGGGACGGATCGACGGCGCAGCAGGCGTCCAACTTTAGGATATTTCCCAAAGTAGGACGCTTTTCCCCGTCCGGAGCGTCACCATGGGGACTCCCCCTGTGCGGGAGTCTGTGCAGTGAATCTGTGCGCACAAGCAGAACAACAAATCCATAGACCGGGCGGGCATCCGGTGCCCGCTCACTCACAATAAAAATGCAGGTAGTCACTCATGCAAGCGATTGAGAAACCCATCGGCGGGATCCAGGGCAACGCCCAGAGCCGCCAAGATGCTCCCCCACTTTCATTTATTGTCCTGATCTGTGGTGTCGCCACCATCGGCGGTTTCCTGTTCGGATTCGATAGCGGCGTGATCAACGGCACCGTCACCGGGTTACAGCAGGCGTTCAATTCCAACACCGCCGGTACCGGCTTCAATGTGGCCTCGATGCTGCTGGGGTGTGCCGTGGGCGCCTTTTTCGCCGGACGCCTCGCAGACCTGTGGGGGCGCAAGACCCTGCTGCTGATCTCCGCGATTCTCTTCCTGGTCAGCGCCTGGGGCTCCGGAATCGCCGCCAGTTCGGCGGAATTCGTGTTCTATCGTGTGCTGGGCGGCCTCGCCGTAGGTGCCGCAAGTGTGATGTCGCCGGCCTACATCAGTGAGATTGCCCCCGCGGCGATTCGCGGGCGCCTGACCACCATCAACCAGATTGCGATCATTAGCGGGCTTTTCGCTGCCTTTGTCAGCAACTACTGGCTGGCGAATACCGCCGGCTCCGCCGTGAATGAGTGGTGGATGGGATACAACGCCTGGCGCTGGATGTTCTGGATCGAAATCGCTCCGGCAGCACTGTTCTTCTTCGCCCTGCTGCTGATTCCAGAGAGCCCCCGCTATCTGGTGCTTTCGAAGCAGACTTCCCGCGCCACGGAAGTGCTGCGCAGACTTTACGGTGAAGCCGCCGTGGCACAAAAGCTGGAAAGCATCCGCGAATCCGTCGCCGGTGATCACCGCCCGCGCATGGCGGACCTGCTGGAAAATGCCGGCCAGCGCCTGGGCAAGGTGCGCAAGATCGTGTGGGTGGGCATCGGCCTCGCCGTATTCCAGCAGCTGGTGGGCATCAATGTGGTGTTCTACTACGGCGCAGTGCTGTGGCAGGCGGTGGGCTTCTCCGAATCCGACGCCCTGATGATCAATATCATCTCCGGCGGCGTCAGCATCGCCGCCTGTCTGATCACCATGGCGCTGATCGACAGGATCGGCCGCAAGCCGCTGCTGCTGGTCGGCTCCATCGGCATGACCCTCACTCTCGGACTGGTGGCGTTCGCGTTTGCCAACTCCACCCTGGATGCAGGCGGCCAGCTACAACTTTCCCAGAGCATGGGCCTGCTGGCACTGATCGCCGCCAATGCCTACGTGTTCTTCTTCAATGGCTCCTGGGGCCCGGCCATGTGGACCATGCTGGGTGAAATGTTCCCCAACCAAATCCGCGGCTCCGGCCTTGCAGTATCCGGCCTGGCGCAATGGGTCGCCAACTTCGGCATCACCATGACCTTCCCGATCATGCTGACCGGTATCGGCCTGGCCGGCGCCTATGGAATCTACACCCTGTTTGCCCTGCTCTCCGTGGCATTTGTGCTGTACATGGTGCACGAGACCAAGGGATTGGAACTGGAGCAGATGCGCGGCTGATCTGCACTCCCCTGTTTACGTTTTTGCCCGGAGGGGGGTGTCGCGCCCTCCTCCGCCGATTAACGCACCCCTTGATCGCCCCTATCTGAACACTTGCCAGTCACGCTTACCCGGGCAAAACGCTTTATTGCAACTGTCACAACTTGTGACGAAATGCTAAATTTGCCGCCCTTCTCCGACATTGAACCGACAATAAGAGGTACACCCATGGTTCAGTTAGTCGTCGATTCCGGCTGCGACCTGCCCGATGAATTCCTGCGTAAGTTCAAAATCCCGGTTTTGCCCCACAGTGTCAGTTTCGGCAACGAGACGTTTGGGGACCAGCGCAATCCTGCGCAGATGAACCACTTCTACTCGCTGTCGCTGGTAGATCGCTCCCGCGAGGTCAACTCAGGCCCCGCCGGCGAACCAGAGATTGAGCAGGTCATTGCCAAACTGGTACAGCAGGGACAGCAAGACATCGTCGTCCAGACCATCAACGCGGCCAACAGCCCCACCTACGCCAATGCTGAAAACGTCGCCCGCAAACTGGCGAGCGCGTCCGTAGCGATCCACACCGTGGACTCACACACACTGTTCTCCGGCCAGGGGCTACTGGCACTGTATACCCTGTCGCTGATCCAGAAAGGGCTTACCGGTGCGCAGATAAAATCCCGCGCGGAAGAATTCGGGCGCAAGATTGTCGGCTATGCCGCCATCAAGGATGTGTACTACCTGCGCGAGCGCGGCCGCCAGAAAAATGAAAAAAGTGTGAGCTGGCTGAAGGCCTTTATGGCGAAGTCGCTGGACCTGCACCCCATTATTTCCATGACATACCAGGGGTCCGCAGTGACCGATACGGTAAAAACCTACGACAGTTGCACCGAGCGCCTGTTTCAACTGGCGCAAGAAAAAATCGTCGACAAGGCCCTGCTGATGCCCGCAGTAGTGGTGAGTATCGCCGGCGCGCTGAAAGACCTGGACCAGGTTCCGGGCTTCAGAGCGCTGGAAAAAATTGCCGCCGAACACAAGGTAAAACTTTATCGCTCGGTCATGAGCCTTTCCGGCGGTATCAACCTCGGGCCCGGCACCGTGGCCCTGGCGATGGCTGCCAAGTAATTCCCCCTTCCAACCAATCGGGTGGCGCCTGCATACGCCACCTGAGCGCTGCGCGCCAGCGTTCTTCGACAAACCCGCGTTGAGCGCTGCGACGCGGATGTCGACCAGCGCGACATAGAGGAAAAATAACTACCAGGTGCCGCTAGACTGAGGAAAGCCGTTTTACGACTTCCCCTATCTGGTGAAAAAGATGTACCGAAATTTCGCCGCGTGTTTTGCTGCTATCCTCGCGTTCTCGAGCTTCAGTGCGAAAGCAGATTCCGATCTCGCCAAACAGCTGAGCAACCCTGTCTCCGATCTCATCAGCGTGCCTTTCCAGCACAACTGGGACAACCGTGTTGGCCCGCTAGAGGACGGCCGCAAATACACCCTGAATATTCAGCCGGTAATTCCCATCTCGATCAGCGACAACTGGAATCTCATCAGCCGTACCATTCTGCCGGTGATGAACCAGAAAGACATTTTTCCGGGCAGCGGTGAGCAAACAGGCCTGGGCGATACGGTGCAGAGCGCATTCTTCTCCCCCAAGAAACCCACCGCGGGCGGACTGATCTGGGGCGCAGGCCCGGTATTTTTGGTGCCTACCGGCACAGAACCGCTACTGGGAACGGAAAAATGGGGAGCTGGTCCCACCGGGGTGGTGCTGAAGCAGACCGGCCCCTGGACTATCGGTGCGCTCGCCAACCATATCTGGTCTTTTGCCGGCAGCGATAACCGCGCCGACGTGAACAGCACCTTCATCCAGCCGTTTCTCGCCTACAACACCCCTACCTCCTGGACATATACCATCCAGACCGAATCCACCTACGATTGGGAAACCGAGCAGTGGAATGTACCGATTCATTTCCTGGTGGCGAAGGTATTCACGGTGGGCAAACAGACCTACCAGATCCAGGCCGGCCCGCGCTACTACGCGGAAAGCCCCGACGGCGGCAGCCAGGATTGGGGCTTTCGGCTCAACTGGGTGATGCTTTTTCCGAAAGCCAAAAAATAGCCGGACGATCGCGTCTGCCTTGAATTTTCCGCCCACGTCATTCCCAGAGGGAACGGTTCATGAAGCACCAACGAACCATGCGCGTTATTTCCGCGAAAAAAATAATGCCACTGTTTTTCGCCGCACTCGCTGCCCCGGCGGCGCAGGCCGGTGGCATCATGCTATGGCAGATAGGCACGCCGACCTTGGGTACTGCCAGCGCCGGCTGGGCGGCGATGCCGGAAGATGCCGCCACTGCCTTTACCAACCCCGCCGGTACCGTATGGCGTGACAAGACGGACGTGCGCGGCGCCGCACAGATGCTGTATGGCGACATCGAATTTACCGATGACGGACTGAGTAATGTTCCGGGCAATGACGGCGGCAACCCGGTCGGCTGGTTTCCCGGCGCCGGTGGCTTCGCCGCAGGCAAAATCACCGATGATATCGGCTGGGGCTTCGCGATGGCCGGCAACTTTGGCCTGGGCCTCGACTACCACGACGACTGGCAGGGGCGTCGCTTTGTGCAGAACGTCGATCTTATCGGCATGAGCCTGATCCCTTCGCTCAGCTGGCAGGTCAACGACTGCCTATCCGTCGGGCTGGGTCTGAATGCCATGGCGGCGTATTTCAGCTTCCAGTCCGCGCCACGCGCCGGGCTGATCGACGACGACGCCTACATGCGCTTCAAGGATCTGGAAGACGGGTATGGCGGCAACCTCGGTATCATCTACCGGCCGGTACCCAGCACCACCTTCGGCATCACCTACACCTCGAAGGTGAAACTCGAATTCACCGACCTGTTGACGCTGCGCAATTTCGGTCCACTGCTGGAACCGGCCGTTGAACGCCTCAACGGCAAGCGCACACATATTGACATCAATGTCCCCGCAACCGTCACCGCCAGCCTGCAACAGGAGCTGACGGATTCCACCACGCTGTACGTCAATCTCGCCTGGCAGGACTGGTCAGAGTATGCCGGTGTGACACTGGCACTCGACAACCCGGCGCAGACCTCGGTCAAGGTAGATCGCGGCTACCAGGATACCGGCGCTTTTGCTGTCGGCATTCGCCACGAATTCAGCCAGGGCATGCTGGGCGGCTGGTACCTATCCACTGGCGTAGCGCTGGAAAGCGGGATGACCGATGAAAGCAATCTGACCGCGGATACTGTCACCAACAAAAGCTGGACCTTGGGACTCGGCGCCGGCACTGAGCTCTGCCCCGGGCTGACCATGGATGTGGGTTACAACTACGGTTCCCTCGGCGATATCCCCATCGATCAACAACGCGGCGCACCATTCTACCCACGACTGGAAGGCACCTACGAAGATAGCGTGTTGCATTTTATCGGTGGCTCGGTGCAGTTCGAATTTTGATGTCTGAACCCTTGCCTTTTGTAAATAAAAAGCCCTCAGCAACGGAGGGCTTTTTATTTGCGACCGTAAAAACAATCGCCGTGCAATTCAGATCTGCGACTCGACGGGAAGCCAGGACAGCATCCAGGACAGCCAGCGCTGCCAGCGCGTCGTTTCCGGATCCGTAGTTTCCTGTAGCGTCTTGCCATCCTCGTCCCGCGCGCGCCAGCGGAGTTTTCCACGCCCATTTAACGACAGGTGCCAAGCGAACTCTCCCGCCACCCAATCGTCAAAGAGTCCACTCAGTTCCTGATTGATCCCGTCATTCTGCATCAGCAGGCCGATTTCGGTGTTCTGCAAAATCGAGCGGCTGTCGAGGTTGATGGAGCCGACGAATCCGAGATCATCGTCGATCACAAACGTCTTGGCGTGCAACGTCGCCTGGGATTTCCCCTGAAACCAGCGCTTGCGCTTCTTTTCCCCGGAAACCTTGCGCAATTCCCACAGGTCCACGCCCTCCTTCAACAACGGCTTGCGGTAACGGGCGTAGGCGCCGTGCACGATGGCGACGTCATTGCTGGCGAGGGAGTTGGTGAGGATATCCACATTCACCCCCCGCCCCTGCAGGCCGGTGAACAGCTCCGTGCCCAGCTTGCCGGGAATAAAATACGCAGCGCTGATACGCACATTGGAATTGCTGTTGCGAATAATTTTCTCCAGTTTGTACCCGGGAAATTCTTCAACCTGGACACTGTCGGGATGCAGCGCTTTGTCCGGAGGGTCTGCAAACAGGGTGCCCGCCCCCCACTGGAAGGGAATTTTACCGGCGAGGATTTCACCGGCCATTTTCGACTCTCGCAGCGCGTCGATAAATTCGGACTTGGCCTCCTCCTCGAGGAAAACCTTAACTTCACGGCGCAAATCGTCCAGATGCTGGCTTTCAGGGCTCTGACTTTTCAATTTTTCCAGTGGTAAATCCGCCACCGAAACCGAGACTGGATTGTTCCAGTAATCGTCGAAAATCTGTTTCGCATCGTGTAATACGCGTCCCAGTGCCATCACATCCACATCGAGAAATTCGATATCCGCGCGGGAAAAATAGCCGTCGGCGATATTGCGCCCACCGGTAATCATCACCAGGCCATCGGCCACGAACAGCTTGTTGTGCATGCGGTGATTGATACGACCGAAGTTCAGCGCCTGCTCTAGCGCGCGCTTAATCCCGGAGCGGCCAGCCACAGGGTTGAATACGCGAATGGAGATTTTGGGGTGCTGATCCAGTACCGTGATCCAGGGGTTCACCACCCGGGACCCCAGGTCATCCACCAGCAGGCGCACGCGCACCCCGCGGTCCGCGGCCTGTAACAACAGGCTGACAAGGATGCGACCGACACTGTCGTCTTCAAAGATGTAGTACTGCAGGTCCAGGGAAACACTGGCTTCCTGAATCAGCGCGGCACGCGCGACGAAAGCCGAGAGTCCGTCCTGCAACAGATAGAACCCGGAATCCTGGTCACATTGAGGCTGCAACTCTCGTTGCACTGCCGTTGCCAGCCCGGACTCTGTCGCCGGCGGAAGGCTGAGGGATTGATTGCGCGACGATCGGGACATTCCGGCGTCAAATCTTTTCAGGTTGATGTGTAACAGACTAGTTGGTGCGCATAAAAAAACGCAGCCAGAAGCTGCGTTTCTTATGGTGCGACTGGTGTCAGGCGGTTTCTGTCCTGAGCTCCCGGCGCAGGATTTTGCCCACGGTGGACTTGGGTAATTCCTTCTGAATGACGATCTGCTTCGGCACCTTGTAGGCAGTCAGCTGGGTGCGACAGAACTCGATGATTTCATTCTCGTCCACTTCACCGTCGACCACCAGGTGCGCACGCACGGCTTCGCCGGTCTGCTCACTGGGAACACCCACCACCGCGGCCTCAACCACCTGAGGGTGACGGCACAGCACGTCTTCCACCTCATTCGGGTACACGTTGAACCCGGACACGATAATCATGTCTTTCAGGCGATCCACAATGCGGATATTGCCGTTGTCCTGGATCAGGCCGACATCGCCGGTACGGAAAAAACCGTTGCGCATGACCTTGTCGGTTTCCTCGGGACGATTCCAATAGCCGAGCATGACCTGCGGCCCGCGAACCACCAGCTCGCCGCTCTCGCCCTGGGGCAGCGCATTGCCGTCTTCATCCCACACCTGCACCTCGGTGTCTTCGAGGACCGTACCCACAGTGCCGATTTCTTCGCGACCGAATTCGTTCAGGCAGATCACTGGAGAAGTCTCAGACAGTCCCCAGCCCTCGGTCACCGGGCAGCCGGTCACCTGATGCCACAGCTCCGCGGCGCTGCTGGTCAACGCGGTGCCACCGGAGAAGGTCATTTTCAGGCTGCTGAAATCCAGCTGCTTGAACTCAGGGTGGCGGCACAGGCCTACAAACAGGGTGTTGAGGCCGGCAAGACCGGTAAAGCGGAACGGTGCGATCATTTTCACGAAGCCGTCGATATCGCGCGGATTCGGAATCAGAACATTCAGGCTGCCCATGCCGAAAAATGTCAGCATGTTCACGGTGAATGCATAGATGTGGTACAGCGGCAGCGGGCAGACAAAAATCTCTTCGCCCTCGTTACCGCGCTGGAGAATACGCTCCAGCATCTGCTGGGTATTCGCGAGCAGGTTGTCGTGGGTCAGACACGCACCCTTGGCGACACCGGTGGTACCACCGGTGTACTGCAGCACGGCGATATCCGTGCGCGCAGCCTTGCTCTGTACCAGATCGGAACAGGCCGCACCGCGCTCGATGGCGGAAACAAAGCTGTGGTAGCCCTCCGGTGCCGATACCGGGTTACCCAGCAGGTCCGCAGGCCCGGTCACCAACACGTGTTCGATTCCGGTTGCGGATTTGATTTCTTCAAACTTGCCCACGAAGTCGGCGAGGATCACCAGCGCCTTGGCACCAGAATCGGAAAACTGGTGCTGCATTTCCCGCGGGGTATACAGGGGGTTGGTGTTGACCACCACCAGGCCGGCAAGCAGTGCGGCATAGGCGGCGATCGGGTACTGGGTAATATTCGGCAACTGAATGGCAATGCGGTCACCGGCCTCGAGGCCACATTCGTGCTGCAGCCACTGCGCGAGATGCCGGGATTTTTCCTCGATCTCGCCGAAGGTCAGCGTCTGACCGAGGCAGTGGTAGGCCGGTTTGTCATGGAAGCGCTGCAGGCATTGGCCGATATAGTCGGCAAGGTTTGCGGATTCCAGACTCAGCTCGCGTGCATTCATATTTTGCTCTCTCATAGGCGCTTACGCGCTCCGAAAATTATTGTTTTATTTTTCGGTCAGGTGTGGACAGTAAAAGGTGGCTGCACAGCGCAGCTGTGAGCCATCCTATTACTGCGGCACTCCGTTCATCAAGTCCGGCGAATGTCCAATACGCCAGGATGAAGACCGGTCACTGAACTTCTTTCAGTGCTTTCGCCACTTTCTGGTCAACAATCCAGCGGAACAGCCCGGTATGACTGCGGGCGAGGTATCGAGTCAGTTTTGCCTTGAACCCCGGGGTAATCATAAAGGTACGCTTGCGCAGGCCATCCAGAATGCCCTGAACCGCCACCTCCACCGGCAAGACACCCGCGAATTCGTTCACGATCTCGGTCACGCGACTTCCCACGCGGCGCTCTTCCACCAGCATCGGGGTCTGGATTTCACCCGGGCAGACCACGGATACGTCGATGCCTTTTGGCTTCAGCTCGGTCCGCAGCACTTCCGCGAGACCGACCACACCGAATTTAGAGGTGGCATAGGCACCGTGGGTGTAGCTGCCGCACATGCCCGCCAGTGACGCAATCAAGGCCAGGTGGCCGCCAGGGCGCATGTGTTTCAGCACACCGGCGGCAAAGTTGCGGCTGCCGTACAGATTGACCCGCATACTCTGGTCAAACATCTCGTAAGACATTTCGGTAAACAATGCGGTGCGCAAAATGCCGGCACAGTTGATGGCAAACTCCGGCGCACCCAAGGTAGCGGCCGCATCGTCCATCGCGTTCTCGACCGCTTTCGGATCCGTGATGTCCACCAGATAGCGTTCGACTCGCGCGTTACCCTTGCACAGGCTGCGCAGTTCATTCAGCAGTGCGTCTTCAACCTTCAGGTCGAAGATGGCCACCGAGGCGCCGTCGGCCAGCAGGGCGCGGGTCAGGTTGAGGCCGATACCACTACCGCCACCAGATACAAATGCCACCTTGGGCACACCGTGTTTCCAATTGCTCATAACTTCTTTACAACTCTTTATGCGGTCGTGGCCGTGGCAGTCTTGTTGAAATGCGCTTGCAGTTCATCCATCGCCTGATCAAAAGTGACCACCGGCACGTAGCCCAGCAGACGGCGGGCTTTTTCATTCGAGAATTCATTGGGGCCGCCCATCAACCGGTAGGACTGCCGGGTAATCATGGGTCGCTGTTGCTGGCGCAGCAGGTGGCCGAAAAATTCCAACACCGGGGCCAGGCCGCGGGCTATAAGATTGGGGACGGACTTCGGCGCCGGAGCACCGGCCAGATTTGCCAGGCGCTGCAGGTATTGCTGCCAGGTAACATCATAACCATCCGCTGCGATAAAAATGTCGCCGTTGTGACAGTCTGAACGCGCCGCGGCGATCAGGATCGCTACCAGGTTTTCTACGTGCACCAGACCGGCATCCCAGTCACCCTTGCCCAGCAGGCAGGGCTGCCCGGCACGCAGCAGTTCCAGCATGGTATTTACCCAGGGGCCGCTGCCGACGCCGAACACATTGCCCGGGCGCACGATGGTCGCCTTGAGGCCACCCTGCTTTACCGCTTCCAGGGTCACCCGCTCCTGTTCCTGCTTGCAGAATTCATACGGGGAACAGGGTTTGCCTACGGGGCTCTCTTCATCCAGTTTGCCCTTGGCCAGCGCACTGGCATAGGCGCAAACGCTGGTGGTTACCACAAAGTGGGAACCCCAGCGCAAGGCGAGGTCGATGGCCTGTTCGGTGCCGTGCACGGTGATATCCACGTGGGACTGCAGCGCGCCCCAGTCACCGACGACCGCGGCCAGATGGAAAATGGCATCCACCGGACCGATTTCGTCCGCGAGACCGGTTAGGGTACGCACGTCGCCGGTTACCATGCGCAGCTGGTCACCCCAGGCCGCCCACTCTTCAGGCACCCGCTCACCGGGCATCATCAGGGCGACGACCTGTACTTTTTCCGTCAGCAGCTGGCGCACCAGGTGGCGACCGATAAAGCCGCCAGCACCGGTGACGAAAGCCGAGTTCATCTGGCTCATTGAAACCTCGTCAGATTCAGAGGCTTATTCGCCAACGACGATCATGTTTTCGCAGGTTTTGCCTTCCGCTTCGCACAGGGCGCGGTACACGGTCATCACCATCTTCGCATCCAGCACGCTGGTGACATTGCCGTGATCGTCGATATTGACGTTGCTGCCGAACACCGCGAACCAGACTTCCGCATCTTCCTTGGCATCGTCGGAGACGGTCAGGGTGTGCACGGAGTGCGCGGGCTCGAACAGGTAGGAGCCTTTCTTGTTGACCTTGTCCGGGTACTCTTTGTAGAACCATTCGCCCGCAGTGGTCACGGCGAATACGGGGCCGGTGTGGTAGTGGGTATCTACACAGAAGCCGGGTTTGAATTTGTTTTTGATCACCCACAGGTTCTGGTTCAGGTCTACGTGCAGTACTTGCAGCAGGGAACCATCGGGAAGCGGAACCCACGGCAGGTCGGCTTCCTGAATCAGGATCGCCTCGCGGGCGTGGTCGCGGGATACAACGCCGCCGGTTTGCATTGCGGCCAGCATTTCCAGAATCGGGGTCTTTGTCTCACTCATCGCCATTCTCCAGTAGTTGCGTAGGTAGTTGTTATTGTGTCTCCCCCTGCCTTCGGAGCCTGTTCGCAGGCGCGAAGGAATTTGCCCAGTCTAGAGAAGATGGCACAAGCCCAACTTGACTTTTTACGAACACAGTTTGACTATTTGCGAACAGCCCACCTAGACAAAAGTCGAACTCACCATGTTCCTGATCCGCAGCGGTGCCATTGAAGGTTATGAACCACTGGTCAGCCAGTATGGTCAGAAACCCACCACTCTGTTGCAAAAGTTCGGCTTGAGCAGTGCGCAATTGCGCGACCCGAATACCTACATTTCCTACACCCGCCTCGCCGACCTGCTGGATGCCACCGCCCTCGCCTGCGATGAGCCACTTTTCTCTCTAAACCTGACCGCAGAACAGAGCGTACTGGCGCTGGGCGAAATCGCACTGTCCATTCGCCAGCAGCAAACTCTCGCCGATGCCCTCACCTACTCAAACCACCACATCAGCCTGCACGCTTACGGCGTGCACGTACAACAGAGACCTCGCGGCGACATACTGGAACTGCAGCTGACCTTCGATTTCACCAATGCCAGCGGACTCACCCAGCTAATGCAGCTGAGCGCGGGGCAAGCGTTCAATCTGGTGGCGCAGATGGTGGGCAATACCGGCAGCGCCCTGAAACTGCACCTGCCGCAGCCCGCGCCGGCGGCGAGCATCGACACCCCGTTGCCGTATAAAGAAAACATTCTCTACGGCAGCAATTTTGCCGGTATCAGCTTTCCGCTGAGTTGGCTCCCGCGCAAACCGCAGTACGACGAACAACTGCTGCGGGAACATTTCCAGCAGCGCATCCGGCTACTGCAGTCCATCTATCCGGGCAACCTGCAGGCGCAGGTCTGCCATATCATCGGCAACCTGCTGCCGAGTGGTGAGAGCAATATTGAACGCGTCGCCGCGGCGCTAAACCTGCACCCGCGGGTATTGCAAAAAAAGCTGCAGCAAGACGGCATCAGCTTTCGCGAACTACTGCAGCAGACCCGCATGGAGGTCGCCAAGCGCAACCTGCAGCACGGCCAGCTCAGCGTTACCGACCTGGCGCTCAACCTGGGCTACGCCGATGTGGCTATCTTCAGCCGCAATTTCAAACGCTGGACCGGAGTGTCCCCGAGTGCGTGGAAAAAAACCGCCAACACCTTATGAAACCAGTGCAACCGTGCGATCGATCAGCCACCAGCTCGCGGTACCGCCAATAGCGTAGACCAGCATCAGCGTAGTGGTCGCACGAAATTGGGCCATCCGCGCTAACGGCAAACCGCCGTTTTCCAGTAGCTTGCGCACGAGCAGCGCGAGCACCGCAACCGCGGCGATAAACAGCAGCTGCCCCGCTTCCACCCCCAGGTTGAATGCCAACAGCGAACCCGCGATTGCCTGCTGCGGGACACCGATGTCCGCCAGCGCACCGGCAAAACCGAGACCGTGCAACAACCCGAATCCCAGTGCCACCAGCCACGGTCGACGAACGGCCAGGGTCGATTTGCCACGTCGCTTCAGCAGGATTTCGCTCGCCACAAATACAATGCTCAGCGCAATCACCGCCTCCACCGGCGCCTGGGGCACGGCGATCACGCCGAGCACAGAAAGTGCCAGGGTCACGCTGTGCGCCAGAGTAAACGCGGAAATGGTGATGGCCAGCGAACGCCAGCCGCTGACCAGCAACAGCAGCACCAGCACGAACAGCAGGTGGTCGATGCCGAGCAGAATATGCTCGACGCCGAGCACAAAATAGGTCTGCAACCAGCCGTCGGCGCTGGCATCGGCGGCAAAGGTATAGCGCGGATTTTCCGGCACCAGGCGGCCAACCTGCTCCGTACCATCGAGCCACTCTGTGCGCAGCAGCACATCGGTCATGGTCTGTTCCAGCCCCTTCACCACCACCGTGGTATCGGACAACCCGCGCGGGCTTCCGATATGCCAGCTCTGGGTATACATGCCATTTGCCAGCCTGCCTACGGCGCTGTCCAGTTGGGAAACCGCACCCTCAAACTGTACATCGAGCGACAGTTTCATCTGGCCGCGGGCGGGTACCCGCCACAGCACGTTGAATTCCTCAGCGCTAACCTGGGTGATCTGCAGGTATGCGGGGCGCAGTTCGTGGGCGAATACATCGCTGACAAAAACACTCCCGGCGAAAACCATGATCAGCATCAACGTCCGAACCAACTTCAGCGTCATCGCGCGACAACCTCTTCGGTTTCCGGTGTGTCACCGAAGGGACTTCCACCCAAGGGACTCTCTAGCGGACTCTCCAGACGCACACGATAGCCATCCCGCAACAGCTGGTACTGGCGTTCGAGCATGTCGGTGTGCTGCTGAGCCTGCCAGTCACGCAGTACTTGCGGCCTGACACTGGCAAATTCGGCGGTCGCCTCTGGCGTGTAGGCCTCGATTAATACCAGGTGCTCGCCATATTCCGAACGGATGGGCCCCGCCCACAGGCCCTGCGGCTGCTGCACCAGTTGTTCGGCAAACCCGACACCCAGCTGGTTGTTTATCTCCGCTGGCGACGCCTGTGCAAATTGGCGCGGTAACAGATGACTGTCTCCGCCCGCTGCTGCATCTGCGCCCGTGTTCAGGGCCGCCATCAGTGCGCGGGCATCTTCAGCGGGCGACGCGCGGTGATCGCGACTGAAATAGATCTGGCGGAAGCTGACACGCGCCGGCGCGCGGTAGCGCTCGGCGTGATCCTGGAAAAACCGCTCGAGTTCGCTGGATTCAGGTTCAACCGCATCCACCAGGTCCCGCGCGAGAAATTCCATTTTCAGCCGCAGGCGCCGGCGAATTACCGTGTCGTCCGCTTCCAGCCCCAGCTTCAACGCCTCGCGATACAGCACCTCCTCGCGCACGAAATTGTCCACCAGCTTATTCAGTTCCTCGCCGTTCGGCGGGCGCTGCCAGCTGCGTTCGAACACCGCCGTCAGGTGTTCGATGCGGTTGGGGGTTATCACAATTTCTTCTGCGCTGCCCCCTGCGGCATTGAACAGTCCATCGATCGCAAACAGCAGCCCTCCGATCAGGGCAAAGTGCATCAGGGGGTCCCGCAGCAGCGGGACTTTTTTCAGACTCATAGCAACCACTTACTCATCACCAACAACGATTTTTCGCTAATTACTGTTCAGCAACTACGGCTTCGGCAAAATATTTTGCTTCTGGGGTGTACCAGATCGGCGAACTCCAGCCGCGCTCCTGAATGGATACCGGCAGATCCTCACGGGGTTTGCGTCCCAGGGCCTTGGCGTCATGGGTGGACCAGCGCGGGGTCGGAATTTCCAGCACGCGCACGTAGTAGAAAGCGTGCTGATTCAGCTGGAAGTTTTCATCCGTCCATACGGCGGACAACTGGCTGTCACCGATATCGTTGGTGTAGGTTGCGGTGTCCGGATCAACGGTATTGCCTACCGGCGGAACCTTGCCGTCATCGCCCACGCTGCGGCCATCGGACAGCGCCACATCGAAAATCGCTTCCCGCTGTTCACCGTTTTCAATCCAACCCTTGACCACCTGGATGCGATCCAGGTTTGCGCCGGCGTTGTCTTTCATCGCACTAATGAGGAACACCGGCTTTTTCCCGGCTTCCGCTGCCGGCAGCTCACCGCCCATGGGTACCCCGTCGCGGTAGGCCTGCTCGACCCAATTGTGGTTGCCCGGGGTGTTTTCATTGAAATTCCAGCCGCCGAAGAAGCGCAGTTTCATCCGGGTACCGGAGGTCGCGTAGGTTTCCTTGCGCATCAGTGCCGCATAGATGGCTTCGCGGGTATTTTCCGGAGCCCAGACCGCAGCCAGACCGCCGGAGCTGAATTCGCGCACACGGCGGTTATTCACCTCGTCGCCGGGCAGCGGGCCGTCGAGGCGCTTCTGCGGTGTGGCTTCAAAACCGAATTTGCCGGTGTGGTTGTCTTCCTCTACCGAGGCCGCCGCATTGTGGGTATCGGAGTCGCCGATCAGGCCGAATTTGTACGGATTGAGACGCCCCTCTGCCGCCATGGACAGACCGTCGAGATAGGCCTGACGGGCATAGCCGCCCTTTTTGTGTTCCGGTACCGCCGCGGTACTTGCAGCCAGCAGGTAATCCCACAATTCGAAGCCGGCGAATTCGTCATTCGGAGACAGTGACGGGTGGGTTTCAGAGGTGCCCTTGATCTGGCTTACTTCGTACAGCGGTTCATTGGCGATACGCGCCTCGATATATTCCGCCGATAGCGGCTCGCCGTCTGCGGTGGCAGTGGGGAACATCAGCCCATCACTGGCATTGCCGTTGTGGGTGATTGCCAGCAGCGTCGCGCCATTGGCGCGGGCGCGGTCCATATATTTCCAAAGATCCTGCGGATCTTCGGATTCATTGGTGCTGAAGGGCAACTCGGGCACCCCAACAGAATTCTCGAACACCACCACACGGTGCAGGTTGCGCATGGCCGGGGTGGAAGTCCATTCGAACGCGGGGAAGGTGGTGAACTTGCCCGGCTCGTAGTATTCATCGGCAGTGCGTATCACTTCCTGCCAGATCGGTTTCATGATCGCCGGATCCGCCAGCGCCGGATCTTCCATACCCGGGGTCATGGTATCCAGTACCCGCGCGTAGGCATCAAACGCGACTTTCTTGTCCTTGGAGAGAATTTCTTTGGCGATCGGCAGTTTGCTGGCCGGGTGTTCCGGGTCCTGCATTTTTTTGAATACACCGAGATATTCGGAGTGGTCGGAAACGGCATAGAAATCCAGTGGGCGCTTGATCTGCATAACGCCCGCGGCGGCCGCTGCCGGAATCGCCTCACCTTTCGCCCAGCGGTAGGCATCCGCCGGCGTGGTGTTGGCGCCGTTGGTCAGTGCATCGAAGGAATAACTGGTGTGAACGTGAAAATTGCCGAAGTAGACATTTTCGGCGAGTTCCGCCTCATGCTCAGTGTCATTGGCAACGGGTGTAGTTTCGCCACTCACGCCAGGCGCTGATTGTTCGACAACAGCATCTGCCGCGGGTGATTGTTGCTTTTCGTCCGCTACTTGTTCGCCACACCCCACAAGACCGAGGGCCAAAAGGCAGGCGCCAGAAATATGTCGCATCCGTTTTATCTCGTATTTTTTTGATTAGTTGTTTGGGAAGCCGGGCATAGAAAAATGCGACCTTATCCCTCGGGAACAAGGTCGCATGATTTAAGACCGTAGAAATGCCTTAACAGGCTACGGCATTACTCGTCCGAGTAACCGGCGCTGGACTTCGGCTTGATATAGCGCGGGACAATACCCTGTGCCTTGGCCGCTTCCAGCATAATCGTCTCGATCCAGCCGGCGTCCATCACATTCATGAACTCGTCGTTTTCATCGAAATTGATGTTCGCACCGAATACCGCCATAAAGGTGTCGGTAACTTCGGTGTTGGTCGCAGGCACCTGAAACTGGTGAACGGAGCCACCCGGCTCATACAGGTAACTGCCTGCGGTCTGTGGCTGATCCGGATACTCGGTGTAGTGCCAGCTACCGGACAGGGTGTAAAGATGCACACAGCCGGTGTGGAAGTGTCGCGGTAAAACCGTACCCGGTTCGAACTGCACGCGCAGTACCCATATGCCATTTTCTGTATCCAGGAAACAGGGCGACACGTGTACCCCGGGCAGCGCATTTTTAACAAACGGCTGCTCGTCGGTATTGATCGTCAGCAGGGCGTCCTGCGGGTGTATCGGAAATGGAAGTACCATATTATTTTCCTCTCACTTTTTTCAGAAAAATTGTTATCAGGGCTGGGGGTAAGCTTGACGAATTTCCTGCATGGCTTCGTCAAGGGTTACGGTCGGTTGATAACCGAGTATCTGTTGCGCCTTCGAGGCATCGAAAATGCTCTCGACGCCGGTGAGTCGATAGGCGAGACGGGTTACCGGTGGGGCTTTTTTTAGCCCTAAAAGATTGCCAAAAAACTCTAGCACCGGTGCCAGCAGGCGCGCGACAACGTTGGGAATACTCTTCGGTGCGGGCAGCGACAGTGTCTGCGACAGTGCATTGAGATACTGTTTCCACGTCACTCCCTGGCCGTCGGAGATCACGAAAATTTCCCCGCTGTCGATTCCCTCGCGGCTACCCGCGAGGGTCAGGGCATTGACCAGATTGTGCACATGCACAAGACCCGCATCCCACTCTCCAGTTCCCATCAGTGCCGGCTTTTTCTCGGCGAGAAATTCGCGGAAGCGGTTCACCCATACACTGCCGACACCGTACACGTTCGCCGGGCGGATAATCACCGCACGCAATCCCTGCTCGCGCACCGCCTGCAGAGTGACATCTTCCTGCAGTTGCTTCGCATATTCATAACTGGAGGCAGGAATACCGCGCGGGGTCGCCTCACTCAATTTTCCGCCGCCCATGGCGCTGGCAAACGCTGCGATGCTGGTGGTCACCACAAAGCGGGCATTCCACTTGAGCGCCAACAGAATCGCCTGCTCGGTGCCATGTACGGTGATGTCCACGTGCTCCTGGCGCGAACCCCAGTCACTCACCACCGCCGCCAGGTGAAAGATGGTATCCACTTCACCAATTTCTTCGGCGACCGCTTCCAGTTTGCGCACATCGCCGGTGACGGTGCGCACACGCCCCGCCCAAGTGTGCGGTACCGGCTCGCCGGGCAGCATCAGCGCGGTGACATTGCAGCCCTGCGCCAGCAATTGCGCCACCAGATGGCGGCCAATAAAGCCGCCCGCACCCGTTACAAAAACATTTTTCATGGTGGAGTCCCCCGGGTTATTCCGCGTGTTCCAGTTCGCCGGAACGCCACGGCTCGACGATGACCTTGATATGGGAATTGGGCTGCATCAGGGTCTTGAAGGCACCGGGTACACCGTCGATACCCACGGTACCGGTCCACAGGGCTTTCCAGTTCACCTGTCCTTTGGCAATGCGGTCGAGGCACTCGGCAAATTCTTCCGGCGTGTAGTAATAGGTAAAGCGGATGTCCATTTCCTTCACCAGCGCGAAGGCAAAGTTCACCGGGGTTTCCGTGGTGTGCACCCCGGTGACCACAAGGCGGGCTTTGGCCGGCGCGCGCTGGATAAAGCTGGTGAGCAAGGTGTGAATGCCGACGCATTCAAAAATCACCACACGATTTTCCCCGGCGATGGTTGCCGCCTTCACCACTTCGTCGTCCTGGGTCGGATCGACGGCTTCGGTAGCGCCGAATTCCAACGCCATGGCGCGGCTCGACGGCTGCGGGTCGGAAGCGACGATATGACGCACACCGCGCAGGCGCAGTGCCGCGATCACCGCCAGCCCGATGGGGCCGCAACCGGCCACCAGTGCCACGTCGTCCTCACCGATTTCGGAACGGTTGACGGAGTGCAGGCCCACCGCCAGTGGCTCGGTGATCGCTGCCGCCTGCGGGGAAACGCCGTCCGGCAGCGGTAGCATCAGCACCTCGTCCAGCAGGAAATATTCGGAGTAGGCACCATTTACGCCCGGGGTCACGCCGATGCCAGCGCCGTTCTGGGACATCAGGATCGGTACGCTGGTGACACGGCTGCCCACCGGCAATTCACCTTTGGTATCGGGGCCGTAGGCAACCACTTCAGCACTGTATTCGTGCCCCAGCATGATGTCGGGATTCACCTCGAGATCCGCCGGCATCAGGCCCATTTTTTTATACAGGCCGAAGACTTCGTCGGTGTGGCGGGTGAGGTGCAGGTCGGAACCGCAAATACCGCAGGCGAGGGATTTCACCAGCACCTGACCCGGACCCGGTTGTGGTACATCGACGGTTTCCAGCTGGATGCTGCCGTTGCGCAGCACCACGGATTGCATGGTTTGCATAAACTGTTCTCGCGTAATTTTTTATCGTTCGTGAATGTGTCTACCGCAGCTCCGGCGTCATTGCGCACCGGAGCCGCGGGCGACATTAATTGCCCAGGGTGTAGGCGAACTTGACCGTCCAGGAACGGCCTGCCAGCGGCATGTAGTTGTAGGCACCTGCGAACAGCGGTACATCGTTGATGTAGTTGAAGTGATCGCGGTCGGTCAGGTTTTTACCGGTCAGGGACAACTGCCAGTCACCGTCTGTCGGCATCAGGATCAGGCCGGCATTCAGGAACGCCTTGCCCTGCTCCAGGCTGATCGGATCCAGGTCATCGGAGCGATAGGTATCGCTGTAGTAATTGACCGCCAGATTGGACTTCAGCTCGTAATCGCCCAGTGCCAGGTAGTGGTTAGCCGCGAACGACGCGGTGGTATCCGGTGCGTTGGAAGCGCCGCGGCCAGACAGGTCATTGGTACCCGCCGCCGCACACAGCGCGTTGTTGTAACCCAGTGCCGCACCCAGCTGACCGGCAATATCGCCCGCCGCGCCAGCCGCCTGGTACAGCGCCTCGCGCTCGGACAGGAACTGCGGGCTGGTGCACGCCTGGTTGGGGAACTTGTCGTAGGAGAAATCCAGCAGACCCAGGGCGCCTGACAGGGTCAGGTTTTCGGTCACCAGCCAGCGGCCGTCGATCTCGATACCCTGGGAAGTGGCCTCCGCCGCGTTCTGCACTTCGAAGGTGGTGTTGCCACTGAAAATCGCCGCCTGCAGATCCTCGAAGCGGGTCTGGAAGGCCGCCACATTCAGTTCCGCCGCGCCGCCCAGCAGGGTCGACTTCAGGCCGATTTCAAACGAGGTCGCTTTTTCTTCCTCGAAGCTCACGTCTTCCGAGAAGGCACCGTTGTTGCGGGTCGGGCTGCGCATATAGAAGGAATTGAAACCGCCCGCCTTGAAGCCCGTAGACACCGTGGCGTAGGTCATCACGCTGTCGTTCAGGTCATACTGCACGTTCACGGACCAGGTCGGGCTGTCTTCCTTGCGGGTCATGCCCGGATCGTCCGGGGTGAAGGTGTGGCTGGCGAACTCCCCTACCCCGCTCGCCACCGCATTGACCCAGGCCATTTCTGTCGGCGTGGTATTGCGCTCGGCAAAGTCCACCGCATAGGTGGCCTTGTATGCGGACTTCTCTTCGCTGGTGAAACGCAGGCCGAGGGTGGTGCGGAAGCTGTCGGTAATATTCCAGGTGCCCTGGGCAAACGCACCGAGGGTATCGGTCTGCTGGTCCAGGCGCGCATAGCGGCCCACACCATCCGGCACACCGTCAAACGCTGCCGCGGTACCACAGGCATTGACCAGCCCGGCGGGACCGCCGAGGCCGATCACACCGACACCGGTGGCAACCGCGTTACCAGCCACGTAGATGGAGGACAGGTCGCCACCCATTGCGCCGACGCCTGCGGCACAGCCGCCGTACAGCACCTGTTGCAGTACCGGGATATTGAACAGCGACAGGCCATCGACGGTCATGTCCTGCTTCTGCCAGTAGAGGCCGGTCATGTATTCGAATTTGTCACCAATGCTGGACGAGAAGCGCACTTCCAGGCTGTTCTGGGAGAAGTCTTCGGTATCGTCAAAACGCAGGCCGTCCAGCGGGGAATAATCCGCATCCAGGTAGCGCTCGTAATCGTAAGCGGAGTGGCCGGCAACAATATTGAGGGTGCTGTTATCGAACTCAGTCGTGCTCATGAGCGTGAATTCGTTATGGCTACCGGTCATTTTCTGTGTGGAGCCGAAATCCAGCACGGGGTTCGTGTTGCCCATGCTGGTGACATCGGAGCTCTCAATCGCCCCCAGAGCCGCCAGCGGACCCGCCTCCATGGTGGCGTGGGGGAAGGCACCCATTTCGAAGTCCGCGCTTTCGGCGATCGCAGTGATCACGGTGCTGTCAGAGACATCCCACTCCACGGTGGCGCGCCCCATCATCTCGTCGCTGCGGGGGTCATTGGTGTCGTAGAAATTGTTGTGAACCCAACCCTTGTCCATCTCGCGGGACAACAGTACCAGGCGGCCGCGCACACCGTCGGTGAGCTCGCCAGACACCACACCCTCGAGTTCGGTCTGCTCGAACTCCGGGGTATAGCCGGCACTCAGTTTCGCGGTGAAATCTTCGGTGGGGCGGGCGCTGGTGATGTTCAGCGCACCGGCCACGGTGTTCTTGCCGAACAGGATACTCTGGGGGCCGCGCAGGACTTCCACGCGCTCTACATCCACGAAGGCAAAGCGCGACTGCGCCGAGCGGCCGCGGTAGATACCGTTGACGAAGGTACCCACGGACTGCTCGAAGCCGGCCTGCTCGCCGGACTGCATACCGCGGATATTGATCTTGTCGGAGATGGAGCTTTTGGTGACCGACATGTTGGGGATATACGCCGAGAAATCCTCGAAGCGTTCGATCCCCGCCTCCTGAATTGTCTCTCCGGTCATTGCCGAAACCGACAGCGGCACGTCCTGCAGGGACTGCTCGCGCTTCTGTGCGGTAACGGTGACGGTTTCCAGAACGCGGCCGTTACTGTCGCGTTCGTCACCATCTGCCGTGGACTGCGCCAGTGCAGGCATATGGATCAGGGTAAAAATCAGACTGCTGAGAATGGTACGTTTGGTATTGAGCTGTGACTGGATCATCGCTAGGCGTCCTCGTTTAGCGTTTATTTTTATATGTGCCGGGAGTTACCGATCTGGTGCCGGCATTGCCCATGACTGCTACAGGAACGACGACGAGAGTAATTGAGGTCGAAAATGACCGTTTGATTATTTGGGACAACCACTTTGCAAAACGGGACACAGGCGATAAGCTCTGCGCCAATGACACCGGTGATGTGTCACGCTAGGCAGAAAGCGGCGACAGACCGCGACCGCAGCGACGAGATAGCAACAAATAACAATAAACAAGCGATGAGTGACGAGCATGACTGAATTTGTCAGGGCCGGGTCCCTCAATGGATACGATGAGCTCGCACGAAAGATGGGTGCCAACCCGGTGCAGCTGCAGAAAGCCATTGGACTCCCCTCCAGCCAACTGCGTGATCCCGACAACCTGATCCCCTACGAAAAACTCGGCAAACTGCTGGAGCTCACCGCCCGCGAGATTGGCAGTGAAACCTTCGGGTTGCGGCTGGGCATCAACCAGGGCCTGTATGTGCTCGGTCTGTTCGGTGCCTACATGTCCCGCCAGGACAGTATTACCAGCGCGTTGGCCGTCGGCAGTAAACACACCCACCTGCACGCACAGGGCGCAATCCTCACCCTGGAACCAACGCAAACCGGCGAAACCGAGCTCAAGCTGGATATCCTGATCGCCCAGACCGGTCGCTTTCCGCAGTTGATGGCCCTCAGTATCGGTTTGATTTACCAGCTGATTCGGGATATGGCCGGCCACCAGTGGCACTCCAGTCGTGTTTTCTTTCGCCACCCACCGCCGGAAAAAGGCAAAGACCTGTACGCGCAGCTATTTTCCTGTCCGGTGGAATTTAATGCGGAACACGACGGTTTTTATATCGATCGCGAAACGCTGGCAAAAAAACCGCGTGCACTGGAACGGCTGGTAAACGAAATCATCTTCAACCAGTTCGAACAACTGCAAACCAACGCGGATAATGACCTGACGCCCCTGGTGAAACACGCCATTCTGGGACTATTGCCCACCGGCGACTGCAGCAAGACCAACGTTGCGCTGTGCCTCGGTATGCACCCTAAAAAGCTGCAGCGCGCCCTGGAATCCTCCGATACCAGTTTTCGCCTATTGCTGGAAGAAACCCGTAAAGAAGTCGCCGAAACCGCTGTGTTCAAAAGTAGCATGTCGCTCACCAGTATTGCGCTCAACTTGGGCTATGCGGACCTCGCCGTATTCAGTCGCAGTTTCCGACGCTGGTTTGGGCACCCGCCGTCAATGGTTGACCGGAACCGTCAACGCAGCGAGACCTGCTAGCGGCCAATTTTTATTTCCTTTCAATTCCTGTGTTAATTAACCACGAGGCGTTCGCGATTCCATACTTGCTAGAGGGAAGAATTGCGATGACGCCTTTCTTTTTTATTCCGATTGCCAATATTAAATTGCCCCCCGCATCGAAAATCATTCCACCGAACGCCGATTTATGAGTCTCTATTCGGCGCGAAAATCCCATTCGTAGAAATTCCTCAACTATGCTGAAAAGCATCACTAACAGTGAATTTCCTTACGAATAGAGGAGGACATCCTTTGGGCAGTTTACGTAAGCGATTTGCTTCCATTGCGCTACTTATCGGGATAGGTGCGGCGGCAGCAGTGCAGGCGGCAGAGAAACCCAACATTCTCGCCATCATGGTGGACGACGTGGCCTCGTTGTCCCTGAGCGCCTATACCCATGGCATGACCTACCCCACCCCCAATATCGACCGCATCGCGAAAGAGGGCGCGCTGTTTACCGATCACTATGCGCAACCCAGCTGTACCGCCGGGCGCGCCGCGTTCTTCCTCGGCCAGCTACCGGTGCGCTCCGGCCTGACCACCGTAGGGCAGCCGGGCAACCCGCTAGGCATCAAGGAGGCAGACCCCACGCTGGCGGAATTCCTCCAGGCTCAGGGGTATATGACCGCGCAGTACGGTAAAAATCATCTCGGTGACCTGGATGAACACCTGCCCACTAAACACGGGTTCGATGAGTTTTACGGCAACCTCTATCACCTCAATGTATCCGAGGAACCGGAGCAGGCAGACTACCCGAAAGATCCAGAGTTCAAAAAGAAATTTGGCCCGCGCGGCGTGATCGAGTCCTTTGCCGACGGTCGCATCAAGGATACCGGTCCGCTGACCCGCAAGCGCATGGAAACCTTCGACGAGGAGATTCTCTCGCGCAGTCTGGATTTTATGGAACGGGCCAAAAAGGCCGGTAAACCGTTTTTCATCTGGCACAACACCAGTCGCATGCATGTATACATCCACCTGAAGCCGGAAAGCCGCAATCTGGCCACCGATATCAGCTCTGAAGACGATCTCTTCGGCAGCGGACTGATCGAGCACGATGCCCAGGTAGGCAAACTGCTGGATAAACTGGATGAACTGGGAATTGCCGACAATACCATCGTCATTTACACCACCGACAACGGCCCCGAGCAGAGCTCTTGGCCCGACGCCGGCACCACAATGTTCCGCGGTGAAAAAATGACGACCTGGGAGGGCGGTGTACGTGTGCCCTTCCTGGTGCGCTGGCCCGGGCATATTCCAGCTGGCCTGGAGCTGAATGGCATTTCCTCCCACGAGGATGTATTCCCGACCATAGCTGCGGCCCTGGGTGAACCCAACCTGCGGGAGAAGCTGAAGAAGTCCGACCACGTGTATATCGACGGCGAGAACAACCTGGATTACTGGACGGGCAAAAGCAAAAAATCCGCACGCAACAAGATCTTCTACTACTACGAATCGCAACTGACCGCACTGCGCGTGGGCCCCTGGAAAATGCATTTTGCCACCAAGCCCGATGGTCGCTATTACGGGGACCTGGTAGTCCACACCATGCCCCAGCTGTACAACCTGCGCAAAGACCCGCTGGAGCACTATGATGGCATCACCGGTTTCCACCAGATCATGCGCAAGAGCTGGGTTTTCCAGCCTGCTATTGCGATCCTGCAGGAGCACTTGGCAACGTTCAAGGAATTCCCGCCCCGACAGAAAGCGGCCTCGCTGAATATCAACGAAGCGATCAAAGCGGCGATGGAGACTCAGGAAAACCACTAATCGTCCTTGCTACCCCCTAAGCAGCGCGGCCACCCTAGCCGCGCTGTTTTCTATTTTGTATCCCGCCCGCTACTGAAGCTGCTGCTGATATTGCTGCGCAGCTGAACCGTTGCCCTGCTCATGATGGATGGAAGCCAGTGCTGAGATAATCTGACGATCTCCCGGAAAACGCTCTAACGCCTGCTCGAGCTCCTTGATCGCCTCGTTGGATTTCCCCAGCGAATTTAAGCCAATGGCATAGACATAGACATAGTGTGATGGCGCTGTGGTGCTGTGTGCTGCCGCGCGCAGGTACTCCAACGCTTCCGACATTTTTTTCTGGCGCACCAGGGAAAGTCCCAGGGAGTGCTCGACCGGCGTTTTATCGTTGACGGCTGCCAGGGCCTCGCGCAACACCTGCTCGCTCTCCTGTTCGCGCCCGGTCGCACGGTAGAGATCCGCCAGGTTGATATAGGCCGGGCTGTAGCTCGGTTCCAGATCGATGGCGTCGCGGAAATATTTTTCCGACTTCGCCGGCTGCCCCTGTTGGAAATACATGCCGGCAAGGTTCGCCAGCGACTCGGGTCGATCACTGTTGAAATCTTCCGAGCGCTGGTAATTCACCAGGCCGTTATTGAACTGCCGGCGCACTTCCTCCGGATATTGCGCCATCGGCGCCCCGGCCATCGCATTGGCGGCCAGTGCGGTCACTACCTTTTCGTCCTCGTACAACAGCGGAATCGCCAGTGCGGGACGAATCCGCTCCGGCACATTTTCCAGCGACTGTGCCAGCCCCAGATGCAACAGCGCATCGTCGCCTTGGGCAATAACCTGCAACACCTGGGCGCTGGTCTGCGACAGGTACTGTGGCAGCATGGACACCGCGGTGGCGCGCACGATTTCCGGTTGCGTGTCGTCCATGGCCAGTTTCAGCAAGCGCCCCTCTGCATCCGGGGCGCCGATACGCCCGGCGAACAGCGCCTCGCCGTAATGGGGCTTCGGCTTGCCGTATTTTTTCTCCAGCACTTGTGCAGCCCAACTATCCGTTTTGTCACTGTGGCAGCCAACGCAGGCATTTGGCGAGCCGATCGACAGTGACAGATCCGGGCGCGGCACGCGGAAGCTGTGGTCTCGGCGCGCGTCCACCTGCATATAGGTTTTCTCCGGCATATGACAACTGACGCACTGGGCGCCCTGCGTGTCGGCCTTGTGCATATGGTGCTCTGCGGTATCGAACTTCTGCGGCAGGTGGCACTGGGCGCACAGGGCATTGCCCTCGGCGCGGACTTTCAATGTGTGCGGGTTGTGGCAGTTGCTGCAGGTGACACCGGCACCATGCATCTTGCTCTGCAGGAAGGAACCGTAGACATAAACTTCATCGTTGATCTGGCCGTCGGCATGGTACAAGCCATCACTCAGCAGCGCCGGATTGAAATGGTCCAGGAAATTGCTCTGCGGGTGCGCACCCGGGAAGGCGGTGCTGCGGCGGGAATGGCACTGGGCACAGGTCTGGATTTCCTTCTGGATATCAGCGCCGCCCGCGTTTTTTAACAACTGCGCGATGCCGGTTTCCAGGTTCATCTGCCAGGCACCCGTCAAGCGATCCCGGTAGGAAACTTCCAACCCCAAGTTTTCGCCGTAGCGACCCCGCTGATCTTCTGGCGCATTGGCCCAGTCCACATGCCGCGACGCCGGGCCGTGGCAGGCTTCACAACCCACATTGATTTCCGACCAGGCACTGGAAAAGGTTTTTGTTGCGGTGTCGTAGTTTTTCTGGAAGTTGGTGGAGTGGCAGTCCGCGCACATGAAGTTCCAGTTCTGGTTCAGCCCGGTCCAGTGCAGCGGGTCGCCGGGTTTGATTTCCTCATTCGGGTACAGGTGGAACCAGCGCTGGCCACCGACCTCCTTGCTGCGGGAGTCCCAGGCGATAGACAGCGCCTGTAACTTGCCACCGGGCAGCTCGATCAAATACTGCTGCAGCGGCTCGATGCCGAAGGTGTAGGCCACCGCAAAGTCCTGCAGCTTGCCGTCCGGCCCATCGGTGCGCACCACGTATTTATCGCCGCGTTTGAAGAAGTGGGAAACCGTACCGAAATAATCAAATTCCGCATTGTCAAAATTGCCCACTACCGTCTCGGGAGTGGGCAATTTCATCGCCATATCGTGATGGGATTTCTGCCAGGACTGGAATTCTGACGCGTGGCAACCTGCACAGGTTTCCGCTCCCATATAGGTGCGTTTGGCCAAGTTAGGCGCCTTGGCCTCAACCTCCGTCTGCGTGGCCTCCACTACCGCGGCTGGCACAGGCTTGTCTTTATCTGCCAAGGTATCGCGATGATCGACGGGTGAACTCTGTTTGTCGCAGCCGAGCATCAGCAATGCGGGCAGAAGGAAACACAACAGTTTACGCATGGGACATCCAGACATTGTTATGCATTTATCGTAACGGGCCGGGGGCCGCGAGTTCTGCAGCGGCGTTTGAGTATAGCTGCGTGTCGTCGCGTTTTTCGCCAGTAAAGGGCTCCACGTCGCGCCGTTCGACTTCAGCCAGTGTTTCGTCCCCGCTCTGCTAATTTTTACCAGTTATCTCCAATTATGTTCCTGGGATTTTCTATGTCCGCTCGCGAGCAAATTGCGCAACTCGAAGCCAATATCGGCCAGGCGATCATTGGCCAGCGGGATGTCATACGTCGCCTGATTATCGGTCTGCTGGCCAACGGCAATTTGCTGCTGGAGGGCCTGCCGGGCCTCGCCAAAACCCGCGCCATCAAGGCCATGGCGAAAAATCTGGAGGCGGATTTCAGCCGCATCCAGTTCACCCCGGATCTGCTGCCTGCGGATGTCACCGGTACCGATGTGCTCTACCGGGACGAGCATGGCTCAGAGTTTCGCTTTCACTCCGGCCCCATCTTCGCCAACCTGGTTTTGGCCGACGAGATCAACCGCGCGCCGGCCAAGGTGCAGTCGGCGTTGCTCGAGGCCATGGAAGAGCGGCAGGTCACCGTGGCCGGCAAGACGCACAAATTGCCGCCACTGTTTATGGTGATGGCGACCCAGAACCCCATTGAACAGGAAGGCACCTACCCGCTGCCGGAAGCACAGATGGACCGCTTCCTGATGCACGTGCTGATCACCTATCCGCCGGTGACCGACGAGGTGGAAGTAATCAACCTGGTGCGCGGCGAGGAGGTCATGGCGGCAGAAAATGCCGCGGCGCCTGACACTCCAAGTGAAACTTCTGCCGTCATTCCCCAGCAGGCGATTTTTGATGCCCGCCGGGAAATCGCCACCATTCACGTTTCCGATGCCATGGTGCGGTATATGGCGGACCTGGTAGATGCCACCCGGCGGCCGGCAGAAATCTCTGACAGTCTCGGTCGCTGGATCGATATCGGCGTAAGCCCCCGCGGCTCCATCGCGCTGGATAAATGCAGCCGCGCCCACGCGTGGTTGGAAGGGCGGGATTATGTGGACCCGCTGGATATCCAGGCCATTGCCCACGATGCCCTGCGCCACCGCCTGGGTCTGACGTTTGAGGCCCAGGGCGAAGGTATAAGTGCCAATGGCGCCATCGACGAGCTGCTGCGCAACGTGGCGCTTCCATGAATCCACCGCGCCAACCTGAGCAGATGCCGCAGTACCCAAAATGTTCAAGCTCTACCAACACTTCCGCAATCGCGCCCGCGCCGATACCCTGCCCAGGCAGGTGCAAAGCACAGAGCAGGATTCGCGAATCCATGTGGATCTCGCCCACCTGCAATCCCTGGAGGCCAGCGCGCGCCAGTTGCAGCTGCTGCCACGGCAGAAAGCCCGCAGCGTACTGAGTGGCCGCCACGTATCCTCTCTGCGTGGTCGCGGGCTCAACTTCGAGGAACTGCGGGAGTATTTGCCCACAGATGACGTGCGCGCCATCGACTGGAAGGTGACCGCGCGCACCGGCGAGCCCCATGTACGGGTTTACTCTGAAGAGCGCGACCGCCCCGCGCTGATCGTTGTCGACCAGCGTATGTCCATGTTCTTCGGTACCCGCCACGCGATGAAATCCGTCACCGCCGCGGAAGCGGCGGCACTGGCGGCATTTGCCATTCTTGAACAGGACGACCGTGTCGGTGGCATCGTGGTCACCGACACCGCTGTGCTGTGCCAGCGCCCGCAGCGCAATCGCCGCGCCCTCACCCGCTTGCTTACGGAACTCGCGCGCGCGAATCAGGCGCTGCACGCCGATGCCCCGGTGGCCGAGCCCACCTCCCTCGACCAGGTATTGCAAGCGGTGGCGAATATCGCCCGGCGCGATCACCTGGTGCTTCTGATCAGTGACTTCGATGTAGTGGGCCCGGCTACCGAGCGCTTGTTGAGCGGCATCGCCCGCCACAACGATGTGATTCTGGTGCCCGTGGTAGACCCAACCGGCGAGGCGGTACCCAGAACGCTGGTGAGCGCCATTTCCGACGGCGATCAGCAGGCCACGCTGGATACACGCAGTGCCGATACGTCGGCAGCGATGGATCAGTTCAACCGCCAACGCCGCCAGGTCATTCACGACTGGCATCTGCGCTACGGGCTGCCAGTAGCACAGCTTTCCACCGGCGAAGACACGCTGCCACAACTGCAGCGATTGCTGGGATTGATGCCCCACCGGGCACGACCCGGGCAAGAGCGCTCGGCACAGGATTAAGCGGATGCAGCAAGACCAAGCCAAACCAGACACTGGCAGCAAACTGAACAGCACCCCCGCAGCGGCAGAAGAAACCCTGCCGGATATGATCGCGCAGCTGGTGCCGCCGCCGGAACCGCCTGCGGTCTCCATGTGGCCGGCAACTCCCGCCGCAAAAAGTGTCGGCGCGCTCCTGCTTCTGATGCTTCTATTTTTTGTTTGGCGGCGAATACAAACCTATCGCGCCAACGCCTATCGCCGCGCCGCGCTCGCCGAACTGCAACAGGCCGCGGATGATCCCGCGCGGATCGCCGAGATACTGCGCCGCACGGCGCTCGTCGCCTACCCGCGCACCCAAGTTGCCGCACTGACCGGCGACGACTGGCTCGGCTTTCTCAACCAGCACTACCCCGGCAACGCATTCACTGGGGAAGTTGGCCGCACCCTGTTGCAAAGCCCCTACCGCAAAGCCGCACCAACGCAATCCGGCGCACTGGCGCAGGTGGCGCGTGACTGGATTCGCCAGCACAAGGTCGAGCGTCCGAGTTTTCGTCAGTTTCGTTGGCCGCGCAAAAACGCCGAGGCCCCGCCGTGATCGACTTTGCCGCGCCCTGGGCGTTTGTGCTGTTGCCGCTGCCACTGCTGGTGTGGAAATTCGCCCCCGCGCACCGGGAGCGCGTGCGCGCCCTGCGGGTGCCGTTTTTCCAGCAACTGGTGCAGGCCATCGGCATAAAACCCGGCTCGGGAGCGGTCGTGCTCGACCGCAGTCGCTGGCAGTGGCTGCTGGGTGCCCTGATCTGGGCACTGATCGTCACCGCGCTGGCACGTCCCGAATACGAGGGCGATGCGGTGACGCTGCAAAAACCCGCGCGGGATCTGATTGTCGCCGTAGATATTTCCGGCTCCATGGAGCAGGAGGACTTTATCGCCGGTGACGGCCAAAAATTGCAGCGTCTCGACGGCGTCAAACAGGTGTTAACGCCTTTTCTCGAAGGCCGCGAAGGCGAGCGCGTTGCGCTGATCGTATTTGGCACCAAGGCGTTCGTGCAGGCGCCACTCACCACCGATCTGGATACCGTGCTCGAATTACTGCAGGAGACCGATGTGGGCATGGCCGGCCCACACACCGCGCTGGGCGATGCCATCGGCCTCGCGATCCGCCAGTTTGAAAGCAGTGAGGTGGAACAGCGCCTGCTGATCCTGTTGAGTGACGGCAGCGACACCGCCAGTACCATGAGCCCGATCAACGCCGCCGCCATCGCCGCCCAGCGCAAGGTCAAGATTCTCACCATCGGCGTCGGAGACCCCGACAGCGAAGTGGAAGAAAACCGCGTGGATGTGGACACCCTCAAGGCCATCGCCAGACGCACAGGCGGCCAGTTTTATTTCGCCAACGACGAAAAGGCCCTGGCAGCGGTATACGACCAGATCGACAAGCTGGCGCCCAAAATGGTCGACAGTGAAACCTACCGCCCCCACCACTCCCTGGCGCACTGGCCCATGGGCCTCGCACTGCTGCTGGGCCTACTCGCTCTGGTCGCCCGCCTGCTACCCGGTACAGCGCGGATAGCGCAACGCAGGACAACGCCATGAGCGCACTGTTCGCCGGTTTCTCCGCGTTCCACTTTCTGCGCCCGGCGTGGCTGCTGCTGTTGCCGCTGATTTTATGGCTGTGGTGGCACTTCCGCCGCAGCCAGCGCAGCGATGCCGAAACCAGCGGGCAAATTGCCCCGCACCTGGCCGAGGCCCTGGTAGTGGGCGATCGCAGCCGGCATTATTTAAAACCAGTGGATTTTATTGCCCTGCTGCTCGCGCTGCTGACCCTCGGCACCGCCGGCCCCAGTTGGACTCGCCTGCCGGATCCGCTGATGGCCAAAACCACACCGCTGGTGGTGGTGCTGAAAGTCAGCGACAGCATGTTGGAAAAAGATGTACCGCCCGAGCGTCTCGCGCGCGCCAAACAGAAAGTGCTCGACCTGCTGGAGACCCGTGACGGCGCCCCCACGGCGCTGGTCGCTTACGCCGGCAGTGCTCACCGCGTGGTGCCCTTGACCGAAGACCAGGCGTTGCTGCGCCCTTATTTAGAGGGACTGAGTCCAGAGGTCATGCCGGTATCAGGAGAAAACGCCGCAGCGGCGCTGAAACTCGCGGAACAGATTCTCGCCAAGAATGAAACACCCGGCGGCATCCTGTTTTTACTCGACAGTCTCAGCGAAGGCGATGCCAGCGCCCTGTCGCAGCGCGACACTAAAAATGGCTTGGGTTTTCTGTTGGTGGCGCCGGGTAACCAGAATGGCGGCGCCGTTTCCCAGGTGCGCGATGCGCGGGTGGAGCGGGTGACAGCGGACAAAAGTGATCTGCGCGCGCTCAACCGCTATTTCGACAGTGCCTTCCGCCAGGCACTGGCATCCGACAAAAACCTGCAATGGGAAGACCGCGGTTGGTGGCTGGGGTGGCCGGCCGCACTGCTCGCGTTGCTTTGGTTCCGCCGCGGTTGGGCGATGTCTGGAAGGGATGGATCGCGCAGCGCGCTTGCCCGCGGCGCGGGCATCGCCCTGTTTCTGATGTGCGCACAGTATCTACCCGACCGTGCCACCGCCCAGACGCCCGACCAGACCAGCGCGCAAAACTCCTCAGTAAACGGCGGGCTGCTGAGCCTGCTGCTCACCGCCGACCAGCAGGGGCAGTGGTTAAGCTTCCGCCAAGACTACCGGCACGCTGCTGCCAGTTTTCAGGATCCTTACCGCAAGGGCTACGCCCTGTACCAGGCGGGACAGTTCGAAGACGCGGCCAGCGTTCTCGCCGATCTGGATACACCGGAAGCCCTGTTCACTCGCGCAATGGCGCAGATAAAAACCGGGCAATACGAGGATGCCATCGCGGCCTTCCAGCAGGTGCTGCAGCTGGATCCGGAATTCCCGGGGGCACAGAAAAACCTGGAGCTGGCACAGAAAATTCTCGCGTATATGGAAGCCACCCGCGGGGAGGAGGAAGACGAACTGCAGGCGGCGGACGAAGACAGCGAGGAATCCGAACTGGAACAGCCTGAACAGCAGCAACAACCCCAGGAAAAAGCGAAGAAAGAAAATCCAGTCAATGCCGAACAGTGGATGTCCACCCTCGACACCGGCACCAGCGAATATCTCAAACAGCGTTTTGCCGCTGAAGCGGCCGGCGCCAACAGTTTGCCAAAGAGCAACGCGGAGCGTCGTCCGTGAAGCGGTGTTTTCTCACACTGGTCATCTGCTTACTTAGCGCATCAGCAGTTCTCGCCGCGGATGAACCTTTGATCGAATCCAAACTGTCGGCGGAGCAAGCCGTGCCCGGCCAGTCGCTTTCGCTCTTTGTCACCATATTGGTGCCGACCTGGATGACCAGGCCGGCGGATTTTCCCGAATTTGACCAGCCCAATCTCTCCGTCACCCTGCCCGCACGCTCGTCGCTCGCGGTCAGCCGTGTCATCGACGGCAATACCTGGTCGGGCGTTACCCGTGAATACCTGATCGTACCCCTGGCCCCGGGCAATTACCGCCTCCCCGCCGGGGAGATCAAGGTCACCTACAAGAACCCCGCAGGCGGTGGCGACCGGGAAGCCAGCCTCAAGCTCGCGCCGCCCCCGATCGCAGTCGCCACGCCCAAAGGCGCCGAGGGACTGAAACCGTTTATTGCCGCGCGGGAGTTAACGCTTACACAGGAAATTGAAGGCGAGCCGGAAAAGCTGCGTGCCGGCGATGCCTTTTCCCGCACCGTCACCGCCACCATCGACGGCTCGACGGTGCGGTTGATTCCCCAGCTGCTGAATACGCAAAGCCCGCAAGGCCTCGCCGCCTACGCCGACGCGCACCAGGCAGAAGACAAAATCGATCCCCGCACCGACGACACCAGCGGTGTCCGCACAGAGCGCGTAACTTATGTGGCCGAAAGCGGCGTGCGCGGCACCCTTCCCGCAGTAACCCTGCGCTGGTACGACCTGGACGACCGCACCATCAAGACGAGTAGTATCGATGCGATCAAAGTGCACGCCCGGGGTCCGGGGCCACTGGCGGGCACCAATCTGTGGGAAAAACTTCTCATACTCGCCGCCGCGGGGCTGGCAACCTGGCTGCTCCTACGCTGGGGCGTCCCCCGGCTGCGCACCTTGAAAACACAACGCGCACAACAGGCCAAAGCATCCGGAAAAATTGCCTGGCAGCAATTGCAAACTGCCTGCGCAGCACAGGATTACCCGGCGCTCCTCAAAGCAGTGTCCGAATTCAAACGCTACCGCCCTTGCGCCGCAAAAACACTGCAACCCGCACTACTTGTCCTGGGTGCGGCGCAGTATGGCTGCAAACCCGGCGGTTCTGCAGTCGCTACCGCATGGCAGCAACTGGCACAGGCCGTCGAGGTATTGAGCCCGGCCTCTACTCATCCGCATCCGCTATCACTGCCACCACTGAATCCCTGACAAACCCCATCTAGCCGGTTTCCGGTTTGCCTTTACACGCCATTGTAGAAATATCCGTCTACAGTAAATAAAGATAGAGGTACTAGCTGCCAAATCCTCGCGCCGTTTAGAGGAAATTTCATGAACACACGGTACAGACGCCAGTCCTGGCTCACGGTGGGCCTGCTGATTTTTTTCCTGGTCAACGCCATTCCAGCCCAGGCCGCGCCCCCACTGCCGTCCTGGAACGAAGGGCCGACCAAAAGCGCGATTGTTGAATTCGTGGAAAAGGTCACGAAAAAAGGATCGCCGGATTTTGTGCCGGAAAACCAGCGCATCGCCACCTTCGACAACGACGGCACCCTGTGGGCGGAACAGCCAGTTTATTTCCAATTGATCTATGCGATCGACCAGGTCAAAAAAATGGCCCCCGAGCATCCGGAGTGGAAAACCGAGGAACCCTTTGCCTCGGTACTCAAGGGTGATATGAAAAACGTCATTGCCAGTGGCAAGGAGGGATTGATGAAAATCCTCGCCGCCACCCACGCCAATATGACGGCGGAAAAATTCCGCGCGAACGTCAGCGACTGGCTGAAGACCGCGCGCCACCCGAAAACCGGTCGCCCCTTCACCGAAATGGTTTACCAACCTCAGCTGGAACTGCTCGACTACCTCCGCGCAAACGGCTTCAAGACATTTATCGTCTCCGGTGGCGGAGTGGATTTTATGCGGGTGTTTGCCGAGAAAACCTACGGTATCCCCCCGGATCAGGTAATCGGTTCCAGCCTCAAGGCCAAATATGAGGTGAAAGACGGCAAGCCGATCATCATCAAATTGCCGGAAATCAATCTGGTGGATGACAAGGAGGGCAAGCCCGTGGGCATTCACCAGTACATCGGCCAGCGCCCCATTTTCGCCGCCGGCAACTCCGATGGCGACTATCAAATGCTGGAGTGGACCACCGCCGGAGCCGGTCCGCGCTTCGGCATCATCCTGCACCACACCGATGCCGAGCGGGAGTGGGCCTACGATCGCGAATCCCATGTCGGAAAACTGGACAAGGCACTGGATGATGCCGGGAAAAAAGGCTGGACCGTCATCGACATGCAAAACGACTGGAAAACCGTTTTCCCACCAGCCAAACAGTAATCCTCCCATCGAACATATTTTGCTGTAATCCTCCAGGAGGAAAAAATGGTTCGCTCTTACCTGAAACGAATGCTGCGCGTGCCGATTGCGGTCACCTCCGTAGCGCTGATGTGCCTCGGCAATAGCGCCGCCCAGGCCCAGGACAAACCGAATATCCTGGTGATCTGGGGCGACGATATCGGCTTCTGGAATATCAGTTTCAACAACCGCGGCATGCTGGGCTACAAGACCCCGAATATCGATCGCATCGCCAACGAGGGGATTTCGTTTACCGACTATTACGGTCAGCAGTCCTGTACCGCCGGACGCGCCGCGTTCGTGGGTGGCAATGTGCCCATTCGCACCGGTATGACCAAGGTCGGCCTGCCCGGCGCCAAAGAAGGGTGGCAGAAGACCGATGTGACCGTTGCCACGGTGATGAAAAGCCAGGGCTATGCCACCGGCCAGTTTGGCAAGAACCACTTCGGTGACCGCGACGAACACCTGCCAACCAACCACGGTTTCGACGTGTTCTTCGGCAACCTCTACCACCTGAATGCCGAGCAGGAACCGGAAAACCGTGACTACCCGAAAGACCCGGAGTTCCGCAAAAAATTTGGCCCCCGTGGTGTTATCCGCGCGACGGCCGATGGCAAAATTGAGGATACCGGTCCGCTGACCATGAAGCGCATGGAAACCGTGGATGAGGAAACCCTCGCCGCGGCCATGGACTTTATCAAACAGCAGGTCAATGCCGGAAAACCCTTCTTCGTGTGGTGGAATGCAACCCGCATGCACTTCCCCACCTATGTGAAGGATGCGCACAAAAACCTGGCCGGCCCGCAAAGCAACATGTACGCCGACGGCATGGTCGAGCACGACCAGCATGTGGGGAAATTACTGGATCTGCTCGACGAACTGAAGATCGCCGACAACACCATCGTGTTTTACTCCACCGACAATGGCCCGCACTTCAATACCTGGCCGGACGCGGGGCTAACCATTTTCCGCAGCGAGAAAAACTCCAACTGGGAGGGCGCCTACCGGGTACCTGCGTTTGCGCGCTGGCCCGGCAAGTTCCCCGCGGGTAAAACCCTGAACGGCATTGTTGGCCATGAAGACTGGCTGCCCACCTTTGCCGCCGCCGCCGGCAACCCCAACGTTAAGGATCAGTTGCTGAAAGGGGTAAGCCTGAACGGTCGCAAGTACCGCAACTATATCGACGGCAGCAACATGCTGGATTATTTCACCGGCAAAACCGAGGAATCACCGCGCAAGCAGTTCATTTATGTCAATGACGACGGTCAGATCGTCGCGATGCGCTACGACGCCTGGAAAGCCGTGTTCCTGGAAAACCGCGGGCAAGCGTTTGGCGTGTGGATGGAACCCTTTACCGAACTGCGCGTACCGCTGATCTTCAACTTGCGCCGCGATCCGCTGGAGCGCGCCCAGCACAACGCCAATGGCTACTACAACTGGCTGCTTGACCGCGCCTTTGTGCTGGTGCCATTACAACAGATGGCCGCCCAGTTCCTGAAAACCATGCAGGACTACCCCCCAAGCCAGACTCCAGGGTCATTCAACCTGAAGAAAATTGAAGAGGATCTGCGTCGAGGTACTGAAGGCGTCACCCATTAAAATGGTGCACCAGTAAACCCGTAAAAAAGGCCCCGCAATGCGGGGCCTTTTTAGTGATCAACGTCTCAGCCCCGTTGTCACAATTTTCACACCACAAAAAATTTTTCGTTAATTCGCCTTCAGCCTGACTTAAAAGTCAATTTTTTACAGGTTTAAAACTACGACAAACTGCAATCGCGTGAACAATTAGTCGCGAACAAAAAGTTGAACCCGTTCTTTTTTTTCGGCGATTACCCTCACATTTATAAAACAAAAATAATTTCTTGATTGAGCGTCCAATTTCCCACTGATAATTTCCGCTTCACGAATTATCTGATTCTCAAAAAAATAAATTTCGATGTTCGAAACCTAGCGATGCCGGGAGTGACTTTACAGTCCAACTTCAATGCAAGCTCCATGCGCTATTGAATGGCGCATACCAAAAATACTGGGAATTATTATGGTTGATAAAAAACGTCGATTAATTTTGGGAGGCGCCGTAGGCGCGACTGCGGTAGGAATGTTAGGTGGCGTGGGCCTTACACATGCGGACGATTCTGTGAATGCAAACACAGAAATAGCCGATGTTCCGACGACAGAAGAAATTCAAAGGGTGACGATCATAGGCTCCGGTTTTGGAGGTGGAATTGCCGCCCTGAGATTTGCCGAAGCGGGCATTCAATCGGTGGTACTGGAGCGCGGAATTCGTTGGCCGACCGGCCCGAATGCAGATACGTTCCCCAGGGCAAGTTCGCCGGATGAACGAGCGATATGGTACGAGACCCTGGACAGCCTCGGAGAAAATGCACCGCAAAATCTTGATATCAGTGAAGCCCCCGGCCTGCTAGGCCTGCCGTTGGACACCGACATCAAATTTGCCGGGTTAATCGAGCCGGTATTCAGTGAAAACATGACTGTCATGTGTGCGGCAGGCGTCGGTGGCGGATCCCTGGTTTACCAGGGCATGACGCTGCAACCGTCGAAAGAAGTATTTAATCGTGTGCTACCGGAAGCACTCGATTACGACACGATGGATAAAGTGTACTACCCCCGTGTCGCCGAAATGCTCAAGCTGGAAACCGCTCCGGACGAGTTGATTAACAGCCCGAACTACGAAGTAGCGAGAATTTTCGCCCAGCGTGTTGAGAAAGCCGGGTATGAGGTCGAAAAAATTCCCATGCCGATCGATTGGGATTTTGCGCTGCGCGAACTGAATGGCGAGATGGCCCCCGCATACACCAATGGCGATGCGGCGCTAGGGGTGAACAATGGCGGCAAGCACTCTGTGGATGTGACCTACATCGCGCAGGCAGAGGCAACCGGCCTGGTCGATGTAAGAACCTTGCACAATGTCACCAGCGTTGCCAAAGATGCAGATGGCAAGTGGAAGGTTTACGTCAACATCACCGACGAAGCCGGCACCCTGCTGGAAAAGAAAATCATCACGACCACAGCACTGGTTATGGCCGCGGGAAGTGTGAACACCACCAAGCTTTTATTGAAAGCAGACGCAGAGCAAACCATCCCGAATTTGCCATCGGCACTCGGTGAGGGATGGGGTACCAATGCTGACAGAATCGTTACCTGGACCCGACCGATCAACGGGTTTGGCAACGAGATCCAGGGTGGCCCCGTCATTTACGGCAGCAAGGATTGGGGTAATCCAAACTGGGCCAGCACGATTATCCAGGCATCTCTGCCGCCATTGGGCATGGACCTTAAAACCACGGTACTGGTGGGCTTTGGGGTCAGTGACCAGCGGGGAACCTGGAGTTACGACGCGGAAACCGGCGAGTTCACCCTGGACTGGAAAAAAGAAGGCGACGCGAAGATTCACAGCAAGATCATGGCGCAGATGTTCAAGATCGCCGGGGCCGGTGCAGTGCTTGGGGATACGCATTCCATTCTTCCCAGCACCTGGCACCCGCTGGGTGGCGCATGTATGGAATCCGTTTGTGACCTGGATGGCCGGGTACACAATCATACCGGCCTCTATGTCCTGGACGGTGCCTTGATCCCAGGAAATACCGGCGCCTGCAATCCTTCAATGACCATTGCCGCGGTTGCTGAGCGCGCCATGGACAATATCGTCCGCAACGATATTGGCATCGCAATCTAACAAACGATACGTTGACAATAAAATCAGCGCCCTTGTGAATATCTTATTCCCTGGGCGCCTGATCGTTTGTGATCACCATGCAGAAATCAACAATGGCAGGAAGGAAAAATGGCAGGCATTAGCATTTGGCAGCTTCTTATTATTTTGGCAATCGCGATCATGTTGTTTGGCTCGAAACGACTCGGAACCATCGGCTCGGATCTGGGCGGCGCCATCAAAGGCTTTAAGAAGTCCATGAGCGACGAAGACAACAGCCTGGCAACTATGCCAGCCAATAACGGCAATGACCGAGCCGAACATCGGCCAGACTCTATGCACTGATGGCGCATATCAGAGAAAAATCTTATGTTTGATATTGGTTTCTTCGAAATGCTGGTTGTTGGCACCATCGCATTGATGGTTTTGGGACCGGAGCGTTTGCCAGAGGCGGTAGTCAAAACCGGCAGGATGATTGGGCAGATAAAAAGGCAGGTCCGGCAGTTTACTGTAGAAATCGAGCGGGAAGTAAACACGAAAGAAATCAAAGAGAAGCTGAAACAGACCCGCTATGAGGTGGGTGTAGATCAAATGCCGACTTTTTCAGAGTTCATTGAAAAAGACAGCCTAAGCCATCGATTTGACAGCGCAGAACGGTTGCAAGAAAAAAGGGGATAGGAAATACATTCCCATCCCCCTTGACATGAACACTTCGACGTACGGCGATAAAATCAGTTTCCGGTTGGCAATGGTATCTTCACGCCCTCCTTCTCCAGCTGATCCCGAATCCACTTGAAGCGCTGGTATTCGGTGAGCGTAATCGGTCCGCTGTAGCCCTCACTCTGCAGTTTTCTCGGTGGGTATTTGACGTAGGTTTTCATCAAATCCGTGATTGCCTTGTTGAACGTCACCAGGGTCCAGGTGTGCTCGGTGTAGTTGTTCATAAACACATCGTAGCGCTCCTGCGGATCCTGCCAGAGGTCAAAAATCTGCGGCACAATCGCCACATATTTTTCCGCACCTTTCCAGCCCAGGTTAGTATCCACCGCCAGGCTGCCGGTAGCCATACCGTTATCCCCGCGCAGGTTGAACACCGCCTTGTAGTTGCCGACCCGGGCGGCACCCGGTGTCAATTCGTCTTCGGTGAAGTAGAACCAGGAATTGCGCTTGCTTTTCCCGGTGCCGAACAATACCGGCGACATGTCGATGCTGTCGAAATAAATCGGGTCACCGGCGCGATCGTCCTTCGGCAGGTCGATGCCGGCCAGTGCCGCAAAGGTCGCCATCAGGTCGAGGCCACCGACGATATCGTGGTTGCGTACGCCCGGGGCGATATTGCCCGGCCAGATGGCAATGGCCGGCACCCGGTTGCCGCCTTCACGCACTGTCCCCTTGGTGCCGCGCAGCGGTGTGTAGCCCGCGTCCGGGTACACATCCTGCCAGGCGCCGTTATCGGTGGTGTAGAACACCAGGGTGTTCTTATCCAACCCCAGCTCCTTCAGCTTGTTCATCACATTGCCGATATGGGTATCCAGCTCTACCAGGGAATCCGCATATTTGGTCTTGGACAGGGATTTGTGTTTGAACGCCGGCATCGGCAGATTGGGCTGGTGCACCTTCATAAAGTTGATGTTGATAAAGAACGGCTGGCCCGGATTGCGCGCCGCATCGTCCAGGAATCTAAGTCCGGATTTCTCGATATAGCTGTCGAGGAAGGGAAGCCCGACGATGCCCTTGTCCGGGGTATCGTCGTAGGAGCCATTTACCTTCCAGTCCTCTTTGGCGGTTTCGCCCGCATTTCCGGACAGTGAACCCTTGGTGACATTCCAGAACATCTTGCGCAGTTCCGGGTCCATATCCGGGAACCAGTCCGGATCACCGTAGGTGTAGGCATTGGCGTGATACAAGAAGGCGTGCTCCATCACGTCGTACCCCTGGGCATTGGGCAGCGCGTAGTCCGACTCTCCCAGATGCCACTTGCCGGTGAAGTAGGTTTTGTAGCCAGCTTTTTGCAGGACGGATCCCAGTGTCCACTCGGCCTTGGGCAGGCCACCACCCTGCCCCTGGAAGGCTACCGTGGTCATGCCGCTGCGGTTGGGAATACGACCGGTCTGCATCGCCGCGCGCCCGGGCGTGCAACTGGGCTGCGCATAAAACGAAAAGAAGGTCATGCCGTCTGCCGCCATGCGGTCGATATTCGGTGTCGGCATACCGCGTCCCACACCGCCGCCGTAAGGCCCAAGGTCCCCATAGCCGGTGTCATCCGACACGATCAGCAGGATATTCGGCTTGGTGCCGGCGGTGGTGCGACTGGTATCGGCATTGACCGGTGCCGTCTGGTCCGATTCCGGCTCTACGAATTGGGGCGCGGCCTTGGCGGATGCGACACCGGGTAAACTCGCCCGGATTCCCGAATCTCCGCCGCTATCGCCGCACCCGGCGATAACGAGAGGAATGAATAACGCCGATAGCAATACACGCATAACGAAACTCCTTGTTCATGCGGTGTCGGGTCGCATACAAGCAACATTCACTGTCACGTTGTGTCTGCATTCCCCGTATAAGTGGTTACTTCATTTCAACCACAACTTTCTCAATTTCGCCGGTGAAGGCATTCGGCGGCTGGTATTCATGGGTCACCGGTTGCCCGGTGTCTTCGCCGATACCAAAGGTGTCGATGCCGAAACGGCCGGCGATGGTCTGTTTCATTTCACCGGTAGCGACGGACTCACCATTGACCTTGAGCGTCAGCTTCGCGGGGCCACCGGGCTTTTCGCCCTGGTAATCGAAGTCCACTTCGATAGTGGCGTCACCGGACACCGGCTTGCTGCCTTTGAGCGTGGTGTGCTCCTCGAAGAAGTTGTAATCGAAAACCGGCACGCCCTTGTCGAGATACAGCACAAGCCCCGCGGCCACACCGCCCACCGCCAGAATCACACCCTCGGTCTTGGCGCCGTCGGCTTTCACATTAGCGGTCAGGGTCCAGGAGGCATTTTTCATCGACGGCCCGGCCACTTCCGGAATACGGATGGCGCCGGGATAGTAGGTGTAGGTTTTGGATTTGGTGTTAGCACCAGGTACCGGCGGCTTGGGAATGGCCAGCCGGCCCGCACCGCGGTCATCCATCGGGTAGACGTCGTTTTGCTTCGCCGCCTCGTCGAATTTTTTCTTTAACTCTGCCAGCTTGTCCGGGTTGTCTGCGGCCAGGTCGTTGGCCTCGGAAAAATCCTCGTCAAGGTTGTAGAGTTCCCAGCGGTCTTTCTCCCAGTTGCCCGGTGCCAGGTCCTGCCGCCAGGGCAGTGTATGCTGGGCGTTGGCCTTCCAGCCATCCGCGTACATGGAGCGGTTGCTGAATACTTCGAAGTACTGCTGCGGGCGCCCGGCAAATTCTGGATCGGTGAAACTTGAAAAAAACGACTCCCCAACCAGTGGCTTCTGCTCGATGCCATTGACGGTGTCCGGCATCGGCACATGGGCCGCCTCGAGAATCGTCGGCATTACATCGACCAGATGCAGGAAAGCATCGCGGGGCTGGTCGTCGTGCTTAATTTTTGCCGGCCAGCGGATCACCATCGGGTTGCGGGTGCCGCCCAGGTGCGATGCCACCTGCTTCACCCACTGGAACGGGGTATTGCCGGCCCAGGCCCAACCGACGGGATAGTGCGGCTCGGACTCCGGTCCGCCCAGCTTGTCCAGGTTTTTCAGAATTTCATCGATGCTGGTTGGCAGACCATTCAGGCTCTTGATTTCATTCAGGGTGCCATCGGGGCCGCCCTCGGCCGACGCGCCATTATCGCCGACGATATAGATCACCAGGGTGTTGTCCGCGTCCGGCAATTCGTCCACCGCATCGATCAGGCGCCCGATTTCATGGTCGGTAAACGCGAAATAACCGGCGAAATTTTCAAACAGCGCGTTGTACACCTTCTTTTGTTTGTCATCGAGGGTATCCCACGCTGGGACCCAATCCGGTCGCGGCGTCAGTTCAGTATTGGCGGGCACTACGCCCATGTCCTTCTGGCGCTGGAACACCTCCTCACGGTATTTGTCCCAGCCCATATCGAACTTGCCCTTGAATTTTTCACGCCACTCGGCGGTGACGTGATGGGGCGCATGCATGGCGCCGGGGGCAAAGTACATGAAAAATGGCTTCTCCGGCGCCACGGATTTCGCGAACTTCATGCGTTCAATGGCCCTGTCGGTCATATCCGTCATGAAGTGGTAGCCCTCTTCGGGCGACTTGTCCGGCTCCACCGGCACGGTGTTTTCAAACAGCACCGGATAGTACTGATGGGTCTCACCCGCATTGAAGCCGTAGAAGTAATCGAAGCCGAGCCCCGTGGGCCAGCGGTCAAACGGACCGGAGACCGTTGCCTCCCAGTCCGGCGTGTTGTGGTTCTTGCCGAACCACCAGGTGCTGTAGCCGTTGTCTTTCAGCACCTCCGCCACCGTCGCGGTGTCTTTCGGAATGTAGGAGGAATAGCTGGGGAAGCCGGTGGCCCACTCCATCAGGAAGCCGCTGCCCGCCTGATGGTGATTGCGTCCGGTCAACAGCGCCGCCCGCGATGGCCCGCAGATGGCGGTGGTATGAAAGCGGTTGTAGCGCAGCCCCTGTGCCGCGAGTTCATCCAGATTGGGCGTCGGAATCAAGCCGCCAAAGGTGGAGGTCTGACCGAAACCGACGTCGTCCAGCAGAATGACGATCACATTGGGGGCGCCCTCCGGCGCCGTGGGTACCTGCTGCCAGCTGGACTCCGACTCCTTGTAGGTTTTGCCAATCTTGCCTTCAAATGGCGACAGGTCGTTGGGCAGATGTTTGCGGTCGGGCCAGGAACCACCGTCGGGTTTAACCGCATCTCTCGCCGCAGCGCTTTTGTCCGGATGGGAAATTTGTTCCGCTGTTTCAACTACCTCGACTGCGGGCGGTTCCGTTTTCGAGACTGGTGGCCCAGCCTCCCGGGAGCAACCACTTATCGCCAGGGAAAACACCAGTGCCGATGCCGCGACACCCGTGGCTGTAGCTAGGGACGTCCTTGCCTGCAACATTTCAATCTACCTCTTTAACCCTTGATCACGGCGTGTACCAGATCGGTGAAGACCAGGCCCGCTCGCGAATGGTTTTTTGCAATTCCTTGGGATATGCGACCTTGGCTTTTTTCGCGTCGTACATGCTCCAGCGGCATACCGGGTTTTCCAGTACGCGGGCGTAGTAAAACGCGTGTTCCTCCGGGTCAAAGTCCGGGTCCGTCCAGGTCGCCGCCAGTTGTGCGTCACCCTTGTCGGTACTGATGGAACAGTCTTCCAGATTGACGGTGGCGCCGTTGTCCGGGCACTGATGGGTTTTCGCATCCGGTGTGGCGCCATCGGAACAGGCGACGTCGTAGGTCATTTCTTCCAGCTTGTCATCGGCGGTGCGCCAGCCCTTGATGATCTGCAGGCGCGCCAGCGGGGCACTGTTGGGGTCGCGCTGCGCCCACACCATCAGGGTCGGCGCCTTGCCGTCCGGCGCCTCGCCCAGGTCGCCGCCCTGGGGCACGCCGGTCTGGTAGCCCACCTCTACCCAGTTGTTTTTTGTGGCCAGGTCAGCGGGAAAGTCGTAGCCAGCGAACAGGCGGATTTTGGTACGGGTGCCACTGGTACCGAAGGTTTCCTTGCGATGCAGCGCATCCCAGATGCCCTCGCGGGTATTGCTCTCTGCCCAGACTCCCGCGATACCGCCGGGGTTGTAGAGTTTGGTGGGGTCGTCCTCAGCCTTGAGCCCCATGGCGAGGGCGGTGGGGTTGGGTTTCAGGCCCAGGCGCACTTCGGGGGTGCCATCGTTATTCGCGTAGTGGCCTTCGAAGTCGCTCTCGGTGGTATCACTGGGGGTACCGTTGTGGTTGTCGGTGGAGCCGATAATCCCCTGCTTAAACGGGTTTACACCCAGGTTTTCCTGGTGGCGCAGGCCAAACTTCAGGCCATTGCGCACCAGTCCATATTCATTGGTACAGCCGACCGTGTTGTCGCCGGTACACTTCTGGAACACCATTTCAAAGTTGCAGGACTCATCCGAAGTCATGATGCCGTCCTGGCACTCTGAATTGCCCTTGACCTGCATGACCTCCACCAGGCGGTCCATGCGCTCGCGCAGTTCGACCATATCCTGGGTCCACTCACTGCCATCGGAGTTCTTGCCCCAATAGAGACGCCCCCAGTAGAAATTGGGATTGTGGGGAATGGTCAGCACCTGGCAATCGCCGGTGCAGGTGGTCTCGAGCCAGCGCAACAGGTCTTCCGGTTTGCCTTCAAACGCGGAGAACACCGTCTGCGGCACCTTGTCACTGCGGAAAATCACATTGCGGTGCATCATGCCGCCGCCGCCTTCCGGGGCACCGGCGGAATATTCAAATGCCACCAGGGAAGTGAATTTCCCGGGCTCGTAATTTTCTGCGGCCGCCTGCTGGATGCGACTCCAGGGGCCGGACACGGCATCCACACAGGTTTTGCCGTCCTCACCGCAGATTTCCACCAGGCGCTTCGCCGGCACCTTGGAAACACCGGCAAACACTTCCTGGAAATACTTGATCTCGTTGGCACGCATCCCCTTACAAGTTTCTGTGTTATAGCCCTTCATATCCGGGTTGGTGCAGATCTCGTACTCGCCCAAGGCCTCCGCGTGATCGGTAATCGCAACGAAGTCCAATGGCGCAACGATTTTTTTCTCCACACCGGTGGGCAACTTCACCGTCTCGCCCTTGGCAAACCGGTACGCACTGAAAGGGTCATTCAGTGCGTTGCCGAAGATATAGGCATCCAGTGAATAGGCGGTGTGGATATGCAGTTCACCGAAGTAGGCATCACGCAGTGGGTTTTTGGGGATATCACTGTCGTTATCCGCGCTTGACGTTGTGGCGCCGGCCTCGCTGGTAGCGTTCGCCTTCTCAGTGACTTCCGGCTCTTCCACCTCAGCGGTGGCATCCAGTCCCAGAGGCTCATCGGATTCCACCTTCTTGGGCTCATTTTTGCCGCTGCAAGCAGCTAGCAACACCGCCATCAGCAAACAGCTCAGGTATCGCATGGGAAATTCCTCGGTCGGCGATTTTTAATGAATAAACGAATTCACGGGGTGTACCAGATGGGACTGGAGAAAGCGCGCTCCTGCTGAACCATCGGCACTTTCTTGTCCATATCGATCTTGTTTCTCACCTTGTCGTAAAGCGTCCAGCGCGGCGTCGGAATTTGCAGCACGCGTACGTAGTACACCGCCTTGTGCGCCGGGTTGAATTCCTTGTCTTCGAAATAGCCATACAGCTGCGCATCGCCAATGTCTTCGCTGTAGGTGGCATTTTTGAGATTCACGGTGTTGCCCACATGCGGGATATGCCCCTGCCCATCCATCTTGCGGTTGCCGGACCATTTGACGTTGTATACCTTTTCGTGGGTATCACCATTGCCATCCACCCAGCCCTTGATGATCTGCACCCGATCCAGGTTGGCCCCTTCCGGGTCTTTCATCGCGGCAACCAGAAACTTGATGTGCTTGCCGCCTGTTTTCCCTTTAAGTTTGCCGCCCATGGGGACGCCTTTTGCGTATCCCGCCGCAGCCAGGTCCCCTTCTGCATCGGCCTTCTCAAAATCAAAGCTGCCAAAGAAACGCACCGTCATGCGCGGGCCGGTGGTGGCAAAGGTTTCCTTGCGCATCATCGCGTCCCAGATGGCTTCGCGGGTATTTTCTGTGGCCCACACCCCGGTGATACCGGAGGCCGCCTGCTCCCACCCCACATAAGCGTCGGTAGGACCGGTGAGCAGTGGATAGTCCCAACGGGTCTTGTTGCTGGGTTCAAGGGTTTTGAATTTTCCGAAGAAATTGTCGTCGTCCGCGGTGGACAGTCCGGTATGCGTATCGGTACCGGCATTGGCACCGTACTGGAATGGGTTGACGCCCAGCTGGTCTTCGAGGCGCATCCCCGCCTTCAGTGCCGGGCGCCAGTACTCGTAGGGGAAGGAGCCCGGCGGTTTCGGCTTCAAGATCAGGTTACCCCGGTCCCACAGATCCCAATCTGCGAATTCGTCTTCCGGTGACAGGCTCGGGTGGGACTCGCTCTGCCCCTTGATCTGGGTGAGTTCGTACAGGGGCTCGTAACGGGCACGCATTTCGGCCCACTCCTTGGTCATCGGTGAACCGTCGAAACGCTTCTCCTCGAACATGCGCCCGTTGGACATATTGCCGTTGTGCGGAATCGCCAGTACCCGGCCACCGGTCTTGTCCTCGTACGCCTTCATCCAGGCCCAGAGCTTTTCCGGGTCCTGAGTCTGGAAGGTGGTGAGGGGCAACAGGCTGCGGATCTTACTGCCATCGTCACGGAAGATGACATTGCGGTGCAGGTTGTCGCCGCCGTCGGCGTTCACCGTCCATTCGTAGGCGATGAAGGTGGAGAAATCACCAGGCTTGTAGAACTTGTCCGCCGCATCCACGGTTTTTTCCCACGCGGATTTCATCCACTTGGGATCCATTACGATCTTGGGCAGTTTGCCCTGGGACTGCATGACGATCAGTTCGCTTTTGGCGGCAGAGGCAGCCTTCTCGTCTCCCGACGTCAGCGCGTCGTGCCAGCGTTTGAGCGTCTCGTCTGCCATCATCTCCGGATTGGCGGCGATAATCTCATTGATTACGCCCATACCGTCGGAGTGGTCAGTGATCATGAACCAGTCGTAAGGCCGGCTGAGCTTGGCCTTGAGCCCGGTGTTGGATTTCACCTCTTCACCCAGTGCAAAGCGGTAGGCATCCTCCGGTGTGAGGATAGCCCCGTCCATGCCCGCATCCGCGGACCAGCCGGTGTGCACATGGGTATCGCCGAAATAGGCTCGGGCGGGATGGGCGGGAGGGGTAACGAGGGCGGTATCGGCGCCAAACTCCTCGCCGATGATTTGCTCATTCTGCGCGGTGCTTTCCGCAACGGGCTTATCCCCCTGCTCTACCTGGGGCTTGCCTTCGGCCCTGGTGACCTCCTGCTCTATCTCGACTTCCGCCGCGACTTTGCTTTCCTTTTCTCCATCGCAGGCCGACAGCGCAATTACCGCTGCGAGAACCGAAAAAGCGAACCCTTGCCTATTCATGTCTTCCTTCCCTGGTGACCATGTATTGAAACGGCTCTGCCCCGACTTTCAGCGTCTCTACCTTTGCGGAGTGACGATGAAAAGTAACGGGGCAGTAACTACACATCCTGTATGCAGCCCGGCGTGTATTGGCAAACTACTGCGCGGCGAGTGAATTGATCAATTTGCTCACTTCGTCCACCTGCACGGACATACTCTTTTGAACCGGTGGAAACTCCTTAAAGGTTTGGATGAATTGCTGAATCTGCCCCGCTGCCGGCCCGAGAGTCCAACTGCGGTTTTCCGCCCATTCATCGTATCCGCGTGCATCAATAAAGCGCTCAAACGGATCCAGCTTCAGATTAATGATATAGGGGGTCGTCAGTGGAATCTGGGCGGCACGGAACCACTCTTCCTGATCGATAAACAGAAATTTCCAGTCGCCATAACGCATACCATGGAAGGTAGTCTCGGTGAAGTAGTAGAACTCTTTGCGTTTTGTCTTGCCCTGATTCAGAACCAGATCACTCTGGTCATAGCCATCCAGGTGTACCTTGAAATTCCTGCTACCAATCTTGGTACCCGCGAGCAGATTCTCTTTAATGTCTGTTACCCCGACCAGAGACATGATGGTGGGGATCCAGTCCTCCATCGTCATAAACTCCCCGGTGGAAGAGCCTGCCGGGATATGGCCTTTCCATTTGACCATCATGGGTACACGGAACCCGCCTTCCCAGCCGCCAACGCCCTTCTCCCCATGGAACGGCTGGTTGCCGCCATCCGGCCAGGAATTGGATGCTGCACCGTTATCGGTGGAGAACATAACCAGCGTATTGTCCGCGACGCCGAGCTGATCCAGCAGATTCAGTAACTCACCGACGATATCATCCAGTTCCGCCATACCGTCGGCATAGATGCCATAGCCGGTTTTTCCCGCATATTTTTTATTTAAATTGGTGCGGTAGTGCATCCGCGTGGTGTTATGCCAAACGAAAAACGGCTTTCCCGACTTGACCGACTCGGTAATAAAGCGCTTGGATTGCTCCAGCACTTCCCAGTCGAGGTTTCGCTGACGTTCCTTACCCCAGGCACCCATATCTTCGATTTGTTGCTTGCCATCGGCGAGTGCTTTGGAGTGAATCACCCCGCGCATTTTCAGGCCGAATTTTTTCTGAATGGCCGGATCCTGGGGGTAGTCGTACTGTTCCGGATATTCCCCGGCATTCAGGTGGTAGAGAATGCCGAAGAACTCGTCAAAGCCGTGATTGGTAGGTAGGTGTTCATCGCGGTCACCCAAGTGATTCTTGCCGAACTGGCCGGTAACATAGCCTTGGGCTTTAAGCATTTCCGCCAAGGTCGGCGTTACTTCCTTGATTCCTTGTTCCGCACCAGGTAATCCCACGGTGCTTAACCCGGTACGCATCGGATATTGCCCGGTAATAAAGGCCGCCCTACCGGCGGTACAGGACGCCTGGGCATAGTGGTCCATGAAAATCATGCCGTCTTTGGCAATACGGTCAATGTTGGGCGTCGATCCACCCATCATGCCGCGGTGATAGGCACTGACGTTCCACATGCCAATGTCATCCCCCCATATGATGAGGATGTTTGGCTTGTCCGCCGCATTGGCGAATGACGCGGAAAACAGCAGTGCTATCCATAAAAAAACGCGACATATTTGGGACATCAGATACATCTACCGCTGGAAAAAAAGTAAACAATGACAGGCACGAACACCAAGCCTCGAAAAGTATAGGCATGCAGTAACGGATGCAGACCGGTATGGCGCAGTAGGATTTATTTATTCAAGGGGCTGGAAACAGACTTCGTTTTCTATACTCTTCTGTCCCCGCGCAACACTCATCCGGGATGACGCAAAAATGTTCAAATCGGAATTACGACTTAGCTGTTTCCAGTAATTGGGGGAAACCATGGCCCAAGGCTCAAAGAAAGCCGTTGTTTATGCAATCTGTGTCAATGCCATCATTACGGTGTTAAAAGGTATCGCGGCACTGGTGACCCACTCCGCCGCGATGATGAACGAAGCAGTACACAGCTTAATGGATACCCTCAATCAGGTATTCCTGCTCATCGGCCTCAAACGCGGCGGGCTCCCGGCAGACCGGGAGTACGCCTTCGGCCATGGCCAGAAGAAATACCTGTGGAACCTGTGGAGCGCCATTGGCCTGTTCTCCATCGGTTGTGGCCTCGGCCTCGCCCACGCCTGGCACGCATGGCATAACCTGTCACATACCCTCCCCCCCGAATCTGTATCCTTCCTGGGGCTGGAAATAGCGCCGGTTTGGATATCCGCGGTGGTGTTGCTGATCGCCTTTGTGCTGGAAGGCTACGTATTACTGGTGGCGGGCAAGGAGTTCCTGACACGCATGCGCGCAGCGGGCCGGCGCAACCCCTTTGCGTATCTGATGAAGGCGGACGATCCGACGCTGCTTGCGGTGCTACTGGAGGACTCCATCGCTGTCACCGGCGTGATTCTGGCGGCTACCGGTATCGGCATGACCTATTCCACCGGCAATCCCCAGTGGGATATCGGCTTCTCGGTGTTGATTGCGCTGATGCTGGGGCTCACCGCCATCTTCCTCGGCAAGATCAATATGCGCTATCTCACCAGTGTGCGCGACCAGAGCGCTGAGCGCGCATTTCACGACATCATCAAGAATCACCGGGAAATCGAGCGCTATCATGACCTGCGTTCGGTCATCGTGGACGACACCCACACCGTGGTGGTGGCGGAAATCGAATTGCGTGAAGAGGTATTAATGCGCAACTTGCAGCAACGTATTGCCAAGCACGAGCGCGAACTGCTGGAGCGAGTTCCGGAGCAACGCCGCACAGAATCGGTACTGGAGTATGCGGAAACCAGGGCCACCGTTCAGGCCACACTGGAAGCGACGGAAGAGTTGATTGATGAACTGGAAGCAGAGTTAAAGCAACGATGCCCGCAGGTATTCCACCTCACCATTGAAATTGACGGCCTCACCCCATCCTCAAAACTGGATGATCCGGGCCAATTCGAAACTGGCCTTTAAGCTAAGTGGCTGGAAAGTGCCTGGCGCCGGGTTTTCCGGCGCATTTTCTGGTAAAGCTCATTTGGGTGGCAAATTGCCCGCAAATTCGACACCTCGGTTTACCCAGCCATCAAGGTCGGCCGCAATGGCATCCTCTTCTACATACACCATACCTTTAAGTGGCCGGCCGGTGTAATCCATCGGGCGGGTATAACGCTCACTGAGCGCCTCGTCATAGTTTTCCGGCCCCACTCTCACCATCAGTTCCTGGCCCACCACACCACAGGCCATGTTGCCATTGAGCATAAATGCGAGACCACCAAACATCTGCTTTTCGGTGAGCCCCTCATTTTCGTGCAGCAGATCGCGAACTCTTTCAACGAGATCTTCGCTGTAACTCATAGCGTTCTCCTTTTACATTCATCCCTGGATATCAAATTCGTCGCAATATTCTCCCGCCAACCAAAAGGTGCAGAGGAAGACACTAATCGCTAATTGCCATCCTGTCTGCAACCGTGTTGTAAGCGGGCAATTCCCCTAAGGGACACATATTCTTTATGGAAACGACTGCATCGGATGTATTTCGCAACAAAATAAGGAGGCAGTGCCTGAAGACTTGCACCGAGCGGTGGGATTTTCTGACTGATGTACTCAGCCGGTAATTTCGGAATGGCTGCCATACGTAAAAAATTATTGCGATTATTGATAAGAGTGTAGCAAAGAGTATAAAAAGCACCCAATCCAGAACAAATTATTACCGCTCCAGGTGTCGCTCGGGGGTATTTTCATGCCACGTACGCTACTTGAACGGAAGGTATCTTTTGGGCGAAAGCGGTGCTAAAAAGATCAACTCGACATGTCCCAACACTAACACCTGACTGAATCGGGCAGTTTGCATAGCCCCAAATTGATCAATAAACAGCCAAAAAAGACCTGATTACCGCCGTGACAGGTGATCAGCAGTAAATATTTGCCCGTCCGCGATTGATTTTGCCCTTCAGCGCACTCTCATGACAAAAGCAAGTAAGCCCTATAGGTATTGTCGTGCCAGAACATAAAGAAGACCTCGCCCTGGTCACCAGCTTACTTAGCGGTAGTGAACCAGCATTCACACGCTTTTATGACACCTATTTCCCCAGGATATTTCGTTTCTGCCGGCTCCGGATCGGCGATGAAGAAACGTGCAAAGACATCGTCCAGCAAGTGTTGGTGAACGCCATGCATGGACTGTCACGATATCGCGGCGAAGCGTCATTGTTCACATGGCTGTGCCAGATTGCGCGCAATGAAATATCACACTGGTATAAGAAACTTGGACACAAGCAAGAATTGACCAGCAGCATCGATGAAAATACCAATCTGCGTACCGCCATCGAGAGTATGCCGGCTGGCATCGGTGGTGAATTTCAGTCCCTGCATGACGACGATCTCAGGACTCTGGTCCAGACCTCTCTGGATTTATTGCCAAACAGTTACGGTGCCGCACTTGAACTGAAATATATCGAGGGCTTAAGCGTATCTGAAATTGCTCACCGACTTGATATTGGTGAAATTGCCGTGCAGTCATTACTCGCCAGGGCAAGAAAGGCATTCAAAACCGCGTTCTCAGATCTTGAACGAGAATTCAGGACCGTTTGAGCACAGGTCACTATATAGAGATGAAAATGATGCACAGCGAAGATTCCCTGGAAAGTCTTTTGAGAAAGGCGGGAAAACGCCCCTCACCAGAATCGGATGTATCAAACGACATAATGGCGGCCACAAAACAGGCATGGTACGACGCAGTCGCCAACCACAGGCGTGCTCGCATTCGGCGTTTTGTCACAACATCAGCAATCGCAGCATCTTTGTTGGTTGCGATCGTAATTGCTTTCCTGCCCACAATGGAAGGAAGTGATATTCAGCCCATGGGCCATATCGCCAGCATTTCAGGTTCAATGCACATAAACGGAAAACATTCCGGACAAAAAGTACTTTCCGTGGGCGACTATTTGGCCACGGACGGTGCGAGCCGCATGTCATTGGTTTTGAATAATGGCGTTTCCCTTATCATTGATGAATTCACCGAATTGGAATTCACTTCAGAACGCGTTATCTCGCTAAATAGCGGACGCCTATACTTCGATTCCGGAAATAGCAACTCCAACATGATTATAAAGACCGCAATAGGAAATATTGAAGATATAGGAACACAGTACGAAGTCCATGTGAGAAATGAATCTTTAAAAGTAGCGATGCGCGAAGGAGAGACATTGGTATCGCTAGCTGATGGCGTAAAGCACACAACTATTGCGGGAGACGGCTCCGGTGATGTAATCGTGATTGATCGCGATGGATCTGTAGAACGTACAACGATTTCTTCAAGTGATCCATATTGGGGTTGGGTACTGGACGCTTCGGAAGATATCGCACTTGAAGGAAAAAATTTGAGCGAAATACTGCTCTTGGCCGGCAGGCTAACCGGACGAAAGGTTATTTTTAACACACCTGAAGTCCAACGGATAGCGGAAACCACCCGTTTGTCCGGCGGAACACTTGACCCTGAACTCATTGAAACAACACTGCCATTGATAATGGAAACCACTACACTTTCTATCACCTTGAAACAAGACCGCATTGAGATAGAATCAAATAACAATTCGAACCTATAGCCATAATCTAAAATGCGTTTACCGTCCGCAGTTTTCCTGGGAGCTTGTATAGCAAGCTGTTCGCTATCGACGATGGCAAATCCCCAGGATTTGGAGAACGATAAATTATCAGATAAAACGCTGGTGCGACTTCTACACAGGTTTCAGGAATCCGGTTATAAAATAATTTTTAGCGATAATCTCGTTCCAGATTCATTGTTGGTGCTCTCCAACCCCGAGCCGGGTGAACCCATTGCCAGGCTCAGAAAAGCACTGCTACCTCACAACCTGACGCTCAAACACCAGGACAATATTGACACCTGGTACGTAGTCGCAGGAAAGACAAACTTCAGAAGTATCAAGGTTATTACCCGAGATATTGAGACCAATGCTCCGATTAAAGGCGTCGAAGTTAACGCTACCTATCTAAAAGAATCAGTACAAAGCGACCTTTACTTCAGCGGCAACAGTGGCAGCAAGTCAGATAAAGATGGCGCAATACAAGTAACACTGAATATAGAAGATATATTGTGCTTGCAGTTTCATCATCAGGATTATAGAGACCGCTGCTTACCCGCCGCCGAACCTTCCGGCGAGGTTTATGTAAACCTGAAAAAACGTAATGCCAGTATTGAAGAAGTCGTGGTGACGAGTAATTTTCATTTTGAAAACTCAACACGATCGAATTCGCCCCAGACATTTGAGTCGCCAGAGCTACACGCAGCGCCAACTTTAGGTGGGGACTCCCTGCAAGTGATACATTCCGTACCGGGCGTGGCCAGCCAGGGATTCTCTGCGAAGCCTAATATTCGTGGCGGCGCTGATGATGAAATGCTCGTCCTGTTTGACGACATTGAACTGATCGATCCTTTTCATCTGAAAGATTATCAAAGTCTGTTATCGGGAATCAGCCCGGAAATTGTCGATAGCTTGTCAATCTACACGGGAGGCTATCCGGCCAGGTTCGGGGGGAAAATGAGCGGCGTAATGGACATTCGCTCACCTGAAGAAATCGACGAATTTCGCCATAGTGTCAGCGTCAACCCGTTTTCCACCACCGTGCAGTGGCAAGGAAATGTACCCCAAAATGAAACTCACTGGAATATCGTTGCACGGCAGGGAATATTGGATGAGTCCCTAGAGCAGGTAAATGAAGAAATCGGGACGCCACAATTTTCGGATATTTATGCAAGTGCCCGCTGGAAAATTTCGCCAGAAATTGATGCAGAAGCGGCCTATCTATCTATGCGGGATGACATCGAACTTCTGGGTTTGCATGGGGATGAAGGCGAATCCATGCACTCCATATACGACAGTAAATACGGATGGATAAAAACGTCTATCCAACACACACCGAACTTTTCAAGTAAACACATTTTAACCATTGGCGACATTTACAACAGGCGAAATGGATACATCAATGAGCCCGATGTGTTCAGCAAAAGTATTGGCAGCCTGTCCGACCGTAGAAGATTCAAAATCGCTCGCTTCGAAAACCATGTAAATTACGAAATTTCCGAAGAGCAGGTATTAAACGGTGGCCTTCGCCTGGAGCATCTCAAAGGATATTATGATTACGGATTATCGGTTGAACGGGGCCTGCTGTCCGCCCTCTTGGGGTCAGCGCAAAAAATCGATAGCCATGTTGAAGCAAGCCCGGAAGGTACTGCCGGATCCGCATACTTTACCTATCGGTATCTGCCATCTGAAAGCTGGAGTTTCGAGGGTGGACTTCGCTTCGACGCGCAGAACTACTATTCAGACTATCAAAAACAAGTGAGCCCAAGAACGGCTGTCAAAGTACGCCTTACCGATTCAATTCAAGCAAAAATGAATATCGGTCGCTTCTACCAGGCACCAGGTATCACTGATCTTGATGTTGAAAGTGGCGAGCCAACTTTTTTTGAACCGCAAAGATCCGACCATTTCATCTTAGGTGCCGCGTTTGAAGGTCCAAAAGACTTGACGATCACGATCGAAGCCTACCGAAAGGATGTAAATTCTCCAAGACCGAGATATGAGAACGCGTTCCAGCCATATGGATACCTTCCAGAATTGGCAGCAGATCGGATATTGATCAAACCCGCTAGATCCGAAATCCTGGGGCATGAGACACTGATCGAATATACGCCTTCGAACAACTTTCGAGCTTGGTTAAGTTACTCGAGAAGCCATGCAAGAGACTTACTTGAAAGCAATAACACCATACCCCGACGCTGGAACCAAAATAACGCCTTCCAAGGTGGGTTAACATGGATCAACGACAATTGGACATTTAGTGGCAGAGGTCACTGGCACAGTGGCTGGAAAACAACAGCAGTGCCTGATCAGATCACTACCCTCGAAGAATCGGAACCTTTTCAAATCTATAACACCAATCTGCCAGCTTATTTTTCATTTGACATGAAAATTTCCTATCTTTGGGAGAAGCCGATAGGTGAGCTGGAAGCCTACCTGGAAGTCACCAACTTGACCAACCGGGCCAATATCGGAGCATACGAGCTGCGCTCAACGCCAAGTTCCGACAACAATAGTTTTGAAATTTCCGCTTTGGAAAAGCCACTTTTACCCATAATCCCATCTCTTGGATTTACACTTCGATTCTAATTTTAAAATTTTTTAAAAAGGCGCGATTGATTCTCCCACCAAGAAAGCTCTAACGGTGAAAGATGCAAAAACCCCTTGCATCCTCCAGTAATCGTGAAGAGCTTTTTACATGGAACACAAAGACTTGAAGTCATTTCGCGCACCATCGCCGCTTAAAATGGGGAAAATAAGGGCAAGGGGCGCAACCATTTATTCAAACGCTATTCTGGTAGCGGCACTGTCCGGCCTTATCCCTTACTCTGCATTAGCCGCCAACGAACTGGAAGGCGCTGAAATCAAAAGCATAAAAATCGTCAATAACAATATTTTTGATGAAAATTCCGACGACTACACAAGCCTGCTCTCGAAGGGAGTAAATCTACTTCATATCAAGACCCAGAAAGAGATCATCGAGAAACAACTTCTATTTAAAGTTGGAGATCAATTTTCCGAACAGAAAGCAGAGGAAACCGAGCGTATTTTGCGCAGAAATAAATATATATGCGACGCAAAAATATACGCGACGAAGGTTCCTCAAGGCGTTGAAATCCAGGTAATCACCTCAGATACATGGTCAACGAAACCGGCCCTTTCGTTCGGTCACACAGGCGGGGCATCGAAAAATGAAGCGGGAATCGAAGAAGACAACCTGCTTGGCCTTGGCCTCAGCCTATCCATCTCCTATAAACAGGATGCGGATAGAAGCGCGACTAATTTTCGCTTGGCGGATAATTATGTTTTTAACTCTAACCATAAAATTGAGTTACAGCGTTCAAATCTTAGCGATGGGACATTTAATTCACTGCTGATAGAAAAACCATTCATATCTCTGGATTCACGATCCAGCTATCGCTTGAATGTAAATGAATACAGCCGCATGGAATCCCGCTATCACCTCGGGGAAAAATATGTCTCTTTCGACAGGACGGATGAGGAACTGGAGTTGAATTGGGGTTGGTCCGACGGTATATCCGATGACGGTGTCTGGCGACATAGCGTTGGCCTCCAGTCTCGAAAAGCCAGAGCAACACTTTCTTCTGTGCAACCGGACCTGACCGATACCGCCATAACAAGCTATGTCGACAGCCTGCAGCCTGAATATGAAAAACGGGAAATATACCCATACTACGCAGTAAATTTTCTCGAAAACAAATATGACAAGACCATAAATTTCGACAAAATTGGCAGAACGGAAGATCGCTACCTGGGAACTGAACTGGGGTTTCAAATTGGAGCTGGAGGTTCAGCGCTCGGATCCAGCGAGAACTTCATGCGAATAAGTGGCTTCGCTAACCGAAATGACGCAATATCCAGGAAAATATTTCTGAGATCCGGATTCTTGCTAGATGGATATTACAGTATTGAAACGGGATCCTTCACTGATTCGACATTCAAGTACTATTCCACACTCGACATCTACCAGACAAACTCATTCAGGTTTCACTCGAGTTTTACTGGGTTAGAGGCATACAACTGGAACTACTACTCTCAACTGCTTGTAGATGAAGACAATGGACTTAGAGGCTACCCAAGAAATTTCCTAAGTGGCGATCGGATCCATAACCTGTCATTTGAGGAACGCTACTATTCAAATTTAACGCTATTTGGCATGTTTAATTTTGGCGCGGCAGTATTTATGGATGTTTCCCGTGTATCCGGCGGCACAGAATTTGAGCAACAGGAAAATGGGATTTACCGATCTCTGGGTGTTGGCTTGCGGATATCGAACAATCGATCCTCAAGTGGCGAAGTCATACATCTAGATCTGGCGACACCTTTGGATGCGGCCCCTGACAACAATAATTATCAATTTTCCATATCCGCACAAAGTAAATTTTAGGAATTCTTCACACTAGCGACCAAGGAGCGCCATGTGCTTAGCATCCCAAGCTAGTCAGCTATAACGAAACAATTTCTTTCTCTGTGCTCGTTCAATTTACTTTGATATTACCGTTTTTGGCCTGTGAATATATTGTGTAGGGTAAAACCACGGTGTCGGCAGCCACGGAGAAAACCGCATCAAAAGCCACCAGAGGGACACCGTTAACCGAAGCCCCCTTGTTGACATTTTCACTTGGCTCACTGTTGAGCAAGCAGAAAGAGTATGAAGTACCACTATATACTCTTGGGATGCTTTCACAGTTACTTTTATATCCCCTATGACTGATATCGACTTGATTATCCGCCGGGTTCACAGTCTTTACCGTGGCACACGAAACACAAAGAACGGAGCCTGCAATCAAACAAAGTACTTTTTTCACCAAACAATCCTCAGTTTAAATTAGACATAAAAATCACTTACAGTGTTAACACGACGCAAAACTCAATGCGTAGATGTGCTGACTGGCGCCATGACGGTCTCAATACGTTCGACTGCGCCCAATGCCAGGAGCAGCTTCCTCAGGCTATCCAAGGTGCGTCCATTCAATACAAACCACACTTCCGTCATTGCGCTCGCCCCATTCGGGGGGCGGAATGCTCCGGCTTGTCCGTTGGTGAGTGATTGTTCCTGTGCCCATTTTTGTGCAGGCGACCGATAACCCACGACGAACTGCCCGCGATTTCCAGGCAGCATGCACATTAATCCCTACTCGAAGGCTGCGAATTCCTTCGGACGTTTTTTATACCTAACCAAATCGCGCCAACCATCAGGATGATACCGATTACGGCTGCGCCCGGCGCATCATCGGTCTCCCCAATATAAATCCCGATACCACCGATGGCTATACCAAGTGCAATAAGAAAAAAAGCTACAGGCAAGTTCGAAGCGAATAATTTCATGAAGTGTATTCCCTTTGCTTTCTAGCACCCGCAACCGGGGTCGTTTTTATAGTGCCCGTTCTGCAATAAAACGGGAGCGCAGTGATCAGTGCAAAAACTGGGCAAAGCAAACTATCCAGCGGAGTCAGGAGTAGCTGGATTGTTAGCCCCCGGAACCCTCAGCACTAGCGGAAAACAGATTAATTACCACAACCCCTGCAACGATTAGAGCGATCCCAAGAATTGCTCCCAAATCGAGTTTTTGCCCAAAGAAGGCAAATCCAACCAGAGATATCAAAGCGACACCCACTCCGGACCAAACCGCATATGCAATGCCAACCGAAATAGACTTCAAAGAAATGGAGAGAAAATAAAATGCGACCGCATACGACACGGCAACTATTGCAGATGGAATTAGCTTGGAAAACCCATCTGAGCTCTTCAGGAAAGACGTGCCCACAACTTCTGCGACTATTGCTATAGAAAGATAGATCCAATGTGACACATTATTCCCTCGATTATTCGGCTAACGTCGCCAGTGAGGGGAAGCTTACCATGAGCACATTTTGTGCGAAAACAGGCGCAGTGCGACGGGGCAATCCGCAACAGTAAACCGATGCAGCGCGTGAATTCGCTCACTATGCTCGGGAATCAGGGAGTTACCATTTTTTCGAGGGTGCGACGCAGTGGATTATCAATCCAGCAGTTCGAGGCGGCCGCCATTGAGGTGATACATGGCTCCGACGATTTTGATTTTGCCTTCCTTCTCAAGATTCGCCAGAACTTCGCTGTTGTCGCGAATTTCATCCATCGCCCGGCGTACGTTGGTGGTCGCGACCAGATCCACAAACTCGGCATTCTCACTGGTGCGATCGCCGTCGTAGCTGGTCGCGGCCACCGCGGGCTTTATTTCATCCAGCAGGCCGGTCAGGTTGCCTAGTTTCACGCCATCGATCGCGCCTTTTACCGCGCCGCAGGCGGAGTGCCCCATGACCAGGATCACCTTGGCTCCTGCCGCAGCGCAGGCAAATTCCAGGCTGCCGAGGATGTGGTCGTTGCAGATATTCCCCGCAATCCGCGCATTGAACGATTCGCCGAGCCCCATATCCAGCAGGATTTCCGCCGGGGTGCGCGAATCGATACAGCTCAGGATGGCTGCGGCGGGAAACTGGCCGCTGGCACTGGCACGCTTCTGGGCCAGGTAATCGTGCTGCTGCATCTTGCCGGAGCGGAAGCGCTCGTTGCCCTGCACCATCATGGCGATGATGTCATCCGGACTCAGGGCATCCCGCTGCTCTTTCGTCAGTGCCGCGGCGAAGCTGACACCGGAAAAACTCATCAACCCCGCGCCTGCTGCCATGCCGGCAATTCCAGCGGTAAGCGCGCTTTTGATTACCTGGCGACGGCTGTAGTCCTGTCGCAAGCCCGGATGTACCAAAGACTTCTTGCGGTCGTCATCATTGCGACGCGAGCAGGCAGGATCGGATTGATGGTGCTGACGTTCGGGTTCGTTGCACATATTCAGGTCCGCTGAGTGGTACCGCAGAATCAGTGAGGTCGGTAGACGAACGTATACGCTACCGCCATTTTTCACGGGTTAACTTCAGTCTAGACGAATTTTGCGACATGCCAGAATGCAAAAAGCCCCGGAAAATCCGGGGCTTTCTGGGTCGCCTGCAGGCAAGCTCCTACAAAGCAGGAACAAGATCAGTCGACAAACACGCGCGCATTGCGGAACAGGCGCATCCAGCCGGAGTCCTCTTTCCACTCATCCGGGCGCCAGCTGTTGCTGACGGCACGGGCGACGCGCTCCGGGTGCGGCATCATGATGGTGACGCGACCGTCTTCGGAACACAGCGAGGTGATACCGTTGACCGAGCCGTTGGGGTTGGCCGGGTAAGTCTCGGTAATCTGCTGGTTGTTGTTGAGGAAGCGCATGGCGATGGTGCCAGATTGCTCACAGGCTTCCAGTGCTTGCTGGCTGGCAAACTCAACGCGACCTTCACCGTGGGCCACTGCCACCGGCATGTAGGAACCGGCCATGCCCTTGAACAGCACGGACGGGGAATCTTCCACGCCCACCAGCGCAAAGCGCGCTTCGTACTGTTCGGACAGGTTGCGCACAAAGCGCGGCCAGTGGCTGGCACCGGGGATCAGCTCCTTGATCACGGAGAACATCTGGCAACCGTTACACACGCCCAGGCCGAAGGTGTCCTTGCGGTTGAAGAAAGCCTCGAACTGGTCGCGGGCGCGGTCATTGAACAGGATGGTCTTGGCCCAGCCCTCACCGGCGCCGAGTACGTCACCGTAGGAGAAGCCACCACAGCCCACCAGGCCCTTGAACTGATCCAGTTCAACGCGGCCGGCCAGGATGTCACTCATGTGAACGTCGATCGCGTTGAAGCCAGCGCGGTGGAAGGAGTGCGCCATTTCCACCTGGCTGTTGACGCCCTGCTCGCGCAGGATCGCCACTTTCGGACGCACACCTTTCTTGATGTAGGGCGCGGCGATGTCTTCGTTGACGTCGTAGCTCAGTTTCACGGACAGGCCCGGGTCCTGCTGCGCGGTTTTTGTCAGCGCATCGAACTCCTGCTTGGCGCAGTCGGCGTTGTCGCGCAGCGCCTGGATGCGGTAGCTGGTCTCTGACCAGATCTGCTGCAGATCGGCACGGCTGCGATTGAAAATTTCCTCGCCATTGCGGGTAATGCGCAGCAGCTCTTTGTCGTTCAGGCCACCGATCTGGTGGGCGGGAACACCGACAGAGGCGAAACGCATGGCAATCATGTCCGCATCTGCGGCAGGAACCTGCAGCACCGCGCCGAGCTCTTCAGAGAACAGCGTGGAGATGGCATCTTCACCCAGGTCGTAGATTTCCACATCGATACCGACGCGACCGGCAAAGCTCATTTCCGCCAGGGTGGCGAACAGGCCGCCATCGGCGCGGTCGTGGTAGGCAATCACTTTGTCTTCGGCGAGCAGTTCCTGCATCACCTCGAAGAAGCCCTTGAGACGCTTGGCGTCGTCCAGGTCCGCGGGCTTGTCGCCCAGCTGGTTATACACCTGCGCCAGACAGGAACCGCCGAGACGGTTTTTGCCGGCACCCAGGTCTACCAGCATCAACTCGGTTTCCCCTTTCTTGGTGCGGCGCAGTTGCGGGGTTGCCACTTTGCGCACGTCGGTCACCGGGCTGAACGCGGAGATCACCAGGGACAGGGGCGCGGTAACCGCCTTGTCTTCACCGCCGTCGTTCCAGGCGGTGCGCATGGACATGGAGTCCTTGCCCACCGGGATAGTGATGCCGAGCGCCGGGCACAGGTCCATGCCGATGGCTTCCACGGTGCGGTACAGCTTTTCCTCTTCGCCCGGGTGGCCGGCGGCACACATCCAGTTGGCAGAGAGTTTGATGTCGGACAGCTGCTTGATCGGCGCACAGGCGATGTTGGTGATGGCCTCACCTACGGCCAGGCGTCCGGAAGCTGGCGCGTCCAGCAGTGCCACCGGGGTGCGCTCGCCCATGGACATGGCTTCACCGGCGTAGCTGTCGTAAGCCACGGTGGTCACGCCACAGTCCGCCACCGGCACCTGCCAGGGGCCGACCATCTGATCGCGGGAAACCTGGCCAGTTACGGTGCGGTCGCCAATGGTGATCAGGAAGTTCTTGCTGGCGACGGTCGGCAGGCGCAGTACCCGCTCGGCGGCCTCAGCAAGGTCAATGTTGCTGGTATCGAACGCGGTGGCGTTGGCCTCGCGCTTCTCCGCTACGCGGTGCATCTTCGGCGGCTTGCCGAACAGCACGGACATGGGCAGGTCTACCGGCTTGGCGTCGAACTGCGTGTCGTTCAGGGTCAGGTGCTTCTCGCTGGTGGCCTCGCCAACCACCGCGAAGGGCGCGCGCTCGCGCTCACAGATCTTCTGGAAACGCTCCAGGTCCTGCGGCATCACCGCCATCACGTAGCGTTCCTGGGATTCGTTACACCAGATTTCCAGCGGGCTCATGCCCGGCTCATCGGACGGCACATTGCGCAGTTCGAACTTGCCGCCGGTACCACCGTCTTTTACCAGCTCCGGGAAGGCATTGGACAGGCCGCCGGCACCCACGTCGTGGATAAACGCGATCGGGTTCTTGTCGCCCAGCTGCCAGCACTGGTCGATGACTTCCTGGCAGCGGCGCTCGATTTCCGGGTTCTGGCGCTGTACGGAGGCGAAGTCGAGGTCCGCGGAGCTGGTGCCGCTGGCCATACTGGAGGCCGCACCGCCGCCGAGACCGATCAGCATCGCCGGGCCGCCGAGCACGATCAGTTTGGCCCCGGGCTGGAATTCCGGCTTCTCGATATGCTCTTCGCGGATGTTGCCGTAGCCACCCGCCAGCATGATTGGCTTGTGGTAGCCGCGGCGCTCGCCGTCGAAGTCTTCTTCAAATGTACGGAAGTAACCGCAGATGTTCGGGCGGCCGAATTCGTTGTTGAACGCGGCGCCGCCGATGGGGCCTTCGATCATGATGTCGAGCGCGGTCACGATGCGCTCGGGCTTGCCGTAGTTCGCTTCCCACGGCTGCAGGTGACCCGGGATCTGCAGGTTGGACACGGTGAAACCGGTCAGGCCCACCTTGGGCTTGGAGCCGCGGCCCACGGCGCCCTCGTCGCGGATCTCACCACCGGCGCCGGTGCCGGCACCGGAGAACGGCGCGATCGCGGTCGGGTGGTTGTGGGTTTCCACCTTCATTAATAGATGGATGGCTTCTTGGCTGAAACCGTATTCCTTGGTCTCGGGGTCCGGGTAGAAGCGGCCGGCGTTGTGGCCAACCACCACCGCGGCGTTGTCCGCGTAGGCAGAAAGCACATCCTCACCGCCCAGGCGGTAGGTGTTCTTGATCATGCCAAACAGGGAGTTCGGCATCTCCTCGCCGTCGATGGTCCAGCTGGCGTTGAAGATCTTGTGGCGGCAGTGCTCGGAGTTCGCCTGCGCGAACATCATCAGCTCTACATCGGTGGGGTTGCGCTCCAGCTCTTCGAAGCTGGTGAGCAGGTAATCGATCTCGTCTTCCGCCAGCGCCAGGCCCAGATTTACGTTGGCCTGTTCCAGCGCCTCGCGGCCGCCGTTCAGCACGTCGACACGGCCCATAGGGCGGGGTTTTTCTACCTGGAACAACTGCTCGGCCTGCGCCAGCTCGGTGAACACGCACTCGACCATACGGTCGTGCAATTCCGCCGCCAGCACGTGACGTTCAGCCTCGGTTAATTTGACCCCGCTAATGTAGTAGGCAACTCCCCGCTCCAGGCGGTGGATCTGGGTCAGGCCCGCATTGTGGGCAATATCGGTGGCCTTGGAGGCCCAGGGCGAGATGGTGCCCGGGCGCGGGACTACCAGCAGCAGTTCGCCTTCGGGCTGATGCTTCTCTTCGGTGGGTCCGTACTGCAGCAGGCGCTCCAGCAGCGCCTGCTCTTTCTTGCCGAGCTTTTTGCTGTCGGCAAAGTGCACAAACTCGGCGTAGACATCCGCAATGGCGGGCTGCAGGGCGCGGAGTTGGGTCAGAAGTTTTTGATGGCGAAATTTCGACAGTGCGGGAGCACCACGCAGAACTAGCATCGCGGGAGTTAGCCTCTTGTCTGGAATTGAGCGCCTGTGGACATAAGCAATCGGCTACGGGATCAGCTTAGAGAGTGCCGCACAGGAACGAGGGGTATCGTGAGCGCGCGCATTGTACCCGAAGCTACTCCGCTCCAACACTGCCGTAGACACATCTCCGGCACATAACTGCCAAGGTGTTAGAGCAGTAAAGATGAAGGGCGTGGGCAACACCACTTGGAAGAAGCAAACGCGCAATCTCTGGCGGCATTTCCCCCCCGATGTCGCTTCAGGGCCTTTTATGCCGGCGCCAAGTACTACACTTAAGTCGTCAAAACAAGCCAACCGGTCACAAAGGTCCAGATGAGACCATCAACCGATTGGTCAGCGCGATGGGGTTTGGGGTAGAATTGCCGCGCTTTTGACCCAAGCCTGTGCAATTTATAGACAGCAGGCTTTACGCGCGGGTGGCAATGGAGCCGCCGCCCGCAGGAAATGGCGCCTCCGACCCAGCTTTCCTCGAGTCGGACACGCTGAAAATAAAGCAAAGAACGGACTCGAGGGAACAACCTATGATCATGAAAAGCCGACTGTTGCGATACAGCCGCCGCCTGTTGAAGTGTGCGGCGTTGGCCTGTTGCGCATCTCTGCTGGTGGCCAGCAAGGCACCGAGCCTGCTGGAGCAGGTCAAGGCATCCGGCAAGCTGGTGGTCCTGTCGCAGAACGGGCCCACTACCTATTACGAAGATGCCAACGGCAATCACACCGGTTTTGAATACGGCATGCTGCAGGCGTTTGCCCGCGAACTGGGTGTCACCCTCGAGATCCGCGATGTACACGATCTGGGCCACCTGTTCCGCGAGCTGGATAACCCGGACTCCAACGCCCACCTGGCGGCCGCCGGTCTCACCGTGACCCCGGAACGCCGTGAGCAGGTGCGCTTTGCCCCTTCCTATTTCGAAATCCGCCAGCAGGTCATTTACCGCCTGGGTGAAAACCGCCCACGCAGTGTGGCGGAGCTCGCCGGCAAGAATATTGCCGTGATTGCCGGCAGTGCCCACGCGGAGCAACTGCGCAAGCTCGCCCAACTCCACCCCGAGCTGACCTGGGAGGAAGTCTCCGATGTCGACGCCATGGAGCTGGTGGATATGGTGAACGAGGGCAAATACTCCTATGCGGTGGTGGACTCCAATGCCTATGCGGTGCACCGCGGCCTCTACCCCAACACCCATATCGCCTTCAACCTGACCCAGTTCCAGCCGGTCTCCTGGGCCTTTCCACGGGGCGATGACGACACCCTTTACCGGGCTGCGCGCAATTTCATGCTGCGAGCCAACACCAGCGGACTGGTAACGGAGCTGCGCGAACTGTATTTCGGCCACGTCAGCAAGATGAACGCCGGCGGTGCTCAGACCTTTGCCCAGCTCACCCGCGAGCGCCTGCCCCAGTGGCGCAGCGAGATGCAGCGGGTGGCGAAGGAATACAACCTGGACTGGGAGCTGCTGGCGGCACTCAGCTATCAGGAATCCCACTGGAACCCCAGCGCTAAATCCCCCACCGGGGTGCGCGGACTGATGATGTTGACCCGCGCCACCGCGCGCGAGATGGGCGTCAACCGCCTGGACCCGACAGAGAGCATTGAGGGTGGCGCGCGCTATTTTGTGCAGGTGCGCGACAAGATTCCCGAGCGCATCCGCGAGCCGGATCGCACCTGGATGGCGCTGGCTGCCTATAACATCGGCTACGGCCACCTGGAAGACGCCCGCGTATTGACCGAGCGTATGGGCGGCAGCCCGGACCGCTGGTCCGACGTGCGCGAACACCTGCCGCTGCTGGCCAAGCGCCAGCACTACACGACCCTGAAACACGGCTATGCCCGCGGCTGGGAACCGGTCACCTACGTTAAGAACATCCGTCACTACCAGACGCTGCTGACCTGGACCAGCCGTATCGAAGAACAGCGCCTGGCCGCTGCCGCCGCCAATGACAATGGTGAAACATTGGCTGACCTACCACCTTCAGAGACCGCCGCGGCACAGTCGGCACTTTGAATGCGGACAACTGCATCATCCAAAACAGGCGGCCATTGGCCGCCTGTTTTGTTTCAGGGCACCCCGTACAAGGCACGAAATTCCACCTATGCTTATGCTTACTTCAGATGGTCGCCCCATACCGCGCCAGCGATTGAACCCCTGAGGAGAAACCATGATCCGCAAGTTACTCTACATTGCCGTCGCCGCAACTCTCGCCACCTCCCTCACCATCTACGGCTGCAGCCGCAAGACCGAAACCCATGATCCTGACAATGTGCCTAAAACAGAGACCGAGGTGATGGAGGAAATCATCGTCACCAAACCTGACGACAGCGGCAGTGGCGATACTGCCATGCCAGAGTCGTCAGCGCCGGACAGCTCTGCCGCGGGCTCCAGTGCAACAGAGGATTCCGCCCCACCATCCACCGCTGACACAACGGAAAACCCGAATGGAGAGGGCGAACTGATCTGTACCCCGGAGTGGTTCAACTGGGTCAACGAACAGGTAATGAACGACCAGGGCGAGGCCATCGCCGAGCAGTTTCCCAACGGCCTTCCCGAAGTGGGCAGTGACGAGTGGTACAACGCGATGGACAGGCTCACCGGCGGCGACGGCGCTCACGGTCCGGATGGCGGAAGTGACGAGTGGTGTTTTATGATGCAGCAACGCCTAGGCAAGAATGACTGAATTACGGATTTGATGAAGGAAAACAGGGACTGAACAGGATACACAGCGAAGACAGCCGGCAACTGCTCCTACAGCTTGAGCAGTTGCTCGGTGCAGACAGGGTCGTTTCAGATCCCAAGCGCAACGAGCACTACCGCAAAGGGTTTCGCTCCGGTGGGGGCGATGCCCTCGCGGTGATATTTCCCCAGCATCTGCTGCATATGTGGCGAGCACTGCAGGCCTGTGTCGATGCCGGAGCCATCATCATCCTGCAGGCCGCCAATACCGGCCTCACCGAGGGTTCCACCCCCAGCGGTTCCGATTACGACCGCCCGCTGGTGATCATCAACACCCTGCAAATGGAAACTATTCATTTGCTGGAAGGCGGTAAACAGGTGGTAGCGCTGCCGGGCGCCACCCTGCATCGCCTGGAAAAGCTACTCACCCCCATAAGACGCGCGCCGCACTCCGAAATCGGCTCGTCCTGCCTGGGTGCATCGATTGTCGGCGGTATCGCCAACAACTCCGGCGGCGCGCTGTGCCAGCGCGGCCCCGCCTATACCGAGCTGGCACTGTTTGCGCGGGTGAATGAGCGCGGCGAGCTACAGCTGATCAATAACCTCGGTATCGAACTGGGAGAATCCCCTGAGGAAATCCTCACCAACCTGGAACACGGTACCTTTATCCGCGTGGGCCAACTCCCCTATTCCGACAACGATCGCCGCCCCCGCACGGCGTCCGACCGCGACTATGTGGCGCGCCTGCGCGATGTTGATGCGGATACACCGGCGCGCTTCAATGCCGATCCGCGGCGACTGTTCGAAACCAGTGGCTGTGCCGGCAAGGTGGCGGTTTTCGCGGTACGCCTCGATACCTTCCCGGTTCCCGAGCGCACCCAGACGTTTTATATCGGCAGCAACGATGCCCGGGTATTCTCGCGACTGCGCCGCGGTCTTTTGAGCGAATTGCCACAAATCCCGATACTCGGTGAATACCTGCACAGGGACATGTTCGACCTGGCGGCGGATTACGGCAGGGACAGCTTTTACACCATTGAAAAGCTCGGCACCCGCAGAATGCCGAAGTTTTTTGCACTCAAGGGCCGGGTGGATGCGTGGCTGGCAAAACGAAGCTTTCTGCCCCGTTTTCTGAGCGATCGCCTGCTGCAACAGTTCAGCAAACTGCTCCCGCAACATTTGCCGCAGCGCATGCTCGATTACCGGAAAAAATACGATCATCACCTGATCGTAAAAGTGGCGGACGACGCCATTGAGCCAGCACGCAGTTGGCTCACGGCATTTTTCAATGCATCGGAAAACAACGGCGAGTTCTTTGCCTGTACACCCACAGAGGCATCCAAGGCCATGCTGCACCGCTTCGTGTCCGCGGGCGCGGCCATGCGTTACCAGGCGGTACACAACAAAGAAGTGGGAGAGTTGTTGCCTCTGGATATCGCCCTGCGGCGCAACGATCAGGAATGGCAGGAAGAGTTACCTGCGGAAATAGCGGATCAGCTGGAATACCGGCTTTATTACGGCCATTTCCTGTGCAACGTTTTTCATCAGGATTACATCCTGAAAAAAGGTGCGGACGTAAAGCAGGTGAAAAAGGCGATGCTGGAACTGCTCGAACGGCGCGGGGCCTGTTATCCAGCAGAGCACAATGTCGGTCACCTGTATCAGGCGCCGGAGGCCCAGCTGAAATTTTTCGAGCGACTGGACCCCACCAACTCGTTCAATCCCGGTATCGGCAAGACGGATAAAACTCGCCGTTGCTGCACCTGCGGCTGAACAGACTCAGTACCAATTCAGAACTGAATCTCTACCCGGCTCGCCCCCGGCTTCAGGGTAAAGCTTTCGGTATTGCCACCGCGGGTCAGGTTTACGGTGTTGACCTGGTCCCGCTCGACTTCCATCAGCATGGACTGCTGTACCTGCAGCTTTTTACCCTCGACCTCGCTCAGGGGAATTTCCTGGTAAACCCAGACATCGTGCACATCGGATTCCATGCCGACCCATTTTGGCTCGATCACCGTTCCATCAGCCGCACGGATCTGGAAGCGCTCGTTGATGTAGGACGCCATTTGCCCCTGGGCGTCCTTCATTTCCTTGCTGGCGCTCAGCTGCAGTGCCCGTTCGATATCCGCCACGAAAAAGCGGTGGGTAATTTCCAGCGACTGAGTGCGGGGATTGACTTCCAGCTCGGTGAGACCGAAATGGTAGCGGTGAGCCTCGGCGTTGAATGCCAGCAGCAGAGTCATTACCGCGGCAAAGAAAGAAATAATACGCAGTTTGCCAACATGCATTGCAGTGAACCTCGGTAGCAATGTGCGGGGATACTCGGTGAATTTGTCGAGTGTAAGGCGGGACCGGGGCGGCAAGAACAGCCGCCCCGGTATTAGAGACTCTGGTACTTGAGAGTACCGATCAGTCTTCCTTGAGCTCGACTTCCCAGTCTCTCATCAGGTTGCGGGACTCCTCGTCCTTGAACAGCTCAAGACGGGATTTGATGATCCGGCGCGGGAAATAGTTGTTCTCCACGTCGGTATCGGCGGTTTCCCAGTGCGGGTCGAGCACCACGGACTTCAGCAGCTTGTCTTTGCCGCGCACCAGCATCTTCGAGGTCTTCTGTGCGTTGCGCGCCCAGATTTCCGCCGGGATACGCACTTCCTCGCTGCTGCCGTCGGTGTATTCCAGCTGCAGGATCAGCGGCATTACCAAGCCACCAACGTTGCTGAAACTCAGCACGTAGGCATTGCTTTCGACTTTCAGCAGGTCTTTTTCCCAGTCTTCCAGGCCGTCCAGCATGCCGCGATAGCTGTTGCGGTCCGCGTTGGACACATCGAATTCGTCGTGTTCGTTGTAGAAGTCCACGAGCTCCGGCTTGCCATCCACGATGCGGGTCATCTTGTTTGCGCGATTCTGGCGCTCGGTGACGGTCTCCGGTTCCTCCTGGAATTTCTTACGCTTCCAGGGATTCTCGATTTCCGGGTTCTTGGTACCGACGGTGTAGTGTTTCACCTGATCGATACTGATATCCACGTGGTCGGTGGTGTAGAACCAGCCGCGCCAGAACCAGTCCAGATCCATGCCGGACGCATCTTCTATGGTGCGGAAGAAATCCGCCGGCATCGGGCGCTTGAACTTCCAGCGCTCGGCGTATTCGCGGAAGGCGAAGTCGAACAGCTCGCGGCCCATGATGGATTCACGCAGGATGTTCAGTGCGGTCGCCGGCTTGCCATAGGCGTTGTTGCCGAACTGCAGGATGGATTCCGAGTTGGTCATGATCGGAACCTGGTTTTCGCTCTTCATGTACTCGATGATCTTGCGCGCATCGCCGCGGCGAGAGGGATATTTCTCTTCCCACTCCTGTTCAGCCAGGAACTGCACGTAGGTGTTCAAACCCTCGTCCATCCAGGTCCACTGGCGCTCGTCGGAGTTGATGATCATCGGGTAGTAGTTGTGGCCCACCTCGTGAATGATGACCGAGATCAGGCCGTACTTGGTGCGACGGGAGTAGGTACGCTTGCTGCGATCCTCCTCGTCAATTTCCGGGCGCGGGCCGTTGAAGGTAATCATCGGGTATTCCATGCCGCCCACGGGACCGTTGACGGAAATGGAAACCGGATACGGATAGTCAAAGCTGTAGCGGTTGTAGACATCCATGGTGTGGATGATCGACGCGGTGGAGTACTTGTCCCACAGCGGTGTGCCCTCTTCCGGGTAGAAGGACATGGCCATGGTGTCGGTGCCGCCCTTCTTGTAACCCTGTGCATCCCACAGGAACTTGCGCGAGGACGCCCAGGAGAAGTCGCGTACGTTTTCCGCTGCAAACACCCAGGTCTTGCGATTCTTCGCACGGCTCTTTTCGTTTTTCAGCGCTTCATCTTTGGTGATGATCATCACCGGCTTGTCTGCGGTGCGGGCCTGTTTCAGGCGCGCGCGCTGCTCGCGGCTGAGTACATCGTCGGCGTTTTGCAGGACACCGGTGGAGGCGACCACATGATCCGCCGGTACGTCGATGGCCACACGGTAGTTACCGAACTCCAGCGCGAACTCACCGCTGCCGAGGAACTGCTTGTTCTGCCAGCCACTGACGTCGTTGTAGGCGGCCATGCGCGGGAACCACTGGGCGATTTCGTACAGGTAATTGTCGTCGCGCTCGAAGTATTCGTAGCCGGAGCGACCACCCAGCGCCTTCTGCTCAATGACGTTGTATTCCCAGTCCACGCGGAAGCTGACCTTGGCACCGGGTTTCAGCGGTTGCGGCAGGTCGATACGCATGCCGGTATCGACGATGGTATGGCGCAGGTCGCGGCCACTGGCATCCGCCACCTTGGTGATCTTGTAGCCGCCGTCGAATTCCGCGGAGACCACTGCGCGACGGAAGCTGCCGAAGGGAATGGTGTCCGGCGCAATGGACTCCACATCCACCGGCGCCGCCAGGTTGCCCGCGGAACCGGGCTTGAAGCGGTTCTGGTCCAACTGCAGCCACAGGTAGCGCAGGGTGTCCGGGGAGTTGTTCTGGTAGGTAATGGTTTCTGACGCGCTGATGCGCTGGCGGTCGTCGTCCAGCGAGACCTTGATGTCGTAGTCTGCCTGCTGCTGCCAGTAGGCGTGGCCAGGGGCACCGGATGCGGCGCGGTAGATGTTCGGGGTCGGCAGCAGCTCTTCCAGCTGACGGAACTTGTCCCCGGTAACATTGAGAGGATCGGCGGCGAGTGCCCCGGTGCTGCCGGCAAAGCCCAGCAAAACTGCGCCGAAGCGGCGGAATACGGTCGAGAGAGTCATGTTTGGCGCCATTTCTCACATTGAATGATAAATAGCGCGCCATTCTAGCAGCCTTTTCGCCAGCCGGTGGTGACCGGCAATTCATCTGTGGTGGAACCAACCTGCCAACGAGTCACTTCACCGCATCTGCCCGCGGAGAGCAGATATCCATTGGAGTTGCGGCCGGATCACCCTATCAATCCACGGATAAAGGCGATTTGGGGGAAAACCATGCAGTTTGCCATCTGTGAACACCTGCGCCGTGAACGCCCGCAACGGTATCGTGAAACGGCCTGCTGGGTGATCGTCGGTGTGTGCCTGTTACTGCCCCCCGCTGCCAGTGCCCAGCAGCCGGGTCCGTTCACCGCGCAGGACTTCCAGTTTTCCAGCCCATCGCCCCAGAGCCAGATCCCTCCCCAGCTGTATGGGCCGGACCTGGACGGCAACACCCCCTCGGAGATAGCCCTCAGCGCCGGGGCCGTGCGCGCCCGCTTGCGCGGCCTGGGTTTCCACTCTGTATCCAGTATGCAGTTTCGCCACGGCTACTGGCAGGTGGTTGCCTATCACGGCAAGCAGAAGCGCCAGCTGACCGTACACCCCGAAAGCGGCAGGATTCGCTCGGACAAGCCCTACTGCAACAACCGCTGCAATAACTATCAGCAGGGCGAGGAGTTTTAAGCCTCGTTACTGCCCGCGGCGTACATCCCTTGGTACTACCCAGAGACGGCGGCGCCAGCCCATCGCACCGGTTCAGGTGCTCGGGAATACCATGGTGAATTCCGTAAAGGAACCGGCAATACTTTTTACCGTGACAGTACCCTTGTGTTTTTCCACCGTGGACTTGATCACGTCCAGCCCCACGCCCCGACCCGCGTGTTGGGTCAATTGCTTCGCGGTGGAAAACCCGGGCTTGAACAGTGCATTCAGCACCTGAAGGGCACCCCACTTCTCGACTTCAGCCCCGCGAAACAGCGGGCTTTTCAGCGCGGCCTGCTTGATGGCGCCGAGATTCAGGCCGCACCCGTCATCGCGCACGCCGATGGAAATCTTGCCGCGAACGTGCTGCACGCTCACATGCAGACATCCGTATGGAGTCTTGTTCAGCGCAAGGCGTTTTTCCCTGTCCTCAATACCGTGCACAACGGCGTTGCGCGCAAGCTGTGTCACCACGGTATTGACTACACGACGCAAATGCAGCGGTATCGATGTATCCACATAGCCGTCGTCCACAAGAATAATTTTTTTATTGTTGTCCTTGGCCAGGCGGTCGACCAGATACTTCAGGCGGCGCATCATGCTGTCGTCATTCTGCCGCTGCTCTCGCCCCCAGCCACCCTCGACAATTTCCTCGAAGATCTGCCTGATTTCCTTTACCGAAGCGATCATTTCCCTGACCGAGGGAATCAGCCCGAGCAGATCCTGCTGAAAAAGCTCTTTTTTCTGATTCAAGTCCGACAGGGAATTTTCCAGGTTGTGTGCCTGGTCGCTGACGACATTGAGATTGAGAATTGCCGCATCGCCTTTGATCTGATGAACGATGCAGTAAACCTTTTCCATCCTGCGCCTGACCGGTTGCGCCTTATCGGATCTGGAGGAAATATTTTCAATAATATTGCGCAGTGAGGAGGTGGTCGCTTCCAGAAACTCATCGACCAGATCGCGTTCGAATCTCAGCAGACTCATTATCGTATTGACTTTTACTTCGGCCTTTTCACTGGACCGGCGGACCTGAAGAGAAGTTCTGACCGACTTGGAGATATCAAGGACAACGATCTGCCAGCGGCCGGTCTGGTCAAAATTCTTGCCCTTGCTGAATTCGCAGCGAACGTATTTGGTAACGCGGCGCCCCTGCGCACTGTCGATGTTCAGCCTGAGGCAATCGAAAGGATTTTTCTGGCTGGTGCTGGAGATAATATTCCGGTTCAGGACCAGTGTTTTCAGCACCGAGACAACTTCGCGATACTGCTCCTGCGACAAGTGGGGTCGCAGGACCGAATGCAGTTTCTTGCCCTGGATATCGGGGTCGCCGAAAATTGTCCCGATAAATTTGTCGTGAACTTTGGAAATCACCAGATCGCTGTCAATTTCCATCAGTCCGGCATGCATTTGGCGAACATCTTTTTTGTCTCGCCGCGAATGTGGATCGGAAACAATATCGGTCAAGGTTACTATCGACATGCCGCTTACCGAAGTTTGGACCACTATACTCGACAACAATCGCTCACAACCCGGCTTTGCTACATCGCCGGATGGCTCAAAACCCGGACCGCGCCCATTGTCACCAAATGTCTATTTTTATTTTGACCGCATCCAGCCCGACGGAGACCGGCAAGGCATCATCTCACGCGTAACCTGGCACCATCATTACCAAAATGGGCTTTTTTGAAGCGCTGCAGCTTTGCACACACAACGAACGTGAATGTCATCACAGGCCTCGCGCCAATCCATTGAAGACAGCCTGATGTACAGCGCGACAACGACAAAGTGACCAGTGCTGAGACCTGTTAACCGTCTGCGGCGATTGCGCACAGCAGGTCGCTGAAGGCGCTGTTGGCCTCGATGGACGCGGACTCCTGCATGGTGTGATAACCGGTGGTGGGAATCTGCAGCGTGGTGCCCTGCACAAACCCGGAGGATGCGGAAACGATACGCCCCAGCTCGGTACTCCCCAGAGACTGAGGCTCCAGCCCCTCGGCAATCGCCTTCTGGTTCTGCGCCTCGATATAGGTGTCCTTGTAGCTGTAGCTGATTCCCTGGGCATCACACAGGTCGGCCAGGCGCGCAGTGGTACCGGGATGGAATTCCGCGTTCGCGTCCCTCCGCCGCAGGACCACCTGCTGGGCATCCGCGCTGGCGCGGTCCGGGTAGGGACTGGTATCCACCACGATCAGCCTTTCGGTACCGCCGTTGAAGCGGCGGAACCACTCCAACAGGTAGCGCCAGCTACTGCCGGACTCCTCCTGGGCGGTAAAAAATGCCGTGCCCTGAAAGCCGAGGGAATACAGGTGTACCAGGTGCGCCGCGGTGAGCACATTGTCCAGCTGGGCACTGAGAATGCCATCGCAGACCTTGAGGCGGTCGGTGAACGCCACCGGGGTACCCGCCACCACATGTTCGAGCCCCGCCACCTCGAAAATCAGGTTGTTGCGGTAACCACACACATAGGCCCGGCGGATGACACCGGAGCCAAAATAGGAACCGGACCAGGGTTCGTAGGCGGTGACCGCAACCCCCTGGAAGCGATCGACGATTTTCGTCATCAGCTTTTCCGACACGGAGTTGCCGAGCAGGTCGGAACGGCGGCCGGAGACAAAGGCGGCGTACTGGAATTCGTTGGGCCCGGTGCAGATCAGCCCGTGGCGGTCTATGTGCGCGGAAAACTTGGCGCTGTGGGGGCGCTGCCCCTGGGCCACCAGCAGCCCCTCATACCAGGTGACATGGGCGCCACGCTCCTCCAGCTCGCGCTGCAGTACACGGAAAAACGAGTGCTCCGCACCGACAATACTGGGGCTGCGCACCAGCAGTTTGAGCAGGTCGATAAATTGTTCTGGCTGTTGCATTTTCGCGGACCTCACTGCCCCATTACCCGGTCAATCGGCGCGAGTATAGCCAGCCAAAAGCGACGGATGCGACTGTTATTTCAACACGTCCTGAAGAAAGTCCCCCACCCGCTGTGCGGTGGGGTCAAACCACGGCTGGAACAGCCAGAAGGGGTGCGGTGTATCGCCGTGGGTCATCACCTCGGTGTGAACGTTCGCCGCCGCCAGCCGGGCGATATATTCATCCCGCCCGGCGTGAAAACGCGGCCGACTGCTATTGATGAACAGGGTGGGCGGCGAGCCCGTACCGGCGTATTCCAGCGGCGAGGCCTCGCGCCAGAGATCCGGCACTTCCTCATAGCGACCGCCAAACCAGGCACCGGCTGCGGATGGATTCTTGCGCGGGTCGTTCTCGTGCTCCAGCGCCATGGGGGTAATGAAGCTCACAATACCGTCCAGATTGACGATGGCGGCCACGGATTCACACCTTGCATCGCGCCCCTCACGGAACGCGGGCAATCCCGGGGTCACCCCAACAAGTGTTGCCAGTTGCGCGCCGGAAGAGGCGCCGAGAATCGCGATGTGGTTGCGGTCCACCCCCAGGCGCGTGGCGTTCTGGTGCAGCCAGCACACCGCGGCCTTGATGTCCTGCACGGCCGCCGGGTAGCGGGCTTCCGGAGACAGACGGTGCTCTACCGTGGCGGTGACAAAGCCGCGGTTGGCCAGGTAGGTGGCCATGGGCTCCTGCAGCGTGCGATTGCCGGACTTCCAGCCACCGCCGTGCACCAGCAGCACCGCGGGACGCGGCCCGCCACTGTCGGGGCGGAACAGGTCCAGGTGCAGTGCGCGCGCGCCGACACGGCGGTATACCTGCCCCCGCTCCACCGCCACACCCGCGACAGGTGCGACCCGGGCAATGCTGATGTCCGGATACTTCTGGCGCTCTTTGGCAAACGCCGATTCCACATTGAAGGAATTGTCCAGCGAGATATCTGCGGAGGGTATGCCCTTGCCAACCACCAGCCCCAGACCGGTTACCAGTGCCAGTACCGGTAGCAGGCTCCAGCACAGGACACCGCGCCAGTCGTTCGCCTCGCGCAGGTTCAGCAGCGACTGTTCCAGTTTTTGCAGGGTTATCGTCACCATTGCACGCACTCCTGATTTTGATTATTGAGTGACTAGCCAATTTTCGGTCAGCGCATAAACCGGACTGACCAAAACAATATGGTTTCCGATACTAACACAGGAGTAACTTCGCGCCAGACCGCGCCTGCAACGTGAAATCCGCGCCGGTTTCGGTCCCCGCGTCCCTGACTGGCAGCGGCGATTGCTACCCTGATTACGCGGCCAATTTCCGCCTGTTCTCCCTGTGCCGCCGGGCTGGAATCTCCATGTCATTGTCTGACCGCCGCCTGCTGGTCGAACTGGGTGCAGTTCTGGTCATCAAGGTCGCCATCATCATGCTGATCAAGTTCGTGTATTTCCGCCCGCAAGTGGAACAGGCACCGGTGGACCAATATTTCCTGCAGAACCCTCGGGAAGCCCGTACCACCGAACCCGCTTCACCCACAGAGATCATCGGCAAGGAGCCTTAAGTGATCGATGAAACCGTTGTCGACCTGTCCCGGCTGCAGTTCGGCCTCACGGCCCTGTACCACTTTTTGTTTGTGCCGCTGACCCTTGGCCTGTCGTTCCTGCTGGCAATCATGGAGTCCTGCTATGTCCTGACCGGTAAAACGATCTACCGGGACATGACGAAATTCTGGGGCAAGCTGTTTGGAATCAACTTTGCCCTCGGTGTGACCACCGGGCTGACGATGGAATTCCAGTTCGGTACGAATTGGAGTTACTACTCCCACTATGTAGGGGACATTTTCGGGGTGCCGCTGGCCATCGAGGGACTGATGGCATTTTTTCTTGAGTCCACGTTTATCGGCCTGTTCTTTTTCGGCTGGGACCGCCTGAGCAAAGTGCAGCACCTGGTGTGCACCTGGCTGGTGGCCATCGGTTCCAATCTCTCTGCACTGTGGATCCTGATCGCCAACGGCTGGATGCAGTATCCCACCGGCGCTGAATTCAATTTCCAATCCATGCGTATGGAGCTCGCGAGCTTCAGCGATGTGCTGTTCAACCCGGTGGCGCAGGTCAAGTTTGTGCACACCGTGGCCGCGGGCTATGTCACCGGCGCCATGTTTGTCCTGAGCGTGTCCTCCTACTACCTGTTGAAAAGACGCGATATCCCCTTTGCCCGCCGCTCCTTTGCCATTGCCGCGAGCTTCGGACTGGCCTCGATTCTCTCGGTCATCGTGCTCGGCGACGAAAGCGGTTACACCGTGGGCGATGTGCAGAAAGTAAAACTCGCCGCGGTAGAAGCGGAGTGGGAAACCCAGAAGCCACCGGCGGGCTTCACCCTGTTTGCCATCCCGGATCAGGAACAAAAGAAAAACCACTTTGAAGTAAAAATACCCTGGGCGCTCGGCATCATCGCCACCCGTTCCATTGACGAGGAAGTCATCGGATTTGATCGCATCATTCCGGAGAACGAACAGCGTATCCGCCGGGGCATACAGGCGTTTTCGCTACTGCAGCAACTGCGCGGCGGCGACACCAGCCAGGAAACCAGAAATGCCTTTTCCGACCTGCGCCACGATCTCGGCTATGGGTTGTTATTGAAGCGTTATACGGAAAATGTCACCGACGCCACCGACGAACAGATCAAACAGGCGGCAGCGCATTCCATTCCCCGGGTGGCGCCGATGTTCTGGAGTTTCCGCATTATGGTGGGCGCTGGATTTTTGATGCTGCTGGTTTTCATTGCGGCGTTTATCCAGTCCGCGCGCCACCGCAGCGCCGCTAATCACGCGGTGCTCTACGCCTGTCTCTGGTCCCTGCCGCTGCCGTGGATTGCCGCAGAATGCGGCTGGATCGTGGCGGAGTATGGCCGCCAACCCTGGTCCATCGCCGAGGTGTTGCCCACCTATATGTCCGCCTCATCCATCAGCCGCGGCGAGGTCATCGGCAGCCTCAGCGCAATCATCGCGTTTTACACGGCGCTGGCCGTGGTGGAAATCTATCTGATGCTGCGTTTCACCCGACTCGGGCCGTCGAGCCTCGGCACCGGCAGATATCACTTCGAACTGATACCGGTGAAATCGCCCTCACAGACCTGATGGAACAGGAGACGCGCTATGGATTACGAAACGCTAAAGCTGATCTGGTGGGCACTGATCGGGGTACTGCTGATCGGCTTTGCCCTCACCGACGGCTTCGATATGGGCGTGGGCATGCTGCTGCGGGTGATCGGCAGGACCGATATGGATCGCCGGATAATGATCAACACCGTGGGGCCGCACTGGGAGGGCAACCAGGTGTGGTTTGTCACCGCCGGTGGCGCCATTTTCGCAGCTTGGCCGATGGTGTATGCGGCGGCCTTTTCCGGGCTCTATACCGCACTGATCATTACCCTGTGCGCACTGTTCTTCCGCCCGGTCGGTTTCGACTATCGCTCCAAGATCGACCACCCGCGCTGGCGCAATATGTGGGACTGGGGGCTGACCATCGGCGGCCTGGTTCCGCCCCTGATCTTCGGCGTGGCGTTCGGCAACCTGATGCTGGGCCTGCCGTTTGAACTGGATGACCTGCTGCGGCCCAGCTATCACGGCAGTTTCTGGCAATTGCTACACCCGTTTGCACTGGTCTGCGGCCTGCTCTCGGTCACCATGCTGGCGATGCACGGGGGCGCCTGGCTACAACTCAAAACCCGTGGGTTACTGCACACCCGCGCGCAACAGGTCACGCAGCTTACCGCCATCATGGTGATCATACTGTTTGTATTCGCCGGGATATGGCTGCTTATCGGCATTGACGGCATGCGCATCGTCGATATCAAACCGCTGGGGGACAAGATCAACCCGCTGATGAAATCCGTGGCTTATGGCAACAGCGGCTGGCAGGCCAACTACCAGGCATATCCACTGTTATGGGCCATCCCGCTTTTGGGCATCCTGATGGCCGCCGCCACCTGGCTGCTCTCCCGCGGCGAAAGTGCGCTGGTATTTCTCACCAGTGCCCTCGCAGTGACCTGCGTCATCCTGACCGCGGGTGTAGCCCTGTTTCCCTTCGTCATGCCCTCGTCGCGCAATCCGGATATCAGCCTCACCATGTGGGATGCCACGTCCAGCGAGTTGACACTGGGCTTGATGTTCGCCGCTGCGGTCATTTTTGTGCCGATCATTCTGCTCTACACCCTGTGGTGCTACCGCAAAATGTACGGTCGCGTGACCAGGGAATATATTGAAGACAACTCCCACAGCAGCTATTGAGGAACGCCTTTTATGTGGTATTTCACCTGGATTCTCGGCGTGCTGCTGGCCTGTTTTTTTGCCATCGTCAACGCGCTGTGGCTGGAAGTAACCGAGAATATGGATCGCAATGAGACCGAGTTTGACGAATAACCCGGCGGAACACGGTGGGGACTATGCGGCGGCACCGATGAACGCACTGCGGATTATCACCTTCGTCACCTGCCTGCTGGTGAGCCTCGCCATCACCTTCTGGCCGATGTTTTTGTATAGGAATGGTGAAGCGCCGGCGACCGGACCGACAAGCCTGCTGTTGCTGGGACTGTGCGCGGGCGTGGTCTTCGGATCGGGCATCCTCCAGAACGTGCCGCGCAACTGGCAACTCGGTTGCGCGCTGGTGGCGTGGGCTTCGCTACTGGTTATCGGATGGCTCGCGTGGCCCGGATGAGCGCTTTTCTGCAAACACGTTAAAGCCTGCTCCAGTTCACGGGAGCTTTCGCCCCTCCCCTTCCTCGATACCGCCCTGTTGCTCCGCGTCGCTCTTCTGCGTGGACTCTTCAATCGGCGCCTGCCGCAACACCAGGAACCCGGCCACCCCGGAGATGACGGAAGCCAGTAGCACACCGGCCTTGGCCTGGATCAGCATTTTGGCTTCCCCGGCAAACGCCAGCTCGGAAATAAAGATCGACATGGTAAAACCGATCCCGCCCAACAGCGCCACACCGATGATGTGATGGAACGTTGCCGACTTGGGAAGCTCCCCCAACCCGAGCTTCCAGCCGATCCAGGTCGCGCCGACGATGCCGATCAGCTTGCCGAACACAAGACCACAGATCACGCCGAGGGTCAGGGGGTTAAACACCGCGGAGTAGCTGGTGAAACTGTCGATAGGAATGCCCGCGTTGGCGAGGGCGAAAATCGGCACCACAATGAAGGCAACCGGCGTGTGCAAGCGTGTTTCCATACGCTGCAGCGGCGACTGCACCAGATGAATCCCATTATCCAGCGCGGTAACCCGCGCGCGCAGCGCATCATTGGCAATGATCTTGTCACCGGGGCGGAAACAGCGGTCGAAGCTGCGGATAATGTCTTTGACGAAGGTACTGAAGGCAACCGGATCGTATTTGGGGCCCGCTGGAATCGCCATGGCAGTGATCACCCCTGCCAGCGTCGCATGTACACCGGTCCGGTAAAGCGCATACCACAGCAATATGCCGACAAAAATATAGCCAGCGGAGCGGCGCACGCCGACAAACTGCAGCAACCACAGCACTCCCACCAGCACACAGGCGGCGATCAGTGCATGGGTATTCACGCTCTCCGTATACCAGACAGCGATGACCAGAATGGCCCCGAGGTCATCCACGATGGCCAGCGCCACCAGAAATGTCACCACCGCCCGCGGTACCCGGTTGCCGAGTATCGCAATACAGCCCACCGCAAACGCGATATCCGTGGCCATGGGAATCCCCCAGCCACGCTCGGTGGGCGTGCCGCCGTTAAAGGCGTAAAAAATCAGTGCTGGCACCAGCATGCCGCCAATCGCCGCCAATACCGGCAACACCGCGTGCTTCAGTTCAGACAATTCACCGACAAGAAATTCACGCTTGAGCTCGAGTCCCACCAACAGGAAGAAGATGGCCATCAGCCCATCGTTGATCCAGTGGTGAAAGCTCATGGACAGCGACCAGTCGCCAAAATTGTAACTGACCGGCAGGTGCAGCAGGTGCTTGTAGGCCTCCTGCCACGGGGAATTGGCAATGACCAGGGCGATCACCGCGCACGCCATCAACAACAGGCCACTGCTGCTCTGGCGATGGATAAACTCTTCGAATGGCGTGACGAGTCGGCCGAACGCATTTTCCAGTGGGGCCTCGAATACCCGGCCCTTGCGTACGGTGAATTTGCTCAACACATTTTTCGCCATCGACTGCTGACTCCTTGTTGCCCTGGCAGGCTCAATCTAAATATTCCGATCTGCAATGAAAGCCTTTTCGCTAACTGCTAATACTTCTCAGGAAATAGCCCACAGGGTAGCATTGCCGCCATCTCCCCGCCCAATTTCGAAACTATAGTGCCGTTCATGATTCGTCTCGACCTGTTATTGGTGGACCAAAAACTCGCCAGCTCCCGTACGCATGCGCGCAAACTGATTGACGCCGGTTGCGTACTGCTTGGCGACGGCCCCAACTGGCGCCCAGCCACCAAGCCCAGCCAGAGCGTGAGCGAGGATATCCGCATCAAGGTGGAATCCCTGCCGGAAGACCGCTATGTATCCCGTGCAGGGCTGAAACTGGCGGGAATTCTCGATCACACCGGTCTCGACCCGGCGGGCTGGCGGGCGCTGGACGTGGGCTGCTCAACCGGTGGTTTCAGCGACTGCCTTCTGCAGCGCGGTGCCGAACTGGTGGTCGGCGTGGATGTAGGGCGTGACCAACTGGCCGAATCCCTGCGCAACAATCCGCGTATGCACCTGTTCGAGGGTATCAATGCACGCTACCTGACGGCGGAGCAACTGGCCCCGCTGGCCGACGAGGGCTTTGACGCGGTGGTGATGGACGTTTCGTTTATTTCCCAGACCCTGATCCTGCCGCAACTGCCGCCACTAATGAAAACCGGCGGCCACCTGTTGAGTCTGGTGAAACCCCAGTTTGAAGTGGGCCCCGAAGGCATTGGCAAGGGTGGTCTGGTGCGCGATCCCGCGCTGTACCAGGGAGTACAGGAAAAGATCAGTGCGCTGTGTAATTCCCTGGGGCTGGAAGTAAAAAGCTACATTGACAGCCCTATTACCGGCGGTGATGGCAACCGGGAATTCTTACTCTGGGCGCAGAAAAACCCGTAGGGATGGATCGGGGAAGCGAGCGAGGCGTGTCACTCACGAAAGAATCGTTTCCAGCTTGGCCTTGAATCTGGTTCTCGGCACTTCCGTCGGGGAAGTACGACGCAGTGGGCGCATCACCAGATTGCCCTGGCAATTGGGGCAGACGTGTCGCAGTGTCTCACTGCAGTCGGGGCAGAAAGTACATTCGTAAGAACAGATAAAGGCTTGGTCGGAAAGGCCCAATTTCATGCTGCAGCGTTCGCAGCTGGCTTTCATCTTCAGCATTTTGTCTACCACTTGCTTGCTGTGTTACTGAATATTCCGTGCTGAACCGAGCACCGCTGCCCAGTTCCGGAAGTGCGCACCGCATTCGTAAACCGCACGAATACGGCGCAAGCAAGGTATCCGTTCCTGTACTTACTCGGCGTCAAGCTGCTTGTCGGTGCGGGCCGCCATGATGAAATCGTTCTTGTGCAGACCGCCGGCTTCATGGCTCCACCAGGTTACCGTCACCTTGCCCCACTCTGTCAGCAGCGCCGGATGATGGCCAACCTCTTCGGCAATGGCACCTACACGGTTAGTAAATGCCAACGCCTGTTTGAAATTGCGGAATTTGAATACCCGCTCAAGCTGCATCACGCCATCCCGCACAACCGGCGTCCAGTCGGGAATTTCCCGGATCAGCTGCGCCAGTTCTTCATCGGATACCAGCGGCGCATCCGCCCTGCAGGCTTCGCATGCCTGTGCTGCGAGTTCTGTCATACCTGACTCCTCAGTGAAAATACAAAAATGAACGAAGTGAATCGCGGCACTCGGCCACAATTTCGAGTATTGCCACTTTAGCCGCCGCCCCAATGTGAAACAAGGCGACCTGGTTCACACAAAATAATTGCCGGAGTAAGCGATAACTATAAGTCGTCTGTGCTAGTTTTTGAGCAGATTCCGCCATAAGTTCGAGCTGCCCATGAAACAATTGATGACTGTCTTTACCCTGGCCACGCTGCTCTGCGCTTGTGGCGAAAAAAGCGGGCAAACGAACGACGCAATTGATGAAAACGGCGGCAGCGATATCAGCACGCTGTCATCTGAAGCCTCGCAAACCACCGCGGACGTTCATCCCCACAGCAACGCCGATCAATCGTTGCAGGCCCTCAGCAACCAGATGATCGAGCGCATGTGGCACCTGTTTCCGTCCTGGGCCATCAGCAACGGTTATTACAAGGTCGCGGAAATGCTTGAGGTTCCCGACAAGCACTACCGCCAGCAGGTGCTTGGATTTGCCCGCGAATATCGCAACCATTTTTCCCGTATCAAGCAGGACGAGCTGGACGTCAATGAGCGCACCGACCTGGCTCTGATCAATAATTTCCTCGACGAAACGATCTGGAATCTCACCCAATTCAAGTCGTTTGAATGGGACCCGAGCCAATACAACGTTTCCCACGGTTTTGCCCTGATCCTCAATACGGACTATGCACCGCTGGATGACCGCCTGCGCACCTTCAGCAACCGTATGCAAAATGTGCCGGCCTACTACGTGGCTGCAGAAAAATCCCTGCGCAATCCCGCCGCACCACAGCTGGTGCTTGCGATCCAGCAAAATGAAGGTGCGAAGTCGGTATTCGGTGAGGATCTGGAACAAAAACTGGCGGCCAGCGGCTTATCCGACCAGGAAAAAGAATTGTTTAATATTCGACTGGACGCCAGTCGCAAGGCCATTGAAGAGTACATTGTGCTGCTGCAGACCCTGCAAGCGCAGATGGACAATGCGGACAGTTTCAGCGATTTCCGTATCGGCGAGAAACGCTATGAAGAGAAGTTCCACTACGACATACAGATTGGCATGAGCGGCGAGGAACTATACCGGCGGGCGCTGCGGGAAAAAGATCGCCTGCATCTGAAAATGGATGAACTCGCGAACAGGCTGTGGCCAAAATACTTCGCCGATGAACCTCGTCCAAAGGATGTCCTGGTCAAGATATCCAAGGTGCTGGAGAAACTTTCCGAACACCACGCTACCAAGGAGAGCTTCAAGGCCGAGGTGGAAAAGCAGATTCCGCAGCTGGTGGCCTTCGTCAAGGAAAAAGACCTGTTGTCGCTGGACGAGGAAAAGCCGCTGGTGGTCCGCACCACCCCACCTTACATGCAGGGCTTTGCGGTGGCCTCCATCAATGCCCCCGGCCCCTACGACAAGGGCGCCAACACCTACTACAACGTGATGCCGGTAGCAGAGATGCCGGACAATCGCGCGGAGAGTTTTCTGCGTGAGTACAACACCTACCTCATGCAGATCCTCAACATTCACGAGGCCATTCCCGGGCACTACACCCAGCTGGTGTACGCGAACCAGTCCCCTAGCCTGATCAAGAATATTCTCGGCAACGGCGCCATGATCGAAGGCTGGGCAGTCTATGCGGAACGTATGATGCTGGAGGCAGGCTACGGTGATTTTTCACCGGAACTTTGGATGATGTACTACAAGTGGAACCTGCGCACCGTGGTCAATACCATCCTGGATTACTCGGTTCAGGTAAAAGGCATGGAGGAAAGCGCCGCTCTGGAGCTGCTGATGAAGCAGGGCTTCCAGCAGCAGGCGGAGGCCATGGGCAAGTGGCGCCGCGCCACACTGAGTCAGGTTCAACTCACCAGCTATTTCGCGGGCTATATGGACATCATGGCCCTGCGCGAGGAAATCAAGCAGCTACTCGGTGACCAATTCAACCTGAAGCAGTTTCACGAGCAATTCCTCAGCTACGGTAATGCACCGGTGCCGGTAATCCGTGAGTTGATGCTGGCGGACATCAAAAAGAAGAACTGAACAGGTCGTAAATAAAAAACGGCTGCCAATGGCAGCCGTTTTTTTCGCTTTAAACCGAGCAGACAGGTTTACACCGCGCCCTCTTCGATCTTGTGCTTCCAGATCAGTGGACCGGTGTTGTGCACGGATTCGCCGTTGCTATCCACCGCCACGGTTACCGGCATGTCTTCCACCTCGAATTCGTAGATGGCTTCCATACCCAGCTCCGGGAAGGCGATGACCTTGGCGTCCTTGATCGCCTGCGCCACCAGGTAGGCGGCACCGCCCACGGCCATCAGGTAAACCGCTTTGTTGTCGCGGATCGCGTCGATCGCGGTGGGGCCGCGCTCGGCCTTGCCGATCATGCCCAGAAGGCCGGTCTGTTCCAGCATGGTGCGGGTGAACTTGTCCATACGGGTCGCGGTGGTGGGGCCAGCAGGTCCAACCACTTCATCGCGCACCGGATCAACCGGGCCCACGTAGTAGATAAAGCGACCGGTCAGGTCTACCGGCAGCTTCTCGCCAGTGGCGAGGATGTCGACCATTTTCTTGTGCGCCGCATCGCGGCCGGTCAGCATCTTGCCATTCAGCAACAGGGTTTCACCCGGCTGCCAGCTCAGCACGTCTTCACGGGTCACTTCATCCAGGTTCACACGACGGGTGTTGGCACCGGCTTCGCGGGTGATCTCCGGCCAATCTTCCAGCTTCGGCGGGGTCTGGCGCGCGGGGCCGGTACCGTCGAGGGTGAAGTGGGTGTGACGGGTCGCAGCGCAGTTGGGGATGATGGCTACGGCCTTGTTGGCGGCGTGGGTCGGGTAGTCCTTGACCTTCACATCCAGCACAGTGGTGAGGCCGCCCAGGCCCTGGGCGCCGATGCCCAGCTTGTTGACCCTGTCATACAGTTCCAGACGCAGTTCCTCGGCGCGATTGGACGCACCGCGCTCCTGCAACTCCTGGATGTCGATCGGGTCAAGCAGAGATTCTTTTGCCAGCAGCATGGCTTTCTCGGCGGTACCGCCGACGCCGATACCCAGCATGCCGGGCGGACACCAGCCGGCACCCATCTTCGGCACCATTTCCAGTACCCAGTCGACCACAGAGTCGGACGGGTTCAGCATGGCGAACTTGCTCTTGGCTTCACTGCCGCCGCCCTTGGCCGCCACGTACACCTCTACAGTGTCGCCGGGCACGATTTCGTAGTGGATGACCGCCGGGGTGTTGTCACCGGTGTTCTTGCGGGCACCGTCCGGGTCCGCAAGGATGGAGGCACGCAGCACGTTGTCCGGGTTGTTGTAGGCGCGGCGCACACCTTCGTTGACCATGTCGGAGACGCCCATCTCGGCGTCCCACTGCACATTCATACCCACTTTCAGTTTCACGGTCACAATGCCGGTGTCCTGACAGATGGGTCGGTGGCCCTGGGCGCACATGCGGGAGTTGATCAGGATCTGGGCCATGGCGTCTTTCGCCGCCGGGTTGGCCTCTTTCTCATAGGCGGTGTTCAGCGCCTTGATGAAGTCCTGGGGATGGTAGTAAGAGATGAACTGCAGCGCGTCGGCCACGCTGTCGATCAGGTCGTCCTGGCGGATGATGGTCATTACCGGCTCCGTGTGTGGTCTCGTCTCGAAGGCGGCGATTTTACACGAATTGTTTGCGGGTGTTGGATTCCGCGAAGGCGGGGTATCGGGAAAGGAAAAAAATTTGGTGCACAAATGAAAATGAGAATGGTTAGCGGCGAATTACTTCGCCGCTAACCGGATTCAGCGGAAATTACCGTCCGAAATCAGGGAGCAGACGCGGTGCTGGAGCTGGACTGCAGGCTGCGAATCGCGTCGCGCAGCTGTACCAGATCCTTGTTCACACTGCGACGGTAGCTGTCGATGGACTGCACCGCTTCTTCGTTGGCACCGACGCGCGCGGTCAGGTCTGCACGTACGGATGACAGCTGACGCTCAAGGCTCGCCACCTTGTCCTTGGTCTCGCTAGACGCGCTGGCGGTGGACTCTTTCAGCTTCGCCATTTCGCTTTCCAGCGCCGCGACCTTCTTCAGGCCGGACTCAACACTGCTGACCTTGCTGGTCAGGGCCGCGATGGACTTCTGCTGGGCGGCATTCGCTTCCTTGTTGGCAGCGATGTCCTTGCGGTTGGTGTCGTAGGATACGCCCCACAGCTTGCGGATCTCGGAGGCATTCTCCTTAACCTTGGCGTTCAGCACTTCCACGGATGCCGCGGATTCTTCGCCAGACATCTCGAAGCGCTTCTCCAGCTGCACAATACGCGCTTCCGCGTCGTTCAGCTGCACTCGGGTCACCTGCCACTGGTTGTAAAGGAAGCCTGCCGCCCCCAGCCCCGCCAGTGCCAGCAACAGGGCCAGTACCGCGAGGAAGGACGAGCCGCCACCGGAAGAAGTAGATTCGCGCACAGGCTCCGGTGCCGAAGGCTCAGGCGCGGCATAGCGCCGGCCACCGATGGGGCCATTGGGGATCTGAGGGTCCATAGAAGATGAGCTGCTGCCATCGAATGTGGGCTCTCTGCGTTGCATGCTGTTGTCCTGCGTTGACTGACGGCCTTGGGGCCAGGGAACTTTGGTAAAAAAGGAGGTTGAAAACTGCGGCAGTTATACCAAAAACTGACGAAAAAGTAACCGGGACAGTTATCAGAATAGGTCACTACTGACAAACCATACGACACGTGACCAGTGCGTCAGCGCCCAAAACTGCCCAGATGGTCTACAACTTCACGTGCAACTTATCCCGCAACGGCTTTTGGCCTGTCCAACGGCTTAATTATGCAACCAAGCGCGTGTAGAATGCGCTTCACCAATAACAGACCTGTTACCGTTCTTGGGTCGGTACAGGTCCCAGACAAAGGAAGGAATACCTCATGGCACACGTTCTCCCCGAACTCCCCTATGCTATGGACGCGCTGCAGCCGCACATCTCCCAGGAGACCCTGGAGTACCACTACGGCAAGCACCACAAAACCTACGTCGACAAGCTGAACGGCCTGCTGGATGGCACCCCGGACGCCGACAAATCCCTGGAAGACGTGATCAAGTCTTCTTCCGGTGGCGTGTTCAACAACGCTGCCCAGATCTGGAACCACACCTTCTACTGGAACTGCCTGAGCCCGAATGGCGGCGGCGCAGCCACCGGTGCGGTTGCCGACGCGATCAATGCTGCGTTCGGTTCTTTCGACAAGTTCAAGGAAGAGTTCACCAACAGCGCAGTGAACAACTTCGGTTCCGGCTGGACCTGGCTGGTGAAGAAAGCCGACGGCTCCGTAGCCATCGTCAACACCTCCAACGCCGAAACCCCGCTGACCGACAGCAGTGTTACCCCGCTGCTGACCTGCGACGTATGGGAGCACGCCTACTACATCGACTACCGCAATGCGCGTCCGAAGTACATGGAAGCTTTCTGGGCACTGGTGAACTGGGACTTTGCGAACCAGAACTTCGCCTGATCTGCCAGCAGATCCGCGCTTTCGAGCGCAACCAAAAGCGGGCTTCGGCCCGCTTTTTTTTGGGGGGGGCTCTGGCGGTGCGATCACGCAGGTGATGCGTCTAACATGAGCCTCCCTCTGTGCAATTGAGCATTCCCGGCTTTATTTCCCATAAAACCGCTGCTACATTGTCGCAACAATTTACACTGTCACGCGGACGCTCAATGTCAACTCAGCAACTACCCGATCTCTCCAAAGCCGAATACGAAGTTCTGCATGTCCTTTGGAAAGCAAAGGCCGCGAGCGTTAGGGAACTGCACGACCAACTGAGCAATGGCTGGGCTTATACGACCACCAAGACGGTGATGGATCGTATGGTCAAAAAAGAGCTACTCAGCCGGGAGAGCATTCACGGGGTTTTTGTTTACAGACCACTGATCAGCCGTCCCGCTGGCCTGGCGCGTCTGGTGAGTTTTTTTGCCAACCGCGTACTTGAACAGGATACGGATTCCGTGGTCGCGATGTTCGCCAAAAACCAGTCACTATCCAAAAAGGAACTTGAGGAGTTGAGCAAGCTGGTGGAAGGCGATAACAACCCACGGTAACCCAGAAAAGCCCGCCATTTTGCGATGATCGCCTCCTATCTCAACAGCCTGTGTTCGGTGATTATCTCTCTGCTGCAACAGCAGGCTTATTACTTCACACTGCTGTTTATTCCCACACTCGTCATCACTTATGCGCTTCGCCACAGATCGCCGCTGCTGTTGCTGTGCATGTGGACGCTGGTATTGTTCAGGTTGGTTCTGCCTCCCGGTTTTTCCAGTCCGATCAGTATACGGGAGTTCTTTCATGACCTCTGGTTACCCGCCAGCAAAAGTCTTGAAGACTTCAGCGAACTGCACGAGTACTCGATCAGGGCCGGCAGTGACCCCGCCATTTCACTGTTTCCCGTGACGCTTACCTGGAACACGCTCATTGTGCTGTTATGGCTGACCATTGCCGCCGGTTTGCTTCTGCAGTTCTGCTTACAGCGTTATTTGCTGCGGCGGCAAATGGATGCAACGAAGTATCAATCGTATCGCGCACTGCTCGACTGCGTAGAACGTTGGCGGTTGCACTATGGCATCCGCCGTCAGGTGCAATTGCGCACCATTGATATGCCGGTATCGCCTTTCACAATCGGGACATTGCACCCGGTTGTGGTAATCCCTCGCTCGTTACAGGAAACCCTTCCGTTTGAACAGCTGGATGCCATCATCGGGCATGAACTCTGTCATGTCCGTCGCTTTGACGATATTTGGATTCACGTTCAGCAGTTACTACAGAGAATTTTCTTTTTTGTCCCGGCGGTGTGGCTCTGCAATACACAGATAAATCGCCTCCGCGAGCTGGTGGTCGATCGCTCGGTGCTCACCAGCACCCATGTCGACCCCAAAAACTACGGCCGCGCGATGCTGGCGGTACTCAAATTGCAGCAAGCACAGCTGTCCCAGCCTCTGGCGGAATTTATCAGTGCCCGTACGTACTACAGCATTCGCTTCCGCCACCTGATCGAGGCACCCGCCAAGCCGAAATTTTGGCAGCCTCTTGAGTTGCTATTTATCGTCCTGGCAATTGCTGTGGTTCTACCAATGGCGCCTACTCGGGAAAGTCTTGAGGCAGAGCGACGCCATATGTTGGCACTCAGCTACGACCATGCCCCATGGCAACAGGAGCTATTTTCATCGCCATTGAAAACGGGCGCAATCGGCGACGTTTACGGTGTACGCCCCGTAGATCTGGGCATTGCCAGCAGTGAGGAAATGCATGCGGCAGTGGACATCCTGGCCCCTGTCGGCAGTCCGGTATTCGCCGTTGCGGATGGTGTCGTCGATGCGGTAAATATCGCCGGTGTTGATGGAATCAATACAGTATCCGGTGGTTATATCGTACTGCGCCACGCCAACGGACTTAAAAGTGCATATACACCAATTGCCGACTCCGATCTCGAAGCTGGGCAGTCTGTTAGACAGGGTGCGTCGATTGGCATGCTGGGTAAATCCCGCTCTGCCATCAACCCGGATCCACACCTGCACTTCGAAATAATCTACCACGGAATCCGCCTGGACCCGAGGTGGTACGTGGATCTTTCCCACATGCCCTCAGGCCACTAACGGCCAACCATACTGACCAATCGTTCCAGCACTCCTGACGGGGCCGGAGCCCTCCACCTTGCGGCCACAATGCGACCCATTGACGCCCTCCTATCGTTATGATCTATTAGCAACCCTATTACATTGTAATAGGTTGAGAGAGTCGATTGGGCCCCACCCTGCGTCCGGTATGAACAAGAAAATTGCTCAACCGACCGTGGTGGATATAGCCCGCTTCATAAAATAATAAATCTCGGAGCAGCCAATGAAATCGTCACACACGTTTCGCCCACAACGCACCGCCCTTGCCATCGCCCTGCTGACTGCAGGCGCTGCCCTGCCTGCTAGCGCAGATCTATTACTGGAAGAGGTCACGGTCACCGCGCAGAAACGCGAGCAGAATCTGCAGGATGTCGGTATTGCAGTCACCGCATTTACCGGTAACCAGCTTGAAGAACTGGGGATCGAACAGGCCGTTGACCTGGCACAACACACCCCGGGCCTGGAAATCCGCAACACGGTAGGCAACAGTAACCCGGTCATTGCGATCCGCGGTATCGGGTTGAATGATTACCACACCAATAACGCACCTTCCGCCGCAGTACACATCGACGAAGTGTACCTGGGCTCCAACGGCTACCTCAGCTTTCAGATGTTTGATATGGAGCGTGTCGAGGTGCTGAAAGGACCGCAGGGTACCCTGTTTGGTCGCAACACCACTGCTGGCAGTGTCAACTTTATCACCAACAAGCCGACCTCAGATTTCGAGGCCTACGCTGAAATCGATTACGGAAATTTCAATACCCTGGAAATGGAAGCCGCGGTCGGTGGTGCGATGGCCGACAATATCAACGGCCGGTTTGCCGTGAAAAGCATGACCTCAGACGGCCACCAAAAGAATATGGGCACCGGCGCAGCCAGTGGTTTCACCCGCGTTCCCGGCGTGATCCCCCCCAACGCAACCATCGCACCGGATGACGATTGGGGTGGCAGCGATGTCCTGGCCTGGCGCGGTAGTGTCGACTGGCAGGCGGGAGATACGGTCGACGTATCGATGAACCTCCACGGTAGTCGTGATAAATCAGAACAGTGGGGCTACGCCATTCCTGATGGCGAACCTCTGATGGGATTCCAGTCCAGCAGTGAAGATGAAATATTCCTGAGCGATACACCGAACATCGACGCGGATCAACTCGGTGGCTTTGTCAAAGTTGATTGGGATCTTGGCGGAACGACGCTGACCTCACTGACCGGTTACGAATCCCTGGACCGTCAGATGCTGGACAGCGACGGCAGTCCGCTGCGCATTCTCGACGTCAGTTTCAATGACGACCTTCATCAGATGACCCAGGAACTTCGGTTAACTTCAGCAGACGACAGCGCGGTTCAGTGGATTGGCGGTATTTTCTGGATGACGGAAGAGGTGGATTTCGACAAGACACTGAATCTGACAGACCTGCTGCTTTCCACTGCCACCATTGATTATGTTCAGACTGGAGACTCTTGGGCTGTGTTCGGGCAAGCGGAGTGGCATGTCAGCGATGCGGTGAAATTGACGGCTGGCCTGCGTTACACCGAAGAAGACAAACGACTTAAGGGCGAGACCCGCGACAACGACCCCTATGGCATCAGCCGGGCCCAGGCCGTCGCCGCCGACCCACTACCAATTCGCTATGATCGCAGTTACCAGGCGGACGATATTTCTGGAAAAATCGCACTTGATTGGATGCCGACAGACAGCACCCTGATCTACGCGTCCATCAGTAAAGGATTCAAATCCGGTGGCTTCGATGGCTCAACCATTCTGGACGATATCGCAACCCTGCCGTTCAGTGAGGAAATCCTGTGGTCCTACGAGACCGGATTTAAGTCCACCCTGGTCGAAAGCACTCTACAACTGACCGGCGCTCTGTATTACTACGACTTTGATGATATGCAGGCGGAAATTCTGATCGAGCTGCCCGGCGGCCTGACGGAAACCATCCGCTCAAATGCCGGCAAGGTGGAAATTACCGGTGGCGAGCTGGAGCTTGTGTGGGCGCCGCTGGAAGGCCTCGACATCAAAACCGGGCTTTCCATGCTGGATGGAAGTATCGAGCAGTGGAACTCGCCCGATCCGGATGAAGTCGCGATGATGGTAGGCAATTCCGTACCCAATGCGCCGGAGACGTCGTTCAACGTGTTGGCCCGCTATGAATGGGATCTTTCCGCTGGCCTGAGCATGGCGGCGGTTGTCGATTACACCTACAGCGACACGACCTTCCTGACACTGGAGAATGATCCTGATTATCAGATCGATGACTACGACCTGGTCGGCGCGAGACTGCAACTTTCCTCCACGGATGAGACCTGGTCTGCGGCGTTGTGGGGGCGCAACCTGGCAGATGAACGCTTTGCGACCAACTACCGCAGTACCCTGACCCAGATTGCACATAGCTATAACTTCCCACGCAGCTACGGTGTCAATTTCCAATATCACTGGTAGAAACCTGATTTCCGGATTCTCGTCTCGTCATCGCACTTTCCCGCTAGTAAGCAGCTGCGGCTGGATCGCGGGACCCGGCGATGGGCACGTGCCCATCGCCGGATTTTTTTTAGGAGATTTTTATGTTTCGTAATCTCAAGTCCTGCAATCGCGGCTCACAGGCTGTGAAAGGACTTCTCTTACTTTTGCTCGCGGCGGCACCGCTTTCCGGTATGGCCGAGCAATCCACACGCAACGTCATCCTGCTGATCGGCGATGGCATGGACGATCATCAGATCACCATTGCACGCAATTATCTTCAGGGAGCCAACGGCAGATTGACTATGGACAATCTTCCGGTTCGCAGTGCGGTACAGGTTTTGACCATCGATGAGCAGCAACCGGAGCGACCGGTGTATGTGGCTGATTCCGCCAACAGCGCCACCGCCATTGCCACCGGGGTGACCACCAGCCGCGGTCGCATCGCCACAAGTGCCAAAGACGATCGCGATCTGCAAACCATCGTCGAGCTCGCCGCGGCCAATCAGCTGGCGACGGGAATTGTCACCACGGCCAGCGTAACCGATGCTACACCCGCGTCCTTTCTGGCCCATGTCAGCAATCGCGGCTGCCAGAGTCCGGACACAATGATTGCACAAGGACCCTACGCCGGCTTTTTCAAAAGCTGTGAGCGGGATATTCGGGCAAATGGCGGCCCCGGCTCCATTGCCGAGCAGATCGCAGGAGGCAACGTCAATATCGTTCTCGGTGGCGGCGGGCAATATTTCGCCAAATCAAATCAGGGCGACACCCACCCTCTCGCGGAAGCGGCGGCCAACGGATTTCAGATCATTGACAGCCCGAGCGCGTTGCAACGCCCGTTCAATCAGAACAAAGTTTTGGGGTTATTCGCCCCCAAGGACTTGCCTGTGCGCCTGCACAGCAGCAACCAACAGCCAGCGGCGTTTCTCACTGTGGCTGAAGGCGAAACTGCAGAGCCGCAACCAGTGACCTGTGTAGTAAATCCGAGCTCCACACAGGCCCCCTCGCTGAAAAGCATGACCGAAGCCGCCCTCGGACATTTGCGAGCGAGAAGCGACAAGGGCTTTTTCCTGATGGTCGAGTCCGCCTCCATAGACAAGGAATCCCATGAGCGTCGCCCCTGCGGTAGCATCGGTGAAGTCCAGCAGCTAGAAGAAGCTCTACAGGCCTCCCTTGAGTTTGCCGCCAAACACCCGGGCACCTTAATCTTGGTCACCGCTGATCACGGCCAGGCCGCACAGTTGGTGCCTTATCCAAGTATGTTTGAGGGTTTCCCCGGTGCTCACAGTATCGGCCGCCTAGCCGCTATCGAGACTCCCGAAGGCAGCCTGCTCGGAGTCAATTACGCCACCAACGATGCACTGATCGAAGAGCACTCGGGTACACAGGTCCCACTATTGATGAACCAACAGCCCGGCAACGCGCTGAATGGTGTTATCACCCAGCCGCAGGTATTTCAGCTAATTCTCCGGCATTTACTACTGTAATGGTTTGATTTTTACCTGGGATTGACAGGCAGGTCGCAGGCAACTGGCGATCTGCCTCTAGTAGTAGCCAATTGGCCACCACCATAACAGCAACCCGCCCCGCGTTATCTGCCCGATTTGTCCCCATCCATTTCCTGCATTAGCATAATCGCCTTTCTACGTTTTACCCTGTAATGCCCATTTGCTATCGCGCTTATAGCGATCCATTCATCCAAGCCGAGAAAAGTACATGAAGCTGAAGACTACCCTGCTGGCCGCCGCCATAAGCACAATGACCTTGGCAGGTTGCGACCGGGACCCCCGCAATACCGACGAGCAACAATCACAGGTTACCGCTGCGCAAGCGGGTGCTGAGATAGCAGCGACAGATGCTGTGGAATCCAGCGAGAACGGCCAGGGCGGCAACCCGGAAGTCATCGCCAGCACCAATCAGCTCTTCGAAGATCAGTTCCAGACGCACCTGAAGCGCAGCCCGGAGTTCAAGACCTTCCTCGGCATGAAGGACGGCTATGACAAGTGGGACGACCTCTCACCGGCGTTCGAACAGGAAACCTATGAGATCCACAAACGCCAGCTGGCAGAGCTGAAAAAAATTGACCCGAACCAGCTGGACGATGCCACCCGCCTGTCACTGGAACTGGCCATCCGCAATCTGGAACAGGATATCGAGGGCTACCATTGGCGGCTGCACACCTACCCGGTCAACCAGATGTACGCCACCCACACCAGTGCCGCCTCGCTGCTCATCAACCAGCACCGCATCGACGACGCCTCCGATGCCGAGGCTTATATCTCTCGCCTGAACGCACTGCCGGAGCACTTCAAGCAGCTGGCTGCAAACCTGAAGGAACGCGCGGACGCCGGCGTTATCGTGCCCAAGTTTGTATTCCCCTACGTGATCAGCGACGGCAAAAACCTGATCACCGGCGCCCCCTATGACGTTGGCAAAGACAGTACGCTGTACGCCGATTTCAAGGGCAAGGTGGAAAAACTCAATATCAGCGACGAGGAAAAGGCCGCGCTGATTGAAAAAGCCAAAACCGCCATGCTGGAAAATGTGAAACCGGCATACGAAACCCTCAACGCCTATCTGGCCGAGCTGGAGAAAAAAGCCACCAGCGATGATGGTGCCTGGAAGCTGCCAGAGGGCGACAAGTTCTATCAGCACCGCCTGAACGTCTATACCACCACCGACATGACTGCCGACGAGATCCATCAGAAAGGACTCGAAGAAGTAGCGCGCATTCACGAAGAAATGCGCGAGATCATGAAAAAGGTGAAGTTTGAAGGCAGCCTGCAGGAATTCTTCGAATTCATGCGCACCGACCCGCAGTTTTACTACCCGGAAACCGAAGAGGGTAAACAGCGCTACCTGAAAGAAGCCACCGCGATCATCGATACCATGAAGGGTCGCCTGGACGAATTGTTTATCACCAAGCCCAAAGCGGACCTGACCGTGAAGGCGGTAGAGCCATTCCGCGAAAAATCGGCCGGCAAGGCGTTTTACCAGCGCCCTGCTCCGGACGGCTCGCGCCCCGGTATCTACTACGCCAACCTGTACAAGATGAGCAGTATGCCCACCTACCAGATGGAAGCGCTCGCTTACCACGAGGGCATTCCGGGGCACCATATGCAGCTCTCGATCATGCAGGAGCTGGAAAATGTTCCGAACTTCCGCAAATTCGGCGGCTACACCGCCTACACCGAAGGCTGGGGCCTCTATAGCGAGCTGGTTCCGAAGGAAATCGGTTTCTATCAAGATCCCTATTCCGACTTTGGCCGCCTGGCCATGGAACTGTGGCGCGCGGGGCGCCTGGTGGTGGACACCGGTATTCACAGCAAGAAGTGGACCCGCGAGCAAGCCATCGAGTGGTTGGCGGAAAACACTCCGAACCCGCCCGGCGATGTGCAGAAGGCCATTGAGCGCTATATCGTCATGCCCGGCCAAGCAACCGCCTACAAGATCGGCATGATGAAAATCGTCGAGCTGCGTGAACATGCGAAAAAAGAACTGGGGGACAAGTTCGACATTCGCCAATTCCACGATGTGGTACTGGCGAACGGGGCTGTACCGCTGGACGTGCTGGAAGAACTGGTGAATGAATGGATCGAGGAAACCAAAAGCGGTAACTGATTTTCCGGACATTCCCTGATTACGATCACAGGCCGGGCATGGAAACGCATAATAGCCAACCATGCCCGGCTTTTGTTTTTTCGCCCCCGCCATTTACAATCCCGCCACAAACTAGCTAACCGACGAAAGACTCAAAATGGATTTTCAAAAGTCTTTGCGGCGAAATTTTGCTGTTCGCCGCATTCGCCGTGGGGTTGCGGTGCTCGCCATCACCACCGGCGCCGTGCTTACCGGCTGTTCCATCGCCCGGCAATATTTCGCCCCTAACATCACCAGCGAACACATCACCGAGGTGCGCTATCTCGACCAGGGCTGGACCCGGGAAGATCGCGAACTTTTCTATTCCACGCCCCAGGGCACCGAACTTCAGGGCCTTCACTACCAGTGGTTGTCCGCACTGGAACTGCCGTTTTCCGAAGAGACACTGGCCAGTGCGGAAAACCTGCGCGGCTGGGGGTTTATCGTGGACGGAGAAAACCTTTCCCGGGAAAACAGTACGGGGCTGCATCCGGTGGGCATGGGCAAGCACGTCAATACGGAGGACAACAGCGAGCGTCTCGACCTCGGTTGCGCCCTCTGTCACACCGGCGAACTGCACTACAAAGGCACCGCGCTGCGGGTGGACGGTGGCCAGGCCATTCAGGGCATATCCACCAGTGGGCCGGGGGAATTTATCGTCACCCTGAATGCCGCTGCGATTGAAACCCTGGTCAACCCGAAAAAATGGGCGCGCTTCGCCGACCGCATCGCCGGGGATAACGCCGCTGCGCGCAATCAGCTGCGGCAGGACCTCACACGTTATGTGGGCGAAGTGTGGGATTTCTCCCAGGGTCCCGGTCAACCGAAACTCTTTCCAACTACCGAGGGCCGTGGCCGCACCGATGCCGTCGGCCGCATTGGCAATGTGGTGTTCGGCTACAACCTGAATATCGAGGAAAACTACAAGGTTGCCAATGCACCGGTCAGTTATCCATTTTTGTGGGATATCTGGCGTTTCGACTGGGTGCAGTACACCGGCTTTACCAATCAGGCCATGGCTCGAAATGTCGGCGAGAGCCTCGGTGTGATGGCCCCGGTAAAGCTTGTGGACGACGATGGCCAGCTACTGCCAGAGGGAGAATTCGGCCAATCCACCATCGATGTGGAAGGCATGCAATGTATAGAAACAACGTTGCGCAAACTGAAGCCACCGAAGTGGCCGGAAGACATATTGGGCGAAATCGACATCGCCCGCGCCCGCCAGGGCAAGGGGCTGTTTGCAGACCAGTGTGCCCACTGCCACGGCCCGCATATATCGAAACCCTATGTCTGGCCACTCGCCAGCGGCCCGGAAGACAATCCATCAAACCAACGCAGTACCAACTGGCAGTGGGATATGGCCGGGCAGGTTTCCTACGATGAAGAAAATCGCCCGGTGCGCGAAGACTGGCGCGAATCGATGTGGTCCGTTCCGTGGATTGATATCGCGGTGATCGGCACGGACCCCACTGCGGCACGCAATTATATGGATCACACCTACGATGCGGGTCCGCTGTTGCCCCAAGTTAGCGAAGGCGACGCGGATAGCAGATTGGTCAACGCTGGCAACGGTTTGCAGCTGCTGCTGAACGAGCTGGTACCGGTGCTATATAAAAGCCGCGGTATTTCCAGTGACGGCAATGGCATTGCCGATTACGACGGACTCAATGTCCCCTTCCGTATCGTCAACAAACCGGCGTACAAGGCACGTCCACTGCACGGTGTCTGGGCAACACCGCCATTCCTGCACAACGGCTCGGTGCCCAGTATTTACGACCTGCTATCGCCACTGGAAGCACGTCCCGTCCGGTTCGGTGTCGGTCATCGCGAGTACAACCCGCAAAAGCTCGGTTATGTCACCGACTTGCTGCCGGGCAATTTCGAGTTCGACACCGCCCAAACGGGCAACAGCAATAGCGGTCACCTGTTTACCGATACGGATATTGCCGGCCGCATCGGCAAGCGCCTGAGTGAAGGCGAGCGCATGGCGCTGATCGAATACCTGAAGGTGATGGGTAATCCGGACTTCAGCGACGCTCTAGGCAGTGACCCGCAGAACTGGAACCAATACCCGGCCGCTCCCGCCAACACACTTGGCGAGCTGGCGTGTGACAGGTTCCGCCCCGGTGCGGCGAATGTTCTGGCACAGGAGGAAAGGCCGCAATGATGCGTAAATCTCCCCGGCAGTTTACTCCCGCACTGGTACTGGGATTGTCACTTTGCGCCAGCGCCAGCTTGGCCGGACAGAATCCGCAAGATCATTCAGATACCCTGAGCGCACTGGATGCGAGCATCCAACAACTGGGAATGGATATTTCCAGTGAGGAGCGTGCAGCCATCGCCTCCGTCATGCAGACCGCACGCGATGTCTCCCGCGCGGCGCAGAAACACAATAGTCTACGCTACGGCGATGAGTTCCGCCGCGACGCCCACGCCAAGGCAACCGGCTGTGTGCGCGCAGAATTTGAAGTGAACGGCGATATTCCCGCGCAATTCCGCCACAGCGTCTTTGCCGAACCCGGGCGTCGCTACCCGGCGTGGATACGCTTTTCCAACGGCGATATGCTGGTGCAGGCGGATGGGGAGAAAGATGCGCGCGGTATGGCGGTGAAATTGATGGGCGTGGACGGCGTGCCGATTGCGCCCGAGCTCGGCGATAGCGCCACCCAGGATTTCCTGATGGCCAACAATCAGGCCTTCTTCAATCGCAATATCCACGACTACGTGGAGAACATGCAGTACCTGGCGCGGCTCGACAAACGCGGCTGGTTTTTCGGTCTGTGGCCGCCGCGACTGCACCTGAAACAGATGATACGCGGCGCGCAGACCGTGTCATCCACCATAGACACACCACTGCAGGAACCGTATTTTTCCATTCTCCCCTACCGCCTCGGCGATACCCAACTCAAATTTGCCAGCCGCCCATGCCCCGGTGCCGACTACCCGATCACGGTTGATCAAAACGCAGAAAATTTTCTCACCGAACAACTGTCCGACAGCTTGCAGTCTGGCAGCGCGTGTTTCGATTTTTTGGTGCAGCCGCGCAACATCAGTGCGGAGACACCGCTGGATGACGCCACCGTGATCTGGGAAGAAAAGGACTCACCATTTATTCCCGTCGCGCGCATCCATATCCCGCCGCAAACTTTTACCAGCGAAGCACAGTGGGCGTTCTGTGAAAATCTGTCGATGAACCCCTGGCGCGGGGTGGGCGAGTGGGAACCGCTGGGCAGCCTGAACCGGGCGCGACGACTGGCGTATCACGCCGTTTCCGACTTCCGCCACACCAGTAACGACGCACCGCAACGGGAGCCGACAGACTGGTGTGTGCCGGGAGAAACGCAAAAGTGCACACCGCAACAGGGGCTGAATGTCTACAAGCCGAGCTGGCCCCTGCCGCGGTGTTTTGATGCGCACTTCAACCCGGCGGACGACAAGGCTGTGAGCAGCCAGTGCCAGGGCTATGGTGTCGACAGTGGTGTGCTAGCGGAAAACCATTACTGAATTACCCCGCAGGCAAGACGCGCACCGCCCCCTCCCAGGGGGTTCGGTTGGTCTGAATAATTGTCGCCACCGGCGTGAATCATCAGTGCGCGCCCCTTGAGGTCGGACATCTTCAGGCGTGGGGCCAGTACTGGCGTAGTTGCCAAACCGTCGCAATCTACCAAAAGAGCTGGCAGATCGCCCAGGTGGCCATCCCCCCAGGGCGTATCGTGCTTGCCGGTCTTCAGTGGGTCATAGTGACCGCCCGCCGCCAGCCCAGCTACCTTTTTGCCATCCTTTTCCCCTGCTTCACAGCTGCCGTTTTCATGCAAATGAAAACCGTGAACCCCGTCGGGCAAACCCTTCAAATTGGGTGTGAATACCAGGCCGTACTTGGATTCGGTGATAGTGACGGTGCCCAGCATCGTGCCGACCCCTTTGCTGTCGAGCTTCAATACACTCACCACGGTTTCCGCACTGGTAAATGCGGCAGCCCCCGCCAGCGCGGCGGCGACACCCCCGTGGATCAGACAGCGCTTGGCAAACCTGGAAATTCGGAACATGAGTCTCCTCCACTACACACCGACGACCGCGGGCAGCCGGCGTATTAATTCACGCTAACGAATACAGTGTAGAAGCAAATGCCAAAAAGGCCGGGCGGTTGCGCCGGCCTGGTACAAGACGAGTCTGAACCTAGATATTCAGAACTTGTTTGACGAAGGGAATAGTGATTTTGCGCTGCGCCTGCAGCGAGGCGCGGTCAAGCTGCTCCAGGCAGGCGAACAGCGCGCGGGTGTCCCGCGGGGCCCGATGGAGAATGTAGTGCGCCACATCTTCCGGCAGGTCAAAGCCACGCAGTTTGCTGCGCTGGCGCAGTGCCGCCAGCTTGTCGTCGTCACTCAGCGGGTGCAGCTGGAAAATCAGGGCCCACTGCAGTCGCGACTGCAGGTCCGCCAGTTCAAGCTTCAGACCGCGGGGCGATTTGCGCGAACCAATCAGTAACTGACGGCCGCTATCGCGCAGCCGGTTGTACAGGTGGAACAGTGTCGTCTGCCAGTTGCGGCGCTTCTCGATCAGGTGCAAATCGTCAATACACACCAGGTCGAGGAACTCGAGCCCCTCGACGGTCCCCTCCGGGTCGCTGTCGATCAGATCCGCCAGCGGCAGATACTGAAAACCGCGCCGGGCACTCTCTGCACCCTGGCACACCGCCTGCAACAGATGGGTTACCCCACTGCCAGACTCCCCCCAGATATAAATACACGGCTCGGCGTTGTCGCCACTGGCGAAGGCCCGCAACAGGCCGACAATCTGGCGATTGCTCCCCTCCAGACCTTCGCCTTCATCCCGGGACTGGAAAAAATTGGCAAAAGTGGCGTCATCCCGCAGGGAGACTCCCAGCGAGAGCTGCTGTGGAACGCCACCGGATTGATTACTCTCCCCCACGATCAGTGCCAGCTGTAGCGAAGCGGATTTTGCGCGCTACCCATCGGGGCGCGGTAACCGGAGAGATCCACCAGTCCATCTTCACCCGCCGGTTGCAGGTTGCGGTTGAGGGACAGCACATCACGCAGATTTTCCAGCGGAATGCTGGTGGTGAGAGACAGGGTCAGGCGATCGCCATTCACCGCCAGTACATCGGCACTGCTGACCTGGGCCAGCCCCTGCAGATAACTGGTGGCCTCGGAGTAATCCGTAAAACTGCGAACTCCGGCGATTTCCACCAGCACCGCGCTGGCAACACCGGAACCACTGGCGCGCACGGCATAGCGCTCGGCCATGCGGTTGGCGGCCTCGTTCACACCGCGCAGGGCGACCTCTTCCAGCGAGCTGCCTTCTGCATCGAAGGCATAGCTGCGACCACCGTGAATCAGCAGCCAGTTGGCCTGCCAGCGCTGGGCGGAGGTCTGCAGCAGACGTCCCATCAACGTGGCATCCGGGCGGTAGCGCACACCCGCCTGCTGGGCAGCAGCCTCATCCTGCGCCCACAGGCTGCCAAGCGGCATATTGCGCTGGTCATTGAGATCCATGACCGGGAAGTCCAGCGGCAGACCGCGCTCCTGGGCGATACCGTCGAGCAGGCCGAACAGCTCCGGATAATCTTCCTGGCGCAGGGTATCGCGGCCAGACTGCAGCGTATCCACCGCCATCCACACCAGGGTGCCGGGACGGTTGTTGGGCCACAGGGGCAACTGAAGCTGATGTACCAGATCATTCACCGCCTTGGGGTCGAAGGTCAGGTTCAGGAAGAGCTGATTGATGTCACTGTCGTAACGATAGCTCTGCACGTACTTCTGTGCCTGCTCCAGCACCGGCGCCAGTTTCGGGTCGTTGACAATATTCTGGTCACCGGTCACCCGCACAAATACCCGCCCGAGGCCGCGCACCGTGGCATCGGCGCGGTCGGAGGTTCCACGGCTGGCAACCGCTTCACTTATCTCGTATAAATCGGGCAAAACTCTGGCCGAAGACGGCAATGCCAGCATCATTGCCGCCAGTAACAGCGAGAAACAGAGCACCATACGGAAATTCGTCGTTAATGGCATCGGTTCTCAGTCCCCTTACCTCTTATGTTTTTGCGTGTGACTGCGCGGCCAGCAGGAGGCCGCTCACGGCGGACCTGCGGATTGGGAGTCACCTCCCGGCAGCCAATTACCGGCTATTGTATCAGTGTCGGCTATTTCTCCCAGCCTTCAGTTCGCACAATGTGTACTTTTTCCACTAGAATACGCGCCCTTCGAAACTGGCCCTTACAGGTTGAACCATGAGCGACTCCAAGCCCAACTCTCCCTCCCTCAGCTACAAAGATGCCGGCGTTGATATCGACGCGGGTAACGCTCTGGTTGAGCGCATCAAGCATGTTGCCAAGCGCACCTCGCGCCCGGAGGTGATGGGCGGACTGGGTGGCTTTGGCGCCCTCTGCCAGCTGCCGAGCGGCTATAAAGAGCCGGTGCTGGTCTCCGGCACCGACGGCGTGGGCACCAAACTGCGCCTGGCCATGGACCTGGGCATCCACGACACCATCGGTATCGACCTGGTTGCCATGTGCGTCAATGACCTGGTGGTAGCTGGCGCCGAGCCGCTGTTTTTCCTCGACTACTATGCCACCGGCAAGCTGAACGTCGACATCGCCGCAGATGTGGTGGGTGGCATCGGCAAAGGCTGTGAACTGTCCGGCTGCGCCCTGGTGGGCGGTGAAACCGCGGAAATGCCGGGTATGTATGAAGGCGACGACTACGACCTCGCCGGCTTCTGCGTGGGCGTGGTGGAAAAATCCGGCATCATCGACGGCAGCAAGGTAAAGGTTGGCGACAAGCTCATCGCCCTGCGCTCCTCCGGCCCCCACTCCAATGGCTACTCGCTGATCCGCAAGGTGCTGGAGATCAGTGGTGCCGACCTGCAGAAGGACCTGGAAGGTAAAACCCTGGCCGAGTCCCTGATGGCCCCCACCCGCATCTACGTGAAGAACCTGCTGACCCTGATCAAGGAAGTGCAGGTCAACTCCCTCTGCCACATCACCGGTGGCGGCCTGCTGGAGAACCTGCCGCGCGTGCTGCCAGAAAACACCCGCGCCGTGATCGATACCAAGAGCTGGGAGCTACCGCCGGTATTCCGCTGGCTGCAGGAAGCGGGCAACATCGAAGGCCGCGAAATGTACCGCACCTTCAACTGCGGTGTGGGCATGGTGGTCTGCGTACCCGCCGACAAAGCGGACAAGACACTGGCCCGACTGCAAGAACTGGGTGAAGAGGCCTTTATCGTCGGCAGCATCGAAGCCGGCAATAGCGGTGAAGCCGTCGAGCTGGCGGGACTCTAAACCTCCATGTCGACAGCCACCGAACTCGCTGCCAACCTGCCAGGCAAGTGCCGCGCCGTAGTCCTGATCTCCGGCAGCGGCAGCAACCTGCAGACGTTTCTCGATGCCGCGGCGGATGACGCCTGTGACTACACCGTGGAAGCGGTGATCAGCAACAAGGCAGATGCCTACGGCCTGACCCGGGCCAAGAATGCCGGTATCACCACCGAAGTCCTGAGCCATCGGGACTTCTCCGACCGCGAAAGCTTCGATGAGGCCATGATTGAGGTGATTGATGCCTACCGCCCGGATCTGGTGATCCTGGCGGGCTTTATGCGCATCCTCACTCCGGGCTTTGTGCGCCACTACAGCGGACGCCTGTTGAACATTCACCCGTCTTTGCTGCCCAAGTACCAGGGCCTGCACACCCACCAACGCGCTCTGGATGCTGGAGACAGCGAACATGGCGCCACGGTACACTTCGTTACCGAAGAACTGGATGGCGGCCCGCCTATCGTGCAGGCGGCGGTACCCATTGAGTCTGGCGATACCGCCGAGGCACTTGCACATCGGGTACTGGTGCAGGAACATCGGATCTATCCGCTGGCCGCCAGCTGGTTTGCCCAGGGGCGGCTCAAAATGGTCGGCGACCGCGTTGAGCTGGATGGGGAATTGTTGCCCCGCAGCGGCAAGCGTCTCGACTGACAGGCCGGTTACACTTCCGGCCTGGACTATGGAAATAGAATTACAGGCCGGAGGTGGAATCTTGTCTCGTTACGCAGCATTCAACGCTTTTTCAGCAATTGTTATTGCGCTTGTTTTTGCGCTGATACCCAGCGCTCCCGGTTTCGCCCAGCAAGGCACCAGCGCCACCCCTCCCCCCCAAGTACTTATTCCCTTCACTGCCACGTACAGGGCAGAGTTCAGCGGCTTCGGCGTCACTGCCGAGCGCAAGCTCAATGGCGGCCCCAGCAGCTGGCGCCTGGATTTTTCCGCCCACTCCATGTTTGCCAAAATCGAGGAGTATTCCCGCTTCGCCCAACAGGGGTTGCGGCTTGTTCCGCAACATTACGATTACCAGAAATCCGGCCTCGGCAAAGATCGCCACACCGCACTCAGTTTTGAAGACAACGCCACCCGCGTGATCAATGTGTACGACAAATCCCTCAGTATCGACAACGCACCGGGAAATATTCAGGACAAGATCAGCTACCAGCTGCAGTTGGCCATCGATGTCGCCAATGGCAAATCACCACTGAAATACCAGGTAGCGGACGGCAAGAAAATTCGCGAATACGAATTTGAAATTACCGGCAGTGAAAAACTAAAAACGCCAATGGGGTTGATCGAAACCATCAAGGTGCAACGTGTGCGTGGCGAGGATGCAGAACGCGTCACCAATATCTGGTTTGCACCGGAGTGGAATTACGCCTTGGTGAAGCTTATGCAGCAGGAAGATAATGGCAAAAGCTACCAAATCACCCTGACAAAATTATCCATCGACGGTAAAGAAGTCAGCGCAAAAAAATAATCCGAAAAAATTTTTCACATCTCTACAAAAATCTACGCCAAGGCGTAGATTTTTCCGCTTAGGGCCACTATAAAGTCGCCGCATTCTCCACGTGAGTAAAAATCGCACTGCTAGAATCAAACAACTGGGAATTTGTTTGCTTCAGTAAAACCATTTCTGGAAATGCTTCTCTGCCAGACCAGGGCATTTTTTCTCCCGTCGGCACTAATTTCAGCAATAGAGTGGGACCTCATGACTATCAAAATTCTGCGTAGAGCCGCGCTGGCTGCGGCAATCTGTTCCGCATCCAGTGGCATTTTTTCCAGCGGCGCCATGGCTGCAGGCTTTGGACTTCAGGAATCCAGCAGCTCCGGTCTCGGCCGTGCTTTCGCGGCTGAAAACGCCATTGGCGACAACGCAGCCATTCTCGCCCGCAACCCGGCAGGCTCCGCACTGTTCAACGAAATGGCGTTTTCCGTCGGTGTAACTTATGTAAACCCGGAAATTGATGCCGCAGGCACGACCGACTACTACCTGCTGACCCCAGCCGGTCCGACACTCGCGGCCTCGGTATTTGCAGAGGCGAATGACTACGCAACCAGCGCTGCTGTTCCCAATGCCTATCTGGCAGTTCCATTCAATGACTGCTGGTCATTCGGTCTGGCGATCAATACCGACTACGGCCTCGAAACCGATTTCGACTCCGATTGGCCGGTTACCCATATTGCCGACAAAACCGAGCTGCTGAGCGTGGATATCGCCCCGTCTGTGGCATTTGATTACAACAATCAATTCAGCATCGGAGTATCCGTCAACTTCCTGTATGCGGACGCGACACTGAAGAGCAAAGTGCCGAATAATTTTGTGCTCGATCCTATCGCACAACAGCTGCTGGGCACTTCCGTATCCAACGCGAAACTTCTTGATGCCGATGGCGACGACTGGGATTACGGCTGGAGCATTGGTGCGCTGTGGCGCAGTGTCGACGGCCGCACTCGTATTGCCCTTTCCTACCAGTCCGAATTTGACCCGGAAATTGAGGCAGATGTGGATTCCGATCTGCTTCGCGCATACGACAATGCCGGCAATGTCATTGGCACTTTCCACAACGAGCGGGCCAACCTGACCCTGGATCTGCCGGATATCGCAGAGCTGGGTATCTATCACCGCTTCGATGAGCACTGGGGCATTGCCTTTGGCGCCCTGTGGACCGACTGGAATGACTTCGAGCGCCTGGAGGCCTACTTCCCGAACCAGCGCATCGACGGCGTTCCGATTCCGGACTACAACCCGCTGCACATCAAGGAAGAGAACTTCCAGAGCGGCTGGCGCTACAGCTTGGGCCTGGAGTACTACCCCTGTGATGAAGTCACCTGGCGTGTCGGTTACGCCTATGACGAAGGCGCGGCGCGCGATGGCCTGAACCACGACGGCATCGAAGAATCAGCAGCATATGGCCTGGGAGGCGGACTTGGCCTGCCGGTTACCTGGCGCACCCTGTCCATCCCGGATGCAGACCGTCAGTGGGTGACCTTTGGCGGCACCTTCAAGTTCAACAACCAGTTGAGCATTGACGCCGGTCTGGCATACCTGTGGGGTGACGACGAGCCGATTCAGGAGTTCCAGGCACTGCCGCTGACACCCACCGCTGGACTTGGTACCTACTTCAATGGTGGCACCACCAACCTCGAGGCTTGGCTGGTGGGTGCATCCCTGAACTACAGTTTCTGATCACGCTGTAGATCACTGACTCACCCGATTAAAAGGGCCGGGCGCCAGCGCCCGGCCCTTTTTTTGTTTTTACCTGACGCCATCCGGCCGTGCTTATTTACAGCGCATGCACCATTCCGTTCTCGCTAACGCACCGAAATGGATGCAGTAACCGCGACAGTAAGCGCAGCTGTATAAACCAGCCTGTCGCGAAATCCCACCGCACCAAAGCCTCCGAAAAATACTGAAACGGAGCTCCGCTGGGGCAAGCACAGCAAAGCCAGCGAAAAAAACCTGTCGAAAATTCAACAAGTTGCCGCATTCCCACCACTATTCTCGCGACACAGCCACAACGTCCTGCAGAATTCATTGGGGCGCCAATCATGATCCAGCTGTGAAAAATTGGCACAGAGTCTGCAAAGCGACAGATAAATGCGGAAACTCTTATCCGCACCGAAATGACCCGGCAACTGTGGCCACTCATTTCCGTTGACCTACCGGGCGCAGTTTAAGCCCGGATAACAATCAGACTGGCAACGCCAAGGCGTTTGCCCTTGAGCAGAGGCGCTCACCGATCCTGCCCCGTTTGCAGGGAATCGGTGAGCGCTTTTTTTTGCGCAAAATTTTCGAAGACCAATTCTGAATCACTTTGAGAGCAGGAGCACGACACCCATGTACTGGAAAACGCCCTTCAAAAAACTGGCCGCAATGCTGGCACTGGCTGCGGGACTCGGCGCCGGCATGACGTCAGCCTATGCCGCAGAACTTGGCTATCCGGAAAAAGAGGAACTCACCTTCGGCTTTATCAAACTCACGGATATGGCGCCTATCGCCATCGCCTACGAAAAGGGTTTTTTTGAAGACGAGGGACTTTACGTCACCATCGAAGCCCAGGCCAACTGGAAAGTATTGCTGGACGGCGTAATCGACGGCCGCCTCGATGGCGCACACATGCTGGCGGGCCAACCCATCGCCGCCACCATGGGTTTCGGCACCAAAGCCGACATCATCACTCCGTTTTCCATGGACCTGAATGGCAACGGGATCACCGTTTCCAACGCCATCTGGGAGCAGATGAAACCAAATATCCCCACGCAGGCGGACGGCAAACCGGTACACCCGATCAAGGCCGATGCCCTCAAGCCGGTGGTGGAAAAATACAAGGCCGACGGCAAACCGTTCAATATGGGTATGGTATTCCCGGTATCCACCCACAATTACGAACTGCGCTACTGGCTCGCTGCCGGCGGCATCCACCCGGGATTTTACGCACCACACAAGGGTGACATCTCCGGCCAGATCGATGCCGACGCGCTGCTTTCCGTCACCCCACCGCCGCAAATGCCCGCAACCCTGGAGGCCGGCACCATTTACGGCTATTGCGTGGGCGAACCATGGAACCAGCAGGCGGTGTTCAAGAATATTGGCGTGCCGGTGGTAACCGACTATGAGATCTGGAAAGACAACCCGGAAAAAGTGTTCGGCATCACCCGCGAGTTCGCGGAGAAGTATCCGAACACCACGGTGCGCATCACCCGCGCGCTGATCCGCGCCGCCATGTGGCTGGATGAAAACAACAATAAAAACCGACCGGAAGCGGTGAAGATCCTGTCCCGTTCCAACTATGTGGGCGCGGACTACGATGTGATCGCCAACAGCATGACCGGCACCTTCGAGTACGAAAAAGGCGACAAGCGCGAAGTGCCGGATTTCAACGTGTTCTTCCGCTACAACGCCACCTACCCCTACTACTCCGACGCCATCTGGTACCTGACGCAGATGCGCCGCTGGGGCCAGATTCCCGACGACAAATCTGATGCTTGGTACAAGGAACTGGCCGCGAAAGTGTACCGCCCGGATATCTACCAGGCCGCGGCCCAATCTCTGGTCGCCGACAAGCTGGCTCGCGCAGACCAGTTCCCAGACTTCGCCAACGAAGACGGCTTCCGCGATCCGCAGACGCATTTTATCGACGGCATCGTCTACAACGGCCACAAACCCAACGAGTACATCGACAAGTTTACTATCGGCCTTAAGTCCGGCCAGAAACTTTAACCGGAATTTACCAACACGAACCCCGAGGTAGCAGGTATGAACAGCACGACAGTGAATACGGGCAAGTTTTATGGCTTCCGATTGCCGCAACTGGAAAGCAATTTACTCGGTAGCGCCGTACGTCTGGTGGCACTGCCACTACTGGGGATGCTCGGCTTCCTGCTGCTGTGGTCGGTGACTGCACAGAATATCGATACTTCGCTGGGAAAATTTCCCGGTCCCGCTGCGGTAATGGAACAGTTCAAGGCGCTGTATGGTGAACACCAGCGTTCGCGGGAAAAGGAACACGCTTTTTACCAGCGTCAGGAAGTGCGTAACGCAGAACGGCTCGCGGCAGATCCCAGCTACGAGCCGAAAATCCGCGCCTACACCGGCAAGGAAACGTTCGTCGACCAGATTGGCACCAGCCTGGTAACGGTGATGAGCGGCTTCCTGCTGGCGGCAGCGATTGCCATTCCATTGGGCATTGCCATCGGGCTCAGCAAAACCCTGAACAGTGCAGTCAATCCGATCGTGCAGATTTTCAAACCGGTCTCGCCGCTGGCCTGGCTGCCGCTGGTGACGATGGTGGTATCAGCCCTTTACACCAGTCCCGATCCGCTGGTGGCGAAGTCGTTCCTCAACTCCATGATCACGGTGACGCTCTGCTGTCTGTGGCCGATGGTAATCAACACTGCGGTAGGCGTTGCCGGTATCGATCAGGATCTGGTGAACGTGAGCAAAGTGTTGCGCCTGCCGGCCCTGCGCCATGTACAAAAAATCGTGTTGCCCGCGTCGGTACCGATGATTTTTACCGGTATGCGCCTGTCCCTCGGCGTCGCCTGGATGGTACTGATCGCGGCCGAGATGCTGGCACAGAACCCGGGACTCGGTAAATTCGTGTGGGATGAATTCCAGAACGGCAGCTCCGATTCCCTCGCCCGCATCATGGCCGCGGTACTGGTCATCGGATTTATCGGTTTTCTTCTCGACCGCGGCATGCTGATGCTGCAGAAGCTGGTGTCCTGGGACAAGAGCAGCAACCAGTAACCCAGCCACATATTCACATTGGAGAGCGGAACAATGAGCGTACTTCTGGACATCAGCCATATCGATATGGAGTTCCCCACGCCCAAGGGCCCCTTTACCGCCCTGCGCGATGTGGACCTGAAAATTCGGCAGGGGGAATTTGTATCCCTGATTGGTCACTCCGGTTGCGGCAAGTCCACCGTGCTGAACGTGGTGGCCGGGCTGTACCAGGCCACCCGCGGCGGCGTCATCCTGAGCGGCAAGGAAGTGAGCGAACCCGGCCCCGAGCGCGCGGTGGTGTTCCAGAATCATTCCCTGCTGCCGTGGCTCACCGCTTATGAAAATGTCGAACTGGCGGTAAAGCAGGTATTCGGCAACAGCAAAACCAGGGCAGAAATGCGTACTTGGATCGAGCACAACCTGGAACTGGTACACATGAGCCACGCCATGCACAAGCGCCCCGGGGAAATATCCGGCGGAATGAAACAACGTGTCGGTATCGCGCGCGCACTGGCCATGCAACCCAAGGTGCTGCTGATGGATGAACCCTTCGGCGCCCTGGATGCCCTGACCCGCGCGCATATGCAGGATTCCCTGATGGAAATCCAGGCGGAGCTGAACAACACAGTGATCATGATCACCCACGATGTGGATGAAGCGGTGCTGTTATCCGATCGCATTGTGATGATGACCAACGGCCCCGCCGCCACTGTCGGCGAAATTCTCGACGTTGAGCTCGGGCGCCCGCGCCACCGTTTGGCGCTCGCCGATGATCCGCAATACAACCAGTACCGGGCACAGGTACTCAAATTCCTCCACGAGCGCCACAGCAAACAATTTTTCAATTAATCAGAAACAGGAACCAACACCATGAAAACCAAAATTTTTACACTTCTGACACCGCGGCAACCGACTCGCCGAATTCTGGCCAGCACCATCGGCGCCGTGACCATCGCTGCCGCCAGTATTCCGGCACAAGCGCAGGAAACCGTAAGCCAGGAAGCTCCCGTGGTGAGCAGCATTACCGATGCACTGGCCCTAGGTGATGTCACCCTGGGCTTGCGTGTGCGCACCGAAATGGTGGACACCGCCGGCAGTGACGACGTGGATCTTACCAGCCTGCAGACGCGCCTGACGTTCTCCTCGGCCAGCTACCAGGGCTTCAGCACCCTGCTTGAAATGGACGACGTCACCCACCTCACCGAATTCGAAGGCGGTGTCAGCGACCCGGAAGGTACCGAGGTCAATCAGGCCTATCTCGCATACACCACTGGAGCCACAACCTTCAAATACGGCCGCCAGCGCATTCTGCTGGACAACCAGCGCTTTGTGGGCGGTGTTGGTTTTCGACAGAACGAACAGACCTACGACGGCTTCAGCGCAAGCAATACCAGTTTCACTGACACCACCCTGTTCCTGGCGCATGTACGCAACGTGAACCGTATTTTTGGTGAAGACAGCCCTGTCGGGGACCACACCAACGACAGCTACCTGCTAAACGCCAAATACACGGGTTTCTCTGCAGGTGCCCTCAGCGGTTACGCCTACCTGCTGGACAATGAAGATGCCGCGGCTTTCTCCACCGACACTTACGGCCTGCGCTTTGCGGGCAGTCAAGCGGACATGAGCTACACACTGGAATACGCCACGCAATCGTCGGCTGCCAACAACCCCGCGGATTACGATGCGGACTATCTGCTGGCGGAAGCGAGCTACAAGCTTGGTCAATTTACCCTGGCGGGCGGTTATGAGTTGCTGGGAGCGGATGGTGCCGATGGACAGTTCATCACACCGCTGGCCACGCTGCACAAATTCCAGGGCTGGACGGATAAATTTCTCGGCGGTGGCAGCGGCAATATCACCGGCGGTATCGAAGATGTTTACCTGTCACTGGCTACCAGCCTCGGCGGGGTGAAATTCGCGGTCAATTATCACCAGCTGAATTCAGACGATAGCGGTGTATCCGGCATGGACAAACTTGGCAGCGAAGCGGGATTTTTGCTCGCCGGCAAGCTGGCAGGCGTGAACCTCAGTATGAAATACAGCGCCTACAGCGCGGATGAGTTCAGTGTTGATACCGACAAATTGTGGCTGACCGCCGAAGCACAGTTCTGATTACGCCCACGAGACGTTCAACGTTTCCCAAACCCACTCGTTCAGATTTACCCGGCCACACGGCCGGGTCTTTTTTGCCCATTGCTCACGGCGAAATGCACGGAGAAATGCCCGGTTATTTTTCCGTGGACATATAGCGGATCAGTTGCGCGAAATCCTCATCCGAGCAGCTGTAGCAGAGCCCCGCCGGTGGCATCGCCTTGAAACCATCCCGGGCGTGCGCAACAAGAACATCAATTCCCTGCGCCATACGCGGGCTCCAGGCCGTGGCATCGCCCGTCTTCGGCGCACCGATTACCCCCTGCTCGTGACAGCTGGCACAGGTCTGGCGGTAGGTGTCGAGCAGTTGCTCGGACACGTGTACCTGATCCAATTCCGTGACCGGCTGGGTTTCCACTTGCTGCAACGCGGCAACGTGTGCAGGAGTTTCTGGTTCGGTAGCGGACTGGCGTTTGCCTTCGGCACAGCCCGCCAGCAGCGCCCCGGAAACTCCGGCGAGCAGCACATATCGGGGCAGAAGATGTTTGGATAAAAGACGAACAGCCAAGGGAATTACCTTTTTGCGAGGTTTATTGTGCGAATGCCTGGCTGTTTTTACTGTTTATCGGCAAATCGGGCAAGTGCTGTTTGCCGGCAGGGCCAGTGCGCGCCACTCGAGCGTTGCGGCTTCGAACAACTGCAATTTGTTCAGACTGGATACCGGCAGGCCGGCAATAAACTTGATGGCCTCCAGCGCCTGGGCACTGCCCATCATCCCGAGCGCCGGACCGATAACCCCGACCGTGGAGCAGTTCTCCGCTTCCGGCAGGTCACTCTGCCCCGTCGCTGGCGGAAACAGGCAGGCATAACAGGGGCTGGTATTTGTGCGAAAGTCAAAGCTCACCAGCTGCCCGGAAAAGCCGCGCACCGAGGCCATGACCACGGGAACTTGCCGCTCGCGGCACACCCGGTTGATGGTGTGGCGAATATTGAGGTTGTCGGTGCAGTCGAGCACTAGGTCGAAGGATTGCCGGCTCAGCTGTGTCGAGAGCCAGGCCTCATCCGCCATAACGCAGTGGGCGTGTACACGGATTTCCGGATTGGCCGCGGTGAGTTGCTGTGCGGCCACCTGCGCCTTGTGCTTGTCGCGGTGATTGGTTTTGTACAGGACCTGACGCTGCAGGTTGGAGATCTCCACCCTGTCGCCGTCAACAAGGTGCAGCTCGCCGATCCCCGCCGCCGCCAGATACAGCGCCGCCGGGCTGCCGAGGCCGCCGAGACCGACGATCAGCACCCGCGCGGCAGCGAGTTTTTCCTGCCCGGCCTCACCGATCTGCGGCAACATGATCTGGCGGCTGTAGCGCTGCAGCTGTTTGCGACTCAACACGGCACGGCTCCGGTTATCCGAACTATTCAATGACTGCGCGCAATTGTGCCACAGCCTCGCGAACTTCGGGGGCGTCCGTGATCGCGGTTACCACCGCAATACTGCCCACCCCGCTCGCCGCCACGTCGGCTGCGCGCGCCAGGTTAATCCCACCTATGGCCACCAGCGGGTATCCCGGCAGCAATGCGGCCATGCGCGTGAGCTTTTCCGGGCCCTGCAGTTGACCGCTCATATCCTTGGTGCTGGTAGCGTAGATGACACCTATCGCAAGATAACTGGGGCGGAACTGCCATGCATAGAGCAACTCGAAAAAGCCGTGGGTGCTGATTCCGAGCTTCAGCCCCGCGCGTTGTATGGCCTTCAGATCCGCCTGCTGCAGGTCTTCCTGCCCCAGGTGCACGCCATAGGCTCCGCAGTCGATGGCGTGCTGCCAGTAGTCATTGATAAACAGGCGCAGACCGTAACCGCGGGCGATCGCCACCGCACGCTCGATCTGCTCCCGCAGGTCACTGCCGGGTTGCTTGATACGCAACTGCAAGGTGCGCACCCCCTCGCGCGCGAGCTTTTCGATCCACTCCACGGAATCCACCACCGGGTACAATCCCAGGCGGCTGGTCTCGGGCTGCGGGAACTCCGCGGCAAAGTTGGCCGCGGCAGACGGGTCGAATACGCCAAACGGTTTCGCGCGTTCGCTGCCGGCAACCAAGACGTCCGGGAAATCCTGCAGCGCCCCCGGCCAGCCACAGTGCCCCACCGGCCCGGTGCCGGCACCGATATGCTCGCTGTCGCCCAGCCGCAGTCCACGGCGCACATAGGCATTGGCCACCACGCAGGCATCTTTCAGCGGATACCCCAGCGCCAGCAAGGCGGCAATAGCAGAGGACAGGGTACAGCCGGTACCGTGGGAATTGCGGGTTTCGATTCGTTTGCCGATCAGCCAGTCTTCACTGAAATTTTCACCATTCCCACTGCACAGTAGATCCGCGGTGCTGCCGGGCTCGATTTCAAAGTGACCGCCGCTAACCAGTACTGCGGTGGCATGTTCGCCCCGCAGCTTGCGCGCCGCGCTAAGTATCGCTTCTGCGCCTTCAACCTCGGCGCGATCATCCCCTGCCCCCACCAGCCAGGCCAGTTCGAGACTGTTGGGTGTAAGCAGGTCGCACAGGGGCAATAATTCATGCAATACCGCCGCACCGGTACTGTCTTCGGTCAGCTGCGCGCCACTGGTGGCAACCGCCACCGGGTCGTATACCACCGGAATATATTCACCGCACTCTTTCAGCACACGCAGAAAATTCGCGACCAGTCTGACCTGCCCCGCATTGGCGAGCAGACCGATTTTGATTGCCGCTGGCTTCAGGTCGGCGAGCAGCGCGTCCAGTTGCGATTGCAGCACTTCGCCGGACACGGCATTGATGGCGGGTACACCCAGGGTGTTCTGGGCGGTATTGGCGGTGATGGCACTGCAGCCATGCACGCCGAGGTCGTGCATGGTGAGCAGATCCGCCTGGATGCCGGCACCGCCACCGGAATCGCTGCCGGCGATGGTCCAGACGATCGGGCGCGGGACACTAACGCTCATGTATTTTCCCCGGGGCAAACGACTGCTGCCAGAACGGCATGTCCAGGGTGGGCGTGCTGGGGCTCGCGGTCTGGCGTTTCAGCATCAGGCCCGCAGTGCGCGCAGCGCGACCGGACTCCACCGCCCGCTTGAAGGCATGAGCCATCAAAACCGGGGCCTGCGCCTTGGCGATGGCGGTATTCAGTAACACCGCATCGAACCCCATTTCCATCGCTTCACAGGCCTGCGACGGCGCACCGAGACCGGCGTCGATAATCAGCGGGATATCCGGCAACCGCTCGCGCAGTGTCTGCAGGTTGTATTTATTCATCAAGCCCCGTCCGGTGCCAATAGGGGAACCCCAGGGCATCAGCACCTCACAGCCCACGTCCAGCAGCCGGCGGCAAACCACCAGATCGTCGGTGCAGTATGGCAATACCCTGAACCCCCGCTGGATCAATTCGCACGCGGCTTCGATCAGGCCGTACGGGTCCGGCTGCAAGTTGTAATCGTCGCCGATCACTTCCAGCTTGAGCCAATTTGTACCAAGAATTTCCCGGCTCATTTCCGCCAGAGCAATGACTTCTTTCGGGGTTTTGCAGCCGGCGGTGTTGGGCAACAGTTGGCATCCGGTTTCCCGGATATAGTCCCAGATCATATTCCCCTGCTGTTGCGCCGAGCTCTGGCGGCGCAGGGACAGGGTGATGATCTCGGAACCGGAGGCCGCCACTGCCTCACGCATGATGGCGGGCGACGGATAAAGTGCAGTGCCCACCAGCAGGCGGCTGTCGAATTCCTTGCCGTAGAGTTTCAGTTTGTCTGTCATGTTCAGCCTCCAACGACCGGCGCGACAATATCCAGTTTGTCACCACTGTTCAGGTGGGTCTCTGCATAACTGGCACGGGGAACAAAGTCGCCGTTCAGGGCAACGGCGAAAGTGTCACCGCTGTATCCGAGCTGCTGTAGCAAGTCGGCAATAGTTTCTTGCTCGTGTTGAACGAATGTCGATTCGCCGTTGACCACTAATTGCATCAGCTCACCTGTTCCGTATTTGAAATTGGTTGATGAATTTTCTGTTCCACCTGTGCGACCAGTGCCGGCGCCAGCAGGTAACCGTGGCGGAACAACCCGTTGATTCGGATAAGCCCTGGCTCCGACTTCACCACGGGCAGGTTGTCCATGGTGGCCGGGCGGCAGTTGACGCGGGTTTCCAGTATGCGCGCTTCGGCGAATGCCGGATGAATCGAATACAGCGCGCTGGAGAGTTCCATGGTAGAGCGCAGGGAGATCGGGCTCATGTCTTCGCTTTCGATTTCGGTAGCGCCGATTACGATCTGATTGTTGGCTCTGGGAACGGCATACAGTTGGTACCGTGGATGCAGCAGGCGCACGGGGCGATGTAATTTCACTTCGGGTGTTTCCACGACCATCACTTCACCGCGCACGCCTCGCAGGCCATGGATCTGATACTTGGCCCCGAGACCGCGGGTATCGATAACCAGATCGTAGGATTGCGTTTGGTTTTCTGTGTGGATTTTTCCGGGGCTGCATTCTGCTGCGGTGTTTTCCCACAGTGTAACGTTGTTTTTTTTCAGGGCGGAGAGCAGCGCGGGCAGCAGTTTTCGGTTGTCGATGTCTGCTTCGCTGGAGAGAAAAAGTCCCTGGTCAAAGTGCTGCAGATCGGGTTCCATATTTTTCAGGGAGTTGTTGTCCAGCCATTGCTGCTGGTCGGTACTCTGATGGCCCAGTTTGCCTTTGATTTCCTGGTGGAATTGCTGGAGTTCGGTTCTGTCCTGTGGATGGGCGATTAGCAGGCTGCCGGCCTGTCTGTAGTTGACGTCGCTACCGGTAAGTTGCTGCAACTCTTCGACCCACAACGGCCAATACTGCAGGCTTTGCATACCCAGCTGGTAGATGGGGAGTGGGCAGTGGAACAGTTCGGATAGTGGGGCAATCATGCCGGCTGCGGTGTGGCAGGCACCCGTTGGCTTTTCCAGTGATCCGGATTCGAACAGGGATATGTGGTGACCTTTTGTTGATAGGCGCCAGGCTAGCAGGCGGCCCATCAGCCCGGCCCCTGCTATCGCGATTTTAAATATGTTTTGTGTCACCGTTAGGTCCCGGTTAAGTACTTGGACAGGTTCGGGCGGCGACGCTACGGGTAAGCGTTTGCCAGACACGCCGTGAACCCATCCATGGGGGCTCTTCCGCGAGGTCCCTCTCGCGGAAGGTCTGGCAAACGCTTACCCGTAGCGCCGCCTTCGCATCAACTTTTGCAGTTTCTTTCAGCGGGGCATTACGCCTTGTGATAGATCTCTGCGCCCATATCTTTAAATTTGATGGACATTTCCTCCATCCCTTGTTCCGCCTCCTGCTGTTTTGCGTACTCCCTGACATCCTGCGTGATTCTCATGGAGCAGAATTTCGGGCCGCACATGGAGCAGAAGTGGGCGATTTTTCCGGATTCTTTTGGCAGGGTTTCGTCGTGGAACGCGCGGGCGCGCTCGGGGTCGAGACCGAGATTGAATTGGTCTTCCCAGCGGAATTCGAAGCGGGCTTTGGAGAGTGCGTTGTCGCGCTTTTGTGCCCTGGGGTGGCCCTTTGCCAGGTCCGCGGCGTGGGCAGCGATTTTGTAGGCCATGAGGCCCTCTTTTACGTCTTCCTTGTTCGGCAGGCCCAGGTGCTCCTTCGGAGTGACGTAGCACAACATGGCGCAGCCCATGCTGCCGATCATGGCTGCGCCGATGCCGGAGGTGATGTGGTCGTAGCCGGGGGCGATGTCGGTGGTGAGAGGGCCTAAAGTATAAAACGGGGCGCCGTGGCAGTGTTTCAGCTGCTCATCCATGTTCTCCCTGATCTTGTGGATCGCCACGTGGCCAGGGCCTTCGATCATGGTCTGAACGTCGTGTTTCCAAGCGATTTCGGTGAGTTTGCCGAGGGTGCGCAGTTCGCCGAACTGGGCTTCATCGTTGGCGTCGGCGATACAACCGGGGCGCAGGCCGTCACCCAGGGAGAAGCTGACGTCGTAGGCTTTTAAAATTTCACAGATTTCCTCGAAGTGGGTGTAGAGGAAATTTTCCTTGTGATGGGCGAGGCACCATTTGGCCATGATGGAGCCGCCGCGGGAAACGATGCCGGTAACGCGCTTGGCGGTGAGGGGGACATAGCGCAGCAGTACGCCGGCGTGAATGGTGAAGTAGTCCACGCCCTGTTCGGCCTGTTCGATCAGGGTATCGCGGAAGACGTCCCAGTTGAGGTCTTCCGCGATGCCGTCGACTTTTTCCAGCGCCTGGTAAATCGGAACGGTGCCGATGGGAACCGGGCTGTTACGCAGTATCCATTCGCGGGTTTCGTGGATGTTCTGGCCGGTGGAGAGATCCATCACGGTATCGGCGCCCCATTTGATGGACCACACGAGTTTTTCCACTTCCTCTTCGATGGATGAGGTAATCGCGGAGTTGCCGATATTGGCGTTTACCTTGCACAGGAAGTTGCGGCCGATAATCATCGGTTCGAGTTCGGTGTGATTGATGTTGGCGGGGATAATGGCACGGCCTTCGGCGACTTCGCGGCGAACGAATTCCGGGGTAATTTGCGGCGGGATGTAGATACCTTCGCGGGCTTTTTGAAATTCAACTTCGCTCAACTGCTGGGCGATTTTGGCTCGGCCCATATTTTCGCGGATGGCGATAAATTCCATTTCCGGGGTGATGATGCCCTGGCGGGCGTAGTGCATCTGGGTGACATTTTTGCCGGCGTTCGCTTTGCGTGGGGCCGGCAAGTTATCGAAGCGGATATGGTCGAGGCCCTGGTCGGCCATGCGTTTCTGGCTGTAGGCGGCCTGGCGCGTTTCCAATATTTCAGTGTCGCTGCGCTCTTCGATCCATACCTGACGCAGTTTGGGCAGGCCTTCGCGGACGTTGGGCTTGTACGCTGGGTCGGAGTATGGGCCTGCGGTGTCGTAGACCTGCAGGGGGTCATTGGGCTCGAAGATGGGGTTTTGTTCGTCGCCGCCTACAAGGCTTTGGCCCAGGCAGATTTCGCGTACGCCGACGTTTACGCTCGGGTTGTCGCCTTGCAGATAGACTTTGCGGGAGTTGGGAAACTGTTGGGCGGTAAGGTTGTCGAGGAATTCCCTGGCGTTTCCTCGCTGAGCGGCGCGGCTGGATTTTGTACCCGTATTTTGGGTATTGGTTTTTGGTTCGGCGACCTGAGACATGCTGACCCCTTGCGTATTGATCCATGAATGGATTGCCGGGGATGCAGCTGGAGAGAGCAGCTTTCGTATGCATGAATGTTCTTAAACAGCAGTTCAAAAACAATACGCACGAAAAAAAAGCGAATTCAGATCTTGTTCCCTACGCGGGGGTTACCCCGATCAGGTTCAACGGATCTCGCAACAGCGATCTCAGCCCAAAGGCACTCCGACAAGTTGGGGCCGAGTATAGGGGATATTTGAGTGGATGGCCAAGACCATGATTTTGAAGGTTCCAAACTTAGCCTAGTGGCGGTCGGGCACTGGGCGGAAGGTTTCAGGACCGCTGTGGATACATCCCTGTACGCTGCGTCGGCGACGTCCATGTCGCCGACGCTCCTGAAACCTTCCGCCCAGTCCCCGTCCTTCGCTTCTTATTTCGAGCTTCGAATTGAAACGGTCAGATCACCAACGTTTTCTGGTAACTCATTTCACGGATGGCATATTTCACGCCCTCGCGCCCTACTCCGCTTTCTTTCACACCACCAAACGGGAAGTGCTCGGCGCGAAAGCCGGGGCCGTCATTGACGGCGAGCAGGCCTACTTCCAGCTGGTTGTAGAGGCGTTTCGCCAGTGCCAGGTTTTGGGTGAATACGCCAGCCTGCAGGCCAAACGGACAGCTGTTGATCACTGCCACCAGCTCTTGTTCGCTGTCAAACTTGCGCAGTGGGACGACCGGGCCAAAGGTCTCTTCTGCTACCACCTCGGCGCAGTCTGGGACATCCGCGAGGATGGTCGGCCACAGGATGTTGCCTTCGCGGCGGTTTCCGAACAGAACGCGGGCGCCGGCGGCTACTGCTGACTGAATGCGACCTTCCACTTCGTTGGCGGCGTTGGTGTGGATCAGCGGGCCGATAAAGGTGTCGTCCTCGGCGGGGTTACCCACTTTCAGTTTGGCGGTGGCGGTCACGAGTTTTTCGGCGAAGGCATCGAACACGTCACTGTGCACGAACAGGCGCTTGGCGGCGGTGCAGCGTTGGCCGGCGGTGGCGAAGCGCTGGTTGATGGTGGCGGTGACGGCGGCGTCAAGGTCGGCGTCGGGCATGACGATCAGTGGATCGTTGCCGCCCAGTTCGAACAGCATTTTCTTGTAGCCGGCATTGGCGGCGATGGCATTGGCCGCGGCGGTGCCACCGGTGAAGTTGATCGCCTGGATTTGCGGGTGGGCAACGGCGTAGCTGGTGGCTTCAATGTCCGGGACCAGCATCTGCAGTACGGATTTATCCATTCCTGCGGCATAGCACAGTTCCACCAGCAACTCCGCAGAGCGCTTGTTCTGGGGGCCGGGCTTGAACAGGATGGTGTTGCCGGCGGCAAACGCGGGGCCGATTTTGTGTACCGCGATATTGATCGGGAAGTTGAACGGGGTAATGCACAGTACGGTACCCAGCGGTTTCCACAGCACCACGCCGATTTTTTCGCGCATCGGTGGGAACGCATCGGAATCCAGTGCTTCACCGTTGATATTGCGCGCTTCCATGGCGCTGGCCAGCGCGGTGTTGTAGGCGCGGTCGATTTCAACCCGGCTGTCACCGATGGTTTTGCCGGTTTCCTCGGTGATGGCTCGGGCCAGATCTTCCTTTCGCTCCAGCAAGAGTTGCGCGAGCTTCAGCAGGATATTCGAGCGCTCGAAGGCGGGTGTGGCCAGCTGCTTGTTACGGCCTTCCACCAGCAGTTCGATGGCCTCTGCCACCTGCTCTTTGGTGTGGAAGTCATAGGCTTCGATCAACTCGCCGTTGTACGGATTGATAATCTGATAATCAGCCATGGAAATACCTGTAGGTTTTTATACTGCAAATAACTGGTACACAATGCGGGCGCCGGCAATCATCAGCGCGGCGCGCATCAAGTTGAAAAACAGCTCGCTGTCGATCCGATTCAGCAGCGCAATACCGATACGCGTGCCAATGACCGCGGCCACGGTCAGTAGCAGGATCAATCCGAGATGCTCGGAAAACGCAAAGCCGAGATAAATGAACGCGGGCACCTTGAGGGCGTGGCACCAGGCCTGCATCACGGATTTATTCGCCACGATTTCTTTCGGCGTCATATCCTTGCGCACGAAAAACGCGGCCAGCAACGGGTCTACGGCTCCGGCGACAATACCGAGGGTGCCGGTGGCAATCCCCACCCAGAAAAAATTGCGCGGCTTGAGGCGGATTTCCGGGAGTTTTTTCGGTTTGAACACCGTATAAAAAATCAGTACCGCCAGCAGCACCAGCGGCAGCTGCTGCCAGTCGAGATTGGCGAGCCCCAGAGTCATGGCGGCGGAGCCGAGCGTGCAGCCGATAAAGAACGGGATGCACTGGTCCCAGCGGATATGCTCGCGCACATAAACCACGCGGGCGAGATTGTTGAGCAGCTGTACCGCACCGTGAATGGGGACGAGCGCGCGCAGGGGAATGACAACATTGAGCGCGGCAAACATCAGGATACCCCCCGCCCCACCGGTGACCGCCGAGATAAATGCGCTGATCACGCACACCAGCAACAGCAACCCCAGTGTGAGGCTGGGTGTCTGGCCAGGTATCAGACTGAAAAGCGCCCCCAATTCGGCCAAGGTATTCCCCTAATCTATGCGTTCCATCGAACGGTTTTTGAGCGATCGCCAGTCTAACCACAAGACAGCATCAAACCCAGTAGTCACGGGCCCGAGACTGGTTATTTAAGGACGCGACAGGGTAATTGGCGACCTTTAACTGGGGTTATGGAACTACATACCGGCAGCGACTTGCCGCTGATACCTAAACGGACTTGAATTAAATACAGGGCCGCAATTTCCCAAATGCTGGATAGCGGCGGGCAACAGCACCTGCCGGACCTCCAACAGGAGCGGCCCCCGACATGAATATCCAGGAAGACTGCATGTCCCGGGCAATGCCGCAACACGCTTACAAAATGGGAATTGCTACCCACCAGGAACCTCTGGTTTACATGCGCACCGACTGCGCTATCTGTCGCGCTGAGGGATACACCGCCAATACACGGCTGCAAATCAAGGCCGGTTCCCGCACCCTGATCGCCACCCTCAATACTGTCGCGAAAGAGATCCTGCCGCCAGGCAGCATCGGTTTTTCCGATAGCGCCTGGGAGTTCCTCGCGCTCACCCAAGGACAAGCGGTGACGGTACACCACGCTCCCCAGGTCCACTCACTCAGCGCGCTGCGTAAAAAGATTTACGGCCATACGCTGGATACCGGCGAGATCACCAGCATCATTCGCGACATCAGCCGGCACCTGTATTCAGATATCGAGATTGCGGGATTCATATCCGCCTGCGCCGGCGGACGCCTGAATTCTGCGGAAACGACCGCGCTTACCCGGGCCATGGCACAAATCGGCAATCAGTTGCACTGGCCAGAGCATGAACGGGTATTCGACAAACACTGTATCGGCGGCCTGCCGGGCAACCGCACCACCCCCATCGTGGTATCGATTGCCAGCGCCGCGGGGCTGATCATTCCCAAAACCTCCTCCCGCGCCATCACTTCCCCCGCCGGTACCGCCGATACCATGGAAGTTCTGACGAATGTCGACCTTTCACTCGACAGACTGCGCAAGGTCATTACCCGCACCGGCGCCTGTCTCGCCGCCGGCGGCAAGGTTGGCCTCAGCCCCACGGACGACTTGCTGATCCGTATCGAGCGCGCACTGGACCTCGATAGTGAGGGGCAGCTCGTGGCGTCGGTCCTGTCCAAAAAAATGGCAGCCGGCTCCACCCATATCCTGATCGATATGCCCGTTGGCCCCACCGCCAAGCTGCGCAGCCAAAAGCAGGCGGAGGTGCTGGCGGAGCTGTTCCGGGTCGTCGCCGAAGCACTCGGCCTCAACGTGCGGTGCGTGATGACCGACGGCACCCAAACCATCGGCAATGGCATCGGGCCGGCGGAGGAGGCCCGCGATGTATTGAGTGTGTTGCGCAATGAAAGCACCGCGCCGGCGGACCTTGAGGCCCGCGCGCTGTATCTCGCCGGCCAGTTGCTGTCGATGGCCACCGGAGCCGATGAAGCCCAGGCCCTGCAACAGGCACGGGAGATCCTGCATTCCGGACAGGCGTGGATTCAGTTCCGCGCCATCTGCGAGGCCCAGGGTGGGCTCCGTGAAGTGCCCATCGCCAGCCACCATATCGAGCTGCGCAGTGAATACGCCGGCAAATTGCGCAGTATGGACAATCGGCGCCTGGCACATCTGGCCAAGCTCGCCGGAGCCCCCTCGTCGCCGGAGGCCGGGCTACGCTTGCGGGTGAAAGTGGGAGACAGTGTTGAAGCCCTGCAACCACTCGCGACCCTGTATGCAGAGACGCCGGGGGAACTGGCTTACGCGCGGGAATATTTTCACGAGAACCGGGATCTGTTTGAGCTATCCCCGGCAACCAGCCCGCTCCCGGCGACGGAAAAGTAAACGTGAACAATCCGGTCCTGTTTGCACTGGAAAGCGGCCTTCCGCTGCGCGAGTCGCTGCAAACGGCCATTGGTGCCGATGCCGGCGAAATCGACCAGCGACGGTTTCCGGATGGCGAGAGCTACCTGCGTATTCTGTCACCGGTGCGCGGGCGGTATTGCGTTGTGCTGGCGAACCTGTGCCGGCCGGATGAGAAAATCCTGCCACTGCTGTTTCTGGCGCGCAGCCTGCGCATGCAGGGCGCGACCGGTGTAGGGCTGGTTGCGCCCTACCTGTGCTATATGCGACAGGACAAAGTATTCATGCCCGGCGAAGCCGTGACGTCGCGCATTTTTGCGCAAATGCTATCGACCTGCGTGGACTGGCTGGTGACGGTAGACCCGCACCTGCACCGGTATCGCAGCCTCGATGAGATCTACACCATCCCATCCCGTGCCATTTCGGGGATGCCGGCCATGCAGGCGTGGCTCGCCAGCCAACCCGCGCCCCTGTTACTGGTAGGGCCGGATCGGGAAAGCCAGCAGTGGGTTGCCGCCCTGGCAGGGGCCACTGGATTGCCATTCATCGTCGGGAAAAAACAGCGCCATGGGGACCGCGAGGTGAGCATCGATCTGCCCGCGGACAACCGGATTGCCAACGCGACCAGTGTCATCGTTGACGATGTCATTTCCAGCGGCCACACCGTACTGCAGACCCTGGCCGCACTCAGGGCTGTCGGCGCACCGCGCACTATCTGCGCGGCGGTGCACGGCATTTTCGCCGAGGGCGCGGACGAAAAAATCAGGCTGGCCGGTGCCGACCTGCTAGCCACCAGTAACAGTATCCCCGGCGATTACTGTGCGTTTGACCTGGCACCGCTACTCGCACCGGCGGTGCAGGATTTACTCGCACGCGCCGACGGATCGCCACATGTCACAAGAGACCATCAAACATGAATATCACGTTTCTGGGTGGTACCGGGACCGTCACCGGCTCTAAATTCCTGGTGTCGATCGACGACGGAAAAACCGAATTCCTGGTGGATTGCGGGCTGTTCCAGGGCTACAAGTGGCTGCGCGAGCGCAACTGGGAAACCCCGCTATTCGATTACCGAAAACTCAAAGGAATTGTGCTCACCCACGCGCACCTGGATCACTCCGGCTATATTCCCCGCCTGTACGAGATGGGTTATCGCGGACCGGTATATTGCCACCACGCCACCATGGATCTTTGCTCCGTCCTTTTGCCGGACGCAGGACATATCCAGGAGGAAGATGCCCAGTACTACCAACGCCACAAACTGGGCAAGCACGCTCACCCTGAACCGCTCTACACCGGCGACACCGCCGAGCGCTGTATGGAGCTGTTTCAGCCGGTGGCGTTTGATCAGCCGTTTCATATCGGCAGTGCAAAACTGCACTTCCAGCCCGCGGGGCATATTCTCGGTGCCGGCAGCGCCATACTGCATGCGGAGGGCAAACAGGTAGGATTTTCCGGCGATGTGGGACGTCAGGACGACCTCATCATGCATCCGCCAAGGCCACTGCCAGAGCTCGATTTATTGTTGATGGAATCAACCTATGGTGACCGTCGCCATCCGCAAATTGATCAGAAGGAACAGCTGGCCGAGATCGTAAACCAGACGGTGGCGCGCGGCGGCGTGCTGCTGATCCCGAGCTTTGCCGTCGGCCGCGCGCAGACATTACAGTTTCTGCTGCTTTCCCTGATGCATGAGAAAAAAATCCCCGAGCTGCCGGTGTTCCTCGACAGTCCCATGGCGATCGACGCATCGGAAATCTATTCGCGCTATCCGGAACAGCATCGCCTCAGCTCGGAGAATTGCACCTTCATGTGCAGGGGCATCCAGTACACCCGCAGTGTCGACCAGTCGAAAGCGCTGGAGAATATCCAATACCCGCACATCATTATTGCCGGCAGTGGCATGGCGACCGGTGGTCGGATTCTGCACCACATGAAACGACTGCTGCCGGATCATCGCACGACAGTGTTGTTTACTGGCTATCAGGCCGGCGGTACCCGCGGCGCGCGGATGCTGGCAGGCTCCAGCAGTGTCAAAATTCACGGGGAATATGTGCCCTGCAAGGCAAAAGTCGAGGTTCTGGAGGGGCTGTCGGCCCACGCCGACTATGTGGAACTCGGCCATTGGCTGCAGAGCTCCCGCCTGCAACCGGACACACAGATCATGCTGGTCCACGGTGAACCGGATGCGGCGGATTGCCTGCGGCTGTACCTACAGGACCACACCCCATTTCAGGTAGCAGTGGCAGACTACCGCAGTATTTATCGGCTGTAGTAGCGCTGCACAAACGACAACGGCAACCGAAGTTGCCGTTGTCGATTCAGGGCTTCAGCAAAAACCCTGGCGGAATGATTGTGGCGATCAGCCGGTTACGTTGCCGTAACTCATCAGGCGCTGGTAACGCTTCTCCAGCAACTCCTCAATCGGCACTGCGGTGAGTTTGTCCAGCTGCTCGGACAGGCGATCCCGCAGGCGGGCCGCCATCAGGTCGGGATCGCGGTGCGCGCCGCCGAGGGGCTCGGCAATGGTTTCATCAACGATACCCAGCTCTTCCAGCACGCCAGAAGTCACCCCCATGGCCTCGGCTGCCAGTGGCGCCTTCTCCACGGTTTTCCAGATGATGTTGGCACAGCCTTCCGGGGAAATCACAAAGTAGGTGGAGTACTGCAGCATGTTCAGCTGGTCGCCCACACCAATGGCCAGCGCGCCACCGGAAGAACCTTCACCGATCACGGTGCAGATGATCGGCGTGCGCAGGCGTGACATCACCGCCAGGTTCTTGGCAATGGCCTCGGAAATACCGCGCTCTTCGCTGTCGATGCCCGGATAGGCCCCGGGAGTGTCGATCAGGGTCAGTACCGGCAGCTTGAAGCGCTCGGCCATTTCCATCACGCGCAGCGCCTTGCGGTAACCCTCAGGCTTCGGCATGCCGAAGTTGCGCTTCACTTTCTCGTTGACGTTTCGGCCCTTCTCTTCGCCAATGACCGCTACCGGGCGCCCTTCCAGGCGCGCGATACCGGCGATGATCGCCTTGTCGTCGCCGAAATGGCGGTCGCCGTGCAGCTCATCCCAGTCGGTGAAGATGCGCTCGATATAGTCCTTGGCGTAGGGGCGCTGCGGGTGGCGCGCAACCTGCACAACCTGCCAGGGGGACAGATCGGAATAGATGGATTCGGTGAGCTTCTCGCTCTTTTCCCGCAGGCGGGAGATCTCCTCAGCGATGTTGAGCTCATTGTCGTCGCCCACATGCTGAAGTTCCTTGATCTTGCTTTCCAGTTCCGCAATCGGCTGTTCAAACTCTAGAAAACTGAACTTCATTTAATTCGCGCCTTGATAATTCTGTGGGCCTGCCAAATGTTGGAAAATGCGACTAAATCACCCCGATCAGTCGCAAACAGGCCCCGTCCACTGAAAATGGCGGCTAGCTTACCGGGATAGGACCACTCAGTCGAGTGCACGGATCACTCATTGCCGTTGAGTGTAGTTGAGCTTGACCCGTTCACGGCCGACCACCTCCCGCAGGGACTGGATCAACTGGTCGTTTGGCTCCACCTTCCACTCGTCCGCCAGGCGGAAGGTACCGCGCGCATCGCTGCGCTCCACTTCCACCAGAATCGGGCAGTTTCCACCCACATACGGCCGCAGGCAGGCGCTCAGGCGCTGCCCCATTTTCGGCAGTGCCTGGGCGCTGTCGATCTTGAGCGTCACCCCGATCACACTGCCACTGCGCAGATCGTCCAGCGTGGACACACTGTTCACGCTCATTTTCAGGCCGCCGCTGTAATCGTCGTGGGAGATGGAGCCTTCCAGCACCAGCAGCGAATCCTTCACCAGTTTTTCCCGGTGCTGGCCGAATGCCTCGCTGAACACCGCTGCCTCGATGCGCGCGCTGCGGTCATCCAGGGTGACGATCGCCATGGAATCGCCGCGCTTGGTCTTCATCACCCGCATGCCCACCACCAGGCCCGCCACCTTCTGGTTGTCGCGCCCGGGTTTCAGGTCTGCGATACGCGCCTGTACCAGGTGCTTGAGTTCGTCCTCGTACTCGTCGATGGGGTGGCCGGTGAGGTACAGGCCGAGGGTGTTCTTCTCGCCTTCAAGACGCTCGCGGATGCTCCACGGACGCGCGCCGCGGAAATCCTGGTAGACGTCGCCATCGGACGCGGTGCGCACCACCTCGCCGAACAGGTCCATCATGCCGGCGCTGTCGTTCTTGCTCTGCTGTTCCGCGGCTTTCACCGCTTCGTCCAGCGCGTCGAACAGCACGGCACGAGAGTAATTCAGGCCGTCGTCGCCGGACGCGTCGGGGCCAATGCTGTCGAGGGCACCGGAGCGCACCAGCGCTTCCAGCGCGCGCTTGTTGACCTTGCGCGGGTCGATGCGGGAACAGAAATCGAACAGGTCCGTGAACGGCCCGTTTTTCTGCCGTTCGCTGATGATGTTTTCGATCGGGCCTTCACCCAGCCCCTTGATGGCGCCGAGGCCGTAAATGATACGGTTGTCGCCATTGTCGGAGACAGGAACGGAGAACTGGTAGTTACCGAGGTTCACATCCGGCGGCACCAGGTCCAGTTTCATCGCCCGGCATTCTTCGATGAACGTCACCACCTTGTCGGTCTTGTCCATGTCCGACGACATGGTGGCGGCCATAAACTGTGCGGGATAATGTGCCTTCAGCCACGCGGTCTGATAAGACACCAGCGCGTAGGCCGCGGAGTGCGATTTGTTGAAGCCGTAACCGGCGAACTTCTCCACCAGGTCGAAGATCTTCATCGCCAGTTCCGGGTCGACGCCCTCGGACTTGGCGCCGTCCTCGAAGGTACTGCGCTGCTTCGCCATCTCCTCGGGCTTTTTCTTACCCATGGCCCGGCGCAGCATGTCCGCGCCGCCGAGGGTATAGCCCGCGAGTTCCTGGGCGATCTGCATTACCTGTTCCTGGTAAACGATAACGCCGTAGGTGGGCTCGAGAATCGGTTTCAGTTTTTCGTGCTGGTACTTGGCATCCGGGTAGGCCACCTGCGCGCGGCCGTGCTTGCGGTTGATGAAGTCGTCCACCATGCCCGACTGCAGCGGCCCCGGGCGGAACAGCGCCACCAGGGCGATCATGTCCTCGAGGTTGTCCGGCTGCAGGCGCTTGATCAGGTCCTTCATGCCGCGGGATTCCAGCTGGAATACCGCAGTAGTCTCGGCGCGCTTGATCAGTTTGAATGTTTCTTCGTCGTCCAGCGGCAGCGTTTCGATGACCAGCGGCTCCAGGCCTTCGCGCGCGCGCTGTTCGTCCACCATCACCTTCGCCCAGTCGATGATGGTCAGGGTGCGCAGACCGAGGAAGTCGAACTTCACCAGGCCCGCGTCTTCCACGTCGTTCTTGTCGAACTGGGTTACCAGGCCGGCACCGGTCTCGTCACAGTAGAGCGGCGCAAAATCCGTGAGCTTGGTGGGGGCGATTACCACACCACCGGCGTGCTTACCGACGTTACGCGCCACACCCTCAAGCTGCAGCGCCATCTCCCAGATTTCCTGGCCCTCCTCGTCGTTCTCGAGGAACTCGCGCAGCACCTCTTCCTGCTCGAATGCCTTCTGCAGGGTCATACCCACATCGGCGGGAATCATCTTCGAGAGCTTGTCGGCGAGGCCGTAGGACTTGCCCTGCACCCGCGCCACGTCGCGCACCACCGCCTTCGCGGCCATGGTACCGAAGGTGATGATCTGGCTTACCGCGTTGCGGCCGTAGTTTTCCGCTACGTAGTTGATCACCCGGTCGCGCTTCTCCATACAGAAGTCGACGTCGAAGTCGGGCATGGATACCCGCTCCGGGTTCAGGAAACGTTCGAACAGAAGGTCGTACTGCAGCGGGTCCAGGTCGGTAATCTTCTGCGAATAGGCAATCAGCGAGCCCGCACCGGAGCCCCGCCCCGGGCCCACCGGAATATTGTGATCCTTGGCCCACTGGATAAAGTCCATCACGATCAGGAAGTAGCCGGGGAACCCCATCTGGATCACGATATCCAGCTCGAAGCGCAGGCGGTCTTCGTACACCTTCTTGCGCGCTTCGTAATCCGGCGCGGATTTGTCGAGAATGGTTTCCAGGCGATCGTAGAGTCCGTCGAACGAGACCTTCTCGAAAAACTCGTTTTCGGTCATGCCTTCGGGGATCGGGAACTGCGGCAGGAAGTACTTGCCCAGCTGGATCGGCGCCGAACAGCGGCGCGCGATTTCCACGGTATTTTCCAGCGCTTCCGGCAGGTCCTTGAACAGCTCGCACATTTCTTCCGGGGAGCGCAGATACTGTTCTGATGAATAGCGGCGTTCGCGACGAGGATCGTCCAGGGTGCGGCCCTCGCGGATACACACGCGCACTTCGTGGGCTTCGAACTCGCTGTCTTCCAGGAAGCGCACATCGTTGGTGGCCACTACCGGCAGATTGAGCTGGCCCGCGAGCTTCACCGCCGCGTGCAGGTATTCTTCATCGCCGGGACGACCGGTGCGCTGTAACTCGAGATAGTAACGGCCGGGGAAAATCGACGCCCACTCATTCGCCAGCGCCTCCGCCTGTGAGTTGCGCCCGGCAATCAGCGCGCGGCCCACATCGCCGTACTTGGCGCCGGAGAGCATCAGCACACCTTCCGCGTACTCTTTCACCCACTCACGCTGGATATACGCATGCCCGTGGTACTGCCCTTCCATCCAAGCACGGGAGATCAGCTCGGTGATATTGCGGTAACCGGTGGTATTCAGTGCGTACAGGGTCAGCAGCGTCGGCTGCTCCTCCCCGCCCTCGCGCAGCCAGAAATCCGCACCGGTGATGGGCTTGATTCCGGCACCGAGACAGGCTTTGTAAAACTTTACCTGCGCGTAGAAGTTGGTCTGGTCGGTGATGGCCGCTGCGGGCATCTCCAGTTCCGCCAGACGACCGATCAACGGCTTGATCCGCACCAGGCCATCGATCAGGGAGTACTCGGAGTGGATTCTTAAATGTACGAAGGGTTGGGTCATATTTTTTCTATTTGATTTGTCCCGAATTTCTCAGAATTCAAACTCTGATCCGGGAACACAAGAAAGCGGAAGTAGCACTCAAAATTTCTGACAATGCGCAAAACGATATGCGAAGGCGGAGCACCGGGTGGGGGTTTTCAGGAGCGTCGCAAACAGGATGTTTGCGCCGCAGCGCCCAGGGATGGGTTCACAGCGGTCCTGAAAACCCCCACCCGGTGATCCGCCGCCACCGGACTAGAAAAACACCCAAGTCCAATATCACTACAACGCATCAGTCAGACCACCAAACCCGGCGCATCTGAACCGCACGCTCATGGCACTTGGCCAGCACCTGTTTTTTCTCGGCGTTATTCATCCGCCCCCACTGGCTGATTTCAGTACCGGAGCGGAAACAGCCCTCACAGATATCCTCGCGATTCAACGCGCACACCGATACACAAGGGGATTTCACCGGGAACTCAAATGCCGGCTCCGGCTCCTGGTCTTTCACCCGGCTCCAATCGCTCTCAGTCATCGCTCACACCTCAATCGGCACCAGCTCTTCCGAAAACCGCTTGCCGTTGGCGACGTAGATCTCGCTACTCGCTTTCAATAGCTCGAACATGGACTCGTCCAGCGTCTTTACCACCTTGCCCGGGCTTCCCAGCACCAGCGAATAATCCGGGATCTGCGCATTCTCGGTCACCAGCGCATTTGCACCGATAATGCAGCACTTGCCCACTTTGGCGCCGTTCAGCACCACCGCATTCATGCCCACCAGGGAGTACTCCCCGATCTGGCAGCCGTGCAGTGTCACCTTGTGACCAACCGTCACCCCGGTGCCCACGGTTAACGGCACGCCCGGGTCGGTGTGCAGCACCGAGCCGTCCTGAATATTCGCGCGCTCACCAATGGTGATCAGGTCGTTGTCACCGCGAATCACCGCGTTAAACCACACCGAACTGTGGGGTTTTAGCAACACATTGCCGATCACCTGGGCACCGGGGGCAATATAGTGTCCCTCACCTTCAAGCTGCGGCTGCTTATCGCCCAATCTGTACAGCATTTGGCCTCCGGTCATGGTTCGCGGGCTGTCGAAAATTAGCCCGCCATTATCCCGCCCAAGGCCCCCGATTGCCACCCTCAAGTCCCCTGACCAGACGGACACTTCAGCCGATCAGCGCGCCCTCCAATGCCAGCAGTCGCGCTTTCATCTCAAGCCCGCCGGCATAACCGGTCAGGGTGCCGTCGGAGCCGATCACCCGGTGACAGGGCACCACAACCGACAGCGGGTTGGCCCCGTTCGCCCGTGCCACCGCCCTTACCGCCTTGGGGTTGCCGATAGTCTCCGCCAGCTCGCGATAATTGCGGGTCTCACCGTAGGGGATGGCACACAGCGCCCGCCACACGGACTGCTGGAACGGCGTGCCGGCGGCATCCAGCGGCAAGTCAAATGCCTGTCGCTCGCCACTGAAATAGGCCTGCAACTGCGCCGCCGCCAAATCCGTCAGCGCCGTCGCCCCCCTCTGCCAGTCTTGCTTCACCGGCAGCGGCCGCTTGCCCGCCTGCAGATCGATTCCGACCAACCCGGTTTCACTGGCGGCAATACCGAGCTCGCCAAAGGCGCTGGGGTAAATTTCATAACGGATCATTTATTGTCTCCCGTGGACGGGCTCAGTTTCAGGGATTGCCACAGCAGGAGCGCCGCATAAGCTCGCCAGGGGCGCCAGGATTCCGCGCGGGCCAGCGCCTGTTTCGGCGTTGCCTTGCGCTCTGCCCCGCTCTCCTTGCCGAGCGCAATCAGGATGCCCAGATCGGATGCCGGAAAGGCATCGGGCATGGAGAGACCGCGCATCGCCGTATAGTGCGCAGTCCAGTCACCGATACCCGGCAATGCGGTCATCTGCGCGCAGAAGTCATCCAGATCCGGCTGGTCGAAGTCGATCTCACCACGCCGTGTTGCGGCCACGAAGTGCTGCAGGGTCTTGGCGCGGGTGCGGGTGACACCGATATCGGAAAAATCTGCATCGCGCAGCTGTTCCGCAGATGGGAACAGCACCAGCGAATCGCCGCCGGGCGCATTAAAAGACTCACCGTAGCGGTTGGCCACGCGCCCGGCGATGGTGGTGGCCGCGGCGACGGAGATCTGCTGGCCGAAAATGGCCCGCAGGGTGTATTCGAATGGATCCCAGGCACCGGGCAAGCGCACCCCGGGGTTCACCTGCAACACCCGCCGCAACAGCGGATCAGACTGCAAATGTCCGCGGATTTCTTCGCTATCGGCATCCAGGTCAAACAGCTGCCGCAGCTTTTCCCGCAGAGGGAACAGCACCGCACCACAGCCCTCGCCATACACACTGACCCGCAGCCGGTCTTTGTCCGGCTCGTGGGCCACGCGCAACACACCACGCTGCCCCTGCAGCCGGAAGCTGCGCTGGTATACCCCCTGCTCCGGTGTATCACCGGCAATGACCTGCTCCACCCCGGGCAGCGCCCGCGCGGCAAAGAAGCCCAGCAACCCGGGCCAGTCCAGCGGCGGTCGGTAACTCAGGTAGATGTTCACCGGCTCCGCTTCTGCATGCTTCTCATCCGCAGCCACCGTCGCGCGCTCCCGACGCACTTCCGTCGGCGTGCGCTGGTAGATGGCTTTAAACACACCATTGAACCTACGCAGGCTGTTGAAGCCTGCGGCAAACGCGATATCCGCAATGGGCAGACTGGTGTCCCGCAACAGGCTGAACGCAAACAGGGCGCGTTCGGTCTGCCAGACCTGCAATGGGCTGAGGCCGATGTGTTCGGCAAAGAGTTTGCGCAGATACCGGCTGGTAATGCCAAGCCGCTCCGCCAGCTCCTCAATGGAATGCGCCTCCCGCTCCCGCCGCATCAGGTTCAGCGCGCGCTGGACGGTGGTGGAGACAAGCCCCCAGGCGGGACTGCCGGGAGCTGCATCCGGGCGGCAGCGCAGGCAGGGACGAAAACCGGCGTTTGCCGCTTCGGCTGCCGTCGCATAGTAAGTCACATTGCGCTCCAGCGGCGGCCGCGCTGGACAGATAGGCCGGCAAAAGATGCCGGTAGTCTTCACCGCGGTGAAAAAACGCCCATCGAAGCGCCGGTCACGGGCGAGACGCGCGCTGGAACAGATTGCCGGGTCGAGCCGCATGAATATCTCCTCTCACTGGCGGGCAGTGTAGAGGGATGAGGCGGCAGCTACTAGTCAAATTCGGAACTGGCCATATTCTTCCTTCAACACCGCTGCAGGGGTCGCTTCTTTCCGCCAATGTGTTCGACACCACTTAAGTCGTTCCGCGCCAGCGTCGCACCACTACCTACCTGCCAAACGATTACTTGATCATTGTCACGCCATTTTTTAGATATAAATCACAAAACAAGTAAGAACTTGGCCGACAAAGAAGTATAAAGACGTCTGGGAACGTACATCGCGATGCTAGGGAAACCAATCACTCCCATGCGCGGACATGCTACCGACCCCACAGGGAAGTATGTGTTGGATACACAGCAACCGATAACAGGTATCCAGCAAGAATCCGTCTGCTCGAAATACATAAGTACTCCCCTGTTCTCTGCAGATAACAAAAAGGAAATTTGTTTTGGAGAGCTTATCCATGCGCCGTCTTCTGATCGTGCTCCTCACCCTATCGATACTCGTTCTGACCGCCTGCTCGGACCATAAGGGAAAGCGATACAGCACAACCCAATTACCCACTAACACCCTTGTCGCCGACACCGATAGTGACGGCATTGCCGATACCAGCGATAACTGCCCCAACATCGCCAATGCCGACCAGGCGGATATGGACGGTGACGGTCTCGGCGATGCCTGCGACAACGACAATGACAACGACGGTGTACCGAATGACAGCGACAACTGTCCGGTGACCGCCAATGAGGACCAGGCCGACACGGATGGCGACGGTCTTGGCGACGCTTGTGACAGCGACCTCGACGGTGACAACGTCGATAACGACCAGGACAACTGCCCTGCCATTCCGAACAGCGAGCAGAGTGATCTCGACGGCGACAATATCGGTGACGCCTGTGACAACGATCGCGATGGCGACGACCTGACCAACAGCCTCGACAACTGCCCCTCGGTACCGAACCCGGATCAGGCTGACCAGGACAATGACGGCATAGGCGACGCGTGCGATAGCGACAGCGATTCCGACGACGACGGCCTGGATGACGGTGAGGACAACTGCCCGGCCATTCCCAATGCGGATCAGTTGGATACCGATGGCGATGGCAGCGGTGACGCCTGCGATGCAGACGACGATGGTGATGGCATCGACGATGGTGCAGACAACTGTCCACTGACCGCCAATGCGGACCAAAACGACCTGGATAACGACAAAATTGGCGACGCCTGCGATACCGATCGCGATGGCGACGACGTATCCAACGCGGAAGACAACTGCCCGCTCGTCGCCAACCCGGGACAAGAAGATGCCGACAACGATGGCGTTGGCGATGCCTGTGACGAACTGACCGACACCGATAACGATGGACTGGGCAACGACAGCGACAATTGCCCGCTGATCGGTAATCCCTCGCAAGCCGACCAGGATGGCGACGGTATCGGTGACGCTTGTGACTCCGATAGCGACGGTGACGGCATCGACAACACCGCTGATAACTGCGCAATTGTCGCCAACGGTGATCAGCAGGACAGCGATAGCGACGGTCTCGGCGACGCCTGTGACGACGATGATGACAACGACGGCCTCGGCGACAGCGCCGACAACTGTCCGCAACATGCCAATGCCGACCAGGCTGACCTTGATGGCGATGGTATCGGGGACGCCTGTGATACCGATCGGGATGGCGACGGTGTGGACGACGGCTCAGACAACTGTCCGCTGCTTGCGAACACCGATCAGACAGATACGGACAACGACGGCTTCGGCGACGCCTGTGACGACAACACCGACAGCGACGACGACAGCATCCCGGACGACGCGGATAACTGCCCGAACGCGGCCAACTCCGACCAGGCAGACCTGGATGGTGACGGTATCGGCGATGCCTGTGACACCGATAGCGATGGCGACGGCGATGACAACGATTCCGACAACTGTCCCAATGTCGCAAACCCATCCCAGCTGGATACCGACCTCGATGGCATAGGCAATGCCTGTGACAGTGACGACGACAATGACGGCACTGACGACACCACCGACAACTGCCCCACCATCGAAAACAGCGACCAGGCAGACTTGGACGGTGACGGTATCGGTGATGCCTGCGACCCGGACAAGGACGGTGACGGCGCCGACAACGGCGGCGATAACTGCCCGGCCGTGGTTAACCCCGAGCAGCTCGATAGCGATGGCGACAACATCGGCGATGCCTGCGATACCGATGACGACAATGACGGCGTTGCGGACGGCAGCGATAACTGCCCGCTGATTGCCAACGCCGGTCAGGAAGACCGCGATGGCGACGGCATCGGCGACGCATGCGATGAGGACCGCGACGGTGACGGCGTCGATAACGAAGTGGACAACTGCCCGACCGTCAGCAACGAGGATCAAGCGAACCTCGACGGCGATGCATTCGGTGACGCGTGCGACACGGACGAAGACGGTGACGGCCTGAACGACGATGTCGACAACTGCCCGGCAGTCGCGAATGTCGATCAGACAGACACCGACGGTGACGGCACTGGAGACGCCTGTGACACCGATGACGATAACGATGGGGTCGAGGACGGCAGCGATAACTGCCCACTCATCGCGAACGCGGCACAGATAGACGCCGATGACGATGGATTAGGGGACGCGTGTGACAGCGATCGGGACGGTGACGGCGTCAGCAACGGCTCCGACAACTGCCCAGCCATAGCCAATGCCGATCAGGCAGATGCTGATGGCGACGGCTACGGCGATGCCTGTGACACCAATACCGATAGCGATACCGACGGTATTCCGGACGAAGCAGACAACTGCCCGGCGGTCCCCAATGCCGATCAGGCAGATTTGGACAGCGATGGTATCGGCGATGCCTGTGACAGTGATGCAGACGGTGACGGCACCGACGACGCCACAGACAACTGTCCGATGGTCTCAAACGATCAAAGCGATAGTGACGGCGACGGCGTCGGCGATGCCTGTGACACTGATCGGGACGGCGACGGCATCGACAACGGTGCGGATAACTGCCCCAATATCAGTAACTCGGATCAATCCGATATCGACGGCGATGGTATTGGAGACCTGTGCGACCTCGACCAGGATGGCGATGAAGTTGACGATACGGCGGACAACTGCCCGAGCATTGCCAACAACGACCAGGCCGACCAGGACAGCGATGGTATCGGCGACGCTTGCGACAGTGACGCCGACGGTGATGGTGTCGGTAACGACGACGATAACTGCCCCATGACCGCCAATGCTGACCAGCTCGACACGGACGGCGACGGTATCGGCGATGTCTGCGATGACGACCTGGATGGCGACACCGTTAACGACGACTTAGACAACTGCCCGCTGGTGAGCAACCCATCACAGGCAGACAGAGATGGCGACGGTATCGGCGATGCCTGTGACCCGGATCAGGACGGCGATGGTGTCGACGAAAGTGTTGATAACTGCCCGACTGTTCCAAATCCAGATCAGCTCGACTCCGACGGTGATGGCATAGGCGACAGCTGCGATGTTGACGTGGATAACGACGGCGTGAACAACGATGTCGACAATTGCCCGCAGACACCAAACCCGGGCCAGGAAGACTTTGACGGTGACGGTATCGGCGATGCCTGTGACAACGACCTCGCAGCCACCTGCGAATCGCTGGGTGACTTCCAACCGATTACCACCAGCGATTCCTTCCTGGCCAGTGGCAAGGTGGACCCCTGTTCAGGCTGCTCGGTGACCAGTCCTGGACGCGTAACTAACAACGTGATTACCGATGCCGCACGGCTCGAGGTCACGGCGGGCGCAGGTGGCTACGCGTACATCGATGTCACCAAGGCAACGGTACTCACTGGACGCCATATGATCGGCTTCCTGGTAGAGAAACCATCCAGCCTGCTCGACCTGGTATTGCAGGAAACTATCAGCATCAGCACTTGGCTGGACGACACAGCCACCGGCGACAGCTCCACTGGCAGCTCACTGGTGGCATTCAAGGTTGATGGCGCGGTGAATCAACGAGTCATAGTGATTGCCACCAAACAGGACTTCAACAGGGTGCGCCTGAGCCTGAACAGCCTGTTGCAGGAAGTGAACCAGCTGGATGTCTATATGGCCTGTACGGCACCGCTCTAACCTCAAGCGAACTTTCGAAACAACAACGCAAAGCCCCGGTTAACACCGGGGCTTTTTTATTTGCTGTGAATCAAGGATTTCCTAGAAACGGAACGAAACGCGGCAACCGACTGCGCGTAAACTTTCGCCGAACCAATTGCGAGAACAATTGCCTATTCGGGCCTCAGATAAACACCTTGTTTAACTCACGTTCCCGGTTTGCTTTTGTGCGAAATACGCGGCGCAGCAGTGGCACACCACGGCGCCACCCCAGGATGCTCTGCGCGGTTGCGACACCGGCGAACATCGCGCCGGCAACACCGCAACTCATAATGTCCTGGCCGGTGAGGTAGAGGCCGCTGATACGGGTTTTGGGGCGCAGCCAGGTTTGCTGGAAGCGGCTGGGATCGTGGTCGAGGCCGTAGATTTCGCCACGGTTATAACGGCAGAAATAATCAGTGGATAGCGGTGTGGATAATTCGCAGTAATCGATCTGGCCGCGCAATTGCGGGAAGTGCTTGTAGAGGTGCTCCAGCAGGCGCTCGCTGAACTGCTGTTTGAGCGCTTGGTAGTGTTCGCCGCGCTTTCCCCAGGGTTGCTCGTGCCACTGGGCAAACCATTCGTATTTGCCCGGGGCCACGATTTCGATGGTAGCGCGACCGGGGTAACGGCGGGCGAAGCTCGGATCCTTGGCGGACGGGAAGGAGATGTAGACCAGCGGGATTTCCGCATCCCGGTCGTCGAGGAAGCGCCGCATATCGCTCTCGTAATCGGCGCTCGGGTAAAGCCAGTAGTTGGTCCTTGGCAGCCCCAGTTCCTCGGCAGTACGCTGCAGACCGATATACAGGCACACATGGGCCATCGACGGCTTGACGGTATTCAGGTCACGGAAATAACCGGCATGTTCGCTGGCGCTCTGCGGCAGCAGTTTTTCGAACGTGTTGAACACGCCCGCACCGGACACGACCAGCGGCGCCTCGATTTCGGTGCCGTCGGCCATGCGCACACCGCGCGCGCGGTTGCCGTCCAAAAGGATGGTCTCCACCTCTGCATAGGTAAAAACCTCGCCCCCGCCAGACTGGATTTGCGGGATGATGGTTTCCGCGATTTTGCTCGCGCCACCCACCGGGTAATAGCCACCGTACAGGTAATGTTTGGCGATCAGCGCATGAATAATGAAGCTGCCGGTCTTCGGCGTCATGCCATTATCGCCCCACTGACCGGTAAGTACTGCGATCAATTTTTCGTTGTCGGTGAGTTCGCGCAGTACCTCGTAAGTGGTCTTGTTCAGGTAGCCAGGCCAGCGCAGCGCCTTCCACAGGCGAGTGAATCGCCCACACCAGTTCGGCAACAACTTTTCCAGCGTGATCAACGGCATGGCCCGGCCCACAGCGACAATGCGCTCAAGATACTGCTCGATCACATGGCGCTCACCCGGGAAGCGCCGCACCAGCTCGTCCACAAAAGCCCCGCGCCCGGCGCGCAAGTCAAACTGCTCATCGCCGAGACAAATGCGGTCGTAGGTATCGTCCATCGGTGCCCAATGCAGTTTGCCAGCGGAAAGGAAATCGAACAGCTGGCGGGTCATCGTAGGGTGCTCACCTACGTCGCCGATATAGTGCACACCCACATCCCACTCGTAGCCATTGCGATCGTAGGCGTGGGTGAACCCTCCGGCGGTGTAGTGCTGCTCCAGCACCAGGACTTTCTTGCCCGCCGCGCTGAGCAGTGCCGCAGTGGTGAGTCCTCCGATACCAGAGCCAATGACGATAGCATCGTAGCGGCCGTCGAGCCGGTTGGCACGGTAGCGCCGGCCGATACGTAAGCGGCTGGGCCTGGGGGCACTGCGGTCATGAGATTCGGGGGACACTATCATCGGGCGACCTCGTTATTATTGATTTAGTTATGGCGCTACCTTAGCGCCGCCGCCGCCACTATTCAACAAGTTGCATATCAGGCCGAACGAGACGAAACCACGCCGCATGTATGTAAATGTCAGGAGTAACGGACTACAGGCTGCCTTGATAGGAAAAGTGCGGTACCAATTTTGGTACCTACATATACCTGCAAAGGTACCGAGATCACAAAAGACACCTTAAACCACAGCGGCAATGAGACCAGCGGAACCAGTACAGCAAATACATCAATCGTCAATCCAAATGTACAAATCGCAAAAATGACTACCCATGGAATTCGGCGACAGATGGCAATCGCTACTATTGGCGCAAATAATCCAGCAATAAATGTAGTGGTCAACATCGCAATTTGTTGAACCGGACTCACTGGAAGATCACCGGGGCCCCAAGTGACGCCACTAAAATTCCACAATTTAGTAATCATCATCTGAACAATGAATACGGAAGCAATTGAAGCGATAAAGATCAAGAAAAGGGCAACTATATTTTTCATCTTCTCTCCAGACGCCGCCAGCGGAGACGGCTTACCTTATATGAATTTTCGCAAAAATAAGCACCGAGCGACCTGCACCTGCATGACCTGATTCACACACCAAGTTCGTTAACACTCAATTTGATTCTGACAATGGCTGCGACGCACTTCAGATTTATCCAAAATAACCTTCCGAGCGTCTACATCAAGATATCTCCAAGCTTGAATTTCATCAGTTGTACGAAAACATCCACCACATATATTCGAGCCTTCGATCAGGTTGCAGTAATGTACACAAGCTGATATTAATTTCTGCTCATCAGTTTTATGCCACTTCGCCATAATTATTAAATTCACGCAAAACACCCAAAACAGCGAATTGCATATCATCCTTATTCTTTAACGCTGCCAGCAGGGGCAGCTTACCTTGTGCGCGTTTTGCGAGAAAATGGGAGCGAAGCGACCAGCGCAAAACGTGCACAAAGTAAGCCGTCCCGCGGAGGGCCTAAGGCCCGGAGCATCCTGCCTGGCTTTGTTAAATTTGACTTAAACTCACCCCTTGGAACGCTGCTTCCTTTGCGCCTCGATATAAGACCTACGAGATTGCTCATCACAGTACTTAGCATTCGACTGCCTTTCACGTGAACTTACCGAGGCTGATGAATAATTTTCTTGGCACCAGTCACTGCTTTGCCTTTCTGGATATGGTGCATTTGGCTCGTATATATTTGCCAGAGACCCGGAAGTCGAACACCCTGAACTTGCTATAGATAAAAAAACAAGTCCAGAAATAAGCTTTATATTTTTCATACTCTCTCCTTAGATTTTAACGCCGCGAGCAGCGGCAGCTTGCTTTGAATACTTTATGGGAAAAAAAGGAAGCGAACCGACTTGCACATAAAACGCACAAAGCAAGCTGTTCGGTGGAGGCCCGCAGCGCAGGAACGAAATGCCTCCTTTATTATATATTACCACTGGTACGCAAGCTTAATTCCTACGCCAGCAATCTTGTCACTAACGTAATCTTCTTCATCCAATGTCGTTCCGGTATATAGAGAAGCACCGATTACAAATGATTTCTCTGAAAAGCCGGAAAAATAGTAATTATATAAAGCCGAAACACCATGGTAAGTTGCCACGTCCTCTCCAAAATGCTTGGAGTCTACTGAGCCAAGAAACAAACCTAATCCATGTTTATCAGGCGATACCATGTGTTCCCAGCCTATGCCGTAACCTATCGCTGCCCCAGATCTTTCGACATAGCTTAATAAACCTAGCGATCCGAAATACTTATTTTGCCCTTGATTTTTGGAATATCTGGCCCCAAGGCCGCCATGATCAAGACCTAGTCCAACCGAAAAATTTGAATCAGTTACTGCATATGTAGATGCAGATAAGACTAACATAATCGCAGATAAAACATACTTCATACTAAATTTCCTTTTTGATCCATAACGCTCTAATAGCCGGCAGCCGAAGCGCAGTGTGCGCTGTCCGGCGCGCGTCCATCGCGCGCGAAGTTAATTAACTTGTTAGGCTTTCGCAGCCTATTTTATATTCTTTGTTATTGTCTTCAGCAAATACCATCTTTATTAATTTTTCAGCAAGGAGGCCTGGGTTTATTGCACATGCTTTTCGAACCAATGACTTCTCTGATACGAACTTCAACTCAATCTGGGCTTTTGAATTTTTACTAACATTCAAAACTCCAATATAATTTATATAACCTTCTTGCAAAACAAATTTAACACCACCTTTATTACCCCTCTCTGGAACGAGATGCAATGAGCGCGGGCGTGCACCTGAGCCGGCAAATCCATGGAAGGAACCCAAAAACGGCTCATGAAAGTCAATATGGCCTAACCGATATTCTCCAGGAGGAATGGGCAAAAGGTGCCTTTCTATTCGCAGGTGATTCACCCCTTTATGAACCCCCTCAACTGCAAGAAAAACAGGATCTCTATTTGCATAACCAGCCACATCAACATCGAAAAGTAGATATGTATCTTCTACTGCCAGAGCATCCGACGACAGTAAAAATATAACCACGATAAGTATGTAGCGAGTCATAGTAATGCCTAACGCCTTGCACGCGGGCCGACTGAAGCGCAGCGTAAGGAGGTCCGGGCCGACGCGCAGTGGCGGCTGAAGTGCTGCAAATTGTTATGCATTTTACCTAAATTCATTTTAGCCGGATTAGCTCTTTGGCATTTATCTCTCTATATTCACCATAGACGTCACAATTAATAGTTTTCGAAGATTTTAACTCACACATAATTGTCACTTCACCTTGGTCTCTACCATTATCGCAAAATCCGCCAGTGCCACTTAAAAGAATAATCTCTTCACTTTTGTATTCTATATATGCCGGCTGGTAACACCGAGTAGGGTCCGACCCGATCGCTTTATTTGAATAATAAGTAGAAAGTGAACCTACTTTATGATTTACGCAAAGCGTAACTATATTTTCATATTCTCCAATTTCTGCTGTCCAACACCCCACAGCGTACTTATCTTCACCTGAATGGGCCAACAACGGAATTAACAGACATACGACAAATACGGAGAATCTATATTTCATACTGGTATCCTATGACATGCATAACGCTCGCAGCAGGGGCGGCTTATCTTGTACGCGTTTTGTGCAAAAATGGAAGCGTAGCGACCTGCGCAAAATGTGCACAAGGTAAGCCGTCCCGCGGAGGCCCGAAAGGCCAGAGCAGACTGTCTGCGTTTGTTAGATTTTTTTCGGTTTTGGCTCCGGGTTTCTTGTGTAAGAGTAAATCACGGAACTAATTTTCCAACCATCTGCGGTTTTCAACAAGTGCCAGGCTTCATCACCCCAGTTACTTTTGTAATCATCAATATGGAAGCTATATTTAAAATGAACCGAAGCAATTTCCTTGTCGGTTATAATTTCAACATCCCAAAATTTTTCTTCTGTTTTTTCTTTAGTTGCAACAATCCACGAAATAAATTGCATATAAGAGCCTGGTTGAACGCCAAGCTGGCTAGGCAATGATCCTGTTCTTTTATCTGGGACAACACTGATCCAAGGGATGGATTTATCATAGAAAAGATCATGAAACTTTTCTTCATCCTTTTCTATTATTGATAAGTGAAAAGCTTCAATCACTTCATTGATTTCTTGGTTAGCACTTTTCTCCTCTTCTTTTGCAATCGCGGCAGAAGATAGCGCCATAACAAGGACAGCCATTATTGTTCTAATTTTCATACCTTTTCCTTAGTTTTTTCGACAATGAATCTAACGCTCTAATAACCGGCAGCCGAAGCGTAGCGTAGGCTGTCCGGCGCGCGGCATCCGCGCGAAGTTCATTAGCTTGTTAAATATCATTTAGAACCAATGTTTCCACATATCGAACAAAAACGCACTAGTGATAGGAAATCCAGAAGCGGAACCTATTACAGAGTCAATGCGACATCTCGGACAACGAGCCGTGTTGCCGACATCGCCCTCGTAGTCAGCCCATTCCTTTATCTCTCCCGGAGTAAAAATAAGCAAACAATGAAAGCAACCACATTGATCCGAATCAAGAATTTCTTCCCGGTGATACGCTGATGCGGCGTGTGCATCTATTTTTGGATCGAGCATAGTATATATTTAACGCCGCCAGCAGGGGCAGCTTACCTTGTGCGCGTTTTGCGCGAAAATCGGAGCGCCGCGACCCGCGCAAAACGTGCACAAGGTAAGCTGTCCCCCGGAGGGCCGAAGGCGCGGAGCAAACTGCCTGGCTTTGTTATGCATGCCCTACCACCAAGCACGCTTGATGTTTATTGCCACAGGTAGCAAACATCTAAACCGCCAATATTCGTGAAAGTGCTGCACTCCGACTTCCTGGACGGCCAGCCATCTATGATTCGATTTAACGCTGACACTCGCTCGGAAAGCTGACTTCTATCATTGAAGGTAAAATAAAACGAAACTTCATTTTCTATCGCTTTGACTCCACATATTGCCTGAGTGCATCCCACATCAACTTTTTATGCCCTTATTTTGTCAATTTCCCAGCGAGTTAGTTAATCAGTGAAAATAGCTTTCAACTGTGGCTTAAACAATATTGCAAGAGCGATGGCCGCCACTAACGGAACTAATATTAATAATTTTTTAGTCATCCTTGATTCTCCAGAGTGCATAACGCCCGCAACAGGGGCGACCGATGCTATGCACGTTTTGTGCGAAACTGGGAGCACAGCGACCCGCACAAAATGTGCATAGCGTTGGGCGTCCCGCGGAGGCCCAAAGGGCCGGAGCATCCTGCTTGCGCTTGTTAAGGCTTTGCCTCTCCACTGGCAAGAAACTGCCGAGGATTGTCCCCATACTTATTTTCTTCTTTTTCACCAGGAATAAAAGCCAAAATAAAAAACAGAAAGGACCCTATTCGAGGGATCAACCCAGCCAAAACAAACCAACCAGACATGCTGATGTCATGGAGTCGTTTGATTGTGGGCATTAGCCCAAGTAAAAATCCTGAAATACTCAAATAAAGAAAAAGCCTGGATACTCCCTCTGCGACATATGCTTTTTCGAAGTTTACGGAGCCAGCCCACTGCAGCAAGTACACTGTACCTAGAATTACGAAGAGCAATTGAGGACCTAGGAAATACAATATGTACTGGCGCCTTGTGAAACGTCCGCTAGCTGAAAAGTATGCTCTTATCACCTACACCTCCTTGTGCCTTAACGCCGCCAGCAGGGGCAGCTTACTTTGTGTGCGCTTTGCGCGAAAATGGGAGCGTAGCGACCAGCGCAAAACGTGCACAAAGTAAGCTGTCCCACGGAGGGCCGAAGGCCCGGAGTTTTACTGCCTGGCATTGTTATGCCTTGGGCACTAATGCATTAATTACTGCCACTGATAGTACACTGCAATACAAGCCTAAAAATCCATAGGCTCCCGCCAATACTGCAATGCCAAAGATCTTCATTTGGTAGAGGTTGGCAGCTAGCACGTTCATGTCATTTGCGCTCATTATTCCGAGCGCTTTGAAGATGAAATATGCCGTAAAACTTGTAGCTGAGAGGATCAAAAACAAGGTGAATTTTGTGTAGTTTTTGCTCCACCCTTATCTCAAGGTTAAAAATTCAAAAAACTGAAGAAAATTGGTTTTTATAAGTTCCATCTCAACTCCTCAATGAGGCATAACGCCGCCAGCAGGGGCAGCTTACCTTGTGCGCATTTTGCGCGAAACTGGGAGCGCAGCGACCCGCGCAAAATGTGCACAAGGTAAGCTGTCCCACGGAGGGCCGGAGGCCCGGAGTTTTACTGCCTGGCATTGTTAAGTGTAAATTCCTTGATAACTGGGTGAGTCAATAGCTTTTTAAGTATCCATGCAAAAACGCTAGCTACAACAATCGTCTTTAAAAAGTTAAACCAACGAAGAATCGAATTAATACGCTCAATTTCCTCAAGCCCCTCTTCTGGTAAATATGGAGAAACCTGCGTGAACATGTAAACTTTCATAATTAAATTACTTATCTGCCAAAGTACACCAAAAGCCATGACAACGATCAGGGCGAACCTCGCCCAGTTTTTTCGCCTTAAAAGTGCAATGGAAGCAAAGAAAGAGAACGCAGTAATAACACAGAATCCGTACGTAAAAACATACATATACTCGAGCATGAATTGGATGACGAACGGGCGACCCTCGGCTGCAGCAAAGAGCTCATCTCCACCGGGTATAGATGATAACAATAGAACCTTAACAACCGAAAGAAAGAATAAATAGGCAGATCCGATTATGAGTATCCAAGCTAAAACGGTTACAAAGTTCGATCTAGATTCCATGTTTGAACTTTCCTTTACACTTAACGCCCGCCGCACAGGCGAGCAACTTGTTGCGAGTCCAGCGCATGAAATGCGCGGTTGTGCCGGCGCATGTTAGGAGGCCTACCAAGACTCCGAGTCCTCTCCAAGCATTTCTCCCGATAGCATAACCAATCTCATCCCTGTGATCTGGTCACTTCCAACATGTACACCCCATAAGTAGCCACACTCGGCAGCGAGGGATCGATAAGTATGGCCATCAATTCTGAGGCGCTTCACATCTAGAGCCCTCTCATGTGAAAGAACGGTTTCCACATCAACCTCCTCCGGAGTGAAAGTTAAGGTCCGAATGGTCCTATGCACCGCCCCTTCGGAAGAACACTTGTAGCCCTTTTTTTTAAGGAAATCCTTAATACGTTCCTTATATCTTTCATCTTCGCTATGAGCCATGCAATGCCTCCTAACGCCCACAGCAGGGGCGGCTTACCTTGTGCGCCTTTTGCGCGAAAATGGGAGCGTAGCGACCCGCGCAAAAGGTGCACAAGGTAAGACGTCCCGCGGAGGCCCGAAGGGCCGTAGCAACCTGCCTGTGATTGTTAAGAGTTACCACGGCCATGGTTTGCACTGTCCTCAAATAGGTCTTTGTAAACCTCAAGGTTATAACCAGGATAGGATTCACAAATTGACTGGTGGCGCGCCCAAAACTCTTCTTCGCTGAACTCGCGAAAATCAGAGACATTGGCAGACATAAGTGAGCCGAACCATTCCGATAATGAAGCTATCAACTTTAGCGAAGTATTTGCGTGACCAGCTGTACCAAGATTAAAGGATCCGACTTTTAAACTGGAAGAAATGCTTTGAATCGCAGCATAGCCAGTTAGCCCAAGATGCCTATAAGCGGACTTTATCGACTCATCCATGCTTCTTATTACTCTTACTCTTAACGCCGTGCTCAGCCGCGGCTTACTTTATGCGCATTTTGCGCGAAAATGGGAGCGCAGCGAACGCGCAAAAGGTGCATAAAGTAAGACGTCGGCTGCAGCACATTGTTAGGCTTTTCGAATTGACTGAACCATGGCATTAATGGCTTTCTCCTCAAGCGCTTTGTTCTTTACTTCACAGTTATAAGTTATAAATAAAAATTCGTTATCGATTGCTATGTACCAAACTTTCCAATATACGCCAGAATCAACATACTTTGCTGTTAAAGCAGGGAATGATTGAACTTGGATTACATCTAGGGGCGCACCACTGAGATTATTTTCCTCAGCAATGCTCAAGAATTGCTGCTCTGAAATTGTACTTTTAAATTTGTAGATACTTATCTGTAAAGCGCCAGCACCATTTTCTCTATAGAATGACCATAAATCATCATCCGCTTGTAACTTCCATTCTTTTGGCTTAGTAATTTTCCATCCGCTGCCTTCTGGTTGGACAGCCACATCTTTCGCGACCACACCGAAGGAAAGAATTAATAAAGATATTAAAAATGCAATTTTTCTCATGACTCTAGCCTAACGCCGCGCTCAGCCGCAGCTTACTTTGTGCGCGTTTTGCGCGAAAATGGGAGCGACAGCGACCGCGAAAAAAGTGCATAAAGTAAGCTGTCGGCCTGCAGCGCCTTGTTATGCGGCTCGGCACTACGAAGCTCCATAATGATAATTGCACTCAACGCGATCAATGGAATATTTGTAGTTACAGGATTGAAAGCCTCCATCAATAACTGAGGAGAACTAAATGCAACAAAAATTAATAGAGCAGACAATGCAACCATGCTAGCCATGTTCATTAATATTGAGCGGTAGAAAATTATAAATGCTATGCCAAATAAAATTTCACCGACTCCTGCCGCCTTAGTAATTAAATACGATACATCCTCACCAAAGCCAATTTTTTTTGTCATTGCTTGTTCTAGCGGAGCGATCTGAATAATTTTTGGCATAAGACCATGATAGATCCAGCTACCACCGATGATCCAACGACATATTTCAGGTGCGCTCATGGTATTCCTTTATGACGCATAACAGTTAATTATGCTTTGAATACGGTACGAAGCAAACCAAAGCAATTGAGATCATGAAATTTACCCTTCCAATAGCCAGCGTCACGACGCATCCCCTCTTCTTTGAATCCTAACCTATTAAGCAACGTCTCTGAGCCGTGATTTCCCGGCACAGTGTCAGCTTGAATTCTATGGATGGAACCACAGGGTAATTGACCTTCGAATGCGGCTAGGACGATTGATCGAACGGCTTCGATAGCGTAACCGCTACCCCAATATGCAGGCATAAGATCATAGCCAATCACGGCATTTTTCATTTTCTGGCTCCAAGAATTGAAGCCGCAGGTTTCAATAAGCTGGCCAGTATCCTTCAACCGAATAGCCCAGCGAATTCCTGACTTATCTTCATAACGGGATTGAAAAAACTTAATTAACTCTCGAGCTTGCTCGACGCTCGTAAACGCAGACAAATCATAATGTTCGATTACCGAGTTATCAGAAAATAGACGGAAGACCGCAGTTTCATCACTCGCATTGAAGTCAGATAAGAGCAATCTCTTACTTTCAATGACAGGAAATTGCATGAGTTTCACTCCATGAAGCATAACGCCGCGCTCAGCCGCGTCTAACTTTGTGTACTTTATGCGCGATAATAGGAGCGAAGCGACCACGCATAAAGTGCACAAAGTTAGACGTCGGGTTGCAGCGCTTTGTTACGTGGAAAATGTAGCACCGCTCCTCGAAACTAAGAGTCTGGCTGTCCTGCTGTACTCTCAGAGCGAGAGGGCTTTTGTTCTTGAGCATTATGTACCTCTTTAACAAATTTAATAGCTCCGATCACAAAAACCGAGGTTCCTATTGTTTGAATAAGAGATATAAAAACATTGAGAATTATCTGGTCCTCACCATACAAGTTCTCCAATGTTGCAGCGGACAACAACAAAGCTGGCCCGAACCACAAAGATTTCTTTTCAAAACTTGAAAGTGTGCCAAATGCTTTTTTAGCATCGTCTCGCTGCTTATAAGCATCTACCAGCATCAACACTACGACAATTATCGGAACTAAAACCAAAATTATTAGCGTTAAAACAATTTCGATGTTCATACTATATCCTCACGTAAAGCTCGGTTCAGGGGCGGCTGGAGCGTCGCGTAAGCCGTCCCAGCCGCGTCTTTCGCGGCGTTTGCAACCGCTTGTTAGATGGATCTTACGCTAGTCTTGGCAGTACGCCGACGTCCTGAGCTGCTCTATACCTAATTCCATTGCTGTTCTGATAAAGCTAATTTCAGCAAAGGTCCAGACAGGATCGTAGCGCTGCCCCTTTGGTGTAATCACAGGCAAATTACTGCCATAAAATAGCTTGTCATATATCGAATTCTCTAGCTCTGACTTAGACGAAAACGTTTTTCCTATAGATTTAAAGACGTCATCGAACATATTCCAAGCATTCAAGATGCATTCATACTCAAGGTTCTCTCCAAATTCTGCTTCAAGCCAACAATTAATTTTCTCAAGGTCATGGAGTATTGGCTCACCGGGCGTAATCTCTAGGCCGCGCTCCATAGCATAATTTTCCAGGCTACCCTCACGGCGAAACACTGGCACACGCCCTTCCGAATCCACGAATATGCCATCTATCTCGGTTGTATACCAGATGAGGTAATAATCGCTTCCGTCCAGCCTGTACCATAATTTGTGGTATTCGCGATCCATACGATCCATCTAACGCCCACAGCAGGGGCGGCTTACCTTATGCGCGTTTTGCGCGAAAATGGGAGCGTAGCGACTGCGCAAAACGTGCATAAGGTAAGACGTCCCGCGGAGGCCCGTAGGGCCGGAGCTTCACTGCCTGTGTTTGTTATGTTTTTACTCTTTACTTGCGACACTTACCAACCGGAGATCTACCTCTTTAAGATTTTCGCGAAAAAAGAATACCTCCCCAATAACAAAATCCCCAACCTTTGGCCAAAGAGCCATATCTTTCGGCAAGCTCTTTGAGGCAACGATTTCTATGATTCCTGTGAGCTCTTTGCTTGGTCGATGGCCGTAACCAATATCGATGAACAAGCCGAAATGTGTTACATCGACGACCTTACCTTTGATCTTTGTGCCTATTGGACATTTAGATTTGAGCTCTTCCCATAGGATGTCTTTCTCGTTGATCCGGCTATCTCCCTGGAACATAACGCCGCCAGCAGGGGCAGCTTACCTTGTGCGCTTTTTGCGCAAAAATGGGAGCGCAGCGACCTGCGCAAAACGCGCACAAGGTAAGCTGTCCCGCGGAGGGCCGAAGGCCCGTAGCAAACTGCCTGGCTTTGTTATGCGTGAAGCAGCTCCAAGGTACTATTTTGACTCTGAAGCTAAGGGCTGCACTTTCCACTCAAGCTGTGATTGTGCTTCACCCAACCCTACTTCAACATTGCCCAACCGATTATCTAAAGTCTTTATTTTTTTCTCTAATTCACGAATTTGGACTTCATTACGCGCTATTTGAGTAAGTAATTGACTTTCATTTTTTCTGTTTGCCTGCGCAAACAAAAGTATTACAACAGCTGACGCTATCACAATTGTTAGAAAGCTAGCATTTTTACAGCTCATATCTGAATCTCCTTTTCCTTTGATTAGCTCATGACGCATAACGCCGCCAGCAGGGGCAGCTTACCTTATGCTCATTTTGCGAGAAAATGGGAGCATAGCGACCCGCGTAAAATGTGCATAAGGTAAGCTGTCCCGCGGAGGGCCGAAGGCCCGGAGCAAACTGCCTGGCCTTGTTAGTGGCAACTATAACCACCGAGTGAAGCCTTGGCGATATTTGGTTAATTGCCAGATCATGAAACCACCGAAGATAGTTCCTATTGGAACTCCCGGCAATAGCATTAACGAAACAGGGTAACCTAACAAACGCCCCCACTTTGTCATTCTAAATATACCAAATGAGATCACAAAAAAAGCCAGTGGCACCCACACATCGTAGATAGCTTCTAGCTGATAGCCTTGAATATTCGTGTTTAGCAGAGCTGCAATAGTGAAGGCTCCGAAAAAAATCATATAAATAACCGACAAAATTTTTATAGAGCCACTATTTTCCATGACGCGTTCTCTTATGCCACTAACGCCCACGGCAGGGGCGGCTTACCTTATGCGCGATTTGCGCGAAAATGGGAGCGAAGCGACCCGCGCAAAACGTGCATAAGGTAAGCCGTCCCGCGGAGGCCCGGAGGGCCGTAGCTTTACTGCCCGTGATTGTTAGGCTTGTGCTTGGCACGTAGGCCACCTTTGTACCATAGAGCACCGACTACCAGTAGCGAAAACGCAATATCTATAAGCAGATGAGCGAGTGAAAAAGTAGCCCGTCCTGATATCCCACCACTAGACATAAACCTTACGGGAAAGCCGGCATAGACCATGCCATCGGCTACCCCAGTACTTTGAATACGCCAATACAAATATGACACGGTTGTAAGCAGAGCGAAGAAGCCAAAACTCGAGAGAAAAAACAAAGATATGTTAAAGAATTTCAAAATTCTGCTCTCTGATAAGCGATAGCCTAACGCCCACAGCAGGGGCGGCTTACCTTGTGCGCCTTTTGCGCAAAAATGGGAGCGTAGCGACCTGCGCAAAATGTGCACTAGGTAAGACGTCCCGCGGAGGCCCGAAGGGCCGTAGCAAACTGCCTGTGTTTGTTAGCTGCTACCTGACGAAGGCGTAAATACCCTTAAAACTCGGTGCAGATAGTACATCTGACATACGAACCGATTCTGGATCGTTCTGAAGTCTCACACGCAACCCTCTTAATTTTATAATTCCGCGTATGGCTTGGACGAGAATTAACCCCGAGAAAACTAGCAATATCGTATCGTAGCCAATACCACCTAGTAATGTGGAAGCAAGAGATCCTAGAAAGAGAACTCCCATTAAATATGAGGTAATCCAGCAGCTCACCAGGTTCGGTCCAATTTCTTCGTAAATTTCTGATGCTGTATATTGTTTTTTTCTCATGAATCTACTCAGTGCAGCTAACGCCCACGGCAGGGGCGGATTACCTTATGCGCGATTTGCGCGAAAATGGGAGCGTAGCGACCCGCGCAAAACGTGCAAAAGGTAAGCCGTCCCGCGGAGGCCCGAAGGGCCGGAGCTTCACTGCCCGTGATTGTTATATGCACCTGCTATGGATCCTGCTTGGTAAAGCGCACATGTCCCATCAGAGTAATTAACCCAGAACTCAAATACTTTGATAGATTCCGAATAGCCACTTAACGTTGCTAACACCCGACTTCCAGTATTTTTGGTTGCGAGAGGCAGCCAGTATTCCGAAACTTCACCGTACGTCAATTGAATATTCTGGAAAGGTATTCCTTCAACTGAACTCGGCGCAGATATGGTAACAACATCCATGTAACCGTGATTGCCACCAGCCTGCACACCACCCACTTTCACTTCAGTTTGTATATCCAAATCTCGTTGCTGGGGGCACTCGGCTAAAGCTCCAAAAGAACTCAAAAAAATCGTAAGTACGGCAAGTTTCTTCATGGCTACCTTGGGCATATAACGCCCACAGCAGGGGCGGATTACTTAGTGCGCTTTTTGCGCGAAAATGGGAGCGTAGCGACCCGCGCACAAAGTGCACTAAGTAAGCCGTCCCGCGGAGGCCCGAAGGGCCGTAGCAACCTGCCTGTGATTGTTATTTATCTATACTGGCACGTAATTCTGATTTTAAATACCTGTGCTCTACTGGGTTTTTTATGCTGAATGGGCTCCCTGAGACACGGATATTTAGACCTTTTTTAGCTGCTTTTCTTATGTCTGATGTATTTACATATACCAAGTAGATGTACCTTCCCAAGATCGCATAACCTAAAAGCATGAAAACTACTTCAGCAGTCTTTACAAATTCTGCACTAACACCAGAAAAACTTGCGTCTTGCAAAAAGTAGGAAGCATTTGCGAACAAAAATCCAATAGCAAATCCGTACAAATTGGATCTCACAATTACTTCCTCTTCCGTCTCAATCCTTTTCGGGAAAAACATATTATCTCTCCTTGTAAATAACGCCGCGAGCAGCGGCAGCTTGCTTTGGGCGCTTTATGCGCAAAAATGGGAGTGAAGCGACCTGCGCGTAAAGTGCACAAAGTAAGCTGTCCGGTGGAGGCCCGTAGGGCCGGAACGAAATGCCTCGCTTTGTTATGCGATGATCTAGAGCACATGCTATTTCACTTTGGTTTCGGCGCCAAACATCTTGAATGCAACCAAAAAAATACCGACAACGCTTAAGATCACTGCTGGCAATAAAATGACTAAGGCCATAATAATTTTTACTAGTGTGATCACATAATCCAGACTCAAAAAATTTTCTGAAAACCCTGACACTACCAGCCTAAAGACAAAAACTCCGAGTACTGAAGATCCCGCCACCAGAAGAACGAACAGTGCCAGGTCTCTATAAGCTTTAAACGCCCGAAGAAAATTACTTTTCATTATTCGATTTTATGGATTCCGTCTAATGGCCGCATAACGCCTCGCTCAGCAGCGGCTTACTTTATGCGGCTTTTGCGCGAAAATAGGCGCGTAGCGCCCGTGCAAAAGCCGCATAAAGTAAGACGTCGGATGCAGCGAATTGTTAGGCATTTTTAGCTCCACCAAAGTACATTACAAAGCATAAAGGACCAAGCAGCCCAAATATTAGACCAATATTTTTTAGCCCCTCATTACTCATATCTTCTTTTAGAAATACGCCATCTTGAAAATACGTGGCTATACCTAAAAATATTACAAATAGCACAGGACTTAAAATACCAAATATTACTGCGGCTAGAAATCGCGGCAAACTAGATGAAATCAGTTCACAGCGCAGCCAAGCCATAAAAATTGCTAGCGCCCCCAGCACAAAGGAAATAGATATCACCTTTCCGTATGCTGAAACCCACATAGAGAAATTAGCCCCCTTCAAAATGAGCAATACTGGCATGAGAACCAGCATACCGGCACTTATAAGGACTGCGGTTACCGTTGCCGTTTTTACAAGCGGAGTATATTTTTCTCCAAGCCTCATGCTACGACTTAACTCCTGATGCCTAACGCCTACAACAGGGGCCGACGAATGCGCAGCGTTTGGCGGTCCCGTTGCTTGTAATTGTTATGTGCATTACTTGCGATCCGCTGGGTGATTAACACCATCATAAGTTGGAACCCCGCTAATTTTGAGCGGATTGACGCCCTCAAGGCACGCCACGTTGAAACCATATTGAGACGGATTTGAGCGGCGTTGATGATGCGTATAAATACCGCAGTTGGAGCAAAAATAATGCTTCGCTGTTTTTGTGTTGAATTGATAGAGCTTGAGGTGCTCGCTACCTTTTAGAATATTAATACCGGAAAGTGGAACTGATGTGACAATTGCGCCACGGCGACGACAAAGTGAACAATCGCAGCGACGTACATCAACTAAACCATCTGGAAGAGAAAGCTCTAATTCAACTGCGCCGCAATGGCAAGTTGCTTTGTGCTTCGGTTTAATTTGCACACCATCAACTTCCTTGAGATTTATCGGCATAGCCTCTCCTTAAAGCACATAACGCCGCCAGCAGGGGCAGCTTGCCTTGTGCGCGTTTTGCGCAAAAATGGGAGCGAAGCGACCTGCGCAAAACGCGCACAAGGTAAGCTGTCCAGCGGAGGGCCGAAGGCCCGTAGCAAACTGCCTGGCTTTGTTAGCAGTTTTACCTAGCGCTGCACTTTGGGAGCTTACCGAATGTCTCTTCTGTCATGCTAAGTGCATTACAACCTGCCCCTAATCCTTGAAAGCCCTTTCCATCACCTAAATACCAGCAAGTGCACTTTTCTTCGACCAAAGTAACTTCTGGCACCAAGGGGAAATCGCAAACAACGCCCTCATTTAAAGCACCATACTCATTATCTGCTTCGGCACCTTTGCCTTGTGCATCAACAAGACCAGTCATGAATAAGAAGAGTAAAAATGTACAGCAACAACCCAAGAAGAAGCTCAGCGCCAATTTTATCTTCATAACTTGCTCTGACTGCTAACAGTTAATTAGTGGGCGACGTGATCGATTTCCATCTGCCCACTATCCCCTTTGATTATTTGATCCAAGGATGCGCCTCCAGCGCCCGTGGCGTCAAGATTTCCGCCAATCTTATGTCCTTACTCGTTTCAGCAAAGCCGATCCCCCTGCCCACTATCCCCAAGACCGCAAAATTTCTATAACACATTGATTAATAAAGAAAAAAATTAAATCTATTCGAATCTCCCGATTTAAAGGACAGTGTAATCGCTTGTAATTGGCAAATTGACCGAAGTGTGCACAATACTGTATGTATAACCAGCATAGAAGGTCTTATGGAATATTTACCCCGCCCTATTCCAACCCCACCGGTGCGCTTTATGGATCGATTGCGCGCTTTTATGCGGGCAAAGAGGTTGGCCTACCGGACCGAAGATAGTTACTGTCACTGGATTCGGGATTTCATTCGATTCCACGGGATGCAGCGGCCAGAGCACTTGGGGGCGAAGCAAATCGACCAATGGCTATCGCATCTTGTGTGCGATCGTTCGGTGTCGGTAAACACGCAGAAGATTGCGCTGAATGCCGTGGTGTTTCTTTATCGTCAGTTTTTGCGGCTGGATATTGAACCGCTACAGTTTAGCCGCGCAAAAAAAGGGCGCAAGTTGCCTGAGGTGTTCAGCCACGAGGAGGCAACGCAAGTCTTGTCGCTGATGTCTGGCCCCGCATCGCTCGCGGCTTCGCTGATGTATGGGTCGGGTTTGCGGGTGATGGAGGCTGCGAGATTACGGGTGCGCGACCTGGATTTTGACCGTTGTTCGCTGATAGTGCGAGAGTCCAAGGGCGAGAAGTGGCGTAACACGCTATTGCCAGAGTCACTGCTTGCTTCGCTAAAGGCGCAGGTCGAAATGGCGACGGCGCTCTACCGTCGCGATCTTGAAGAGGGTTTTGGCACGATTTATGTGCCGGGAAGGCCATCCGTGTCTCATCGTGAGGCCGGGATTGAATGGCTTTATGTATTTCCCGCGCAAAATCGCGCTTTGTGCCCGATCACCCAAGTGGTGCGGAGGCACCATATGCGGGAGCAGCAGATACGTCGCGCGGTAAGGCGGGCAATCAAACAGGCCGGAATTGCAAAAATGGCCAGTTGCCATACATTCCGTCATTCCTTTGCGACCAATCTGCTTGTCGCTGGAACCAGTATTCGGGATATACAGGAGCTATTGGGCCATAGCGATGTGAGTACGACGATGATTTATACCCACGTGGTGGGTAAGCACAAGGAAGGAACGATCAGCCCGCTTGATTATCTGCGCTGAGTCACGAACGACTCAGCGCAGCATCAGACGTCAGATCCGGGTTATTTGATACCCAGAACTTCTTTACCCTGGATGAAGGTCACATCCACGGGAATATCCGCATCGGCCAGGCGATCCAGGTCGGACTGCAGCTCAGGGCTGATCACGCCCATGCCGTCCAGCAGTTCCACTGCCTTGGTGTAGTTGCCATCACCCTGCACGGTCAGGATCAGGTTGGACAACTTGGTCATCGCTGCCTGCATTTTTTCGAAGTCGACACTGTACTGGCCGGTGGCTTCATCGCGGGTGAAGGCGCCTTCATTTTTGAAGAAATTGAAGCGCATCATGTTCGCCTTGCCATGGGCACTGGCGGCACCGAAGCGTACGCTGCGGAAAATACCGGCTAGGAAGGTGACGTAGTTGTCCATCAACTCGCCCTCTGCCAGCTCACCCTTTTCGTGCAACTTGGTGATCATGTACAGGCCGAGGATATCCGCCTTGCCCTCTTCCAGCGCGGAAGATGTTTCCTTCAGCGCCTGACGAACGTTCGCACCGTCGGTTACCGTCTTCTTGATACCGAGGCCATGTGCCACTTCGTGGAACATGGTATTGGCAAAGAACGCATCAAACGTGATGTGCTTGCGCTGGTCTTCCGCAATCAGCAGTGCGCTGATCGGCACCATGATCTGGTCGAACTTCGCGCGCATCGCGTTTTTCAGCTGCAGGCGACGGGTGCCTTTTTGCAGCTGCACTTCTTCATCGTTCGGCAGGTTGATGGCGATGGTCTTGGAGCCGGCGTTGCTGTGGCCCGCGTAGTAGAGCACGTCGTAGGCGTTCAGGTCGGAATCGGTTCCGGGGGTTTCCGCCTTGTACTTGTCATCCACCGGCAGGCCGCGCTGCAGTTCCGGCAGGAAAGCGGCAAATTTGGCCAGTTTCTCGCTCCACGCCATGTCTTTCAGCAGCACATAGGCCTCATAGGCGGTGCGGTAGGCAAACAACTGATCTTCGTAGTTTTCGATCGGGCCGATCACCACGTCGATGCGGTTGTTCTTCATGTCCATCCACGCCATATCACTGGCGCGGAACTGGTCACTGGTCAGGGCGTCGGCACGCAGGTTCAGGTAGCCGGCGAACTCGGCATCTTCTGCCAGGGCGGATGCTTCGCGCAGCAGGGTTGCGGCCTTTTCCAGTTCCGCTTTGTAGGCCTCGTGGTAGGGCACCAGCTCGAGCTTGCCGTTACCGCCGCGGCGCACCAGAGAGTACTGGCCGTCTTTCCCCGGCTGTTTCCAGACCTCGAACTCCTGCTTGGTCATGTCCTCCGGGTAGAACTCCGCACCCAGTGGCTTGTCGCCGTAGCCTTCAATGAACGGCTTGTTGTCGTTCAGGCGGTCCCAGGGACCATAGTTGATATCGGCGAATTTGCGCGCGGCACTGTCATCAATACCGCTCAGCAGTTCCTGTGCGGGGCCATAGGACTGCAGCCAGAACAGCTGGTCCATGATTTTACTGGCGTCGATCAGTTTGCCGATCAACTGGCGCTGGTTATCCGACAGGGAGGAGAGATCTGCATTCAGTTCCACCGGCGCATAAATGTTGAAGCGCGATGGGTCCACGCCCTTGGCGATAGCGCCGGTCTGGGGGCCGGTGCCGGGAGATGAGGCATCAGCCTTGGGCTGTACCACAGCGGTTTCTGCTGGGGTGGAGACTTCCGGTTTGCTGGTGTTTTTTTCGCCAGAAGAGCAGCCGGCGAAGATGGCGAGCGCCAGCGCAGAGGCGGCAAACGATGCAATACGATTTGCAGATTTCATTCTGATTCCTGCCTGTAGTTTTATTTGAAAGAGGCCAGGCACTCTGCATGAGAGGCTCAGCGCCTTGCGCGCCACATTAAATGTGGCCCCGAATTATGTCCAGCAATGACGGCAGCCCTGCGCGCGCGGCCGGATATTCGACTGCAATTATGGGCAACCACAGAAAAATACGTGGTGTAACAAAGAAACAAAAAGACAATTCACGCCACAAATCCAGCTATACCGGTATCACTGCGCCAGCGCTTCCGCATCCAGTGCGCGCTCCCGCTGCTGCATTCGCCACAGCTCGGCATAGCGGCCATCAGTGGCGATCAGTTCGCTGTGGCTGCCCTGCTCCACCACGCGCCCCTGGTCCATTACCAGAATCTGGTCAGCATCCACAACCGTGGACAAGCGGTGCGCGATCACCAGTGTGGTCTGCTCGCGGGAAATCTCCTGCAACGCGCGCAGAATGCCCTGTTCGGAGTGGCTGTCGAGGCTGGAGGTGGCTTCGTCGAACACCATAATCGGCGGGTGTTTGAGCAGCGCGCGGGCGATGGCCACCCGCTGTTTTTCACCACCGGACAGTTTCAGGCCGCGCTCACCCACCATGGTGTCTGCCCCCTCCGGCAACTGCCCGATGAATTTGTCCAGCTGCGCGTGGCGGATCGCCTCCATCACTTCGGCATCGCTGGCATCCACGCGACCGTAACGCACGTTTTCCAGAATGGATTGGTTGAACAGCACCGTGTCCTGGGGCACCACACCGATGGCACCGCGCAGGGAGTCCTGCGTGACATCGCGGATGTCCTGGCCATCCACCAGAATGCTGCCCTGGTTGACGTCGTAAAAGCGGAACAGCAGTTTGAACAGGGTGGACTTGCCAGCGCCGCTGGCGCCGACAATGGCTACCTTCTGCTTCGGTGCCACGGTAAAGCTGACGCCGCGCAGGATTTCCCGGTCGCGACTGTAGCCGAAGTGCACATCGCGGAATTCGATACTGCCCTGCGCCACCGCAAGGCCTCCCGCGGTAGGCACGTCTTCGATCGCCGGCTTTACCTCGAGAATGGAGAACATTTTTTCGATGTTGGCGAGTGCACCCTTCATCTCGCGATACACGAAACCGAGGAAATTGAGCGGGATAAATATCTGCATCATCACCGCATTGATCAGCACAAAGTCGCCGATGGTCATGATGCCCTTGGTCACATTTACTGCGGCCATCACCATGGCACCGCACATAGCGGCGGCGATAATGAACGCCTGGCCCGCGTTCAGGCCGAACAGCGACAGGCGATTTTTTCTGCGCGCCTGCTCCCAGGTCTCCAGCTCGCGATCGTAGTGACTCGCCTCGTGCCGTTCATTGCCAAAATACTTCACGGTTTCGTAGTTCAGCAGGCTGTCCACCGCGCGGCTACTGCTCTGGGACTCCGCCTGGTTCAGTTCGCGCACATAGCGCGTGCGCCACTCCGTGGCGATCACCGAGAAGCTGATATAGGCCGCCACGGCACCGAGTACCAGCAGTGCAAACGCGGCGCTGTAATTCCACCACAGCAACCCCACCACCATCAGGATTTCCACCAGGGTGGGCACGATGTTGAACACCATGAAACGCATCAGGAAACCGATACCGGAATTGCCGCGCTCGATATCCCGCGACAGGCCGCCGGTGCGGCGGTTGAGGTGGAAATCCAGGTCCAGGCGGTGCAGATGCTGAAAGACTTCGAGCCCGACTCGACGCTGCGCGCGCTCGGTCACGCGGCCGAAAATGGTATCGCGCAGCTCGCCAAACAGTACCGAGGACAGGCGCACAATACCGTAGGCGAGCAGCAGTCCCAACGGCAAGGCTATCGCCGCGGCAGTACCGCCCGCACTGTCGAGATCATCGACGATATGTTTGAGCAGGAATGGCAGGCCAACGCTGGCGGCCTTGGCGCCGACCAGGCACAGCAGCGCCAGCAACAGCGGGCGCTTGAATTCCAGCAGATAGGGGAACAGGGTTTTCAGCGCGCTCCAGTGGACTTCTTCCAGAGCGACGGCGGACTTGGGTCTCGGCATGATCAATCTCGGCAATTCAGCCGCGCAGTATAGCGGAGCCTGCGCCCAGAAGGCCTAGTGCAGCAATCGCGATCAGCTCAAGGCTCTGACCGGGACGTCGTCGCGACGCCCGATGGGCGCATCCAGTACCCGCACCAGGAACTCCGTCAGCACCCCGGCGGTAAAGCCCCAGATCTCAAACCCCTCGTATTCGTAGGCAGGGAGGTAGATACGGCGCTGGTCGATGGTGATGCGGTCGGTGCGGATACGCGGGTCATCGAAGAAGTAGGATAGCGGCACCCGGAAGATGGCATCCAGCTCGCCGGGATTGGGCGTTAGCGCCGCGTCCGGGGAGACAACACCGAGCCAGGGGGTGACCGCCACCTGCCAGCGGGTATTTCGGGTCCACAGGGGACCGAGAACACGTACCTGGTCCGCGGGCAAACCGATTTCTTCGTGGGTTTCCCGCAGTGCCGTGAACTCGAGAGAGGGGTCCGTTTCGTCCCAGCGACCACCTGGCAGCGAGACTTCACCGGAATGACTGGAGAGCTGTTGCGAGCGCAATGTGAGGATGACCTGCGGGTCCGGCTCGTCGGTCAGTGCCAGCAAGACCGCCGCGTGCCCGTGAAGATCGGGCCCCCGGGGTACTTTTGCCTGCAATTCATCCTTCACTGCGGCAAACCGTCGTTCAATGATATTCAACATCGTTGTCATACTCTGGCACCGTTTCCTGCACTGGTGGTGCATACGAAACTTCTAGAACTATACCCCGATTGCGGATGGTCCTCACCCCTGTGGTTCCGGGGATGATGAACGCGTCCCTTCCTCACCCCGGTGCTTGGGTTTATGACCACCCTTTACTTTCTCCCGCACGGACTGCACCAGCGCGTAATAAATCGGTATCAGGAACGTCGACAGGATACTTGCAGCAACCATGCCACCGAACACCGCGAGTCCGAGAGATACGCGACTGGCGGCACCGGCGCCGGTGGCGATGACCAGCGGAAAAATGCCCAGCACAAACGACAGTGCCGTCATCAGCACCGCGCGAAAGCGCAGGCGTGTGGCCTCCAGTGCGGACTCCTGCACCGATTTCCCCGAATCCCGCTGCAGCATGGCGAACTCCACCATAAGAATCGCCGTCTTCGCCGCCATCGCAATCAGCAGCACCAGGCCAATCTGGGTATAGAGGTTGTTTTCATGCCCCATCAGCCAGCACGCCAGCAGACCGCCGCCGATGGCGATGGGAATCGCCAGCAGTACCGCGATCGGAATTGACCAGCTCTCGTACTGGGCAACCAGAAACAGGTAGGCAAACAGCACCGCGAGTGAGAACAGGATCGGTGCCACATAGCCGGCGCTGATTTCCTCCAGGCTGGAACCGGTCCATTCGTAGCTGTAGCCCTGTGGCAACTGCGCCCCCAGTTCCTCCATGGCCCGCATCGCCTGGCCGCTGGCATAGCCCGGAGCCGGCACGCCGTTGACACTGATACTGTTGTATAGGTTGTAGCGGTTCACCGTCTGTGGACCGATGCTCGGCACCACTTCTGCCACCGAGCTGACCGGCACCAGGCCACCGCTATTGGCGCGCACGAAAAAACCGTTCAGATCCTGCTCGTCATCGCGAAACTGTGCATCGGCCTGCGCCATCACCCGGAACATCCTGCCAAACCGGTTGAAGTCGTTGACATAGAACCCGCCCAGGTACGTCTGCAGCGTGAGGTACACATCGGACAACTGCAGCCCCAGGATGTGAGCCTTGTCCTTGTCCACATTTAACTGCAACTGCGGGGTCGAAGCCTGATAAGTGGTGAAGGCGCGCCCGATCTCCGGGCGCTGGTTGGCTTCTTCCAGCAGCGCATAGAGCACATTAGCCAGTTCCTGAATCGGCCGCCCCTGCAAATCCTGCAGAATAAATTCGAAGCCGCCGATGGTACCGAGGCCCGGCAGCGCCGGTACCGGAAACGCCTGCACTTGTGCCTCGGACACCGCAGCGCCCAGCTGCTGCACCTTGCCGAGGATTGCAAACTGGTTCAGCGCCGGTGTTGTGCGCTCTTCCCAGGGATGCAGTATCACGATCATGAACGCGGTATTCGATGTGAGACTACCGGAAAGCAGGCTGAAGCCAGGCACAGCCATCACGTGTGCCACACCATCCAGCTTGCGAACATTGTCGCTCAGCCCCTCCACTACATTCACCGTGCGCCGCAGTGATGCACCATCGGGCAACTGCACATTCATCATGAAGAAGCCCTGGTCTTCATCGGGAATAAACCCCGTCGGCACCGCGGTAAAAAGCCACGCACACAGGGTAACGGCACCGGCAATCGTCGCCAGCCCGATGAGTGGGCGCCGCACGCAGAATTCCACGATCTGAATATAGAGATGGGTGGCACGGCGTAGAAAGCGATTAAAAAACCCGAATACCCCCGTCAACCGCTCGCCGTGTTCGCCCTCGCCCTTGGTGGGACGCAGCAATAATGCGCTGAGCGCAGGACTCAATGTCAGGGCGTTGATACTGGAAATGAGGACTGCAATGGAAATAGTGAGGGCAAACTGCTGATACATTTTCCCGGTCAGACCCGGCATCAACATGACCGGTACGAATACCGCAAACAGCACTGCAGTAGTGGCAACGATCGGCCCGGTCACCTCGCGCATGGACTCCATCGTCGCCTCCTGCGGCGGCAGCCCTTCGCTCAACAGCCGTTGGGTGTTTTCCACCACGATGATGGCGTCGTCCACCACGATGCCAATGGCGAGAATCAGCGCGAACAGCGTCACCGTATTGACCGTCATTCCCAGCGCATACATCACCGCAAAGGTACCGACCAGCGAAACTGGAATCGCAATCGCGGGAATCAGCGTCGCACGCCAGTCCTGCAGGAAGATAAACACCACCACAATCACGAGTAACAAGGCAATTACCAGTGTCTCCACCACTTCCTTAATGGAAGCGCGCACAAAATCCGTGGTGTCGTAAAGGATTTCCGCCTTCAGACCGTCGGGGAAGCGCTTGGAAAGCTCCGCCATTTTTTCCCGCACGGCATCTGCCACATTCAGGGCATTGGCATCCGGCAGCTGATAGACCGCAATAACGGCCGAAGGCTTGTTATCCAGTTCCCCGAATGCGGCGTAACTCAAACTACCGAGTTCGATGCGTGCAATATCCCGTAAGCGCACAATGGCGCCGTTGGGTGTTGAGCGGATACTGATATTGGAAAATTCATCAGGGCTTTCCAGTCGCCCCCGCGCGATAATGCTGTACTGGAATTGCTGCTCTTTCTGGATTGGCGGTGCGCCGATACTGCCGGCCGCTACCTGCAGGTTTTGCGCACGAACTGCGGCAATCACATCGCCAGCGGTCACATCGAGTGCAGCCATTTTGTCGGGGTTGAGCCACAGTCGCATCGAGTAATCTTGGGCGCCGAGAATCTGCACGTCACTGACGCCATCGAGGCGTGCCAGTTCATCGCGGATAAATATTTCACCGTAATTGGCGAGAAACAGCGTATCGAACGTATTCTCTGGAGAGAGTAGATTCACCACCAGCAATATGGTGTTGGATCTTTTTTCTACCGTCACACCACTGCGGGTCACCTCCTCCGGGAGGCTTGGGGTCGCCTGCTGCACCCGGTTCTGTACGTTCACCTGCGCGATGTCCCCGTCGTAACCGCTGTCGAAGGTGACCGTCAGGCTGTAAGTGCCGTCGCTGCTGCTAGTGGAGGACATGTACTGCATCCCCTCCACGCCATTGACCTGTGATTCGATGGGGATCGCCACGCTGTCGCGCATCACTTCAGCACTGGCCCCGGGGAAGGATGCACTCACCCTTATCGTCGGTGGCGCGATGTCCGGGAACTGCGCAATCGGCAACAGCGGTATGGTCAATATCCCCGCCAGGCTGATCAGGATTGAAATGACCAGCGCGAAGCGCGGACGACGGATAAAGGTGGCGCTGATCATCGCCCACGTGTCCTTCGCGAGCGCGCCGCCCGCCCGGGATTACTTGCCGTCAAGGTACGCATCCGGCTCCCTGCCCCGTGTCGATTCATCGGCACCGGATTTTTCGCGTCCCCTCTCCAGCACTTCCTCACCGGGCAGCTGCATCACCGGGCTTGCGGTGCCCGGTGGCGTTACCGTTTTCAATCCTTTGTAGGGATTCAACGCAGTGTTCTGCGGCGTCACTGGCTCACCGGCCGTAACCCGCTGCAGACCATTGACGATAAGCCGCTCTCCCGGCTGGAGTCCCTGCTCCACGGCCCACAGCTCCCCTTCCCGCTGCCCCAGTTCCAGATAGCGCTTGCGCGCAATATTTTCGCCATCGACCACGTACACGAAGCGCCCCTGCATATCCTCCTGTACCGAGGCCTGGGGGATCAGCGGCTTGATGGCGTCCTTGCCGGAAAAAACACTGATTTCCACCCGTGCAAACTGACCCTGCACCAGCAAATGTTCGGGATTGGGGAAGCGCGCACGCACCAGCGCCGAGCCAGTGGTCTGGTCGATCTGATTGTCGACAAATACGATGATCCCGGGATGGGGATAGAGCTCCCCATTGGGCTGCTTGATACGCACCTCCCGTCGTTCCGGCGCGATCCCCTGTTGGCGGCGTCTCGCCGCCTCTTCCTGCACCACGAACAGACGGTGCTCGGGGACCTCAAAATTCACGAAGATCGGGTCCATGCGCACGACGGATGTCAGCGGATCGGAGTTCGGCCCTACCAGCGAGCCATCGGTAAACTGGCTGCGACCGATGATGCCGGTGAGTGGCGCACGGATCTGGGTGAAACTCAGGTTGAGTTCGGCCGTATCGACATTCGCCTTCATCGCCTCCATCTGCGACTGGGCCGCTTCGTAAGTACCGGCGAGTTCATCCATTTGCACCTTGCTGATGGCGCCGGTGCGCACCAGTTCACTTCCGCGACGGAAATTGCGCTCGGCGATCACCAGCGCAGACTGTGCCTGGGCTAGGTTCGCGCGCTGATTTTCCAGCGCGGCGACAAATGGCCTGGGATCGATCACATAGAGCAGCTCGCCCTCCTGCACCATCTGTCCCTCGACAAAATTGCGGCTCTGGATAAAGCCCTCCACCCGCGGCCTCACCATGAATTCATCGGTGGCCTCGACCCGACCTACATATTCATAGCGGGGAATCACCTGATGCGCGCGCACCGCGAGTACTTCCACCGGTGGCGGCTTGGATGGTGGCGTGTCCTTGCCTTTGTCTGAGCAGGCACTTACGCACACAAAGATGAGCGCCGCAATAAACAGAGCAGAGAACGGCGCAGGAAAATGGGATCTGAACATCAGCTAAAACACACCGCCTTTAGCACTACGACTCATGCTTCAACTATAGATGGCACACCTTGCGAAACCGCACAGCGCGACTAAGCGTGTGCCAAAAGACCGGATAGGCGCGCAAACGGTGAGAAGTCGCTGACCCGCAGGTTAGAAAATATTCGAGCGCTGCGGTGTCCGCGATACACCGGACTAAACTTTGCGCGGGATATCCACGCCCCAGCGCTCGTCATACAAACAGCACCCGGCAGTTGTCAAATACGATGTTAATCGCCTCCAGACGTGAACATTTCAGTGAAGTCGGCAAGCTGGCCGCCATCGCATTTACTGGGCACGGCGTTATTTTCCTGATCAACCTGATCCTGGCGCGCAACCTGTCTGTGGACGAGTACGAAAACTATGTGGTAGCGGTCGCGATATTCCTGCTGATCCTGGCAATCACCTCACAAGGTCTGGACAAATACGCCATCAGAATGATGCCGGCAAAATTTGCCCGCCAGCATCACGGCCACGCAGCACACTATTTTGTGTTCTCCATAACCCGTCTGATCATTGGCTCTATTGTGGTCGCGGCGCTGACGCTGCTGTGGGCGACGGAACTTCGCGAATATTCACCGGATGCCATGAAGGCCATCCATTACGGTCTGTTCGCGTTGCCCCTCGGCGCATTGACCTACTATCTCTGCGCCGTGATCAGCGCCACCGGCGACTGTGTGCGCGCAGCCGCGGTCACCTATCTGGTCGTGCCCACTCTCACCCTGGTGTGTATCGGTGTGGCGCTGCTCACGACGTCACAAAAAAGCGGCGCTCTCGGCATTCTCTGCTGGCTGATTGCCTGGTGCTTTGGGCTGATGCTCGCAATCTACTGGTTGAAGAAGGCGTGGCCATCGCGACCTGCTGCCCGGCCCCCGGAGAAAATTGACTTTTCCTGGCAGCGAGACGTGAGCCCCTTCTGGTTCTATCGCCTGTCCATGGGCATCATTGCGCAGATCGTCATCATCCTGCTCGACTGGCTACAGCCTTCGTCCGCGGCAACTGGTGCCTATGCCGCGGCCCTGTCCACTGCCGGCCTGGCTGCGGTACTGGCGGCGGCAACGAACCGTGTGTATGCGCGGGAAATGTCGATTATCCTGGAAACCGGCGATCATGCCGCACTGCAGCGCTTGCGCATCCAGCGCTTGCAGTGGATGCTGCCTGCGCTGGGACTTTTCCTGGTAATCGCCCTGACCTTCACCGAGGAAATTCTCGGTCTTTTTCACCCGGATTTCGTCACAGAGGGAACCCCCGCCTTCCGCATTCTCGCAATCACCACCTCGGCCACCGTTATCATGGGCGTCGCACCGATTTATCTGAAACACCAGAAGCAGAACCGAATCATCTTTCCCGCTCTGGCACTCGCCGCACTGCTACAGGCCCTGCTACTGCTGATCATGGTTCCCAGGCTGGGAGCGACCGGTGCGGCCGTGGCCTACATGATCTCGATGCTAGGACTGTACGGCTATTTCTCCGTGGCGAGCCACCGCCAAGTTCGCGCCGCCGAAGCCGCACGCAATTAAGTCGCTATATCAAAGGTGCTAGTCATAACAAATCGCCTTGAACCAGCCCGGCGCCCAAATTCACCTTGGCAACTACACTGAAAACAGTTATCTACCGGCTGTATTTCAATGAGCACAGAGTCCCAACAGCATCTGACGCGCACGACCATGATGGGCATGGTCGTCGGCTCGATGGTCGGCGCCGGTATCTTTTCGCTTCCGGCCACCTTTGCCAATGCCACCGGCCCGTTCGGCGCGCTGATCGCGTGGTGCATTGCCGGTACCGGCATGTTGATGCTGGCGTTCGTGTTCCAAAGCCTGGCGGTGCGCAAGCCGGACCTGGATGCCGGTATCTTTACCTACGCCAAAGACGGCTTCGGAAACTACATCGGCTTTATGGCCGCCTTCGGCTTCTGGGCCGGCAGTTGCCTCGGTAATACCACCTATTTCGTGCTGATCAAGTCCACGCTTGGCGCGGCCATACCGGTGTTTGGCGAGGGCAACACCATCCCTGCCGTGGCTTCTTCTTCGGTTATTCTTTGGTCTATCCATTTCATGATTCTGCGCGGGGTCAAGCAGGCCGCAACCATCAACAGAATCGTCACCGTTGCCAAAATCATTCCCATCATCCTGTTCATCATTATTGTGGCGATGGCGTTCAAGAAAGACCTGTTCGTAGACAATTTCTGGGGCGGCGGTGATTACAATTTTTCCGACGTGATGAGCCAGGTGCGCCGCACCATGCTTGTTACGGTGTTTGTTTTTATCGGCGTGGAAGGCGCCAGTGTGTTCTCCCGCTACGCCAAGAACCGCGCGGACGTGGGCTGGGCGACGGTGATGGGATTTATTGGCGTACTGTGCCTGATGATCCTGGTCACTCTGCTGCCCTACGGCGTATTGATGCGTCCGGAAATCGCGTCAATGCGCCAGCCATCCATGGCCGGCGTGCTGCAGGCGGTGGTCGGCACCTGGGGCGCGATATTCGTGAGCGCGGGACTGATCGTTTCCGTACTCGGTGCCTATCTGGCGTGGACGCTGCTGTGTGCGGAAGCATTGTTCACCGCGTCCAAGTACGACCTGGTCCCCAAGGTATTCGGGCACGAAAACCAGAACGGAGTGCCATCCACCGCCCTGTGGCTGACCAACAGCCTGGTGCAAATTTTCCTGATTCTCACCATCTTCGCGCGCTACGCATTCGACCTGACGCTGGAGCTGACCAGTGCCATGACGCTGATCCCGTACCTGCTGGTCGCTGGTTACGGGCTCAAGCTCGCGTTCACCCGCGAGACCTATGAATCCGACCCTGCACGACTGCGCAATCGCGAACTGATCGTTGGCATCATCGCCACGCTGTATACCTTTTTCATGATACTGGCCGGCGGCATGGTGTATGTGTTGCTGGCCTGCATCCTGTTTGCGCCCGGCACCTTGCTGTTCGTAGTTGCGCGGCGGGAACTGAACCTGCGCACATTTACCCGCACAGAGCTGATTCTGTTTTCGGCCATTGTGGTCGGCGCCATCATCGGTATCTACTCACTTGTCACCGGTGCCATTGTTCTCTAGAGAGAGTTTTCCCATGGCTACTTCCAAGTCGAAATCCTCCGCCACGCTCGGCGTGCACTCCGAAGTCGGACAGCTGCGCAAGGTCATGGTATGCGCCCCCAGTCTGGCGCACACCCGCCTGACCCCGACCAATTGCGACGACCTGCTGTTTGACGATGTACTCTGGGTGCAGAATGCCAAGCGCGATCATTTCGACTTCATGAACAAAATGCGCGACTTCGGCGTCGAAGTGGTAGAAATGCACAATCTGCTGACCGAGGCCGTGGCGATTCCGGAAGCACGCAAGTGGCTACTGGATCGAAAGGTGACGCCCAACAATGTGGGGCTCGGCATGATGGAGGACACGCGCGCCTACCTGGAAAGCCTGCAACCGCGCGAACTGGCCGAATATCTCATTGGCGGCCTGTCGGTGATCGACCTACCGGATGAATTCTCCAAATCCGATTACATGGAGCTTGCGCGCGAAGCCCACGGTGCCACCGAATACTTACTACCGCCACTGCCAAACACACTGTATACCCGCGACACCACCTGCTGGCTGTACGGTGGCGTCACCCTGAACCCGCTGTACTGGCCGGCGCGCAAGGAGGAGACGTTCCTCACCACCGCCATCTACAAGTTTCACCCGATGTTTACCAAGGAAAAATTTGAAGTCTGGTGGGGAGACCCGGACAAAAACTTCGGCCTCGCCACGGTGGAGGGGGGCGATGTGATGCCGGTGGGTAACGGTATTGTGCTTATCGGCATGAGCGAACGCACTTCGCGCCAGGGCATTGCCCAACTCGCCACCGCACTGTTCGAAAAAGGAGCGGCGGAGCAGGTGATCGTGGCGGCGATGCCAAAACTGCGCGCGGCCATGCATCTCGATACCGTATTCACCTTCGCCGACCGCGATGTGGTTACGCTGTATCCCGAAATCATGAATCACGTCCACTCGCTGATTCTGCGCCCTGGCGACAGTGGCAAGAATTTGCACGTATCCCTGGAAACGAAACCCTTTGTCGATGTCGTTGCCAAGGCACTGCACCTGAAAAAAATTCGCGTGGTCGAGACCGGCGGCGACCACTACGCGTCGGAACGGCAACAGTGGGACAGCGGCAACAACCTGGTGGCGGCAAAGCCCGGGGTAGTGTTCGCCTACGACCGCAATACCTACACCAATACCCAGCTGCGCAAAGAAGGTATTGAAGTGGTCACCATCGTCGGCGCCGAACTCGGGCGCGGTCGCGGCGGCGGTCACTGCATGACCTGCCCGATCGTGCGCGATCCTGTCGATTTCTGAACAATGGATTGCGGAATTTTTTCATCCCCGTCAATGGGTGCGAGCTGACGGCCCAGCGCCGGCCACCGGCCCACACGAGAAATCTCCACCATGGCAGAGTCGGGTGCCCCTCCCACAATCCGCGAGCCCTCTCTCGCCGATGCGCTGATCCCGCTGCTGACGCTGGCAGTATCCATCGGCGGCGCACTGGCCCTGTTCGGCATGCAGGCGCTGGATGGCCCGATCCAGACGGCGCTGATCGTGTGCTGCATGGTCGCCGCACTGATTGCGCTGAAGAACGGACACTCGTGGGCATCGGTGCAGAAGGCCGGCCAGGGGGCGTTGGCTTCCATCACCAGTGCGATTTTCATTCTGCTCGCGGTGGGCGCCCTGATCGGTACCTGGAACCTGTCGGGCACCATACCCACGCTGGTCTACTACGGTATCCAGGCCCTGTCGCCCACCTGGTATTACGTGGCCAGTGCGGTGATTTGCGGTGTGATTGCCCTGTCCATCGGCAGTTCCTGGACCACCGCCGGCACCATCGGCGTCGGGCTGGTGGGGATCGCCAGCATGCTGGAAGTCTCCACCGCGATTACCGCGGGCGCGGTCATTTCCGGTGCCTACCTCGGCGACAAACTTTCACCGCTGTCGGAGACCACGATTCTCTCCTCGCAGATGGTCAAGGTGAATGTCTACACCCATATCCGCAACCAGTTCTGGACCTCGGTACCGGCGTTTCTGTTTGCCGCGGTGATCTTTACCCTGCTCGGTCTCGGGCGCGTCGATGCCGAGGGGCAGACCGAATTGCAAAAAGTGGTGGAGCTGGATTCGCTCAACGGCATTTACCGGATTACCGCATGGAACCTGTTGCCGCTGTTGCTGCTGGTCGTAATGTCAGTTCGCAAATTTCCCGCGTCAATCTCGCTGCTGCTGTCGGCCATGTTTGCCGGAATCCTGGGTGCCTTTATGCAACCAGCGGTCTATGCCGGATTTGCCGGTGAGGAAAGTCTCGGCATCGGCGGCGCGGTGAAAGCCATCTGGCAGGCAATGGCGAACGGTTTTCGCATGGAATCCGGTGTCGCCGATGTAGACCAGCTGCTGTCCCGGGGCGGCATGTCGAGCATGCTTCACACCCTGTGGCTGATCATGGGGGCGGTCACCTTCGGCGCACTGCTGGATGAATTTGGCCTGATCAAACGACTGATCAACCCGCTGATTTACCGCGCCAAAACCATCGGCGGTCTGTTCCTGACGGTATTTGCCAGTGCCTTTGGCCTCAACGTAGTCGCAGGTGACCAGTACATCGCGCTGGTATTGCCGACCCGTATTTTTCGCGCGGAGTTTGCAAAACGCGGCCTGGCGCCACAAAACCTGTCGCGCCTCGCCGCCGACTGCGGCACGGTGACATCGCCGCTGGTACCCTGGAACTCCTGTGGCGCCTTTATGGCCGCGGTACTCGGGGTGCCAACACTGCTCTACTTGCCATTCTGCCTGTTCAATATCGCGAGCCCGGCACTCAGCGTGCTGTATGGCTACACCGGCTTCAAGCTGGTGAAGCTGGACACGCCGCTCTCTCCAGAGCCGGAGCGCGAAGCCTGAGACGGCCGACGCAATTCCGCACCGCGCCTATCACGCGTATACTGCCGCGATGAAATTTTGCAGCCATTGCGGCCACACCGTCGTATTCGAGATCCCCACCGGGGACGACCGCCCCCGTCACATGTGCCGGGACTGCGGTGCCATTCACTACGTAAACCCCCGCGTGATCGTGGGCACCCTCCCCTACCTGGGCGACCGGGTATTACTGTGTAAACGCGCCATCGAGCCCCGCCACGGTCTGTGGACCCTGCCCGCCGGCTTTATGGAAAACGGCGAGAGCAGCGAACAGGGCGCGGTGCGGGAATCCTGGGAGGAGGCGCGCGCAAAACTGCGCGTGGACGAACTTTTCTCCGTGTACGACATTCCCCACATCAACCAGGTGTACCTGATGTACCGCGGGGAGCTCACCGACACGGACTTCGGTCCGGGGCCGGAATCACTGGAAGTGGAACTGTTTGAAGAGAAAGACATTCCCTGGGACGAGATGGCCTTCCCGGTGATGACCCAGACACTGAAGCACTACTTCCGCGACCGGGAAAAAGGCATATACCAGCTGCACCGCGGGGTGATCGAGCGGAAGCTCTAGGGAATCGCAGAAAAGTGTAGCGAGCGAGTGGCTGGTGGTGGCCGCCGGAGCGGAGGAAGCGGAATGTATAAGTAATACATGAGCATTCCGAGCACCGCCGGTTGCCGCCAGCCGCACGCGCAGTAGCTTTTCAGTGATTACCTAACCGCAGCGGCTATCCAGCCGCCACAAGTCAAACGCAGGTTCTTCATAGGGATGGGCGCGGCGCATGGCGGCGAGCACCTCGTCCACCAGCGCATCCGCACACACGGTTTCCACCCGGTACTCCGCCACCTGTTCGACCTGTCCCTGCTGGCCGATAAACGGCTGACTGCCATCCAACGGGCGGAACTGGCCTGTGCCAAGCACCTGCCAACAGCAGCTGTCGTAATCGCCGATGCGCCCGGCACCGGCGGCAAACAGCGCCTGTTTCACCGCTTCGAGGTGTGACTCGGGGATATACACGCAGAGTTTGAACAAGGCGCTGCTCTCTTAAAAAATATCAGAACAACAGGGTCATCAGTTTGCGCTGGTAGGCGGTTGCCACCGGATCGCCCTTGCCCAGTGCCTTGACGATATCCAGGTACGCCTGCTTCACCGCACCATCCGCATAGCCCATATCCCGGCGCAGAATATTCAGCAGCAACTCCAGTGCCTCTTCGTGGCGCTCGGCCTGACTGTATTGCACGGCCAACTGGTGCGCGGAGTCAAAATCTTCCGGATTGGCTTCCAGCGCCTGCTGCAATGCCTTGATCTCCGGGGATTCCGCCGCCTGCAGTTTAAGCTCCAGCTGTGCCATCAGCTGCTGGTAATCGCCGTCCTGGTCCGCCAGCAATATCTTGCCGAGCACCGCTTCTGCGTCCTTGGTGCGGTTTTTCTCCAGCAGTACCGCGGCGTACTGCTTGGCGATATCCGCGCGCTCGCTGGAGTCGCCGTAGGCCTGGCGCAGAATCGGCAGCGCCTCATCCAGTTCGCCCTCACCGACCAGTTTCTGTGCGCGCTGCAGCTGGATATCCCAGGGCTTGGGCAGGTACTTGTCCAGCATCTCGCGGATCTGTTTTTCCGGTTGGGCACCGGCAAAGCCGTCCACCGGCTGGCCGTCCTTCAGCACCATCACCGTCGGCAGGCTGCGCACCCCCAGCTGTCCTGCCAGCATCTGTTCTGTGTCGGCGTTCAGCTTTGCCAGCAGGAACTGACCGGCGTATTCCCTCGCCAGCTTTTCCAGCACCGGCATCAGCTGCTTGCAGGGTTCACACCAGTCCGCCCACACATCCACCACCACCGGGCGCTTCATGGATTCTTCGATCAAAACCTGCTGGGCATTCTGGGCTGTGACATCAATAATATGTTCGTTCAAAACCAATCCTCATTGAACCGCTCTGTATTTGACGAATGGTACACGCTACTGCACCTGTTCGTTGGGTCGCAGGCATCGAACCTCACGCTCCGCGACGTCGCAATCGTGTAATTACTTACCAGCACGCCGGACTCGTCGCCATATCGCGCGAATGATGAACAGTGTGATCAGCAGCAGCAGAGACCAGGGCAGCAAGTAAGCAACTGCGGTTACCGCATCGGCAACCCCACGGGATAACTTGCTTCCAAATTCTTTGAATGCCGTTTTGATAGGGGACAGGAAGGAACGTTGGGAGTGCGCATGGAAATAAATGGTGACCAGATCCATTTCGACACGTTGTAACAATTTCTGCCGCTGTCCGCTCGCCAACTCCAGATCTGACTGAACCTTGGCCATCTCACCGGCCAGTTTGATCAATGCATCCACGTCATTGTTGGGCTTGCCACTCAGAACCTCCAGGCGATCCCGGTAATTCTTCAACAACTCAAGCCTTTTCTGGTTGTCGACGATGGCATCGCCCAAGTCCTCGACCGATGTGGCCTTACTGGTAACTTCGCCTGAGCCCGATACGAGCTCCAGCAACTCGGCAACGCCTTCCGGCACAATACGCAGCTCTAAGCGTGCACTGACGTAATTATCGGTCTCCAACTGGCTCTGCAACATGGTGCAACGAAAACGCTCTGCCGCGCTGCACCAATCCAGAATCTGGTTATAGTGCTTCTCCAGCTGCGCAGAGGGCAACGCAATAGATAAGCGATGTGTATAAGCGAGGTATTGTTCACGCTGCCGCTGCGCCATTTCCGCGGCTTTCATCGATGCGGGGACAACAATGTCTGCCATTACAGCGGAATCATTAGAACTCCTGCTCGAACAGGAAGCCAACACAGTCAGCAGTAGTACGAAGATCAGTCTCAGAATGGTCATTTTTAGTCTTGGTTTCCGCTGAATATCTGGGCGCATGATACCTGATTGTTCATGTGTGAGTCTGCCCGACGGTTTCAGCGCGCGACTTGCCCTACCTGTATGGAATCACCGGTGTATTCCGTACCCATGGCCTTATGTAGCGGCTGCACCGTCAGCCGATGGTTGCCCAACTGGATATCCGGGTGTAGGTAAGGCTCAAACGGCTCTGTGTCTTCCCCACCCTGTAGCCACCGCTCGACAAACTCCCCGTCTTTTGGCGCGATCATGGGGAAGCTTTTCTCGTGATATTTTGCGGTGCTCGGGTGCGCCGCCAGCGTAATGATGGAACAACTCAGCAGATCGCCCCAGGTTTTGTACAGGCCGCAGAAAAAGAACGGTTCACCGAAACTGAACTCCACCGGATTCTTGCCGTGCTGGCTCTCCACCCAGGCGGTGGCGGGGATCAGGCAGCGGGATTTGCGGTATTCCGGGCGCTGCGGCAGCTTTTGCCAGTTGCTGTTGATAGACCAGTACTTTTTATGCGGTTTCCACTGGTCACCACTCTTTTCCAGGTACAGATGCCAGATGGCATTTTCCACTTCCGGCTGGCCGTGGCGCGCAGTGACAATACTTACCAGGGTGGTGGGGCGCCGGCGGCGCCCGAACAACATGCGCTGCGGGTGCAGCACACCACACTCTTCCAGAAAGCGCTCTATGCCTGCATCGTCGTTGACGTCAAAGACACTGCACATAGGCTCCGCCATACATTGCCACGGCAATAATCCCCGCAATTACCAGTTCAGTGACGAGGGCAAGCGGGGAGATGAAAGCAGCCTGGAAAATTTTTCCCAGCGCTCATCCGGTGAATCCGCGCCCTGCTCCACATATTCCGCCACCAGCTGTTTGCCCCAGTTGTAGTTGATCACGTAGGCGCCGTAGGCATCCACGAACCGCACGCGCTGCGCAGCCTTTTCCGGGCTCATGGCAGTGTATTTCTGGAAGCGGGCGATGGCCTCCTCGCGGTTTATGTCGCCGTCGATATATTCCCGCGCAACGATATTTTCCGCGAACTTGAGTTTCCCCAGCAGATCCAGTACCCGCTGGTATTTTTCTGCACCGGCGGGATCGAGACCGGCGAGCGGGTACAGGGTCTCCTGCTCAAAACGCGTTTTTTCATCGCCGGGAAATGCGAGGTCGATTCCGTAGTTGGCGCTGCCTTCGGCGATCAGGGATTGCGGGCTGAACAATGGGTACACGCTGTACTCCACCCAGCCGCGATCCTTCACCAGCTTTTGCTCCAGCAGTGCATTGTAGGTGTGGTGACCCGGATAACCCTCGTGGCAGCCGAGATCCACGGCGCGGTCGATATAGATGGGAAGTTCGGTGTTGATCTGGATCAGGCTGTGGGCATCGCCCTGGTACCAGTTGTAGCCACTCCAGGGTTTGTCCTGTACGTATTCGAGCCGGAAGCTCTCGTTTTGCGGCAACTGGATATGCGCCTTGGTGCGTTTTTTACACTCGTCGATGGCGGCGTTGAACACCGCATCCAGCCGGTCTTCCGGAATCCGATACTGTTGCTGGAATTGCTGCACGCGAATATGCAGCGGTTCGCTTCCCGGTAGCTCTTTTTCCAGCGCCGCCAGTTCCTTATCAAATTCCGCATAATGCTGTACCGGCGGTTCGGTGTCGTAAAGATCGTTGGCCTCGCGCTGGAAATTTCGGTAACTAGCATCGGCGAGCTGGTGGGCATGGGCCACCACCGCACCGAGCTGGGTCTTCAGGTAGTGCTGGCGCAGCGTCTGCAGGTCGCTCGCCGGCTCGATGGTTTCCGGTAGTTTGGCCAGCAGCAATTCCGCGCGGCTGGCGAGTTCCGCCGGTGAGGCCTGATCCGCTTCCGCTTCCTCCTTCCACGCCGCGGGGCCGTAGTAGGCATCCACATAGCTTTTATCGTGTTTACCCAGGGTCAGCACCAGGCGCACGTAATCTTCCGCCAACTGGTCCAGCGCGGTATCGTCTACCGGAGTTTCCGGCGTCGCTTTCGCCACTGACGGTGAAGTTTCGCTTGAAGACGGAGCCTGGGTATTTTCCGTCTTGCGGGCATCACAACCCGCCTGTATCGCAACAAGCAGGCACATTGCCGCAGAGGTCATTATTTTTTTCACGCACATTCTTCCGGTTGAAAATTCTTGAGAGAGTTTAACTTCATCGCCGACGATCATAGTCGATTCAGGGTTTCACGCCGATCTCTGGTGGCAGACGCGCCAGCGCCTGTTTGATCCACTCCAGAAACAGCTGCACCTTGCGCGTGCGGTGCATATCCCGGTGCGTCACCAACCACAAGTTGGTACGCCACTCCTCCGGCGGCTCGATCATACGCCGCAGTCCCGGACGCGCTTCCGCGCACCAGCTGTGCAGGGCGGCGATTCCCACGCCGCTGCGCGCGGCATCCTCGAACCCGGAAAATTCATTGCAGCGGAACACGACCTGCTCTTCCGGCACCCGCTTGGCAATCCAGTCCAGGCTGGGGATGAAATCGTACGCCTCCACCGGTGCGATAAAGCGGTGGCCGGACAGATCGTCGCGACTTGTCAGCGGCCCGCACTCGCGGATATAGGCATCGGAGGCGTACAGGGAGTTCTGCAGTGTGATGCCCGGCTGCACCACGTAGTCCGGCTCGCTGGGCCTGGCACCCGGGCGGATGCCGATATGCGCCTCGCCGTGTTCCAGTCGCAGGTGGCGCCGGTCCGCCACCAGCTGTAGTTGCACCTGCGGGTTCTGCACCTGAAATTCACGCATGATGGGCATCAGCTGCGGGATCAGGGTGTTGACGGTAGTAATGATGAGTGTGCCGTGCAGCGCTTCATCCACCCCCTGCATCTTACCCACCAGCAGGTCCAGTTGATCCTGCATGTTTTCCGCGGCACGCACCAGGATCTGCCCGGCCTCGGTAGGCACGTAGCCACGGGGATGACGAATGAACAGACGGGTTTTTAATGCCTTCTCCAGCGCATCGATACGCCGCAGCACGGTGGAATGGGAAACCTCCAGCTCCAGTGCCGCACCCGACAGGGTGCCAGCGCGTGCGACCGCCAACGCATAGTGCAGGTTGTTCCAGTCCTTGACCGAACTGCCGGACATGCAAGTCTCCCGTTATTTGAACTGACAAGCGGACGCAAAAGCTGACCAATCAGACTCTAACGTTCATAGACCATCTGTGCAAATACGCACAGAAACATTGCAGGTATAGCATTTCTGCTCGCGGTCACATTTGCCAGAATGCGCCATCAACGATACCGGCCCTCCCCCGAAAGACGGGGCGGCCCGCCACAAACACCGCCCGCCAAAAACACCAGAGGTACGATCATGAACAACAACCGCAAACCCCGCCTGCTGGCGCTCGCCGGTAGCCTGCGCCAGGATTCCTGGAACCGCCTGCTGGCTTCCGCCGCCGCGCAAATGGCGCGAGATGCCGGCGCCGAAGTGGTGGAAGTGAACCTGCGCGATTTCCCCCTGCCCCTGTTCGACGAAGACATCGAAGCCGCCGGCCTGCCCGAGCAGGTCAGCCGCCTGAAGGACCTGTTTGCCAGCGCCGACGGCCTGCTGATTGCGAGCCCCGAGTACAACGGTTCGGTCACCGCCGCGTTGAAAAACCTGATCGACTGGGTATCCCGACCGGATGGCCAGTACGGCCGCGCCGAAGTTTTCCAGGGCCGTCGCGCCGCACTGTTCGCCACCTCACCGGGCGGCCTCGGCGGCATGCGCGGACTCAATCACCTGCGGGATATCCTGCAGCCACTGGGTACCTGGATTGCCCCCACCATGCTGGCCGTTCCGGAATCCATGAATATTTTCGATGCCGAGGGAAACCTGGTGGACGATGGCGCAAGGAATCAGCTGCGCGCGCTGGTGGAACAGACCCTGGCCGCCATTGCGGTGTGAGCCAGCGCCTGTCTGGACGGCGGTTCGAGCGCCGGTAAATCCGGGTGAGGGCAACTGCCCTCACCTCAACTTTCCTGTTCGTATCGCTGCCAGTATTTCTGCATCTTCAGGAACAGGAAGGACGCGGTCCAGGTGATCAACACCAAACCGGTAAGGGCCTCAAGGCCGGCGGTAAAACGCAGCTCGCCGTGGGGCTCGACATCGCCAAAACCGAGGGAGGTGTAGGTGGTGAAGGAAAAGTACGCACAGTCGATCAGGGTACCGTTGAAATTACCCGTCAGGGTGCCGAAGAACGGCGAGCTGTACATAAAGTAATAGCCAAACGCGAACATCCAGATCTCGGCGACGTGTCCGATCAGCGCTCCGAATACCCCCATCAAAACCCCGAGGTTGCGCCGCAACTGCAGCTTGTGCCCCAGCTTGAACAGGCCGTTCAGCACCTCGTGGTGAATCACGACAGCGCAGGCGACCAGTAGGCTGTTGATCAGGAATGTCATCAACATATCAGTGAAGTTCTGGTTAACGTCGCTTCTGGAAAAAATCCCTTACCAGTGTGCCGGCCTCGTCCTGCATGACCCCGCCTTCCACCTGGATTTTGTGATTGAAAAACGTCTGTTCCGCCAACTGTAACTGGCTCACCACCACACCGGCGCGAGGTTCCGCGGCGCCGTAGACCAGGCGCGCAATACGCGCGTGTACCAGGGTGCCGAAGCACATGGTGCAGGGCTCAATGGTGACGTACAGGGTGGCGCCGGGCAGGCGGTAGTTGTTCATGTGCGTGGCGGCGGCACGCAGTGCAACCACTTCGGCATGGGCACTGGGGTCCGATGCGGTAATCGGCTGATTGAAGCCCTCACCAATGACTTCCCCGTCCAATACCACCAGCGCACCGACCGGTACCTCTCCCAGTTCGGCAGCTCTGGCCGCAAGCCCCAACGCCTGCTGCATGAACATGTAATCCCGCGGTGTCGCCAAGTTTACGGCCCTTAGTTGTTACGCGATTGTTGTTACGCGACTCAGTACGCAATGTTATGGATGTTTATTCGCTTGCGCTCGCCGGTTTGACGAAGCGCCGCAACAGAAAGTCCGCCTCCAGGTGCAGGTAATTCTGCTGCTCCAGCAACTCACGCGCCTCACTGCGTCCCTTCCAGGCGAAGGGGGTCATCGCCAGGAAATTCCTGACCGCTTCATTGGTTTCAATATTCAGCGGGAAGACCAAGCGCAACTCACTGGCGAGTTCAAGCCCCGGCACCGGCGCGGGTGCCGTGTGCTGCTGCGGGGTGTCGTACAGACGGGTTTTCAGGCTCCACAGGTGCTCGGGGCCCGGCGCAACATCCAGCAGACTGGCGCCGGGCTTCAGTACCCGCACCAGTTCTTCCGCCGGCCCCGGCGCAAATACCCGCAGCAGCGCATCGACACTGTCATCTGCCACCGGCAGATGGAAGCTGCTGGCCACGGCAAAGTTTGCCTGGGACTGTTTTTTTGCCGCCAGCCGCACACCGGCCTTGGCGATATCTACACCGTAGATATTCGACGGGGACCAGCCGCGTTCCGCCAGCTTGCGTGCGTAATAGCCTTCACCACAACCGAGATCCAGCAGTACCGGATTCTCGCCCTGCGCGTTTAGTAGGAGTTGCGCGCAGATGGCCTGAGCCAGCGGGCCGTAATATCCGGCCTCGAGGAAGTGCCGACGCGCGCCGAGCATTTCCGCGGAATCTCCCGGCTCGCGGCTGTGTTTCTGCTGCACCGGCAGCAGGTTTACGTAGCCCTCTTTCGCGCGGTCGAAACTGTGGCCGTTACTGCAACGCCAGCTTTGGCTTTCGAGCGTCAAGGGGTGATTGCAATGAGGGCACTGCCAGATCATGCGCTTTCGCTGATTTCCTGTGTTTTCTGCACGGCGGGTTTGTTCAGGATCATTTCCGCCGCTTTTTCGGCGATGGCAATCACCGGTGCATTGGTGTTGCCGCTGATGAGGGTGGGCATTATGGAGGCATCCACTACCCGCAGTCCATCCACGCCCCGCACTCGCAGCTGGCTATCCACCACCGCAAAATCATCGTCCCCCATTTTGCAGGTACCCACGGGGTGGTAGATGGTCTCGGCATTCTGGCGAATGAAATTCGCAATCGCGTCTCGGTCGGTCAGCATTTCTGCCGGCGCCCACCAGCGTTTCTGCAGTGTTTTCAGCGCGGACTGGCCAATGATGTCGCGGGCCATCTCAAACCCCTCGATCAATACCTGGAGGTCGTGTGGATCGTCGAGATAGTTGGGCTGGATCAGTGGCGGTGCCTTGGGATCGCGGGAGGCAAGCGCAATATGGCCGCGGCTTTTCGGCCTCAGTGCGCAGGCGTGCAGGGTGTAACCGTTGCCGGCTTTTTTTTCCAGGCCGTGTTTGAACAGCGGCGCGGCGCTTAAGTGAAACTGGATATCCGGGTTCTCGACCGCGAGGCTGGAACTGGCAAAGCCGCCGGCTTCCGCCACGTTGTTGGTGAGCATGCCGCGATTGAGCAGCAGGTATTCCGGCAGGCGCATGGCGGTGGCGAGTTTGGGAAAAAAGGCATCGTTGAAGCCCACCGCGCGATCGGTCTCCACCACCTGGGAAATATCCAGATGGTCCTGCAAGTTCTGGCCGACGCCAGGCAGGTGGCACTGGGGCAAGATGCCCATTTTTTTCAGTTCTGCCTCGGGGCCGATACCGGAGAGCATCAGTAGCTGTGGCGACTGGATAGCGCCGGCACAGAGGATGATTTCCTTGTTGGCAATAATGCGGTGGCCATTTTGCAGGGTCACTGCACTCACCCGGCTGCCCTTGAAATCGAGCCCCGCCACCTCTGCGCTGGTAAATATACTGAGGTTGGGACGATTCTTTACCGGGTAAAGATAGGCAGTGGCGGCAGAGCAGCGCCGGCCCAATTTCTGCGTGACCTGATAGAAACCCACGCCGTTCTGCTGGTAGCCGTTGAAATCGTGGTTGGAGCGGTAACCGGCCTCCAGCCCGGCCTGCACGAAAGCGCGCCCGGCGGCCGATTTCCATTTGAGGTCCGAAACGGTGAGCGGACCGTAACCACTGTGATAGGCGTCGCTGCCACGCTGGTTGCCTTCCGCCAGCAGGAAGTACGGCAGCATGCCGGACCAGCCCCAACCGGGATTGCCGGCCCGTTCCCAGGCGTCGTAATCCCCGGGGTTGCCGCGGGTATAGATCATGGCGTTGATGGCACTGCTGCCACCCAGCACCCTACCCCGCGGCCAGAACAGGCGGCGATTGTCGAGGTTGGGTTGGGGTTCGGTATAGAAGTGCCTGTTGAAGCGCTTGCCCGGCAGCAGGTAGCCGATACCTGCGGGCATCTGGATCAACAGGTTGTGATCGGAGGGACCGGCTTCCAGCAGGCACACACGATTCTGTTCGTCTTCGCTCAGGCGGTTGGCCAGCACACAACCCGCGGAGCCCGCCCCCACAATCACATAGTCGTAGACCCGACTTTTACCCATACCCGCCTCCAGTCCATTGTTCTGATCATCGCTGGTAGTGGATGATCAGAACATTCTAGCCAAGGCGGCAGGTCGAGAGAGTGACTTAATTTGCACTCAGGCTGGCCGAAGGTTCCAGCATCACTTCGCGGCTGGCGCGCTGGCCGTCGGCGCTCTTTGCGCGCAGGGACTGGATCGCCTGCGGGGCTATGCCCTCGCTGAGGGGCTGCCACTGCTCGCCATCAAAGTATTCCAGTGCCAGGCCCGGATACGGCAGTGCGGTTTTCACGCGATCGCCGGCTACCAGCGCACCGGGCACCGGTACGCGATAGCCAATGCCTGCGCGATCCAGCTTCAGCAGCTCTTTGTTGCCGAGTGCCGCAGAGAAACCGGCCCAGTCGCGCGCGAGCGCCTGCTTGTCCACAAAGGTCGTTTCCGCGGAGAACTTCTGCCCCTGTTGCAGCGGCAGCTCCCAGCTCGCCTGGTGCCAGGCCCGCTCCGCCAGTGCCAGCAGGCGCGGGAATACCTGGTACTCCACCGCTTCATCGGTGCGCACAACTTCGCTCCACAGCTGCCCCTGGATGCCGCGCACACTGTCGGCAAATTCCGGGGCCGGCGAGGTGGCGCTCCAGCCGTGGCCGTCGCGGTTGGGGTAGATTTCCGCCTGTTGCGCAGTGTTCAGCGGCGCGTAACTAAAGGTCTTGCGCACATCGGTATAGCGGGAGGCCCAGTAATAACCGCGCTCCGCCGGGTCCACTTCCTGGGGCATATCAAAGTAGAGGTAGTCGGAGTGAGACTGCACCAGGTCAAAACCGGTTTCGGCAAAGTGCGCGCTCTCATCGCCGCCGCCCCAGAACAGCGGCGCCCAGGAATTCACAAAGTTGTGTTCGGTCGCCAGTTCCTCGCTGGCGTTGCCGATTTTTTTCACGCCGTCGTTCCACGCGGCCATGGTGGGAATTCCCGCCTCAGCCACCAGTTTGCTCACGCGCTTGGCATAGAGTTCGCCCAGCTCGTCAAGGGCTTTCACTTCGCCGCCGGCAATCAGTTTCTGGCACTGGGGCGAGTTGCTCCAGGGCTTGCTGCGCTTGTCGGCGCTGGTATCGCCTTTCTCAGGGTCATTACCCGGACCCACTTCAAACGCGTCGGAGGCGAGGATGTTGATCGCCTCGTCGCCACCGAAATGCCAGCTTTGCAGCGGCACGCCGGCGGTGTCGTGCATGGCCTTCACCTCGCGGATCAGCTTGCCGACAAAGTTGTAGGTGGAATCCACGCAGGGGTTGATATAGCTGTCGTCGTAGAACTGCACCGACAGGTACCGGGTATCGTCCTCGGGGTCGATCAGTCGGTAGGCCTCCGCCGCGGCGAGGTCGGTATCTTTCAGCTTGCGGTAACGCGCTTCCATCGCCACCACGGCAGAGCGGGCGTGGGCGGGCATATCAAATTCCGGCACCACTTCGATATGGCGGTCGGCGGCGTAGCGCAGGATTTCCACATAGTCGTCGACGCTGAAGTAGCCGGAACCGAAGTTGTCGGCATTGGGGCCGGACCCCAGCTGCGGCAACAGACATTTGTTCTCTGCCAGATCGAAGCAGCGCTGGCTGCCGACCTCGGTGAGTTCCGGCAGGCCGGGGATTTCCAGGCGCCAGCCCTCATCGTCAGACAGATGGAAATGGAAGCGGTTGAGTTTGTACGCCGCCATCTGCCCCAGCAACTTCAGCACCACTTCCTTGCTGTGAAAATTGCGCCCGACATCCAGGAACATGCCGCGGTGCGGGAAGCGCGGTGCGTCCTCCACCTTCACCTGCGGCAGGCTGTTGCTGTTGAGATCAACCAGCGCGATCAGGGACTGCACGCCGTAGAAGGCACCGGCCGCGTCGGCACCGGTTACCTGGGCGCCATCGGCGCTCACCACCAGGCGATAGGCGCCTGCAGATTTATCCGCAAACGTCGATTTGTCCACGGCGATCTGCACCGGATAGGCATCATCCCCTTTTGCGGCCAGGCCCAGTTGCGACAGGCGCTGCTCCAGCGCACTCACACTGCCTTCGGCAAGACCAGTCGCTTCTAGCGCCACGCCCGCGCCCAGCGCCACGGGGGCACCGGCAAGTATCTCGGTGGAGAGCGGCTGCGGAATGATTCGGCCGCGCCAGCTCTGGTCCTCCGCGCTTGCGATGGCGTCGTCCGCAGTAAAGCGGGTAAAGCGGGTGGCCGCGGTAGCCAGCACATTGGCGTCGTCTGCCGCCCGTTTCCAGTTGTTCGGGTCGTTCTTGTTGATCGGCAGCGCGATGTCGCTCAGGTCGTCGGTATCCGTAGACTCGATCACCCGCGCCTCGCCTTCCGCATCCACCACGAACAGGCGCGGCTGGAAGTCGGACGCAAACTGCATCCAGCTCTCCGCGAGCATATCCAGGGCCAGGGTCTCGCCACTGGCGATACCGGCAAACTGCTCGGTGGGGATCAGGCGGTGCAGGTCACCATTGACCCGCTCCAGGGTAAAGGCATCGCTATTGGTCAGCGCCAGTGAGCGGCGCACGCTGTGGAAATAAAGCACCCAGTCCCGCTCATTGGCGGCGATCGCCGGGCCGTTGTTGATCAGGCTGATGCGGTATGTGGAACAGGTGGCGCCACTGCCCCCGGCTTGCTTGCACAGCCCGCGCACCGATTTGTCCACGCCCTGGAAATTGGTCAGCACCTCCTGGGTCACCGAGAAATTGGCGGCAATGCGCTCGGGCGCAGAGATAGCGGCCGCGGCAGAATGTTCTGCCACACCCGGTGCGGTCGCGGACTCGGGGTCGGAACAGGAGGCGATAAAGGCCGACAGGGCCAGACTGGCAAAGAGGGGAAGCCGATTCATGGGTCTTCTCTTTATGATGGGTGGTGCTCTATTGATTTTGTTAAGGCGCAGACGCAGTGAACAGACACCGGTCAAGCGTCCACCATAGCGAAAAAGACAACGCTGTCAACAAATTCACGGGGCCGGAAAGTAAAACCACAACAAGACCAAATATCCGCCAATGGTCATATGACCACTGAACCACAGCTGCGGCTAGTGATCGAACTTCCCGATTACTAGACAAAGTTTTTATAAGGCGCAGATTTCCTTGGGGAAATTGGTATTAAAAAACATTGGCGGAAACCTCCCCGCAGCCCGCGGAAACTCGGCAAAACTCTGTATATCCAGCAACGACGGGGCTCGCGAAGAAGTGACTGCCACCCCACAAATATTCACACCCAGGGTTGGCAAAATGACGGAATCTGTGAGACAAAACGGTTCAGCAAGGGTGAGCCATAATAAATTCAGTGGTTGTTCAGCAACCAACTGATGTAGACAAACGCCCCGGGGTGGAAAGATGGAAACTCGTTGTTCTCGGTTTCGTTCCAACAAGTGCCTAGCCAGCAGCCTGTCTGCCGCGCTCGGGATACTATTGCTTCCCGTATCCGCGAGCCTGCTCGCTGACGACAACATCTTCATTCCCGACTCTTCCAGTGCCCTCAATCTCCAGGCCGACAATGCGTTCTTCATCGACAGCGCGTTTGGCATGGACAATAACGCCCTGTACGAATCCGCCGAAAATCTGCGCAACAACTCCATGGGAATGGTTCAGCGTCGATTGAATCACCAGTGGCTGGAAGTGCTCACCTATCCCGACCAGTCTGAAAATGTCACCGGAAGTCGCGCGATCAATGAAATCCTGAAGATGGGTTTCAAGACCTATATGGAACAGCACAAGCGCGCCAAGCAACACCCGCTGCTGCGCTACACCAATAGCCACGGCAGTATCAACAGCGCACTCGATTACGACTTCCGCCTGTCGGACGACAAATTCTCGATATCCTTCGAGTACGAGTTCTAACGTCAGCTCCTTGCGTCGCTCCTCACTGCGAATTTGCTAGAATCTCCGCCACTTCCTTTTGGCGGAGATTCCCGTGCCCGAAACAGTCAAATCCCCCACCCAGTTCAATCACCTCCCTTACGCCGGAGTACTTCCGCGCCTGATGGCACTCATCTACGACGCCCTGATTGTGGCGGGGTTGTGGATGGTATACGGCTTCTTCGCCATGCTGGTCGCGTCCACCTTCGGGGACCTGCACTGCCAACCGGAGCACCAGGACTACACCCCCTGCGTCGGCGGCCCGCTGTACCAGCTGGGTCTGCTGCTGGTAACTGCAGCTTACTTCCTGTGGTCCTGGCGTGTGGCCGGGCAGACCATCGGCATGCGCGCCTGGCGTCTGATGGTGGCGAACAACAACGGTGTGCAGCTCAGCTGGTACCAGTGCCTGGTGCGGGCGCTGGTGGGCCCGATTTCATTGGCTTGCCTGGGGCTGGGATTTTTCTGGGGTTATCTGCGGATTGATCGCGCCAGCTGGCACGATCTGGCGTCAGACTCCGAGGTTCGGCAACTGCCGAAGAAGAAAAAAGCGAAAAAGCTCTGAAGGGAAATCGATAAACCTGGCGCTGAAGCGGGCGACTAGCGCGCCCGCTTCAGCAGCAACCAGCCGATCAGGAAGCTGGCGATAATCGGTACCAGTACCGCAATGAATGGCGGGAACCCGAACACTACCGACGAGGGCCCGAGCATGTCCTGCAGGGTCTGGAACACGATCCCCACGATTACCCCGGTAAATACCCGCAGACCGGTGGTCACTTCCCGCAGCGGACCAAAGATAAAGGAAATCGCCATCATCACCAGACCGGCGATGGTGAGCGGTTGCAGCACCTTTTTCCAGAACGCCAGCCAGTAACGGGCGGACTCCTCACCCTTGCGATCGAGAAATTTGCCGTAAGACCACAGGTTGCGCGGCGACAGATCCGAAGGCAACGGCACCACCAGCGCGAACAGGTCCGGCGACATATCGGATTCCCAGATGCTCTTCGCCTCCTGGCTGCTACTGGCTCGCTCAGGGGTCAGGCTGGTCTGGCGGCTGTTCTGCAGTTCCCAGTGGCCGCCCTGATAGAGACCGCGCTCGGAAAACACCACCTGCTGCAGCTGGCGGTTGTCATCAAACCGGTAGCGGGTGATACCGAACAGGGTTCCTCCGGGCAGCGCCGCATTGAAATGCACAAACTCCCCGTTTTCGTTAAACCACAACCCCTGCTCCAGACCGGAGTTTTCAAGCTCGCCCTTGGCGATGGCGCGGCGACTCTCCGCGGTCTGGTTGGTAACCGGCACCACCAGCTCCGCCAGTACCAGGCCGAGCACGATCAGCACCATCACCGGTTTCATCACCGCCCAGGCGATGCGACCGATGGACACACCCGAGGCGCGCATGACGGTGAGCTCGCTGGTACCGGCGAGGGTACCGAGCCCCACCATACAACCAACCAGGGCAGAAAAACCCAGCTGACTGTAGACACGCTCAGGCAGTGTCCACAACACATATTCCAGCAGATTAAAAAACTGGTAGTCACCGCCAAGATCGTCGTACTGATCGACAATCGCGGAAATCACATCCAGACCGAGAATCACCATCAACACGGCCAGAATAGCCAGTGTCACGGTGCGGGCAATATAACTATCAAGCCGTGACATCACTGCGTCCCCCGTTACTATCCCCGCTGTCTCCCACCGGACGGTTGCGCGGCTTGCGCAAATTACCGCCACCAAGCAGCAGTAATCCGAGAATCAGAAACGGTGGATGCACCAGCCAGATGGTCCAGGCGTGTTCGATCTTGCCGTCTTCGATGGCACCGCGAACCCCTTGCAGTGCAACGATATAAATAATGTAAAGCAGTATCGCCGGTATCATTTTGGCGTAACGCCCCTGGCGCGGGTTGGTACGACTGAGGGGCACCGCGAGGATCGCCACCACCAGCACTAACACCGGCAGGCTGAAGCGGTAATGCAGATTAACGCGCTCGCGGGGATCGCTACTCTTCCACAGCTCGGCCGTGGTCATGGACTGCAATTTATCGCTGGCCTTGGAACGCAGGCGCGGGATTTCCAACAACACTTCGTAGCTGGAGAACGCCATCTGGCGGTAATCGCTCTGCCCGGGAACCCCCTCATAGCGGTAGCCATCCCGCAGCACCAGGTAACGCAGGCCGGTTTCCGGGTCTATCTGCTGCACGCCCTCCCGCGCCACCGTCACAATCTGGTGGTCCGTCTCGGTCTCGCCGCGCGAGCTTCCCAGCTCCGCGAGAAACACATTGTGCATGGTGGATCGGTCTTCACTCAGGGCTTCGGCGTAGTAAACGGCGCGGTCGCCCTCGGTGCTGACAAATTTTTTCGGCACCAGGTGATCAAATTCATTGCGGGACTTGTCTGCGGTCAGCAGATGGGAGGTGCGCTCGATACCGGTCGGCGTCAGGTACAGGCTCATGGCCGCTACCAATGCCGCCACCAGCAGCGCCACCAGCAGGGTATAGCGCAGCAGCTGGCGCTCGCTGAAGCCACAGGCGTGCAGTACCGTCATCTCGCTTTCAATATAAAGACGCCCGTATGCCAGCAGGATACCGACGAAAAAGCCCAGGGGGATAACCAGTTCGAGAAACCCTGGCAGCTTGAATCCCATCAGTGAAAAAAGGATACCTGCCGACAGGTCCCCGGCGGCGGCCTCCGCCAGATATTTGACAAAACGGCCGCTCATCACCATCAGCAGCAGCACCGCGCTGACGGCCAGTGTTGCGCCGAGCAGCTCGCGACAGAGGTAACGAAAAATAATCACTGAACGACCAGCTTCCCTGATTGCACTTACTTTGAAGAAACGGCGAATTGGAAATCGAGAATCCGATTATTGGATACTCAGGTGACGGATAGGACACCCGATCAAGCAATCCGATCCTTCTCGGGTTAAACTTGCGGGGCGCATTATCACCAAAAAGCCCGGCCATGTCTCGGCCTGGCAGGGCCCGGCCCCACCGCACCCCGCCCGCTCGCAACGTCTTGAGGAGTCTGGCCCCCAGCGCCCGAATCCGCCAGCGCGGCAGCAGCGGACAAGACGTCCGCCCCGGTGGCCGTGGCTTCAGAGCACAAAGAACATCAAGGAACCATTTCATGCAGTTTTTCGCCAAGGTCACCGATATCAGCAAACAGCGCAGCGCCTGCGCCATCCTCGCCGTCAACGACAAGGACCAGCTCACCGATAGTGGCAATGCCCTCGACAAGGCCAGCAACGGCAGCCTCGGCAAACTGCTGAAGCGCGGCGACCTGGGTAAGGCCGCTGGCAGCACGCTTCTGGTGTCCCTGCTGGAAGGCGACGCCGAGCGCGTTTTGTTTGTGCGCACCGGCAAAGCGCCGGTATCCCAGGCGGAATTCCGCAAGCTCGCCAATGCGAGCGCCAAGGCCGTGACCTCGCTCAAAGACGCCACCAGTTACCTTACCGAAGTGGCGGTGCGCGATGCCGATATCGAGTGGCAGGCCCAGCAACTGGCACTGGCTGCGGGCCTTGCCGGTTACAAATTCACCCGTTTCCTGAGCGACGCCAAGCCCAATCCGCTCGCAAAATTCACCCTGCATGTAAGCGACAAGAAGCAGCAAAAAGCGGTGCAGGCCGGTACCGATCTCGGCAGTGCCCAGGCACTTGGCAGCAACATCGCCCGCGAGCTCGGTAACCTGCCGGGCAACCTGTGCACCCCAACTTACCTCGCCAATGAGGCGAAGGCGCTGGCGAAAAAACACCCAAAGCTCACCACTACCGTACTCGACAACAAGAAGATGGAAGCACTGGGCATGGGTGCCTTCATGAGCGTCGCCAAGGGCAGTGACGAACCTGCAGCCATGATCGCGATGCAGTACAAGGGTGGCAAAGCCAACGACAAGCCGATCGTTCTTGTCGGCAAGGGCATCACCTTTGACACCGGCGGCATCAGCATCAAACCCGGTTTGCAGATGGATGAAATGAAGTTCGACATGTGCGGCGCCGCCAGCGTGTTTGGCGTGATGAACGCGCTGGTCGAAATGAATGCTCCGGTGAACGTCGTCGGCGTCGTCGCCGCCGCTGAAAACATGCCGAGCGGTCGCGCCAGCAAGCCCGGCGACATCGTTACATCCATGAGCGGCAAGACCATCGAGATCCTCAACACCGATGCCGAGGGCCGCCTGGTACTGTGTGACGCCCTGACCTGGGCGGGCAAATTCAAGCCCAGCGTGGTGATCGACATCGCCACCCTCACCGGCGCCTGCGTGATTGCCCTGGGCAACCACGCCACAGGCCTTTACGCCAACCAGGACCAGCTGGCCAACGACCTGATCGCCGCCGGCGAAACTGCCGGCGACCGCGCCTGGCGCATGCCACTGTGGGATGAGTACCAGCCGATGCTGAACTCCAACTTCGCCGACCTGCAGAACATTGGCGGCCGCGAAGCCGGCTCCGTCACCGCCGCCTGCTTCCTGTCCCGCTTCGCCGAGGAATACACCTGGGCACACCTGGATATCGCCGGTAGTGCATGGATTTCTGGCGCAGCAAAAGGCGCGACCGGCCGCCCGGTACCGCTGTTGCTGCAATACATTCTGAAATCAAAATAAATCAGACCACGAAGTGGTTAGTTCGACGCGAAGGAACTGATACCGGGTAGTGCCTTGTGAGACCTTCCGCGAGAGGGACCTCGCGGAAGAGCCCCCATGGATGGGTTCACGGCGCGTCTCGCAAGGCACTACCCGGTAGCGGCGCCGCCACTAAAGTCAGTTCGGAGTTCTGAAACTGCCGCAGTGGCGGCCCTGTAGCCGATGGCTGTTCGCAGGACACGCCGTAAACCCATCCATGGGGGCTCGGCTGCGGCCATCCAGGCCGCAGACGGTCCTGCGAACAGCCATCGGCATCAGGGCCTTCGCATCAAATTTCATCGCACAGTCGCAAGTAATATGACCCGAATCGATTTCTACGTTCTGGCCTCTGAGAATCCCGGCGAGATACCGACCTTTGCCTGCCGACTTGCGGAAAAAGCCTTCCGCAGCGGACTGCACGTACTGATTGCAGTGGACAACCCGGAGCAGGCGCAGCAACTGGACGAACTGCTGTGGACCTACCGGGAGGACAGCTTCCTGCCCCACGCCGTGCAGAACAAAGTCCAGCAGGCCGCCATCGAAATCAACAGCGGCGAAGATCCCGGCCAGCACCACGGCCTGCTTATCAACCTCTGTAGCGACATCCCCGCCTGGTTCAGCCGTTTCGAGCGCCTCGCCGAAATCGTCTGCCAGCAACCGGGCTCGCTCGCCCGTTCCAGAACGCGATACACCCACTACCGCGATCGGGGATATCCGTTACAATCTCACAACATCACCAACTGATCGCAACCCGAACCCACATCCATGTCCGGTCGCAAGAAAAACAGAAGACACCAAAACGGCCAGCCGCCTCACGAACTTCTCCGGGAACTCAGCTCCCTGCGGGAACTGCTGGGCAGTGACATGGAAGCCGATATTCCGCTGCTGGATCAGGTAGCCGAGCCCACCAGCGATCAGAAAGTAAACAACGCCCAACAACACACCACCCCGCCGCGCGCGCCGAGCTATGCGCCGACGCCGCCACAGCGCCCGCTGACAGAAATCGACCTGCCGATCCTTTTCTCCCCTATCGATGAAGAACTACTGGACGATTTCGACGATTATTCAACGGAACTGAGCGAGGCCGACCTCAAACTGCTGCGCCCGTTACAGGATCTGCCGAAACCGGCACCAGAGCGAGACGAAGCGCGCAAGCCGGTGGCGGAGCCGTGGCCGGTGAAAAATGACACCCAACCGACACCCCAGCAAACGTCGCAGGGAAATACACAGCGGACCGCAACAGTGCGGGAAGAATTCCAGCCCGAACTGTTCGACATCGAGCAGGAACAAGCGCCGGAATCACTGGCCGATCTCCAGCTCATCGAACCCGCACCCGCTGAGCCAGCAGCAAAACCGGCCAACACTGCGACTCAACCAGCAACACGGACAAGCGCTCAAATTCCATCGAGCCCCAGCAGCCCCAAGGTCACCACAGTATCCATGACGGAAAACCCCTTCCTGCCCCCACATATTCGCGCGCGTCTGACCGGTGGCAAGATCCCCCGGCCGGACCCAATCCCGGCAGTCACACCGGCGTACTACGCAGCCCCGGCCAAGCCTGAAGCGGCAGCTGGCACTAATCGCAAGCTTTCCGACGAGGAGCGCGAGCGGCTGCTCGAGCAGCTAGTCGCAGAGCAGCTGCCGGAACTGGAACGGCAACTGCGCCTCAGCATCAGCATGATGCTCAACGAGCTCTACCCGAAAAAATCCTGACGGCGGTCGACCAACCGGTCCGCCGGCCTTTTGCCCCCACTGGCCCCAGCGGTATAATTCCGCCCCTTTTATTTATTCACTGCCCCCGACATCGAGATGTCCGGGCGGCCAGCCCATACAACGCAAGGCACTCCCCCGCGCATGGACAAGACATACCAGCCCAACGCCATCGAACAACAGTGGTACAAAACCTGGGAAGACAACGGCTACTTCAAGCCCTCCGGCGATACCGCCGCCGATCCCTACTGCATCATGATCCCGCCGCCGAACGTTACCGGCAGCCTGCACATGGGCCACGGCTTCCAGGAATCCATCATGGACGCCCTGATCCGCTACCACCGTATGAAGGGTGACAACACCCTGTGGCAGGTTGGCACCGACCACGCCGGTATCGCCACCCAGATGGTGGTGGAGCGTCTGCTGGCGGCGGAAGGCAAAACCCGTCACGAGCTGGGCCGCGACCAGTTCATCGAGAAGGTGTGGGAGTGGAAGGAAGAGTCCGGCGGCAACATTACCCGCCAGCTGCGTCGCCTCGGCGCCAGCCCGGACTGGTCCCGCGAGCGCTTCACCATGGACGACGGCTTCTACAAGGCGGTGCAGGAAGTCTTTATCCGCCTGTATGAAGACGATCTGATCTACCGCGGCAAGCGCCTGGTGAACTGGGATCCGAAACTGCACACCGCGATTTCCGACCTGGAAGTACTGAATGAGGAAGAGCAGGGCCACCTGTGGCACTTCCGCTACCCGCTGACCGATGGCAGTGGCCACCTGGTTGTCGCCACTACCCGCCCGGAGACCATGCTCGGCGATACCGCGGTGGCGGTGCACCCGGAAGACGAGCGCTACAAGCACCTGATCGGCAAGACCATCAAGCTGCCGTTGGCAGACCGTGAAATCCCGATCATCGGCGACGACTACGTCGACCGCGAATTCGGCACCGGCTGCGTGAAGATCACCCCGGCGCACGACTTCAACGATTACGAGATGGGCCAGCGCCACAACCTCGAGATGATCAACATCCTCGACGCCGACGCCAACCTAAACGACAACGTGCCGGAAAAATACCGCGGCATGGAGCGCTTTGCCGCACGCCAGCAGATCGTCGACGACCTCGATACCATCGGCTGCCTGGAAAAAATCGAACCGCACACCTTGAAAGTACCCCGCGGCGACCGCTCTGGCGTGGTCATCGAGCCGTGGCTCACCGACCAGTGGTATGTCAGAACGCAGCCGCTGGCGGACGAGGCCATCAAGGTAGTGGAAGACGGCCGCGTCAACTTCGTGCCGAAAAATTACGAGAACATGTACTTTTCCTGGATGCGCGATATCCAGGACTGGTGCATCTCCCGCCAGCTGTGGTGGGGCCACCGCATCCCGGCGTGGTACGACAACGACGGTAAGGTCTACGTCGGCCGCAGCGAAGAAGAAGTGCGCGAGAAGCACAACCTGGGCGATATCGAACTGCGCCAGGACGACGACGTGCTCGATACCTGGTTCTCCTCCGGCCTGTGGACCTTCGGCACCCTGGGCTGGCCGGAAGAAACCCCGGAGCTGGCGGCGTTCCACCCGACGTCCGTGCTGGTAACCGGCTTCGATATCATCTTCTTCTGGGTCGCGCGCATGATGATGCTGACCCTGTACTTCAAGAAGGAAGTGCCGTTCCACACCGTGTATGTGCACGGCCTGGTGCGCGACAGCCACGGCCAGAAGATGTCCAAGTCCAAGGGCAACGTGCTCGACCCCATCGATCTGATCGACGGTATCGACCTGGAGAGCCTGGTATCCAAGCGCACCTCCGGCATGATGCAGCCGCACCTGCGCGACAAGATTGAAAAGCAGACCCGCAAGGAATTCCCGGAAGGCCTCGCCGCCTACGGCACCGACGCGCTGCGTTACACCTACTACTCGCTGGCCTCCACCGGCCGCGACATCAAGTTTGACGTGGGACGTATCGAGGGCTTCCGCAACTTCTGCAACAAGATCTGGAACGCGTCCCGCTATGTACTGCAGAACTGCGAGGGTCACGACTGCGGTCAGGACGGCAGCGAGAATTTCGAACTTTCAATTGCCGACCGCTGGATCATCTCCCAGCTGCAGCGCACCGAGATCACCGTTAAAGAAGCCATCGACAGCTACCGTTTCGACCTGGCCTCCCAGGCACTGTACGACTTCGTATGGAGTGAGTACTGCAGCTGGTATCTGGAACTGTCCAAGCCGGTACTGTGGGACGACAACGCGTCCGACGCCGTGAAGAAAGGTACCCGCCGCACCCTGATCCGCGTGCTGGAAACCACTCTGCGCCTGGCGCACCCGCTGATGCCGTTTATTACCGAGGAAATCTGGCAGCGCGTGAAGGAGCTCGCGGGCCAGTCCGGCGATACCATCATGCTGCAGAAGTATCCGGTAGCGAACGAGCACCGCATCGACGAGAACGCCGAAGCGGCGATTGCCTGGCTGAAAGGTGTGATCGAAGGTGTGCGCAATATTCGCGGCGAGATGAATATTTCCCCGGCGAAAAGCATCCCCCTGATTCTGCGCAACGTTTCCGCAGCGGATCAAAAATTGCTGGATCAGACCCGCACACTGCTGACCAAGCTGGCGAAACTCGAGTCCATCGACTCGCTACCCGCGGGCGCCGACGCACCGGCCTCATCTACTGCGCTGGTCGGTGAGCTGGAGTTGCTGGTACCGATGGCCGGGCTGATCGACGTGGAAGCGGAAAGTGCGCGCGTACAGAAAGAAATCGATCGTCTGAGCAAGGAACTGGCCGCGGTTTCCGGCAAACTCAGCAATGCCAACTTTGTCGACAAAGCACCGGAAGAGGTGGTGAACAAGGAAAGAGCGCGACTGGCAGATCTGGAAATTGCCCACAGCCGTTTCGTTCAACAGCTGGAATCCCTGAAGAACCTGTAATGGCGGATCTGTAGACCCGCAAACAAAAATGGCGAACTGGAAACGGTTCGCCATTTTTTTGCCCGATCAAAATTCGAAACGGACATCCCCGAAAACACTTCTCGGCTCACCAATAAAATACCGATCGCCACCTGCCAGACCTGAATAGTCCGCCCGCTCCGCATAATCCACATTCGCCAGATTATTGATCCGCACCCCGAGATTTATTCTGGGTGCGACCTGCTGGCGCAACCGCAGGTGTAGCAGGTCGTGGCCGGGATAGCGGTGGGCGTTTTCGATATCGGTGTAGTAGCTTCCCATGGACTGGAACTGCAGTTCGACACGGGTTTGCGCAAATGGGGTCCAGCCCAGCGTCAGGCTGTGCATATGCCGCGGTGCGGTGTCGATGTCGTTGCCACGGGTTTCGATCAAGGTGTCACTGCCCGGCTCACTGACATTGTTGGTGTACTGGTGGCGCGCGTAGGTTCCCGCCAGGATGAGTGCCCACTGCGGGGCCAGGCCCCAGTCCAACTCGTATTCCACACCGTAGTGCCGGGTTTGCCCGCCGCTCAGGTTCAGACGCTCGGATGACTGGAAAATCACGTCGGATTTTTCCATATAAAATCCGGTGAGACTGAAACCCAGGCCCTCAGAATTTTTTCGCAATCCCAGTTCCACACTGTCGATGGATTCGGAATCCAGGTCCGCCACTGTCTGCCCGTTCTGCAAGCGGTACAACTCCCCGGCCTGCGGCGCGCGAAAGCCGTGGGCAAGGCGCAGGCTGGCGGACAGGTTGTTAGCAAACTCCCGTGCGAGACCGGCATTGAACGAGAGATTGGAAAATTCATCCCGGCGGTCGTCGGGGCGGCTGTAGCGGCAGCCCTCAGTGCCGGTGAACCCGTTGATACACTGGCTGCCATCTTCCGCGGTATCACCGGCGAGCATCTGATTGTCGTAGTCGTAGCGCAGGGATTCCCAGCGGGCGCCGAGCGTGAACCGACTGCGTTCGGCGAACAACCAATCCATATTGGAAAAAGCCGCTAATACATCGGCCGCAACCTGATAGTCGTATTGCCGCCCGGCGGGAAACGAGGAAAAACCGCTTTCCTGGGTCTGCCGTACCCGGGCGTTGGTATGCTCCAGGTCGAGGCCACTCAGCAGTTCCAGGTTTTCGCCGAGCCGGTAATCATAGGAAGCCTGGATACCCGCGCCCCGCTGGCCGTTTTCTTCCAGTGGTGTGCCGGGCAGGTAATGCATCAGAAAGGCCATTTCCGTATGGCGTGCGTAGGGGGTGATTTGCCAGTGATTACCCGCCGCCGTTGCGCGCTCGAAACGGGTCTGCAGTCGCGCAGACTGACTGTCGCGGAAGGCTTCCGGATTCGGATTTTCGCGCCTGCGGCGGGAATCCCTGTAAGCGTCGAGCCCGGTTACGTAACCGGCGGTTTCCTGATTGAGATTGCTGATGCTGACGAGCGTGCGCGTATTCCAAATGTCACCGCGGTAATCGTGACGGGCGCTGAACTGCTGCTGGTCGTAGCCAGAATCGATTTTATAGCCGCCGTCGTGGCTGCCGCTGAAACCGAGACGCACACCGTTACGTCCTATGGTGTCGCTGACGCCGGTGGAAATTCGGCGGTAGTCATTTGCGCCGCCCTCAAGGCTCACACCAACTTCGCGGGTTTCCGCAGGAGCAGCGCTCAGCAGCCGGACCACCCCGTGCTGGGCATCGGAGCCGTACAGCACACTGGCGGGGCCGCGCAGCACCTGTACGCTGCCGGCCTGGGACAGGGGGAGATCAGAGAGTTGATTGACATTGCAGAAGCCGGTGCCGCGCACCGGGATATCCCCTTCCAGCACCGCAAACGCACCACAGCTGCCGGCACCACTCAGCACCGGCGAACGGATCGCGGTGAGGTGCTCCTGGCCGTCGCCCCGGCTGATCCAGATGCCTGGAAGGCCGTTGATAAGCTCTGCGGGATGAGTCGGTACTCGCTGAGCGATGGTATCCACATCCAGCGTGGCCCCCGCTATCGAATCCGCAACGGAGCCTTTGTGTGTCAGCTTGCCGATTACCTCAACCGTTTCCAGAGAGGTTTCCTGAATTCGCAGCGGGGATTCCTGCACGGAATTGGCGGAGACCGCGAGCGCAGGAGCGATAAGAAACAGACCGGGAAGCAGATGAGACCGCCGCACCTTACATCTCAAAGAGTGGTGCGCGCGGCGAAATAATCCATGGAGTAGGCCACGCGCTCCTCCACATTTTTTTCCAGGTGTTCCATATCCAGCGACTCGATGTGCTCCAGGCGCGTGCGCAGGCCGATACCATTGGCAATCTGGATCGCGAGCCCCGGGCGCGCGTTGGCTTCCAGCAACAACGGCCCGCGCTTGCGGTCGAGCACAATATCGCAGCCAAGATAGCCAAGGCCTGTCATTTCGTAGCAGCTTGCCGCGAGTTTCACCAACTCGGTCCAGCCCGGCACCTCGAGATCCGCAAACGGCATTTTTGTATCGGGATGGGTATCGACCCGGACGCCCCGCTGCACCGCATGTGAAGCTTTACCCGTGGCGAGGTCGATGCCCACACCCACCGCGCCCTGGTGCAGGTTGGCCTTGCCGTCGGAGTCGTGGGTGGAGCAGCGCAACATGGCCATCACCGGGAATCCGCGAAATACGATCACGCGGATATCCGGCACGCCTTCGAAAGAGTACTTGTCGAACACCGGATCGAAATCCACCAGCGCCTCGACCATGCACCTATCGGGCTTGCCACCGAGGCTGTATAGGCCACTGTGGATATTGCTCACGTGGCGCTGGATATCCAGTGCCGTGACCTTGTTGCCGGACGGTTTGACATAGTCTTCGCCGTCGCGTCCGACGATCACCAGAATGCCCTTGCCACCAGAACCCCGCGCCGGCTTGATCACGAACTGCTGCAACGGCCCGATCACCTGCATGATGCGGGTGCGGGTGGGCTGGGTGTCAAAGGCGGCGATCAGGTCCGGCACCGGAATACGGTAGCGCCGCGCGGCGCGCTTGGTGTTCAGCTTGTCGTCGACAATCGGGTATTTGTCGCGGTCGTTATAGCGGGCGATATAGCGCACATTGCGCGCATTCATCCCCAGTATGCCGAGCTTGCGCAATTTGAACGGCGACACCAGGCCGCCGCGGAAAAACGGTGGTAAACGCAACGCGGGTAAGCGGAATTGCATCAGCGCACCAGCTGGCGGAATCGCGCCAGTTCACCCAGGCGGTAACCGGTGTAGTTACCGATAATCATGACCAGTCCGAGCAACACCAGCAGCAGCTCCGGGAAGTTGAAGGTCCAGTGCTCGATGTAGCGGTTGGTCATCACCCACCAGGCGAGTACCGCCACCAGTAGGCTGCCGCCCGCCTGAATCACCACTTCGTAGGGGCCGTCCTCTTCCCACAGAATGGACATGCGTTCGATGGTCCAGGCGAGAATGATCATCGGGAAGAAGGTCACCGTCAGTGCCTGCTCGATACCGAGCTTGTAGCTCACCACACTGATGGCCCCCATCAATATCACCACCGTGATCACCACGGCGGCAATCCTCGCGACCAACAAGAGATTGAGCCGGCTTAGATAGAAACGCACCCACAGACCGAGAATCAGGATCAGCACGAAGATCGACAGACCGGTGAGCAGCTGGGTTTCAATGAACGCGATGGCGAGCAGCACCGGCATAAAGGTACCGGAGGTGCGCAGCCCCACGAACACCCGCAACAGCACCACCACCAATGCCCCCACGGGCACCAGCAGGATCAGTTTGAAAATGCTCTGCTGTTCGATGGGCAGGCTGTAGATGGAGAAATCCACCAGCGCTTCTTTTTCCTTGCTGGTGCTCAACATGGCCACGTCGCGCGCGGGCACGTCGTTGGAGATCACCGAGAAGGTCACGCCGGAATTACGCCCCCCCTCCACGTCCAGCAGACTCTTGCCACCACGCTGCCAGATAAAGAAGTTTTTCGGCACTCCGGGTGTTCCGCTGGTGGGTTCGAACACCACCCAGCGCTTGCCGTCATAGATTTCCAGCAGGTCCTCCGGGTCCAGGCGGCGACGGTCGTCTTCCAGATACAGCCCGCGAATCCGGTGCGCCGGGATGTCCGCAGCCGCCAGCACCACCAGCGCGACATCCACAAAAGAGCGGTCTTTGTAATAGCCGAAAATGAGGTTGCGATCCTGGTTACGGGTGTCCGCCAGCGCGAGCAGCAGCTCTGAAGTAAAGGTGGAAACGTCGGAGGAGCGGGCACGGCCAGCCTCCACCAGAGAGTAAATCGCCTGGCGCACAGCCTCCTGCTCACGGGCACCGAGCATCGGTTTTACCACTTCGGTGCTGAGATCCAGCGACTGCTCCAGCGCGGCCCCGGGTGTCTGGTGTACATCCAGCTGATAGAACAGTGACTGGACACCGCTTGCCTGACGGCGCGACCACACCGCGCGGTGCTCGTCGTCCTCGTGCACAATATTGAAGCCGTAGCCGGATGAGCTGAAGGTCTCCCCCAGTACTTCCATATTGCGCTGGGCTCGCGGGAGTGTGAGGGCGGCTTTTACCGGGCCGCCGTCGGCATTGAAGCGCACCTTGGCTTCGATGGTCCAGACGGTGCGATATTCACCGGGCAAAAGGGGGAAGCCCAGGGCGAAATGTTTGTAGATGGTGAGGCTGGCGCCCAGAAGTGTGAGCAGCGCAGCGAGAATATAGACCTGTGCCCGTGGCGACATTCGCCATTCCCCGTTCGTTGTTGGATGCAGCTTGTGGCCGCGTATTCTTGCCGAGTACCGGTGCTTTCGCCAGTACCCGGCCCACAATTCCGGGTATTAAACGTGGAATTATTTGCTAATCACCGGCAGTTTGGGCTTGCCCTGTACCAGCTTGCGGCTCACATCCACCACAGCGGCGTCTTTCAGAAAATTGCGACCCACCAGTAATGGGAATTCGAATTCACCGCGCTCTACCAGGTTCACTTCGACTATGTGGGTAACCTCACCCACGGTGAGGCTCATATCAACAATGGGGCGGCGCTGGCGATCGAATCCGGGGCGCGCTACACGCACGTGACGCTTGATGGGAAGCTCAATTTTCTCCGAAAGCCCCTCGTCGTCATCTTCCAGTTTGAATCGCACCCAGTCGCTGCCATCACGTTCGAAGCGCGTCAGCTCCAGTACGCTGAGTGAGCAGGTGGCGGCACCAGTGTCGACCAGCGCCATCAGGCGGACACCGCCCGGTTCAACGGTGAAGATCTCTTCCGAGCCGAGTACCAGTTTGTCCTTGGCGACAGGCACTTCGATCACGCGATCCACCTTACGCTCGACCACCCGCTCCACCACCTGGATTTCAGGCTCGGCGCACACGACCGCTTCAACGGCGGGACAAAGGCTTGGATCAAAGGAGGCGGGCATCGCCGAAGCAACATCCTCCGCAGCCGGGGATTCAATCGGGGTCGCGCTAGTAGCCTGGGTTTCACAGCCTGACAGCAGTTGGGCAACCAGCACAAAGAGAGCTATGGGTAAAAACCGCATCTGTTTATTACTACCTTAGGGGCGGGGCAACCGGCCCTGAGCTTGTTATCGAGCGTAAATCCTGGCGGCAAAACATATTCGGGCCATCCGTGGTGCCCGTTTTTTTGAAAGCTGCGCATACTATCGTATCCCCGTTGCCGCTGCACAGTGACTGTGACAGAGGACACATTCCGGACGAACTGCCCCGGAAAACGGTCAGGGAAGGATAGCCTCCAGCAGACTCTGCAACGAGATGGTACCAACTGGTCACGATCAATCAAGCGCCGATCCACAAGTATTCGCCCCAATACCGGGCATCACCCCCTGGCCAGACGCGTGTCTATCTCCTCCAGTTTGCGGGTAAGTGCCGCCACCGGCAGTTCGCTGCCACGAAAAAACTCCTCCGCCATCGGTGCGATACCGCACGCGTGCGGCAGTGGTATTTCCAGCTCCACCATCTGGCTCATGCGGGGCAGAAACACAAACTGTAGCCACTGGGGCAGTGTCAGTGTGTCCACACAGAATGGTTCGGTACTCGCCAGCGCCGCAGGCGAAGGCGGCTCGGCATCCCAAAGGCTCAGAACGCGAAGTTCCGCCTCCAGCTCCAGCAGCAGGGTGGCGATATCGGGGTAAATCGACTTCATAAAGCTAAATTGGTTCAGTTTATCGAGCGTCTGAAAGGCGGCAGCGAATCCAGCATCGCGCGCCCGTAGCGTTTGGTGACGATGCGCCGGTCCAGCAGGGTGATGGTGCCGCTGTCCTGCTCTGTACGCAGTAGCCGGCCACAGGCCTGCACCAGTTTGAGCGCTGCATCGGGTACGGTGATCTGCATAAAGGCGTTACCGCCCTTGGCCTCAATCCACTCCGCCAGCGCCGCTTCGATGGGGTCGTCCGGCACTGCAAAGGGTAATTTCGCGATCACTACATGGCGACAGTAGTCCCCCGGCAGATCCAGGCCCTCGGCAAAACTGGCGAGACCGAACAGCACGCTGTGGCCGCCGCTATCGACACTTTTCTTGTGGCTGTCCAGCAGCTGCTGGCGAGATTGCTGCCCTTGCATCAGGATGCGGTTGCGCCAGGTGCCGGGGAGCGATTCATACACCGTTTCCATCTGCCGGCGCGACGCAAACAGCACCAGTGAGCCGCCCGGCCCCTCCAGCAGGTCCGGAAGTGCCTCGCTCACCGCATCCGTATGCAGGTCTGCATTATTCGCCTCCACCGCGTCTCTCGGGACCCGCAGCTCGGCGCGGGAGAAGTCGAACGGGCTGGGTACGATTTCGTAACTGGCGTTGTCCGGCGTTCCGGCGCGCATTTTCAGACGATCGAAGCGCCCCAGCGCGGTGAGGGTCGCAGATGTCAGCACCGCACCGTAGCAGCGGCGCCACAGGCTGAACTCCAGGGTCTTGCCGGCGAGGATCGGCGAGCTGCACACCTCGAAATCAAACGAACCGCCCCACTCCACCAGGGTCACCCAGCGCGCCTGTGGCACCGCACCCTCATCGACACGGGAATAGTTCGCCCACAACTCCAGATTTGCCTCGGCGCGGCCGTGCCAGCTGCCCAACACCGGGTACCAGCGCTCCAGGTCGACAATCGGCACCGGGCTGTGGACGTCCTCCATCATGCGCTGGGCGGACTGTACCATCTTGCTGAGCAGGGACTCGATCTCATCGAAGTCCTCCCGCAACTGCTCCGCCAGGTGCATCAGGGATTCGGGCACCACGCCGCCCTCAAAGCGATGGCGGGCACTGCGGCCTGCGAATGAACCGCCGTTATTGCCGCGCTCGTCTTCGAATTCGCACAGGTCCTCCAGCAGCGGCCAGGCCATCTCCATTTTCTGCTTGGCGGCCGTGAGCAGTGCCGGCAACTCTTCGCCGGCGCGATCGAGTTCGCCGCCATCACCGATTTCGCCGAGCAACTGCCCGAGATTCTTGTTGGCCTGATCCAGCCAGCCGGTGGTGGCACCGACGCGACTGTGGTGGGCAAAGTGGTTCAGCGCCTTATCCGGCAGGTGGTGGGCCTCGTCCAGCACGTAAATGGTTTCTTCCGGCGGCGGCAGGATCGCACCGCCGCCGAGGGCCAGATCCGCCAGCAGCAGGTCGTGGTTGGCCACGATCACCCGGCTCTTGCCCAGACTTTCACGGGCGCGGAAGAAGCTGCAGCTGCTGACATGGGGGCAGCGGCGGCCGCTGCACTGGCGGTGATCGGTGGTAACACGGCTCCAGTCGTCGCCCTCGATGGTGTCTTTCCAGTTGTCGCGATCGCCGTCCCAGCGGCCACTGGCCAGTTCGTCGGCCATATCGCGGTACAGTTTGACCCCCACTTCGTCTACCTGCGGCTTTTCATCTTCATACAACGCGAGAGACGCGCCGACGCCGCTGGAGGTGAGTTCGGTGAGCAGCTGGTCGAGCTTGGACAGGCACAGGTAGCGACCGCGCCCCTTGGCGAGGGAGACTTCAAACTTGAGGCCGGAGTGGCGGATGAGTTCGGGCAGATCCTTGTTGATGATCTGCTCCTGCAGGGCCACGGTAGCGGTGGAGACCACCAGGGTTTTGTCGTGGGCGATCGCCATGGGGATGGCTGCCAGCAGATAGGAAACGGTCTTACCCGTACCGGTACCCGCCTCCACCACGCAGATGTGCTCGCCATCGGTCTTACCGTGATCCCGCTCACCGGCGCCATTGCGCTGGATGCCGCCGAGGGCACGTGCGATGGCCGCAATCATCAGCTTCTGGCCGTAACGGGCCTTGAGCTCGCGCCCGTTGAGGAACTGGCGATAGGCGTTCTGGATGGATTCTTTGTCTTTTTCGCTGAGCACTGGGGACCGACGGAATAATCTGCACTGGAGGTTAAATCAGCCGGCCATTATCCACGGTTGTTCAGGGTTTAGCCAACCCGTACTACTGCTCAAACGCCAAACGAGAGACCACCGGATTGGCATAGGCCTGAATGGCCTTATCCCGCCAGCGCTCATCAATCGCCGCCATGCGCTGCTCGAACTGCTCGCGGATCTCCTGATGCTCGTCCGGATGCCAGGGTTTGGCCGGGTAGCCAACGGGCAGCGCCGGCGCCACACCGTAGATCATCTGGTAGGCGATCAGGTTGGTCGGGTGCAGCACATAGTTGCCAATAATCTGGCGATCGATCTCGTCTGCGAGCGCGGAGACATCGTTGAAATCTTTCTCGATCGGGGTGCCGAATGCCGCGTGGATGTGGCCTTTCTTGCCCACCACGCCCTTGCCAATACTACCCAGATCCTCGTGCGCTTCTTTCTGGTATTCGTCCTGGTGCTCGGTGATGTAGAGCTCCCGCGCCTTGTAACGGTCGCAGGGGTCCCACTCGTAGGAAATCGATAGCGGTACGATATGCAGCTCACGCCAGAAATCCGCAAATGGCTGCTCCTTTGGCTTCGCCATCGCAAACATCGCCGCCAGCGCGGGATTTGTGCGGTCGAGGCCGTCTTTGGCGCGACCGGCGCGCTGCGCAATCCACACGTGTTCGTTTTCGTTGACGATGGAGTGGTGGATGTACTGGGAAAGTGTGGTGGCGGCTGCCAGCTTTTCGCGACGGCTGCCGGAGCTGCGCTTCACCACGAAGCACTTGTTCAGCTTCATGATGTCAGTGGCAAACTGCTTGGACAGCAGGTTGTCGCCGATGGCAATGCGGGAGGTCTCGTGGCCCTCCTTGAACATGGCGAGAATCGCCAGCGCTGGGTCCATGGCGATATCGCGATGGTTGCTGACGAACAGGCAGGCGCGATCCCTGGGCAGGGTATCCAGCCCGGAAATGGTAAGCCCGCAACTGGTGCGATTGACCGCCTTTTCCAGATAGCGGGCAATCACTTCCTGCACACCGCGAATATTGTGCGCCTTGCGAAATTCGAAGCGCACGAACTGACGCACCAGCCACGCCAGCGGTCGCTCCAGCTTGCTGGCAGCGCCGGGCAGCAGGAAGTGCGCCACTACGCGGGACATTTCCGGGTCTTCTACCAGGCGCCGGAGCACCGGGCGCGCCTCATCGTCCCGGTAGGGACGGATTTCATCGAATTGACTCAGGTCCAGATTTCTCGCATTCATGGGGATTTTCTACCTGCCAACTACAGCGCGTTCACTCCGGAAACGACACCCTGGCTCATTCTTATTGTGGCCCACCCCGAAAAACACAGGGAAGGCCGGGTAAAACCGGCGCAGAACATACCGGATGCGCGCACGAACTGCCAGCGCTGCAGCGGACCTTGTAGTGCAGGAATACCCGGCCCCAGACGCCGCCCGGGCGCCACCGCCCTCTGCCCGCTGCCGCCGGCCCGCTATAGACATATGTTGGCCCGGCCCCGAGAATAGGCCGCTTTGCGCCTGTTTGCGCCTATAACAAGATACTGTCTACAAATACTGGCAACAGGAAACTGACCCGACGGCCCGGCCACAAGTGGGGTTGCCGGCTGTTGTCAGAGATAAGGAGAACAACTTGAGCCAGACCAGTTCCAGCAATGCCAGTGAATCTCACCGTAACCCCAGCCTGCTGGATGCCCTGATCCCCCTGCTGATCCTTATTGCCCTGCTTTCCCTCTCGGTGTTTTTCTACGGCGCCGACTCCTCCTACGGCCCCAACCAGATCGCCCTGCTGCTGTGCGCCGGCGTCGCCGCGCTGGTGGGGATGAAAAACGGGTTCACCTGGAATGAAATGGAAGGTGGCATGCTGCACGGCATGAGCCTGGTGTTCGGCGCCATTCTGATTCTGCTGGCGGTCGGCGCGCTGATCGGCAGCTGGATTCTCGCCGGCACCGTGCCGTCGATGATCTACTACGGGGTGCAGATACTGTCGCCCCAGTGGTTCTACGCCGCCAGCTGCATCATCTGCGCCATCGTCGGCCTCAGTATTGGCTCCAGCTGGACTACCGCCGGTACCCTGGGTGTGGCGCTGATGGGTATTGCTTCGGCTCTGGGGCTCGACCCGGCCATCACCGCGGGTGCGGTAATCTCCGGTGCTTATTTCGGCGATAAGATGTCCCCGCTGTCCGACACCACCAACGTCGCCGCGGCAGTGACCTCCAACGATCTCTTTCTGCATATCCGCCATATGCTGTGGACGACGATCCCGGCATTTACCCTGGCAGTGGTTACATTCGCGATCATCGGACTCAGCGCCGATACCGGCCAGGCATCGGCGGAAGATATCCAGCAGCTGCTGGGCGCCCTGCAGGAAGAATTCAGCATTTCCATCGTCAGCCTTTTGCCGCTGGCGTTGCTGCTGTTCATGGCCTGGCGGAAGATTCCCGCCTACCCCACGCTGATCATTGGCGCACTGGTTGGCTGCCTGATTGCGATGATTTTCGAGCCGAATGCCACCCGCCAGCTGGCCGGCGGCGAAGGCCCCCTGAGCCTGCTGAAAGGTGCCTGGCACAGCCTGTTCGACGGTTACAAATCCTCCTCCAGCAATGAGGCTGTCGCATCCCTGCTGTCCAAAGGTGGCATGAGCAGCATGCTCAATACCATCTGGCTGATCATTTCCGCCATGGCCTTCGGCGGCGTCATGGAGCGCGCCGGTTTCCTCGAGCGCATCGTCAATTGGGCACTGTCCGGCGTCAAAACCGTGGGTGGTCTTGTCACTTCCACCGTACTTACCTGCTTCGGTATGAACGCCGCTGCGGGCGACCAGTACATGGCCATCATCATCCCCGGGCGTATGTTCCGTGAAGCCTTCAAAGACAAGGGGCTGCACGGGTTGAACCTGTCGCGCACCCTGGAAGACTCCGGCACCATCACTTCCGTGCTGATCCCATGGAATACCTGCGGCGCCTACATGAGCGCCACCCTGGGTATTGCCACATTTACCTACGCGCCCTTTGCCCTGTTCAATATCATCTGCCCGTTGCTGGCCATTGCCTACGGTTGGCTGCACTTCAAGCAGATGCCCCTGGGCAAACAGGACGAACTGCCGTTTGCTGACGAGCCACAGCGCTAATATAAAAACTGGGCGGTGTCGCAATGGCGCCGCCCGGTACTTCCCTCCGACACAACACCAATCCGGATTGCCCCTGCCGTGACTGACGCCAGCAAACCCTCCCAGCCCACATCCTCTGCACCCGTAAACGAAGAGCCGCCTTCCACACTGAGCGAATTGATCGCTGCTGCGGACTTCGATTTGCGCTGGTTTGACCTGGGCCGTCGCGTCCAACCCATCGGCAGAAAAGTCGCGCAAGACTTTGAACGTGGCACGGCTCCCTGGCCCCACCCCTATTTGCGACAGGCATGGTGCGGACTGCTGTTGTGGCCCAAAGGGAAAAGTGCCGCCGACGGGAAAGGGGAAACCACTGAACCGGTGGTGTGGTTTTTACGCCTCCCCCTGGACGAACAGGGAAAATTGCTGCTGTCGGTCCGCGACCGTTTCCTCGAACAATTGCAGCAGGCACTGTTCAGCCCGTCGCCGGATGAACCGTGCGCAAATGGAATACCGACGGCTCCCGCCAAGTCCCTGCAGCAAGCGCTGGACGATAGTGGCCTCATGTTTGCGCCCGCCGCGGATAAACGCGCGGTATTCCATGCGAAATCTGCCCGCTTCCTCAACCGCGACGCCAGCGACCACTACGCGGCCGCGCGTGCCTACGCCAAAGATCCGGCGTCTTTCCCCTGGGAGCAGCTTGCCCTTCAGGGTATCGCCGATCTCGCAGTACGCTGGGAAGAGGAAAAACCTCAGCTGCTGAAAACCCTGCCACGCTTTGCCACCCCGGCACTGATTTCCCTGTGCCAGTGCCTGGAAAGTGAAGCCATCGACCACCAGATCGCCGAGCCGCTGATTCGTCGCGCGCAACAGTCCCTCGCCAGCGAAACGCCGGATTTCAACCTGATTACCGCGGTGGTGCGCGGGCTGTCTCACAGTGTCGCCGCGGGTATGCGCCAGCAGTTCCTGCTGCAACTGTTACTGAGCGAGGCAGGCGCACACGGCGAAGTTCTGGCGGCCATCGGCAGCCGCTGCAGTGAAGACCTGCAACAACCGGAGGTCGCCAGTGCCTGGCTGGAAAAACTGAGCGCAAGCCAACCCCAGCAAACCTTCAATCTGCTGCTGACGGACCTGTTGTTTTTACCGCAGCTGCGCAACGTTTTATTGGGTGTTCTGCGCAATCCCGAGCGACCGGAATCCGTCGCGCGCGCATTCGGTGCTTTTTTACAGCCCACCGGCAAATAACCGGAGATCAGTAATCAGGAATCAGTAACCGCGAGATACTCCACGCGCCAAAGCCCCGGCTCTACCTTTCGGATTACTAACGTGCCCAGTGCGCGCATAAAAATATGCGCGCAATTCATCCGGCAGAGCAACTGCCATGTGGAACCCTATTTCCAGTTTCTGACGCGCATTCCCGCGTGTATTTTCTTAAAAACAAAAAAATAAAAAAATTTTCGCTTTACTGAAAAAAAATCTTCAGTGCCCATCAATGACCCAAGGCAAAATTGGCAGAAAACCCTGCCTATTCGCGGCTTCTGATGCGACAAACTGGCGGCGGTTTTATCCTGAATTCAACCGTGGCGGCTATTTTTACCGCGTGCCTATTACACTCCAATGGGCGGTATGTTTGTAGAAAATATTTTTACAAAGCACACCAAACAGGTGACGTTTTATTGTCTATGCTATTGACTAACATCAACGGAAAGGAGTTAGGGGATGAATTTCACTCCAGCCAAGTACTTAACCGGAATTATTTGTGCACTGGTTCTCGCAGGTTGCTGTGCACCGGCTCCGATGCCGGCCGCCTGCCCTCCGGGCTCTGAACAAATTCCGACTTCTATGGCCTGTCCTGCGGACGCGGATTGCTGGATGGCATCCGACAACGTTCGTTGCATGAAGGTGGTTAAATAATCACACTCATACAGGAACATGCAAATGCCGCTTTTCGAAGCGGCATTTTGCATTTCCGGGTGTCACCATTTGCTGAGAAAGTTTGAATCCCTTCCAGAGCTCGACTGCAGCCACCAGTCGGCGATATACGCAGCCACAATCCAGCACTGAATTCAGATCATCCAGCGGCTGCACCACCATACCCTCCCCGATTCATCCAACCAATCGCTGACATCAGCAATCCATGCCATACACACTGGCCGCCCCGGTCAATTGTCGCTAATATTTACGCCTTTCCCCCAGATTATTCCTTTCATCGAAGAACAATTGACCATGGATGCTCTCCCCCTTTCCGCCGCGATTGCCCAACTGCAACAACATAAAGATCAGCAGCGCTGGTCCCTGCGCGATCTGTTCGCATCCACACCGGATCGCGCCCAGAATTTCAGCGCCGAAGCGGCCGGTATCTATCTGGACTACAGCAAGAACCTGTTGAACACGGAAACCCTGCAACTGCTGCTGGACTACACCGGCACTGCGCAACTGAAAGGCCACATTGCGGCCCTGTTCTCCGGTGCCAATATCAATAACACGGAACACCGCCCCGCCCTGCACACCGCCCTGCGCTTTCAGGGCGAGCCGAAAACCGAGCACGAACAGGCGGTGGCAGATTGTCGCGCGCAGATGGCCAAATTTGTCGAACAGGTACACAGCGGCGCCTGGACCGGCTTCAACGGCAAGCGCATCCGCCATGTAGTGAATATTGGTATCGGCGGCTCGGACCTCGGTCCCCGTATGGTGTGTGAGGCCCTGCGCCCCTGGCACAACAAAGAACTAACGGTGCATTTTGTGGCGAATATCGACGGTGCAGACCTGAGCGATACCCTCGCCGCCCTGCCTGCGGACGAGACTCTGTTCATTGTCGCGTCCAAGTCTTTCTCCACCCTGGAAACCCGCCAGAATGCACTTTCCTCCCGCCAGTGGATGCTCGATGCAGGCTGTGCGCCATCGGATCTGGAAAAGCATTTTGTGGCGGTGAGCAGCAATATCGTCGCTGCGCAGGATTTCGGCATCGCCGCGCAGAACATATTCCCCATGTGGGACTGGGTGGGTGGCCGCTACTCCCTGTGGTCCGCCATCGGCCTGCCCATCGCTCTGGCCTGCAGCTTCGAGGTGTACAGCGATCTGCTCAAGGGCGCAAACGCCATGGACACCCATTTCGCCGAGGCGGAATTTTCACAGAATCTGCCGGTGCTGATGGCGCTGATCCACTTCTGGTATCGCCAGTGCTGGGGCGCTGGCAGCCTCGCGGTCCTGCCCTACGCCCAGCGCCTGGCGAAGTTCCCTGCGTGGCTGCAGCAATTGGATATGGAGAGCCTGGGCAAGAGCGTTACTCGCGGCGGTGAGCATCTGCCATACCCGAGCGGCGCGGTAATCTGGGGAGCGGAGGGCAGTAACGGCCAGCACTCTTTCCACCAGCTGCTGCACCAGGGCACGGATATGATTCCGGCGGACTTTGTGGCGATCAAGGAGCCGACCTCAGAATTGAAGGAACAGCACCAGTGGCTGTTGGCCTGCTGCCTGAGCCAGAGCCAGGCGCTGCTGCGCGGCAAGTCCCTCGCCGAGGCGCGCAAGGAACTGGAAGTATCCGGTCACACCCACAAGGAAGTACACCAGCTGGCGCCACACAAGGTGGTTCCGGGCAACCGCCCGAGCAATACGCTGGTTGTCGAACGGCTCGATCCTTTCCATCTGGGCGCTTTGCTGGCCCTGTATGAGCACAAGGTGTTTACCTTTGGCTGCCTGCTGGATATCAACCCGTTTGATCAGTGGGGCGTGGAGCTGGGCAAGGTACTTGGCAATGGGGTGCACGATGCGATTGAGGGCGAGATTCCGGCGGATTGGGATGGGTCTACTGCCCACCTCCTGAAATTGCTTCTCAGGTAGTCGCTAATTTTGTGGTATTCACTTAGCTAACCCGGTGGCGGCAAAGCACTGGGGATCTGTTTTCAAAACCGCTGTGAATACGTCCCTGTACGCTGCGTCGGCAACATCCCTGTTGCCGACGCTTTTGAAAACAGATCCCCAGCACTTTGCCTTCTCGTCTCGTTCAGCACTTTGATCCACTTGAAATTACCTATTCGCCGGGGAAAAACCACAAACTTCGGATCTAGGGCGGAGCACCGGGTGCGGGTTTTCAGGAGCGTCGCAAACAGGGATGTTTGCGACGCAGCGTACAGGGATGGGTTGAAGGGGGGCGCCTAGCCCGGTCCTGAAAACCCGCACCCGGTGCTCCGACGCCACTCAACTATCTAATCGGGATCTCTACCCTTTTCCACCACGACTCTGGTCTAGTAACGGCTTGATCAAGTCCATAGGCAAGGGGAATACAATCGTAGAACTCTGGTCCCCGGCAATATCTATAAGCGTCTGCATATACCGCAAGGTAATCGCATTCGAATTCTTGGATAACTGATCCGCCGCCTCGGTAAGCTTTGCCGCCGCCTGCGCCTCACCCTCCGCGTGAATGACCTTCGCCCGCCGCGCGCGCTCTGCTTCAGCCTGCTGGGCAATCGCACGGATCATGCTTTCATCCAGGTCGATATGCTTGATCTCCACATTGGTGACCTTCACGCCCCATGCATCCGTCTGTTCATCGAGGATTTTCTGGATATCCACATTGAGCTTGTCCCGCTCGGACAGCATCTCGTCCAGCTCGTGCTTACCCAACACCGAACGCAACGTGGTCTGGGATAACTGGCTTACCGCCTCGTGATAATTTTCCACATTGATGATCGCGGACTGCGGATCGATCACGCGGTAATACACCACCGCATTAACCTTCACCGATACATTATCCCGGCTGATCACATCCTGGGTGGGCACGTCCATCACCACCACGCGCAGATCCACCCGCTCCATGGTCTGGATAATGGGGATGATGATGATCAGGCCCGGGCCTTTCACCGCCTGAAAGCGGCCGAGGAAAAACACCACTGCGCGCTCGTATTCCCGCAGAATGCGGATCGCATACATCACCAGCAGAACAACGGCCAGCATTAGCAGACTGGCAAAGTAGCTGATCATAAACCTCTCCTTGTTTGGTTATTCCGGTCTTACCTGAAGCAACAAACCCTTCTCCGCCGTCACTTTTACCAACTGCCCTTCGGTCACCAGGTTGTCACAGTAAGCGCGCCAGATCTCGCCGTCGATTTTAACCAGCAGGTCCGGCTCAACCTCTGACACCACCGCGGTGCGTCCCACCATCGCCTGGTTGGCTGCGACTTTGGGTTTACGCAGACTGCGACCGACCGCGTATAAAAATCCGAGCAGTGCCAGTCCACTGACCGCGGCGATCGAACCGATTAATGTCCTGGATACCCGCATTCCGGGTACGTCGCTATCAATCAGTATCACCGAGCCAATCACCAGGGCAATAACGCCGCCTATGCCGAGGGCGCCGAAACTCGGCACAAACATTTCCGCAGCGATCAACAGCGCCCCCACGATAATGAGCGCCAGCCCCGCGTAATTGGTTGGAAGTACCTGCAGTGCGTAAAGTGCCAGTAACAGGCAGATAATACCCACCACCCCGGGGACGATCGCGCCCGGGCTGTAGCCTTCGAATATCAGGCCATAAATACCGATCAGCAACAGGATATAAGCGATTTGTGGATTGGTGATCAGGGACAACAGCTCGTTGCGCCAGTCCGGCTCGTAAGCCACCACCGGCAGCTGCGCGATGCTCCCGGCGATTTTCTGCTTGCCGTCGGGTAGTATCACCTCCCGGTTGGGCAGTTGTTGCAGCAATTTTTTTTGGTTGTCCGCGACAAGGTCCACCACATTCTCGGCAAGTGCCTCCCTCGCCGTCAGTGTCGCCGCGTCCCGCACGGCTTTCTCCGCCCAGTCCGCATTGCGACCATTGCGCTGCGCGAGCCCGCGGATATGGGCGACGGAATCGTTGATGACCTTGCGCTCCATCGCGCTACCGGAATCGCCAGCGTGCTTTTCCTGCTGCTCCTTCGAGACTTTTTCTTCACCTGCCTTTTCCCCGGATTTATCCGGCGCAGTGGATGGCGGCTCCTGCTGACCGGGCATACCTCCAATCTGTACCGGCGTGGCCGCACCAAGAGTGGTGGAAGGAGTCATCGCCGCGACATGGCTGGCATAGAGGATATAAGTACCTGCACTGGCGGCACGGGCACCGGCGGGGGTAACGTAGGTAACATAGGGAATTTCCGAGGCGAGGATGTGCTGGATAATGTCCCGCGTGGCTGCGTCAAGCCCGCCCGGGGTATCGATATTTACGATGAATAATCGCGCGCCGTTTTTGCGTGCCTTATCGCTGGTGCGAATCAGGTAATCCGCTGTGGCGGGACCAATGGGGCCATTGATCGAGAGCTGGGCAATATGCGGACCCGCCTGCTCCGACGTATTATCCTTTTGTTCAGCTTGCGATTGCACTTCCTGCGCGAAGCCAAAAACACATAGAAGCTGCGCCAATAGCAGTAGGCAGGCAAGTACTCCTTTCGACAACCGCTGGTTCATGGCCGTTATCCGGGGGACGGAAAGACTGGGGAACCACAAGCGTAACAGAGCGGGGGGAAAGCAGAGGGATTGGCGCGCCGGATGCGGGTAATCCTCTACCCGCATCGGCACGTCGAATCAGATTTTGTTAACCCGCCGCCATGTAGCGTCTGGCGAACTTCGCATCCATCTTTTCCAGATCTACCACAACCAGTCCATCTACCGAATCGCAGAAATCAGGGTCGATATTGAAGGCGTGGAAGCTGGTGCCGCCCGGGACAGTAACTGCGGTGTATTTTTTGAAGAGCGGTGGCAGTACGACCCCCTCCTCTTTCAGGATCTGCTTCAACTGCAGCATATCTTCGTTGGCGTCGCCTGCCAGCTCCGGCAAGTCGGAACGCGCCTCGATAAACGGCAGGCGCGCATTGCCCATCGGTTGATGGGTGGCGAAGTGGTGCAGAAAATAGCGCACGATGGCGGACTTGGCGCGGCGGGAAAAGTTACCGGGCATGGATACCGGGCCAAACAGATAGCGGCGATTGTTGCGCTGTATCCACTGGCCGATACCGCACCAAAGCAGGTCGAGCCCGCGGCTGCGCCAGTAGTCTGGTAGCAGGAAGCTGCGACCGAGCTCTGCGGAAGCCGGCAGGCACTCCTCCGGTGAACGGGAGTAATTGAACAGGGTGGTACTGTAGATCTTGTCCGCGGTGAGTCCGCCGGTGCTCACCAGGCGGTAGGCGCCGGCAAGACGCTGGCGATCTTTGTCCCACAGCAGCAGATGGTCGTACCAGGCATCGAACGCATCCCAGTCGCGGCTGTTGCCGGTGCCCTCGCCCACAGCGCGGAAAGCGATTTCCCGCAGGCGCGACAGCTCGCGCATTACCGGGCAGTCCGGCTGCTGGCGGTAGAGTTTTACCTCGAACTCACCCTGCGCCACCAGGGTCTCACAGTGTGCCAGCACTGCGGCGATGTCTGCTGCGGCTTCCGCACCTGCAATAGGTTCCGGTGCCAAACCCTGGGGATTTTTGTGCAGGCGATAGACCTGTTTTTTCCACAACTTGGCCTGCGCCCGTGGCGCCATGGGCCAAGCGCGGTAGTGCTCCGGTGCCACCGGCATGCCGATACGAATATCGATACCGCGGCGCACCTGTTTGAACATTTCCCGCACCAGCCACAGGGTGGACAGGGGCTTGTGGACCATGGACAGGCCATACCACCACAGAGAGTTTCTGCCGCGCACCTGCACCGGCAGTATCGGTGCACCGGTCTTGTCGGCAAAGCGGATAAAACCCGGGTTCCAGAGACCGTCGCGTACGCCCTGGTGGGTAAGGCGGGACACTTCCCCGGCGGGGAAAACAATGATGGCGCCGCCGGCGCGCAGGTGGCTGTAGATACCCTCGACATCCTCGCGGCGGGTACGGCCGTTGAAGTTGTCCACCGGCAGCAGGTAGCTGCGCAGGGGTTCGATATTCCACAGCAGCTGACTCGCCACCGCCTTTACGTCCCGGCGCACTCGCGCCACCAGATCGATGAGCGCGAGTCCGTCGAGGCTACCGAGCGGATGGTTGGAAACGATCACCAGTGGTCCGCTGGTGGGAATCCTTTCCAGCTCTGCCAGATTGACGTCGTAACGAAAATCGAAGGAGCGGAATACCTGGCGGATAAAGTCGAGTCCGCCCAGATGTGGAAAATCCCTGCCGAATTGCTGAAGCTGCTGCTCGCAACAGATTTTTTTAACCGTGGCAGAAACCAGCCGTCTTGTAGGACTTTGCGGCGCGGCACTGTACCAGGGATTTTTGTGTAACAGGTTTTCGAGCTGGATCATGCGGCCACCGCCTCGGTCATGATACGGGCAATTTTAGGAGTGCGGTGCCAGTGGAGAACATTCAATGCACCGCTTTTTTCCTCGACCACCGCAGTCATGGAATCGACCCAGTCGCCGCAGTTGGCATAGGTAACCGCCTTGTCTCTGGCCTCGCAGTGACGGATGCTGGCGCGGTGGATATGCCCACAGATAATGCCGTCAAAACCGCGGCGACCGGTTTCGCGGATCGCCACCTCCTCGAACTTGTTCATCATCCGCCGCGCTGCATTCACGCGGTTTTTCACATGGTTGGCGAGGGACCACCAGGGCTTGTCGAAGCGACTGCGCCAGTAGTTGATCCAGCGGTTGATACGCAACATCAGGTAATAGCTCTGATCGCCGATGTGGTAGCTGACGGGATTGATCTCGATGTGGTGCTCGAATTGATCACCGTGGGTGACCCAGTAGCGCTTGCCATCGACGGTGGTGTGGGTCCACTCGCGCTCCACACGGATATTGCCAAGGCGCTTGCCGGCCCAGCTGCGCATGGGGGCATCGTGGTTGCCGGGAACGTAGATGATTTCGGGAACACGGGTGCTGAGGTCCGAGAGCATTTCCAGCAGCATGCTGGATGCGTGGCACCAGCTACCCCTGCCCTGGGACATGGCCTTCATATCGAAGATGTCGCCCACCAGGTACACCGTGTCCGCAGTATTCTGGACGAGGAAGTCCGCCAGCCGCTGCGGCTCGCAGTCCCGGCTGCCCAGGTGAACATCGGAAATCCACAGTGCGCGATATCTGTTACTCATTGGCAAGTCCCGTCGTCGGTTAGGAAAATCGGTTGGGGATATCCTGTTGACGGAAACTTTGCGGGAGTTTTCTTACAAATCGGCGGCTGATTCTTGAAGCTTCTGTGTCAGCCGGGCGGAAATGAGAAAACCGGTGACAACAAAGTCAGGAAAGAGAAATCTGGTTCTAATTTCGCACCCGTTGAATGGTTTCCAGGCGGGAAACGCTGCCCAGGTAATCCTGCCAACTGGCCTGTAGCTCCGAGGTCTGGTAGCGCTGGTATTTCTCCCGATCCAGCCAGTAAACGCGGGTGCGCGCCCGGCGCAAATCGATCGGCGGCAACTGGTCGATGGCCGCCGAGCCCAATTTGAATACAGAACCGGCGCGGGAATTCTGGATCATGTCGCTGACGATGGTGAGGTGAACATTCTCCGCCGCGGGGTCGAAATGATTCAACGCCGCCACATCCGAGAGCGCCTCGAAGATGGGGGAAACAGGCTGTTCACTTCCTCCTACCGCTCGCGCGATGGCCAGATCCAGCGGCTGCTCAAAACGCTGCTGGTAAAGCGCCTCCACAAATTGGCGATTCGCGGTCAAGGTACTCACATCCTTGCCTGAACTTGGCTTGCACAGGTCCACAACAGGTTCAGACAGGCCGTTGTAATGATCATCCAGCACAAAAATCGAGAAGCGGTCGTTGACTGCCGCACTTCCCAATAGTCCCGCCAGATGGGTTTTCAGGAAATGGGTCTGATGAGCAGAAAGCGTATCGGATGCATCAATCACCACGATGTGTTGTGCAGCGCGCGGCAGGCTGGGATTACACAGGGTTACAGGATCATAATTTCGCTCGGGAGCGCGCGCCACCTTTAGTGTGAACAGTGCCAGCAATGCAATTATGGCGAGACTGACACCAATAATCGCCATCCCTTTCTTGTCTTCCCATGAATACCGGCCCCGGCGTTGCCCGCGACGTCGTCCCACTGCCATGGCTTCACGCTCTCCGCAATCCGTGATCCAACTCGAGCTTGTCCACCAGCGCGGTTAGGGACTGTTGAATTTCATCACAGCGCTGATTTACCGTTGCGATACTCTGGTCGTACACCTGATCCAGCTCCGCCATCAGCTCTTCGAATACCGACAGGTCCCGCTGGTGCTGCTCCAGCCCGGTGGTATTCAGGCGCGGTATCTTATCCAGTTCAAAACGCAGCAACTCGCCAAAATATGCCGCGCGACGATTCATCATGCGCGCGGAATAGGACTGGTAGTAACGGATCAGCTCGTCCAGCAATGTCTGCGCTTTGACAATATCTTCCTGATAATGCCGGTGAATCTCCTCGCTGCGCTCGATGCTGGCCTTGAACTGGATAAACTGGGCGCGCAGAGTTTTCTCTTTCTCTGCCAGCAGCTCGTGCAGCTCATCCACCACTTCATTGACCCCTTCTATGGCGTCTTCAAAGCTCTCGCCCCAGGCCTTCTGCAAATTGCGCATGCGACGGGTGACCGCCGTATAGCCCGGGTAGCGATCATCCACCACGAAAAATTTGGTACTGAGCAACGCCAGCGCAATAATGCTCACCACCATCATTACCCAGGAATTGAAATCCTCAATCGCCAGCGGCGTTACGCGCAAACTATTTATAGCCAGCTGCGAGGCAGTAAACGGGTCCTGTTCCAGCGCTTCTCGGTAGTGGCCTACACCCAGCACAAACACAATGGAAAGCGTGACCACCGCAGACAACAGCACGGCAGAGAATGTCTTTCTCGCCAGGTTCTGGTGAAAGCAGTTTCTGAGGGAGAATGCCATAAAGGCGGCGAGCCCGAGATTAATCAGGGCGATGATAAAGGCCTGGAAAAATCCACCGACCAGTCCAAGTTCACTGCCTTTAGAGAGGAAAAACGCATTCAGCAGTGTTTCCAGAATGACAATAAAAAAGATCACGGAATAATGCAGCAGCTTGGATTCGGGATATACCGCTTCACGTGTAAGCCCATTGCGATGGCGGAAAATCTCCAGGTCCATACGCACCGCAGAGTAGTCCTGGGCACTGCGCTTTAACCCGCCGATCAGGCTGGCCAGCCGGCCACCAACCTTCTTTTCCACCAGCGACTCGATATTTTTCATTTCCTGGAACAGCTGGCGGATATCCACTTCACTTCGGTCAGCCAGCTCCTTGTCCAGTTCCGTCTGGCGGTTTTCGTGCACCCTGCCGATCACCTCGCGCACTACATAGGCCCGCAGGCTTTCCTCGCTTTCGGTATGGTTGCGACGGTCTACCTCGGGGATTCCCGCTTTCACGTCGCGCTCGACACGCTGCTCGATTTTGAGCGCGGAGATGGCGGTTTTGATGGCCGGTATTGAAGTCATGAGATCACCTAAAAACTTCCACTACATTTTAGGTTTCGGAAATTGCAGCGCCGGTCTCACGCCCGGATTCAAAACCCGGATCGCGGACGGACGGTGCGCGTTTTCCTTTTCTCAGAATAGATGGCCGCCGGTTGTCGTCAGCGCCATTTCGATAAACCGTTGCCAAAAAGCAAATCCCCGCGCCAGAAATTCCATTATCTGTCGCAGGACTAAACCGACTGCGAGGGATCCGGCGCAGCGCCCGGAAATGGGGGCAAAATAAAGCCCAAAAAAAACGGGCCATCAAGGCCCGTTTTTTGGATTCCTGCAAGTAAAGACTCGCCGGTCGGTCACTCTGAGTCGACCGGGGGACGCAGCGGGGTGGGGAACGGGAAGTGGGCGATCTTGTCCCCTTTCACTTCGTGTACCTTGCCCACACCTTCTTTTTCCACTTCGTCGATACGCACAATACTGTGCAGGGGAATGTAGGAGCGCTTCACTGAAGCAAATTCGTTCTTCAGCTTTTCCTCACTGGGGTCCACAACCAGTTGTGACTTTTCCCCGAACACAAACTCTTCGACCTCGATAAAGCCATACATCTCGCTCTGATAGATGGCGCGGGCGTAGAGCTCGAACACCTGGTTCTGGTTGAGAAAAATAACTTTGTAGATTGGGTTGGCCATGAAAATCTCTGATAGAGCGCCCGCTGAATTCTAGTGTCGGGCAAGATCCGGAGCGAGTTCCGGGGCGAGCTGCCCCCGAAAAAGCGCGGAAGATTATCACTGTAACCAGCCCCCGTCTATGCAGCCCCCAGAGCGGCCGGTATAATGCCCCACCTTTTGAACTGACCAGTTTTTAACCAGGCGTATTATGTCTTCTCAACCGTCCGAAAAACCGGTGAAAAAGCTCTTCATCAAAACCCATGGCTGCCAGATGAACGAATACGATTCTGCGCGCATGCGGGACCTGCTGGGCGAATCCCACCAGATGGTGCCCACGGATGATCCGGAAGAGGCAGATGTGCTGCTGGTGAACACCTGTTCTATCCGTGAGAAAGCACAGGAAAAATTATTCCACCAGCTGGGCCGCTGGAAGCACCTCAAGGAAAAGAATCCCGATCTGGTGATCGGCGTGGGCGGCTGCGTGGCCAGTCAGGAAGGAGAGGCCATCGCCAAGCGCGCGCCCTACGTCGACCTGGTATTCGGCCCCCAGACCCTGCACCGCCTGCCGGAGATGATGGAAACCCGCAAACAGCAGAACGGGGCCATTGTGGTGGACGTTTCCTTCCCGGAAATCGAGAAGTTCGACCGCCTGCCGCAACCGGAGGCCGACGGCGTGAGCGCGTTCGTCTCCATCATGGAAGGCTGTTCCAAATACTGCACCTTCTGTGTGGTGCCCTACACCCGCGGTGAGGAAGTGAGCCGCCCGGTGGCAGACGTGCTGGAAGAAGTGGCACACCTGGCCGCACAGGGTGTGCGCGAAGTGAACCTGCTGGGCCAGAACGTGAACGCCTACCGCGCGGCGGGCGAAGATGGCCAGATGGTCGATTTCGCCGAGCTGATCACCTATGTAGCCGCCATCGACGGTATCGACCGCATCCGCTACACCACCTCACACCCGGTGGAGTTTTCCGATGCGCTGATCGACGTCTATGCGGAAGTACCGGAACTGGTGAACCACCTGCACCTGCCGGTACAGAGCGGTTCCGACCGCATCCTGATGGCGATGAAGCGCGGCCACACGGCGCTGGAATACAAGTCGAAGATCCGCCGCCTCAAGGCCATCCGCCCGGATATCTGCCTGTCTTCCGACTTTATTGTCGGCTTCCCCGGGGAGACCGAAAAAGACTTCGAAGCCACCATGAAACTGATCCAGGATGTGGGTTTCGACCTGTCCTTCAGCTTCATCTATTCCCCCCGCCCGGGCACCCCGGCCGCAGACCTGCCGGACGACACCCCGGAAGAGCTGAAAAAGCAGCGCCTGCAACTGCTGCAGCACCGTATCAACCAGCAGGCCGCGGAGATCGCGCGCCGCATGGTAGGCAATGTGGAGCGGGTACTGGTGAGCGGCGTTTCCAAGAAAGACCCGGGACAGTTGCAGGGCCGCACCGAAAACAACCGCGTGGTCAATTTCCGCTGCGATCAGCTGGAACTGATCGGCAAGTTCGCCGATGTGCTGATCGAGGAAGCGCTGCCGAACTCCCTGCGCGGAACCCTGGTAGCCTCCGAACTGGAAGGGCCTCTGGTCTAGTCTCGCAATGATCGGGCAGTGACCGTTCGGACAGGAACCCCGAACGGTCATACTCCGCTGTTATAAGCCGTGAGACTGGTTAGAACCCAATCGTCACAATCCAGCCTTTCCTATATTGGCGAAATGGGTATAACCTACAGTCAGAACCCATAGACGAAAGGTGCATGGAAACCAATTTGGAAACACAAGCCCTCGCTCACAGCATCACCCTTGAGCCCAACGACGCCCGCCGCCTGGCCAATCTCTGTGGCCAATTCGATCAACACCTGCGCCAGATTGAACAGCGATTGGATATCGAAATCCGCAATCGCGGCAATCAGTTTGCCATTTACGGCGATGCCAGGTCCGCCCGCGCCGCCGGCGAGATCCTGAGCAACCTGTACCGGGAAACCGGGGCAAAGGACAGCCTGACCCCGGACGAGATTCACCTCGCCCTGCAGCAGTCGGGTGTCGAAGAGCTGGTGGACGCCCGGCAAAGCGTTGCGGAAGGCGAAGGGGATCAGGTGGTCCTGATCCGCACCAAGAAGTGCAGTGTGCGTCCGCGAGGGGTAAACCAGCGCAAATATGTGCGCGCCGTGCAGACCCACGATATCAACTTCGGCGTCGGCCCCGCCGGTACCGGTAAAACCTACCTCGCCGTTGCCTGCGCGGTAGAGGCCCTGCTGAAAGATTCCGTCGAGCGCATCCTGCTGGTCCGCCCTGCGGTGGAAGCGGGAGAAAAGCTCGGGTTCCTGCCTGGCGACCTGAGCCAGAAAGTAGACCCCTATTTGCGCCCTCTCTACGACGCACTCTATGAAATGCTCGGTTTTGAAACCGTGGGCAAACTCATCGAGCGCAACGTGATCGAAGTGGCGCCGCTGGCCTATATGCGCGGGCGCACCCTGAACAACGCCTTCGTTATCCTCGACGAGAGCCAGAACACCACCCGCGAACAGATGAAAATGTTCCTGACCCGCATCGGATTCGGCTCCACTGCGGTCATTACCGGCGACCCCAGCCAGATCGACCTGCCCCGCGGTGCAGCTTCTGGTCTGCGTCACGCCATCGAGGTACTGGATAACGTCAACGGCATCAGCTTTACCCACTTCGGCGCCAAAGACGTCGTGCGTCACCCGCTGGTCCAGCGCATCGTGGAAGCCTACGACGTGCACGAAGCGGAAGTGGAAGCGAAGCAGCAGGCGGAGCGCGAAGCCCGCAGAGCCCTGCGCGCAGCCGGAGAAGATGCGGCTTAACGCAACGCCCATGAACAAGAACCAATCCGAATCCTCGCCGCTGGTGCCCGCTGATGTATTTGTCGACGTTCAGCGGGCCACCAGCCAACCAGACCTGCCCTGCGATGACGATCTCGCGCGCTGGGCCGCCGCCGCGGTGGGTATCCATCGCCCCGAGGCTGAAATCTCCCTGCGCATTGTCGATGAAGACGAAAGCCAGGCGCTCAACAGCCAGTACCGCGGCAAGGACAAACCGACCAATGTGCTTTCGTTCCCGGCGGATATCCCCGAGGAACTGGGTCTGCCGCTGCTTGGCGACCTGGTGATTTGCGCTCCGGTAGTGGTCCTTGAAGCGGAACAGCAGCACAAAGCCCTGAGCGCGCACTGGGCGCATATGGTCGTCCATGGCACACTACACCTCCTGGGTTACGACCATATCGAGGACGATGAGGCCGAGATCATGGAAAATCTCGAAACCCGCATTCTGGCGCAGCTGGGATTTGACGATCCCTATACCGCAATAGAGACACCCAATATTGAGCCAGCGCAAGGCGCGCAGGCAGAAAAAATTTCAGACGGAACCGACGAGTAACGCGGAGTATGGCCACTTCCATGACCACCGACGAACCCCCAAGTAGCTCCTCTTCCAACCGCCCCCGATCGGGGGAGAAAAACTGGTTGGAGAAAATACTGGGTGCCTTCTCACATGAACCCAAGTCCCGCGATGAGCTGCTGAGCATCATCAAGGACGCCGCCGAGAACAAGGTGGTTGATCCGGAAGCGCTCTCCATCATCGAAGGTGCGCTGGACGTATCCAGCCAGCAGGTGCGGGAAATCATGATCCCCCGCTCGCAGATGGTGGTGGTCAGTATTCAGGACTGCCCCAAAGACTTCCTGCCGAAGATCATCGAATCCGGCCACTCCCGTTTCCCGGTGGTGGGTGAAAGCATCGACGACATCCGCGGCATCCTGCTGGCCAAAGACCTGCTGCCGCTGGTACTGAAAGGCGTGGACGAATTCCGCCTGGAAGACATCATCCGCCCCGCCAGCATTATTCCCGAAAGCAAGCGCCTGAATATCCTGCTGCGGGAGTTCCGTGAGAACCGCTATCACATGGCGGTGGTAATCGACGAGTATGGTGGCGTTTCCGGTGTAATAACCATTGAAGACATTCTCGAGGAGATCGTCGGCGATATCGAAGACGAGACCGATGAGGATGAGGAAGACAGCTTCATCCGCAAGGTGAGCGATAACGATTACGTGGTGAAAGCGCTCACCCTGATCGAGGACTTCAACGAATACTTCGATTGCGAGTTCAGCGATGAAGAGTTCGATACCATCGGTGGCCTGGTGATGCAGTCCTTCGGCCATCTGCCGGGACGCGATGAAACCACCAGGCTCGGAGAATTCCGCTTCCGCGTGCTCTACGCCGATAACCGACAGATTCACCTGCTGCGGGTAAGTCGTTCCGACAAGCCCACCGAAGAAGATGGCTGATGCCCAAATACCTGACTTCACTGGCCCTGCCCTCACTGGCCGCCCTGATTGCAGGCGGCCTGCTGACGCTTTCCTTTGCCCCGTTTAATTACTGGTGGTGCAGCCTGCTCTCCCTGGGGCTGTTCGCCTGGCTGCTGGCGCCCGGCCGCGGTACTGCGCAATTAACCGGCAAAGGGACGTACTGGCTGGCGCTGTGTTACGGATTCGGCCTGTTCAGTACCGGCGCCTCCTGGGTGTACGTTTCCATCACGGATTTCGGTAATTCATCACCGCTGCTCGGGGTTATTCTCACCGGTGGCTTTGTTGCCATTTTGGCAGTGGTGTTTGCGCTGCCGTTTATGTTGCTCAGCCGCTTTCGCGCGCGCCCGGCGTCCTTCGCGCTGGCGTTTGCGGCACTCTGGTTTGTGAGCGAGTGGCTCCGCACCTGGATGTTCACCGGCTTTCCCTGGCTGTTTGCCGGATACGGACATATCCACACCTGGCTTGCGGGCTGGGCGCCGGTACTGAGCGTTTACGGTATCGGCCTGCTGCTGGCCTTTTCCGCGGCAGTTTGCGCGCTACTCGCACGTCGCGCTTTCGAGTCCTGGAAATCCGCCAGTGCCATTTCCCTGGTCATGGCGGCGCTGCTGCTGTGGCCCGCGGGCCTGCTGCTCAGTCACATCGAGTGGACCCAGGCCGATGACCGCGCGGTGACTGTAGGGTTGGTGCAGGCGAATATTCCGCAGGAGAAAAAGTGGCTGCCGGAATTTCGCGGCGAGACCATCAGGCGCTACCAGTCCGCGACGGAAAATCTCGAGCGGCAGGGTGTGGATGTGGTGATCTGGCCGGAAGCCGCGCTGCCGCTGCTCTATCACCACGCACCGAATCTGATGCAGGCTCTGCAGGACAACGCGGTAAATACCGAAACCGATCTCATCACCGGCATCCTCTACGACACCGAACAGGATCTCCGCCGCGTGGTGCACAATTCGGCAGCGGTATTCGGCAGCGAGCAGCAGCTCTACCACAAGCGCCATCTTGTGCCCTTTGGGGAATATGTACCGCTGGAAGACTGGATTCGCGGCACGATTGAATTCTTCAACCTGCCCACCTCATTTATTCGCCCCGGCCCGGAGGGGCAGCAACCACTGCGCGCGGGCAGCCTGCACTGGGCGCCGCTCATTTGTTACGAGATCGTCTATCCGCAACTGGTGGCAAAAAGCAGTGGGGAGGCGCAGGTACTGCTGACACTGAGCAACGACGCCTGGTTTGGCCGATCCATCGGCCCGTTACAGCACATGCAGATGGCACAGATGCGCGCACTGGAAACCGGGCGCTACCTTGTGCGGGGCACCAACACCGGTGTGACCGCCATCGTTGCGCCCAATGGCCACATTCTCGAGCAACTGCCACAGTTTGAGCAGGCGACCCTGATCGGCAAAGTCGAGGCGCGCAGCGGATTTACCCCCTTTATGGTGATCGGTGTATGGGCACTGGTAGCTCTGGCCGCACTGATGCTGGCCGCCGCCGCCCTGCTACAACGCCGCCCGGCCACCACCACCGAAGCGGTCTTCGCTCGCGAAATTGCGGACTGAGTTGCGCGACAAATGCGCGTAGAGGAACGCTTTCCTAACGATTAGTGCACAATCCGGGGCGCCCTTTGCTCCGGCTTGCCGCCTGCTTTCACCTCCGATGCAGCGAATCCGCGGAATATCACCGCACCGGTAAATGCGGCTGCTATTATCCTGTGATATTTGCGGGCCGGTGATATTCACTGACTGCAATCATTGCGGGGCCTAGCGCAGGAAGCGCGACCAACTCGCAACCGGATACCTAATTTTCTGCACACCCTGACAATGTGCGGCACGGATGCCACATTTATGCATTGTTTAATCACTGGCGGCACGGGACTGATCGGCCGTCTTTTTTGCGCGCAATGGCTGGCGCGCGGCCACAGCGTTACGGTTTTAAGCCGCGATCCGGACAAAGTGCGCAGGCTCTGCGGTGAAACCGCCGTAGGTGTGCGCGACCTGCAACAGCTTCAGGCACCGGTGGATGTGGTGGTGAACCTGGCGGGAGAGACCATCGCCCAGCGCTGGAACGATGCCCGCAAGCAGGAAATACGCCGCTCGCGCGTGGAAACCACTGCGCGCCTGGCACAGTGGATACTCTCGCTCCCCCAGCGCCCCAAATACGTGTTGTCCGGCTCCGCCGTGGGCTATTACGGTGACCGTGGCGGCGACCTGCTGAAGGAATCCAGTGGCCCCGGCGGCGGCTTTGCCGCGGAACTCTGCCGCGACTGGGAAACGGCCACCCTACCCCTGCAGCGGGCAGGGATATGCGTGGGCATCATGCGCACCGCCATCGTACTCTCCACCCGCGGCGGTGCCCTGCCAGAGATGCTGCCAGCCTTCCGTCTGGGCGTTGGCGGCCCCATGGGCAGCGGTGAACACTGGATGAGCTGGATTCACGAGGAAGATATTGTCGGCCTGATGTTGCACGCCATCGACCGGCAGCTCTGCGTGCCCTTTAACGCGTGCGCGCCAGAACCGGTGACCAACAACAGTTTTTCCCGTCTGCTGGCGAAGCAGCTCCACCGCCCCAGCTTGCTGCGTACACCGGCGTGGATACTGAAGCTGATCTTCGGGGAAATGGCCACTGAACTGTTGCTGGCCAGCCAGAGAATGGAGCCCCGCACCGCACTGGACAGCGGCTACAGTTTCCAGTTTCCCACCCTGGAAAAGGCCTTCGCCGATCTGCTCGGCCCGGTCAGCAATAAAGGTGGGGCACACGTATCCTCGCGCCCACGCTGAGCACCAGCTCCGCATAATCCCACCAGTTCCCGAGATCCAAAAAGCACCGAGCCCGCGCAAGGCGGGCTCAGTTGAATCTCATTTTGGGCAATTCAGGCTAGGCTGCTGCGCTGCTGCGAACCAGCACGTCTTCCAGGTAGGAGCGTGCCGCTTCCGAGGTAACCGGGTCGACCTTACATTCCATCGGCGCCGACCCCACCCAGTGGGCGTGCCAGCGGAACCAGCTGTTAGCCTGTCCTTCCTTGAGCGGTTCCTGCCGCAACTCGATGAAATCCGTCTGCTTCGGGTCCAGTTTGAATTCGCGCACGATCTGCCCGACGAAGGTTTCGAAGTTCTTGCTCAGCTGAGCACCGCTTTCACTGCCAGCAGACAGCAGGACCAGCTGGCGCTTGCCACGTCGAGTCAGCTTGAATCCGATCCACACCGGACGGTTCAGGCGATTGTGTAACTGAATAGGGGAAAGGGAAGATGGAATACCCGTCATGTGAACGTTACCTCGTTTTTTATCTTGTTATTTCGTGCAATTCGGCCATCTGAGGTTCACTCCTGATCCTTCCGGCATATAGCCTGGTCCTTGCGGCGCCCGGATAGTTTCAAACGAAACCTTTGATCAGGGCGCCCATACTAGTTATTCGTTGCAGTCGTATCAAGCACGGATCCGGAACCTCTGGACCCGTCCAGTCAGCAATTGCGCTTCGCCGGCAGCGCTCGCCAGCGATACCACTGGTCACCGAGCAGTTCTCGCCAGTACACCTGGCTGCGCAACAGCGCCGCCGCACTGGGGAGCCAGCGCAACAGGCCGCTCCCGCCTCTGGGTAACAGCTCTCCCGGACTGCCTACCGGCAGCGGTCGAACCTGGAGCCCGGCACGGGCGAAGCTTTCCGCCGCGCGGGGCATGTGCCACCAGTGAGTTACCAGGAGTACGCTTTCGACTCCGGAATCGTGCAAAAGTGCCGCCGAATTCGCGGCATTCTCGGCTGTGTTGCGGCTGCAATTCTCGCGCCATGTCACCGAGCGCTGGAACAGTTTTTCCAGGGCATCGGCCATCAGGTCCGACTCCGACACCTTCTCTTCCGCATATACCCGACCACCAGTGACCAATACCGGCAAAGCCGCCGGTGCCTGCGCAACCGCCCAGGCCACACGCTCCAGACTGATGGCGGAGAGCCGCTCGGTTCCGGCGCCGTCGTCGCGATAGCGGCCACCGCCCAGAATCACCACCGCGCCCGGTTCGACGGCAGGTGTCGCCGGCTGCTGGTGCACAAGACGCTGCCCCAACCAGCCGGAGAAAGCCGGGGTCGCACAGATCCACAAGGTGAGGAAGCACAGAACAGCCAGGGGCAATGATAGCTTGGCTACAGGGGTTGAAGCGGGGAAAAACCAGAAGATAAATGCCAATAATAGCCCCACCAGTGGGGCGAACGGCGGCATGATCAGGGTGGTAAGGGCAGTCTGCAGTTCCATCTGACCGGAGTGACTCCATTTTCTTTTTTGTGTGCTTGCGGGCGATCTCGGCCGGCCGCGATTCCGGGGTTTGTTACTCCGAGGTGAGACCGCCACTGATCTGGCGGAAACAGCCATAGCCGCAGCGGTGGCAGGGGGTAATCTGACTTCCGGCCTGCGGCAGTGCGCGGTAGCCGCAGCCGATGCACTGCAGTTCCTCCCCCTCTCCCACTGTTTCCCCGGCCAGTGCCCAGGGTTCGCCGCGGCGGATACAGTACATCAGCGCCGGCCAGGCGGATTTGGTGGGGTCGGCGGCCTCCAACATCCAGTCACCGGTGCGCTCTTCCAGGGTTTTCAGCTCGCCGCCGAGATCCCGCAGATAATCTTCCGCGCGGTGCGCGTCGTCCTTGAGCCAGGCGCGCAGGAAAGCGGCCTTGCTGGCACTGAGCTCTTCCACCGCCAATTCGCCTTCCACCAGTTTCTCCAGGTCGCGGCGCAACTCTGCCGACAGGTCCCCGTCTTCCGATGGCAGATCCGGTTTGCCAGCTACAGGTTTCTTACTCACCCCATCCCTCCTATAATTCGCCGTTTTCTGGCCGAAAGGCCCGGGCCGTCCACGGCCGGAATATCCCAATTGATCGAGTCACAGAGTATAGGTTCCCCACAGATGGAAGAGCAGTACAACCCCTCAGCAGTCGAAGCCGCCGCCCAGGCCCACTGGGAGGACAATAAAAGCTTCGAGGTGAAGGAAGACCACAGCAAGGAAAAGTTCTACTGCCTGTCGATGTTCCCCTACCCCAGCGGCAAGCTGCACATGGGGCATGTGCGCAATTACACCATCACCGACGTGATCTCCCGCTACCAGCGCATGCAGGGCAAGAATGTACTGCACCCCATGGGCTGGGACGCCTTCGGTCTGCCGGCGGAAAACGCCGCGATCCAGAACAAGACCGCTCCGGCCAAGTGGACCTACTCCAATATCGATTACATGAAAGGCCAGCTGAAAGCGCTGGGCTTCGGCTTTGACTGGTCCCGCGAGCTGGCGACCTGCAAGCCCTCCTACTACCGCTGGGAGCAGTGGTTCTTCACCCGCCTGTACAAGAAAGGCCTGGTGTACAAGAAAAACTCCGCGGTGAACTGGTGTCCCCACGACGCCACCGTACTCGCCAACGAGCAGGTAGAAGACGGCTGCTGCTGGCGCTGCGGCACCACCGTGGAGCGCCGCGAACTGGCGCAGTGGTTTATCAAGATCACCGACTACGCCGAAGAACTGCTGAAAGACCTCGACCAGCTCCCCGACTGGCCGGAGCAGGTGCGCACCATGCAGCGCAACTGGATCGGCAAGAGCAAGGGCGTCGAGCTCGCGTTCGCGCTGCCGAAGACCATCGCCGGCGTCGATCACTTCGACGTGTACACCACCCGTCCGGACACCTTGATGGGCGTGACCTATGTGTCCCTGGCGGCAGAGCACCCGATCGCGCTGGAACTCGCCGAGTCCAACCCCGAGCTGAAAACCTTCATTGCCGAGTGCAAAAAGCAGTCCATGGCCGAGGCCGATATGGCCACCATGGAGAAGAAAGGCATGGACACCGGCATTGTGGCCATCCACCCGCTCACCGGCGAAGAAGTTCCGGTGTGGGTCGCTAACTACGTGCTGATGGATTACGGCTCCGGTGCCGTCATGGCGGTGCCCGCCCACGACCAGCGCGACTGGGAATTTGCCAAAAAGTACGACCTGCCGATCAAGCAGGTTATCGCGCCCGCGGGCAATGAACCCCTCGACCTGGACAAGGAAGCCTTTACCGACAAGGGCGTGCTGGTCAATTCCGGCGGCTTCGACGGTCTCGACTTTGACGCCGCGTTCAACGCGATCGCCGACGGTTTAGAGGCCGCCGGCAAGGGCCGCGTCACCACCAACTACCGCCTGCGCGACTGGGGTGTATCCCGTCAGCGCTACTGGGGTGCGCCCATCCCCATGTTCAACCTGGCCGACGGCACCGAAATCCCGGTACCCGCGGAGAAGCTGCCGATCCTGCTGCCGGAAGATGTGGAGCTGGACGGCGTCACCTCGCCGATCAAGGCCGACAGCGAGTGGCGCAAAGACGAATACAACGGCGAAGCGGTAGAGCGTGAAACCGACACCTTCGACACTTTCATGGAATCCAGCTGGTACTACGCCCGCTACACCTGCCCCGACTTCGAGGAAGGCATGCTCGACCCGGAGCGCGCCAACTACTGGCTGCCGGTAGACCAGTATGTAGGCGGTATCGAACACGCCATCCTGCACCTGCTGTACGCGCGTTTCTTCCACAAGCTGATGCGCGACGAAGGCCTGGTGAAGAGCGACGAGCCCTTCAAACGCCTGCTGTGCCAGGGCATGGTGCTGGCCGAATCCTTCTACAAGGAAGTCGACGGCCACAAAACCTGGATCGCCCCCACCGCCGTGGACGTCGAGCGCGACGACAAGGGCAAACCGATCAAGGCCATCGAGCGCGCCACCGGAGAAGAAGTGGTTGCCGGCGGCGTGGTGAAAATGTCCAAGTCCAAGAACAACGGCATCGACCCGCACGCCGCGGTACAGGAATACGGTGCCGACACCGTGCGCCTGTTCACCATGTTCGCCGCGCCGCCCGAGCAGACCCTCGAGTGGCACGACTCCGGTGTGGAAGGCGCCAGCCGCTTCCTGCGCAAACTGTGGAAGACCGTACACGGCCATCTGGAAGCCGGCGACGGCAGCGCAGAGATCGACGTAAACAACCTCAGCGACAAGCAGCAGCAACTGCGCCGCAAAACCCACGAGACCATCCAGAAAGTCAGCGACGACTACGGCCGCCGCCAGACCTTCAACACCGCCGTCGCCGCGGTCATGGAACTGCTGAACGAAGTAGGCAAGGTGGCGGAAAGAGATTCTGCCAACGGTCTCGCCGTAGAACGCGAAGCCCTGCAGGCGGCAGTGATGCTGCTCGCCCCGGTCACCCCGCACATCTGCCACGAACTGTGGAAGCTGCTGGGCAATGGCAGCGAGCTGGTCGACACCCAGTGGCCGCAAGTGGACGAAAAAGCCCTGGTGCGCTCCACCATCACCCTGGTGGTACAGGTGAACGGCAAACTGCGCGCGAAGCTCGAAGTGGCCGCGGACACCGACAAGGCGACCCTGGAAAAAATGGCGCTGGAAGACGAAAACGTCGTGAAATTCACCGACGGTCTCACCGTGCGCAAGGTGATTGTTGTTCCCGGCAAACTGGTCAACGTTGTAGCCAATTGAATAAAGGGCCCGAGTTCAACGCTCAGGCTTACGAAGCATAAAACCGTGATGCGAAGGCAAAGTGCCGGGTAAGGGTTTTTGAAAGCGTCGGCAACAGGGATGTTGCCGACGCAGCGTACAGGGATGTATTCACAGCGGTTTCAAAAACCCTTACCCGGTGCTTTGCCGCCACCGGAATTAATAAAGAACCCAACGGACCTCGATGAAAACAACCACGCTTCGCACACTGACCTTAATCCTGGCCGTGACAATCTCAGCCTGTGGCTGGCACCTCCGCGGCGCACCGAAAAACTTCCCACCCGGAAGCAAGCTCTACATCACCACCGAAGATCCCAGAAGCGAACTCGCCGAGAGCATCACCCGCCTGCTGCAAACCAGCGGCCTGCCCCTGGCAGAAACCCCGGTCGAAGCTGACTTCACCCTCACCATCCACAAAGAAATCGAACAGAAACGCACCGTCTCTGTGGATGCCAAAGGCCGCGCTTCAGAGTATGAACTCATCACCAGCGCCGAATACAGCGTGCGTGACAATACAGGTCGCGACCTGCTCACCAACGCCAAAGCCGACGTCTACCGCACCCTGGAATGGGACGACAACGAAGTCGTCAGTAAAGGCGAAGAAGAACGCCTGCAGCGGGAAGAGATGCGCCGCGAACTCATCAGCCGCATCATCGACCGCATTCGCCGCCTGGACATCAGCGCGCCCGTCACCGACAACCCCGCCACCCCTTAAGGGCAAGGGACCAACATGGCTCGCATAACCCCCAGGCAACTAAGCCAAAACCTGCGCCAGGGCATAGCCCCCATTTACGTCGTCACCGGCGACGAACCGCTACTGGTACAGGAGTGCTGCGACAGCATCCGCGACGCCGCGCGCAAACACGGCTTCTTTGAACGCGACCTGCTGCACGGCGAACACAACTTCGACTGGGGACAACTGCTCTCCGCCGCCGGCAGCCTCTCCCTGTTCGCCGATAAAAAAATCATCGAACTGCGCCTGCCCGGCGGCAAGCCCGGCGACAAGGGCAGCAAAGCGCTGCAGGAATTCGCCAGCATGGGGGCCGACGACACCCTGCTGTTACTGGTGCTACCACGACTCGACCGCGCCCAGCTCAACAGCAAGTGGGTCAAGGCACTGGAAGAACGCGGCGTACTCATCCAGATCTGGCCCGTGGACGCCACGGAAATGCCGCGCTGGATACATGAGCGCCTGCGCGCCGCCGGCCTCGAAGCCGAGCCGGAAGCCATCCAGATTCTCGCCGAGCGCGTCGAGGGCAACCTGCTCGCCGCCAGCCAGGAAATTGAAAAGCTGAAACTGCTGGCACAGGACAGCATCATCACCGCCGATATCATGAACAACGCCGTCGCCAGCTCTGCCCGCTACGACGTATTCGGCCTGATCGACAAGGCGCTGGCCGCCGATGCGGCCGGCGCCGTGCGCACACTCCAGGGCCTGCGCGCGGAAGGTGTGGAAGCCGCTGTGGTGCTGTGGGCCATAGCGCGGGAAATCCGCACCTTGCTGGAAACCCAGCAGAAGCTGGATCAGGGCCAGCCGATCAACCGCCTGGTGCGTATCCAGAAGCGCCAGCCGTTGATCCAGGCTGCGTGCCAACGCCTGCGCCCACGCCAGCTGGAAAACTTCCTGCTGCGCGCCCGCGCGGTGGACAACGCCATCAAGGGCGGCAAGGAAATGGACCCCTGGGCAGGACTGCTGGAGCTGACCCTGAATCTCTCCGGCAAGCGCAGTATTTAGCCCGCCACCACGGTCGATGCAGGAAGCGACTCACCGCTCCTGCATTGCACTTCTGTCAATTTGGCACAACTAGACAATCAATCGGGCGCCCGTAGACAAGCCTCCAACGGCACAAACCTCTAGGATATTCGGCATTGCCAACTGGGGTGGCTAAGCTTGCCCCATCAGTACCAGAATAACGGCACGGACCAATATCCATGACAGATAAAAAAGCGCTTTCCGACTTCGCCAACACCCATACCGTGCTCAACCAGCCAATGCCCCTGCAGGGCCACAATCTCTACGCTGGTGATACCGCACTCCGAGAAGCTGTCACACGTAACGGCGGCCACTGGGGCGAAGAAGACCTGCAGCGCTACGGCGAGATCTGCGGTCGCCCCGAGTGGATCGAGCGCGGCTTTCAGGCCAATCACTACAAACCCGAATTCGAACCCCACGACCGCGTGGGCAACCGCATCGACCAGGTCAACTACCACCCTGCCTACCATCAGCTGATGCAACTTGGCCTCAGCGAGGGCCTGCACTCCGCGCCCTGGACCGACCCGAAGCCCGGTGCCCACGTTGTGCGCGCGGCCAAGTATTACCTGCACTGCCAGGTGGAATCCGGCCACGGTTGCCCGGTGACCATGACCTTCGCCTCGGTACCCTCCATTAGCCTGACGCCTGCGCTGGCGAACGAGTGGCTGCCGAAAATCACCGACCGCGGCTACGATCCCAGCAACCGCCCGCACACCGAAAAATCCGCGCTCACCATCGGCATGGGCATGACAGAAAAACAGGGCGGCTCCGACGTGCGCGCCAATACCACCACCGCCACTCCTTTGGGCGATGGCAGCTACGAGCTCGTCGGCCACAAGTGGTTTACCTCCGCCCCCATGTGCGACGCCTTCCTGATGCTGGCGCAGACCGAGGTTGGGCTGAGCTGTTTCCTGGTACCGCGCTGGCGACCGGACGGCACGAAAAACCCGATTCAGGTACAGCGCCTCAAAAGCAAGGCCGGCAACGTCTCCAACGCCTCGTCCGAAATCGAACTGCGCGGCGCGCTCGGCTGGCTGGTGGGCGAAGAAGGCCGCGGGGTACCGGCAATCATTGAAATGGTCTCCACCACCCGCTTCGACTGCATGATCGGTTCCAGCGGCGGCCAGCGCCAGGCGGTGGTACAGGCGATCTATCACGCCAGCCAGCGCAGCGCGTTCGGCAAGACCCTGATCGATCAGCCGCTGATGCAGAACGTGCTCGCGGACCTGCAACTGGAAGTGGAAGGCTCTGTTGCAATGACCATGCGCATGGCGCGCGCCTTCGACCATCTCGACGATGAGCGGGAAAAGCTGCTGATGCGCCTCGGCGCCGCGGTGGGCAAATACTGGATCTGCAAACGCACCCCGCACCACGCCTACGAGGCCATGGAGTGCCTAGGCGGCAACGGCGTGATCGAAAACTTCATTACCGCCCGCCTCTACCGTGACGCCCCCATCAATGCCATCTGGGAAGGCTCCGGCAATATCCAGGCGCTCGACGTACTGCGCGCAATCGCCAAAACCCCGGCCGTTCTCAATAACTGGTTCGACGAACTGGAGCGGAGCAAAGGCAGCGACCTGCGCTACGACCGCGCAATCGCGCAACTGAAAAACCAGCTCGCGAGCATGGACGATATCGAATACCGCGCGCGGCATATCGTCGACCAGCTGGCGCTGACCATGCAGAGCCACCTGTTGATGCAGACCGGCAACAGTGCTGTGGCCGAGGGTTTCATTGCCTCGCGCCTGGGTGCCCAGGGTATCGGTAATACCGGTACCCTGCCGGTAGGTGTGGACGTGAAAGCGATCATCGAGCGCGGTAATCCGCTGACCATCGCGTAACCCAGCGCAAATCTCATTCGTACCCCGGCTGTGCCAGCGATTCACGACAGTTTCTAATTCGCTGATCGTTCACGGCCCGGGGCTCCCGCCCCATCTCATTGCTACCTGTTCCCCACCCTCCCAAGCCGCTGCTCAGCGCAGCGGACAGCCCCGCTGTGAATGCGTATTGCGACAAAGGTTGCAGGTGTGCGACACCTGTCGTACGCTTACCCCATCAGTCACAAGGCACGTTCCTATGAAACCGCAACCCTCGGCGTCCGAGCTGGCAATCCTCAAGGCTCTCTGGCAACAGTCGCCTCTCAGCGCCCGCGAGATTCACCAGCAGATTGAAGAACAATTGGGCTGGTCCTATTCCTCTACCCGTAAGACGCTGGACCGCATGCAGGACAAGGGCCTGCTACAGGCCTTGGAAGTACATGGACTCAAGGTGTTCGAAGCCAAAGCAGATAAGGTTCCGACGCTGGCTGCGTATGCGCGGGATTTCGCCGAGCGTGTTCTGGAAATAAAAGGTCCGGTGCCGGTCTCCTTCTTCGCCGGTAGCGAGTTACTCAGCAAAGCCGAATTGATGGAACTGGAAGCCCTGCTGGCACAAGAAGGTGAAGGAGAAACGGAACAGGGAGACGGCGATGATTGAGTGGCTTGCACAACTTGCGCTGTCCAGCCTTATCTCCCTGGTCGTCGGCACCACCACCATGGCAATACTGGTACTGCTTGCCCGCCGCCTTGACTGGCTCAATAGCTGGCGCGAGCCCTGGCTGGCGGCCGCGGTACTGACCTTCGCCAGTTTTTGCCTGGGATTCCTGCCCGCCGCAGACAACGCGCCGGCCATTCAACTCAGCCTGCCGGCACTGACAGAGCCAACCCAGGCAGCCGCTCACGCGGCAGTTCCTATCAGTGAAATCAAAGACTCCCCCGCTTCCTTGTCCTGGGCATTTATGGCCTGGGGCTGGATCTGGGCAGTGGGCGCGGCCATCAGTCTGGCGCGTCTGGTATTGGGCCAATGGCGACTGGTCAAGTTGGTGCGGCGCGGCAAGCCACTGCCGGCGGAGGGAGAACTGGCGCGGCATCTCGGCGTGGAAGACGCTCCGAGAAACATGAAACTGGTTCTGGTGCCGCAGCGGATCTCGCCTTTCGCCGCTGCCCTGCCGACACCGACGCTGGTACTCAGCCAGTGGATGCTCGACAACCTGTCCCTCGAACAGATCCGCCTGGTTGTCCGTCACGAACTGGAACACCTGGCGCAACGGGATCCACTGGTGGTGCTGGGCCTGCAATGGATGGCGGCGCTGCTGTGGTTCAACTGGCCGCTGAAGGCGCTGGCGAAATTGGCGGTGGATGCCCTGGAGCAGGGTTGTGACGAGCAGGTACTCAGAAAAGAAAACCCGAAACGGCGGAGGGCCTATGCAGAAGCAATGCTGAAGACCCTCCGCCAAACCGCGACAACTCACGGCAATGATCCTGTCGCGGCATTCTCAACGCAAAACCAAAGGAGCTTCACCATGAGAATCCGCCATATTCTGGACGGCAAACTGAGCGCCCGCAAGCGCCCCAACACAGCGCTGTGGGCCATGACCCTCGGCGGCGCCCTGTTGCTGAGCCTGCAACCGCAGCTGGCACTGGCCGACAAGGTCGCGGAGGCGTTTATCCATCCGCTGCCTAACGCCAAGGTGACGTCGAGTTTCGGCATGAGACCCTGGCCGATCAAGGACGAGCAACACAATAAAAAACGCCTGCACAAGGGTATCGACCTGAGCGCGGCCCGGGGCACTCAGATTCAGGTACCCCGGGCGGGCGTGGTCACCTTCTCAGGTGCCGACGGCGCCAGCGGTGAAGTGGTGATTATCGACCATGGCAATGGTACGGAAACCCTTTATGCACACCTGGACAAACGCCTGGTGAATAAAGGTGAGCGGGTCGCACAGGGTCAGATCCTCGGTCTGGTGGGCAGCACCGGCAAGGCCACCGGACCGCACCTGCACTGGGAGCTCCACCAAGACGGTGAAGTGGTTGATCCGGCAAGCCAGGTTCCGTTTTTTGCAAAGCAACCGGTATTGGTGCTGGCAAAGCAGTAACACGCTGGTTGCGAATTCGGACGGGGGCGGCCCCCAAATAAAAAAGCCCCGCCGAGTGGCGGGGCAAACAAGGAACGATCGGGAGTTTCAAGTACCGGGATTCCGGAGCCGTGCGGCTCCAGTTCCGGACTCAGTAGAAGCTATAGCGCACACCCAGCTGGCCGCGTACCCCGTAGTACTCCACCTGTTTCGGACGATCCTCACTGCCGATGTAATACGTCAGCGGTTCATCGGTGAGATTGATGGCCTCGGCAAAAACCACCAGGCGGTCATTGACCGTGTAATTGGCGCTCAGGTCGAGGCTTGTGTACTTGCCATAAAACTGATCTTCATCCGGATTGTCACCGTGTTCTTCCACATACTCGCCCTTGTGGTTCTGGGCCAGGCGCAGGGAAAAATCACCATCATCGTAGTAGACGGCGATGTTGTGCAGCAGATCCGCCTGACGGGAAATTGGCACTGTTCCATCGCGACCCGGGATGGTCATTTCTGAATCCATCACGGTCACATTGGTGGAAACACCGAGATTGGCCAGGGCGCCGGGCAGGAAGTCGAGCTTGCGAATCAGGTTGAATTCCAATCCGTGCAACCAGGCATCGTCACCATTTTCCGGGCGGTATATATCCACACCGGACTTTCCATTGTAATTACCTTCCTGCACCGATTCAAAAATTGGATCGGTAATATCCTTGTAAAAGTATCCGGCGGAAACCAGGCCCGCATCGCCGAAATAATGCTCGTAGATGGCATCCAGGTTCCACGAATAGGTGGGCTCAAGTTCCGCGTTACCACCAAGGAATTCATTATCGTGTTCCGCGTAGTAGCCACCCGGGTTCAGGTCACCAAAGTTGGGGCGGGCGAAGGTTCGCGTCAGGGCCAAACGCACATTGCTGTCTTCGGTCAATGCGTACTTCAGATGCGCGGAAGGCAGTACCGAGAGGTAATCTTTCTTGCCCTTGAACGGCTGCAGATGGCCCTCACCGCTTTCATCCTCGACATAAACCTGGCTGTCCACTTCGGTGGTGGTCTGGGTCAGGCGCAAACCGGCCACCACAGTGGTGCGGTCGTTCATCAGGTACGTTGCCATGCCGTAGCCGGACAGGTGCTTCTCGGCCAGTTCAAAGTTGCGACCGAGCGCATTGCCATTACTTACCAGAGCGGATTCCTCGTCCACCAACTGGAACTGATCGCGGTTCTCGTTCCAGAAGCGCGCCAGGTCCGACATGGATGCCACCTGGGAAAACTGTGAAGCGTAGTCCACACTCACATCGTCGAGGTAGTCGCCGCGACCCGGCTGATCTGACAGCGCGAAATCCGACAGCAGCACTGGGTTTTCACCTGTCCACTCGTAGAACTCATCAGCAAACACGGACACACGTTCCTTGTCGCGATACTTCATGCCCATTTTCAGTTCCAGTTCACTGTTGAGCTCACTGGTGAAATCGAAAGAAGCAACGACCTTGTCTTTTTCGTTGACGTAAACCTTGTACAGCTCCACCCATGACAGTGCAGCCTGGGCCGGGTCCATTACAAAACCGTCTGGCAGATGCGTAGATATGGCGTTGGCCGGATCGGTGCCGCCGTCGATGGTGTTGTACGCCAGACCGTCGTCAGCAAGCCCTTCGTATCCCACATTCTTCTGGTCAAAGCGCACCACGAAATAGGAGCGGTCTTCGCCATTGGGAATCGCACCATAGTGGAATTCATTGTCGTAACTGGCCAAGCTCCAGTCGAGCATTGAGGTTTCGCCCAGCGCATGTTCGCCACCGAATTCGAAGCCCTTCATCTCGGTGATCAGCTCGTTGTGAATATGCTGAAGCTCGATGCGATCCTTGTCGAAACGCAGGCGATGTTTGTAATGCGTCTCTTCGTCTGCCAGGGTACCGTAGAGCCCGCGCACAAAGACACGGTCGTCATCACTGAAATTGTATTCCGCACCCAGATTCATGCCGAGAGTTTCGCGGTTGCCGGTGTAGTCACGCAGTTCCAGGCGGTAGATGCCATTGCCATCGCGGCGCGGCTCGAAGTTGTCGGTAGCCCAGTCGCGGCTCCAGCCCGTCATGTTGACGATATAACCGAATTTGCCATCTTCGCTGCGATCGCCAAACAACAGATTGAGCGACTTGATATCACCGTCGGCCTTGTCGGCGTAACCACCGGCCACAGAGATATCCAGGGTGCGGGATTCCGGTGCGGTACGGGTAATGAAGTTGACGTTACCGCCGATGGAATCTCCTTCCTGATCTGCCGTCACCGCCTTGGTTACTTCGATGCGCTCAATCAGTTCAGAGGGAAAAAAGTCAAACGCGGTGGCGCGGGAGGTGGTTTCCTCTTCCGCGGAGGGCAAACGGTGGCCATTCAGGCTCGATGAACTCCACTCAGACGGCAGACCGCGTACCGCCACAAAGCGGCCTTCACCCTGGTCGCGCTCGATAGACACACCGGAAACACGCTGAACCGCTTCTGCAGCATTGCGATCGGGCAGTTGACCGATGCCATCGGCGGAGACCACATTCACTATGCGGTCCGATGCACGCTGTAATTCAATTGCACGCAGCTCGGTATCAAACATACTTCCGAGTACGACGATTTCTTCGATATTGCCACTCTGAGTGGCCTGTTCCCTGGCTTCCGCCACCCCGTCATCGGCGTGTAGGCCCTGTGCCACGATCAGCGCAATGGCTGCCGGCAGCAATTTGTGACTATTCATCATCCACCCCTGCTTTCAATTAGCGTTCTACGTCTGGCCTTGAGATTTATTTCGCCCACACACATCTGGACTAGACCAGAATCCTAGGCCGCCCCTGTGACGCTTTTGTAACAGGACGATTAAATTTGTTTGCTGAAATTCTTACACCGCCTTTTTCAATCCAAGGTCTGCACCCATCGAATGCAACTGTCACCTTGCGGTCACGAAACTGACATTTCATACCCCTAATATTTGGTCTAGACCAGATCCCAAAGGGGGAAAATGTGCGTACGCAAAACATGGGTACCAGAGACGAGACTGAACAAGCGGTGAAAGCCAACAGGATTGCGTTGGTTATGTTTTCAGGGCTTGCCGCCTTCTCTACTTACTTCTGCATGTACGCTTTCCGCAAGCCGTTCAGTGCAGCGACATTCAGTGACGTGGAAGACTGGCACTTTGAGATGGATTACAAGACCGCGCTGATCATTGCGCAGGTACTCGGCTACGCACTGTCCAAATTTGCTGGCATCAAGGTCGTTTCAGAGATGCAACCGCAGCGCCGCGCTTGGATTCTTGTCGCCATGTTGCTGGTCAGCCACCTGGCACTGGTGGGGTTCGCCCTGCTGCCGGCACCGTTGAATGTCACCATGCTGTTTATCAACGGTATTCCGCTCGGCATGGTGTGGGGGCTGGTTTTCAGTTATCTCGAGGGGCGCCGGGTAACAGAGGCACTGGGAGCCATTCTGTGCGCAGCATTGATTGTCTCATCCGGTGCGGTAAAGGCCGTCGCCGCCTATTTACTGGTGGAATGGCAGGTCCCGGAACTTTGGATGCCGGCCCTGGTAGGCGCGCTGTTTATTCCCCCCCTGCTTGTGTCCGTGTGGTTGCTGGCGAGAACACCGGCACCGGACCGCGAGGATATGGCCGCGCGCAAACCGCGACCACCGATGGATGCTGCGATGCGCAATGCGCTGTTGCAGGAAACCGGACTGGGTCTGGCGGCGCTGGTGGCAGTATATGTTTTCCTTACGGCATTTCGCGACTTCACCGACAACTTCGCCGCGGAACTCTGGTCCGCCCTGGGTTATGGCGAAGCGCCGGAAATATTCCTCACCAGTACGCTTCCGGTGACGCTGGTCGTACTTGGCAGTCTATGGCTGTTGATGTTCATCCGCAGCAATTACCTGGCCCTAGTGTGCAACCAGTTGGTAGTGGCGGGCGGTGGCCTGCTGTGCATTGCGGCCACCTATGCCTTTGAAAACCGATGGATCGATGGTGCCAGCTGGATGATCGCGATCAACACCGGGCTGTATATGGGGTTTATTCCGTTCAATTGCCTGCTGTTCGAGCGCCTGGTGGCCGCTTCGCGTTCCATCGCTAACGCGGGCTTCCTTATCTACCTGGCAGACGCCTCCGGTTACGCCGGCAGTATTTGTGTGCTTCTGTACAAAACTTTTGCGCAGCCGGATCTCGCCTGGTTGCCGTTCACCCTGCAATTCAGTTACGTCGCCGGTGGTGCCTGCATGTTACTGATTGTTGTCTCCCTGCTGTACTTCCGGAAACTCGACCCCGACATGCAGCGCGACGATTCGGTTTCAACCCACACCACCGCAGCATCCACCTGATAAACAAAAACAACCATTTAAGTGATTACCTATGAAATTTGATCTCGCCATCGTGGGCGCCGGTGTACTCGGTAGTTTTGCCGCACTGGAAGCACTTAGAAAGGGAAAGCGTGTACTTTTGCTGGATGCCGGGGTAATCGCACGCGGCGCCACGGTACGCAACTTTGGGCAACTGGTTCCCTCCGGCATGGCACTGGGCCCCTGGCGGGAACTCGGTATCCGCTCACTGTCCATTTACCGACAGCTGCAACCAATGGTGGGGGGTGCGATCTGGCAACAGGGATCCACCTATATTGCCTCCACGCCGGAGGAAGCCATGCTGCTGGAAGAGATGCACGCAATCGATTGCGCACATAACTACCGCTCACAATTGCTGACCCCGAACCAGTGTATGGAAAAAATGCCGGCTTTGCGCGCGGAGTACTGCCATGGCGGCCTGTACTATCCCGACGAGATGAGTGCGGAAAGCGGACAGCTGATGCCGCGCTTGTGGTCACTGCTGAGCGCCAACCCGGCATTGACCCTGCGCCCTGGCACCCTGGTGCGGGATATCCGCGAGCGCGACGGCAGCGTAGAAATCCTTACCAGCAGCAACGAGTCCCTGCGCGCAGATCAGGCTCTTATCTGCTGCGGGCATCTGCTGAACCAGTTATATCCGGACATCACCCAGCACGACCAGATGAAGCTGTGCAAATTACAGATGCTGCGCAGCGAATCGGTGCCCGGCATCCGCCTGCCGGGTAACCTGCTCACCGGCCTCAGTATCCGCCGCTACGAGGCATTTCACAGCTGCCCGAGTTACCCGGTTCTGCCACAGCCGGTACTGGACCCGCGTTACGGAGAGTTCGGTATTCACATGCTGTTTCGCCAATCGGCTGACGGCAGCATCATCATCGGCGATTCCCACGAGTATTTTCCTGCGAACGACGTTACCTCCATCGACTACGAAGTGCGCGAGGACATCAACCAGCTGATGCTCGAAGAAGCGCGGAATATCCTCAAATTGCCTCACTGGCGTATGACGAGCTGCTGGAATGGCTACTACAGCCAGGACATGTCCGGGCAGAAGGTATTGCTGCGGTCCGTATCCGAGAAAATTCATCTGGTTACCGGTATCGGCGGCAAAGGCATGACCACTGGCCCGGCGCTGATGCAAAACGTCGTGCAGCAATTGTTACGAGGAGAAGCTCTGACATTGCCCCGCGAGCACAGCTATGCCTGATATCCGTAAAGCAAAACCGGAAAACTGCGACGCGGCAAAGGACATTCGATACCTGCGCTACCTGCTTGAAGAGTTCGGCCATCTGCCACTGGGCGAGCGTTGCAGCCAGCTGGAACACGCCCGCCAGTGTGCGGCACTGGCGCAGGCGGAAGGCGCGGCGCGCCCACTGGTGTGCGCGGCCTTTCTGCACGATATCGGCCACCTCCAGGCCCTGCACCTGCTGCTGCCGGGTACCGACGATGAAGGCCACAGGGATCACGACCGTATCGGTGCCCAATTATTGTGCCAGCTCGGATTTTCGGAATCCGTGTTTGTCCCGGTGGCAAAGCACGTGGAAGCCAAGCGTTTTCTCGCGGCCTGTGACGGGGACTATATCCAGCACCTGAGCCCCGCGAGCAAACGCTCACTGCAGTTACAGGGGGATACCATGTCCTCCGCGGAACGAAGCCGCTTTCTATTGGGTACGTATGCACAAGATGCCATTGCACTGCGGCTTTGGGATGAAGCCGGCAAGTGCGATTCAAAAGCCATTGCCGAGATGGACTATTGGCTCGATCTCTGCGAACTCGAACTCACTGCCGGTATCGCAGCCAAACAACTCCCGCAAAACATCACCTCTACTTCACTCGAGTCCAACGGATGACTATAACGATGACGAGACAACTGGAAGCCATTATTTTTGACTGGGCCGGCACGCTCGTGGACTTCGGTTCGCGCGCTCCGCTCAGCGCATTCATGCAGGTATTTGCTGATGCCGGCATAGACATCAGCGAAAGTGAAACCCGTACGCCCATGGGTACGGAAAAACAGGAGCACATCCGGCGCCTGCTGCAAATGCCGCGCATTCGTGACGCCTGGCAGGCTGCGCACAATACTCCGGCCACAGAAGCCGACGTAGCCCGGCTTTACAAAAACCTGGGACCAGTACAGCAACGTGCTATCGACCACCACAGCGCCGCGGTACCTGGCGCGACTGCGGCCTTCTCCATGGCGCGCGCGCGCGGCCTTAAAATCGGCACCACTACCGGTTACAGCCGCAACATGATCGAAGGCATGTTGGAAGCTGCGGCGCAACAGCAGTTGCTTCCCGACAGCGTAGTGGCCGCCGATGAAGCCCCCGGCGCGCGTCCCGGCCCCGCCGCCGCCCTGCGTACGGTGATCGATCTGGGGATTTCTTGTGTGAGTGCATGTGTCAAAGTGGACGATACAGCCCCCGGTATCGACGAGGGCCGTAACGCCGGCATGTGGACCGTCGCGGTCGTATGCAGCGGCAATGCGCTCGGTCTGTCGCTTGCGCAGTGGCAACAGCTGGATGAGCAGCAGAAAAAAACGCAAAGAGATCGCGCCTATCGCGCACTGGAATCCTGCGGCGCCCACTATCTGATCGACGATGTTTCCGAGCTTGAAGCGGTACTGGTGGATATCAACCGCCGCCTTGCGCTGGGTGAAACACCGTAATTTTTCCGTTGTTTTTGATGCGGCCAGCTCGCTCCCTATGAGTTAGGATATGGCCGCATCCCCTTGTTTGAGTGAAGTATTGTGTCCCTCGCCTACGACGACATCAAAACCCATATCTGTAGCCTGATCGGAGGCGGCCGCCTGGCAGCGAATGAGAAACTGCCTTCTGAGCGCGAGCTGGCCGAGCACCTGCAATTAACCCGTATCACCCTGCGTGACGGACTGAATCGCCTGGAAGGCGAAGGACTGATTTACCGGCAAAACCGCCGCGGCTGGTTTGTCGCGCCGCAGCGCTTTGTGATGAAGCCGGCACACAAGGTGGATTTCAATCGCATGGCGGAAGAGCAAGGATTCCACCCCAGCACCCGGGTATTGCAACTGCGCCGTCAGCAACAGCGTCGGGAAATTTACCAAGCGTTTGGCCAGGAAAAATCCAGTCGTTTTTACGCACTGCGCCGGGTGCGCAGCCTCGACGGACGCGCAGTGATGGTGGAAGACAGCTTTTTACCCATAGAGCGTTTTTGCGGCGTGGAAGAGCTGGACCTGTCCGGTTCTGTTACCGCGCAACTACACGCCCGTTACGGCGTATCTGTCAGCCGCGAGCAGTGCAATATCCAGATGGGACATCTCGAAGAGTGCTATGCGGAACCACTGGGAATTCACGCAGGTGCCCTTGGCCTGAAAATTCTGCGCCTGCGCTACGACACACAGGAGCGTTTGATCGACTACAACGTCGAGCACTGGCTGCCACACGCCATTGAAATGGAAGTCGCCACCCGCTGACAGCCCGTCCATTTCAGCCTTCTTTTGCGAGGCGAGAACCAGCGCACAACGCGTTGTCGCCTCTACCTCTGTTTTCTCCATTTAGTCATTGTCAGGTCACGCCAGCTTCACTGGCATTTCATCCTGTCTCGTTAACCTGAAATCCTGGTCTAGACCAGCATTCCATATCACAGATTAACGGGAAGAAAATCCATGAATCGTGTTACACATTGGTGTTGCGCCTTACTGGCCATCGCCTGCTGCACCGTGGCGCAGGCCCAATCCAACAATAAAGTTTTGCTGATCGGCGTCGACGGACTCCAGTACGAGAAACTGCTGTCCGTGAATACACCCAACTTCGATCGCCTGCGCGTGGAACAAGCCTACACCGGTGGTATCAACGGTGCCGCCAACCAGCAGACCACGTACAGTGGGCCCGGCTGGTCCACCATCCTCACCGGCGTATGGGCCAATAAGCACCGGGTGACATCCAACAGTTCCGGTTTAGCCAACAACGAATTTCCGAGCTTGTTCAAGCGCATCAAGGATGCGGACAGCAATCACTGGGTGGGCAGTATCGTTAACTGGAGTCCCATCAATACCCAGTTTTTTACCCAGGACCTGGGCAACGCCGACCTGGTATTGAGTGGCCTTTCCGATGACCAGGTGACTGCCCAGGCCATTACCCGGATCAACAGCGGTACGCCGGACTTCCTGTTCCTGCACCTGGACGAACCCGATCACGCTGGCCACAGCTACTGTTTCGGCAGCGCCTACAACAGCAGCATAACCAGCACTGATACACTGCTAGGCCAACTGCTGGATGCCGTGGAAGCGCGCAACGCACAGGGCGACAACTGGTTGGTACTGGTCACCACCGACCACGGGCGCGACCCCCTCGGCTGCAACCATGGTGCGCAGACCAGTAATGAGAAAACCATTTTTATCGCAAGTAACCAGGTACTGAACCTGGAGCACAGTGAAAAAATCAGCGATATCAGCAATACCGATTTCGACGGGCTGTATGGACGCTCCGCGCAGACCGCCATTGCACCCACGGTATTGCGTCACCTCGGCATCAGTCTTGATCGCGACTGGAAACTGGATGGCACCCCGCTACTCGGCAATACCGGCGCGCGTAAACTGTTGCCCGGAGACAACAGCACCGCAGAGTGGTTTGCGCAGACTGCCGGCCAGGTCGATGTGTACCGCAACGGCGAACTCGTTGACAGCGTGGATGCGCTCGCGCGTAGCTGGCAGGACCAGAGCAGCTTCCACGGCACCGCCGATTTTGTATTCGTTCAGGACCAGACCCCAGTGGCACTGCGGCAGACCCGCCTGGATATCACCGCAGCGCTGGACTGGAGCACCAGCCGCGCCTACTACTTTCGCGATGACAGCCAGTATGTTCGCTACAACAAAACCAGTGACAGCGCCGACAGCGGTTACCCTCTGGCGATCTCTAACAGCACCTGGCCGGGACTCGGGGATTACGCCGATCAAATCGTTGCAGCCTTCAAGGCCAGTAGAAGCAAAGGCTATTTCTTTCTCGAAGACGGTCGCTATCTGCGCTACGACCTGAACAGCGACAGCGTCGATCCCGGCTATCCCAAACATGTCAATAACAATACCTGGCCGGGACTCGCTCCCTACGCAACGCAGATCCGCGCCGCACTGAAATGGCCGAACAGCAAGGTGTATTTCTTCCTGGCCGATGGCAGCTACCTGCGCTACGACATGACCAATGACAGCATCGATGGGGGCTACCCCAAGGCCATCAACAACAACACCTGGCCCGGTATGTCCGACTACGCCACGGAGATCACCGCAGCCCACCAGTGGAGCAACAGCCGCGCCTATTTTTTCCTGACCAACCAGCGCTATATTCGCTACGGCATCAGCAACGATCAGGTGGATAGCGATTACCCCAAAAGTATCAATGGCGATACCTGGCCTGGCCTGCTGAATCCCTGATGCTCTCGAAGTCGTTTCAGATTTAGGGTTGATGCAATAAAAAAAGCCGCGTACTGCGCCGGTGTTACCCGTGCGATACGCGGCTTGTTCATAGCACTCGCTACCAGTGTATGGTGGTGCCGTCCCAAAAGAGCAGCTTGCCAGTATCAGAATCCTGCAATCCTGCGATTACAGAAACCACTCTCTCCGCACTCAGGGCAGGCGCATACAATTTGTCTACAGCAATATTTTTCTGAAACGGTTTCGAAAGCGCGGTATCCGTAGTACCGGGATGAACCGCTACCACCCGGCAGGAATCGAGTTTGCGCCCCCACTCGATGGAAAGGTTGCGCACCAGCATATTCAGGGCCGCCTTGCTCATGCGGTAGCTGTACCAGCCACCGAGGCCATTGTCCTCGATGCTTCCGACTTTGGCCGACAGCGACGCCCAGGTGAGTGGAGACTGTCGCCGCAGCTGCGGCGACAGTGCCTGGGCAAGGTGCAGGTGGCTCAGTACATTGACAGAAATACTGCGAAGCAGTGCCTCATCGGTACACTGCAAAAGGTTTTTTTCCGGCAGGTGCCCATCCCAGTGCAGTGTGCCGCAGCAATTAATCACCCAGTTGGGAAGTGGCTGCGATTGCAGCCACTGGGCAGTCGCAGCCACCGATTCCGGGTCGCTCAGATTGGTTTTCAGGTGAGACTGGGTCGGCGCCAGTTGCACCTCCCCACGACTGACGGTGAGCAGTGTTGCGCGGGGAAACCGTGCAATCAGCTCTCTGCATAACGCGACGCCGAGACCACCACTGGCCCCGGCGACAAGGATACATGCAGGCGGCGAATTGTCCGGTTGATTCATCGGCTGCACGGTCCTCGCATCGCCCGCTCGTGGCTTACTTTTCCGGCTTGGCGGGCGGGGCTTTTTCGGCGCGTTTCTCGAAACCTTTCACCACCCGCAACATGGGCTCGTCGGAGCGGAAGATCAGCCCGTGTATTTCCGTGGTGTTCTGGCCCTGCAACAACTGCTGCAGGAACTGCACGATCTGCGCGGAGATTTCCTGCCCAGGTACCAGCACTGGAATCCCCGGGGGATAGGGCACGATCTCATCGGCGCAGGTGCGCCCCACCAGTTTCTTCTCCGCCGCCACGCCATTGTCCATCAGCGGCAGCTCTTCGGTTTCGGCGAAATAGGCATCCGCAGGCAGACAGCTCAGGCGGGTGAATTCCGGCAGCTGGCGCGATGCGCTGATATGGCGGCGGCGACGCGGGCTGCGCGCGAGTTCCTTCAGCGCGTGCACCAGCCGCAGTAATTTGCTTTCGGTGCTGCCGATGGTCACCAGTACAGTGATGGTGTTGTAGGTGGTTTTTTCCACCTGAATGCCGAACTGGTCGAACAGTTTTACCTGGATTTCCTTACCGGAGAAGCCGCTGCCGGTCACATCAATGGTGACCTTGGTGGGATCGAGGCGGATATTGTCATTGGCGAGTGGCGCCGGGATCAGGTCTTCACAGGTAAGCGCGCGGAAAACCCCGGTGGCGTCCACTTCACGACGCAGGGTTTCCACCATCTGCAAGCAGTGACGGAGGCGGCCGTAACCTTCCATCGCCATCTGTTTGCGCGCTACATCCAGGCTCGCAATCATCAGATACTGCGGACTCGTGGAAGCGTACATGTTGAGGTTCTCGCGGAAACGGAACTCGTCGAAGTCCGGGTCCTGCACGTGAATCATGCTGGCCTGGGAAAACGCCGACAGCATCTTGTGTGTGCTCTGGGTGACATAGTCGGCACCGCACTCCAGTGCCGTCGGCCGCAGTTCGGTATGGAAATATCCGTGGGCATACCAGGCTTCATCGATCAGCACCTTCACACCGCGCTCGTGGGCGTAGTCGATGATGGGTTTGAGGTCGTAGCGCAGGCCATCGTAGGTACAGGAGGTAATCACCAGCAACCCCGCATCCGGATGTTCGTCCAGCGCCGCTTCGATATCCGCGCGGCGCACGGGGCCGTAGATACCGAACTGGGGATGCAGGGTGGACTTCAGATACACCGGTTCCACCCGGTTCATCACAATCGCGTGGTGCACCGACTTGTGACAGGCCTGATCGACAATGATTTTTCCGCCACCACCGAGTATCTGCTGGATCACCACCTTGTTGGCGGTGGACGTACCATTGGTGAGGAAGAAGGTGTGCTCGGCACCGAAAGCCTGGGCTGCCAGGTCCTGGGCTTCCTGAATCACCGAGTGGGGCTCGAGCAGGCTGTCCAGTACCTGTACCGACACCGAGAGATCCGTGTTGAACACATGCTCCCCCATAAAGCGGTAGAAGTCCCCTACCCAGGGACTATTGCGCAGGCTGTCACCGCCGGAGTGGCCGGGGGTGTGCCAGGCATCGCGGGCAGAGAATACGTATTCCTTCAGCGTATCGGCAAATGGCGTGGAAGCGCGGCGGGCGATGAATGCCTGTACCAGGCGAAACATCTGGTTGAAGTTACACTCGCGGCGGTCAAACAATTCATCAAAGCGCTTGCGCACGGAAGCGGGTGCACCGCCCTGGTCGCTCAGAAATGAATCCTGCGCCACCAGAAAGACATTCAGCTGCGCACGCAGATCATGCAGGCGATCCGCCAGTATCTCCGCCCCCTTCAACTCTTCGGGACTGCAGCCGGCATCGATGATCAGCGCCTGCAGTTTGTCCTCAGACAGCAGGTAATTTTCCAGCGCGCTGTGCATCACCGATTCGAAACGCAACCCCAGGGGATTTTCATGCTGGGCGGCGGTGGTATTGAGCGCGCTCACCCAATTGCAACTGAGATCGCGGTCATTACTGACCAGTGCCACCCGGCATTCCAGTGGCTGGCGCTGCTCTCTCAGATTGCCCAGATCAGGCATCGTCATTTCCATATCGCGTCTTCTTATCTTTAAGCATAGAAGGCGGATACTAAATGAGGCAGACGACGAAAACGGAGAGTTGCGATGATTTGGGGGTTCATGCGGAAAATTGGTCGAAACGCAAAATCAACCAATGGGAAATGTGATCACATCAGAACTTGGCACTCTGCACTTCACCATTGAATTGCAGGCAGTGCTGCACACGCACTTGCTGTACGGGCGTCAAATCATTCACCGGAAAATATTCGAATTCCGAATGCTCCGATGACAGCGTAATGCCCCCATTACCCTTGAAGTGCGCGCGAAAAATAAATACGTGCGAATTGTAGACCCGGTGGTAATAGACGCCACTCAGGTAGTCGATGACGATGTCCCGCCCCAGCTCCTCACGACACTCCCGATGCAGCGCCTCGTGTATGGTTTCACCGAGATCCAGTGCACCACCAGGCAGACCCCAGGATTTGTCGGCGTAGGTGGCGCGTACTTGCAGCACGCCACCCTCGTCATTGGTGATCACCGCATGGGCGCTCAGTTTGTAGGTATCGTCAAATCCCATCCGTGGACCTTGCGGTTTTATCTCAGCTTCCGGTACCCCGGGCCAGCTCGAAGCCGATGCCCAAAGTCTGTACCGACTCATCGTAGTCGATCAGGCTCTCGCCGTAACCATTGAAATACTTCACGTAACCGCGCACCCGATGCCCCATGGGGAAGCTCCAGCGCAGTTCGCCCGCGCCCTTGTTGTCCGAGCGCAAATTGTTGCGCAGCATCAGCGACACCGCGTGCTGCCCGATTTCCACACCGCCGGTGAGTTCGAAGTGGCCGAGGTAGTACTCCAGGTCCGGATTGTCGTCCTCCTCGCGACTTTCACGTATGCGGTACCAGGGCTTGAAGGCGAGATAGTACTCGTCGTGTTCAAACACAAAATTGGCGTAAATCCGGTTCCAGCTGCGGGAATACGGTTCGCTGCGGCCATTGGACTGGTGATTGATGGCGAGCTGGTTGGCGACGTTCTGGAACCCGAACACGGTCCAGTCATTCAGCCAGGTCATGATCAGTTCCGGCTCGTGGTTGGTCTCGCGAAACGGCGAGGAATCGTCGGAATTGTAGGCCTGCCAGAAGGAGCGGTTGGTGTAGGCGACACTCATGAACGACGCCTTGCCGAGGAACCCCCGCCACACCGGCACCTGCACCGAGAGCTGAAACTGCACCTCCATCGAATCCAGGTCGAGAGGCTCGCCGTTTTGCACCTCGTCTTCGAGACCCGCTTTGTTCGGATGCGGATTATACGTGGCCGGCAGCAGGTAATTGACCTTGTGGGAGGCGAGCGTAAACGGGTTTTCCGCCGCGTCGCGAATGGCCTTGGCGCGCTTGCTGAACAGAACCTGTCCCTCGTCCGGCGACTCCGCTTCCGGCACCGTGGCAAAAAGCGGGGTTTCCGCTTGCGGGTTGTCGCGCATCACCGCCAGTTTGCAGCGGATACGCATTTCTTCCAGGGTGATATTGGCGGGCGCGGTCAGCAGCTGTTCCCGCAGGCAGTTTTGCTGGCGTCGCTCCTCGCTCTGCAGCGAGTCGTCCATCTGCAGCAGTTCGATTTCCCGCTCCGGCGGCGGGACCTGTTCCGCGCCCTGCGGGGCGAGTTCTCCCGCCCCGGGTTCTGCTTCTTGCGCAACGCCATCCGGATTCGGCTCCGGTTCCTGGGCAAAGGCGTACGAGGAGAACTGGGCTCCACACAACAGGAACAGGGCTATCGGTTTGACAAGATTCAGAGGGAAATGGCTACGGGGTACAGACAAAACAGGCGCTCCAGGGCAGATGCAGGGCGCCAGTGTACACGGTTTGTGAACGGGTGTTGTGCGGCGGGTCAGATCCAGATCAACTCCGGATCAGCGCGCACTTCAGCACAGGGAAACCAGTTCCGGAGACCATTCCAGGTCACGCAGGCGTACCTGCCACAACCGTCCGGTGCTGCTCGGCCAGTCGTAGCCCACCAGCAGGCCGCGTTGGTCCACAAAACAGTAAGCGTCGCGCTCGGCCTCATCACCCAGATAGGAAAAAACGCGGATATCCGGCCCCAGGTCATGTACCCCCTGAATATTCGCATCTCCGGGGAGTATGGCGGCACGGCGGTGATTCACCCGCGGCGCCAGCAGCTTGCCGCGCTGGGAGGGATCCACAATATCCGGCGTCACCACTTCCACGCCGAATTCCATATCGCACAGGCGCAGCAGCAGCGGCCCCATGAAGATCCGCATCAACGGAAACAAAAGACGGTTATTGCCGGTAAGCACGCTCTGCTGCAGCCCGTTGGGACCGGTCCACTCCGCCTCAATGGGGTTGCCCATGGCGGGTGCCTCGCCGGCAGCGGGGGCGAGACGGTAGTGGGCGTTTACCTCGTCCATCTCGTCTTTCCACACCACGCGGCACTCGGTGACCAGACCCGCACTCATCAGGGCATGCACTTCCATTCCATGACCCTGCTCGCCCACCAGCCGACGGCTGACCAGCATCAGGCCGCCCTTGTCGTCGCGTCCCAACTGCCAGTCGTCCTGCACCGGCATCGTTCGCCCATCGCAGCTGTACTGGTATCGACCCTGGGCCAGGTTAGCAGTCATTCGCATAAGATCTTCGTCCGTGATATCTCTTGATGCTGAAGGTGATTTGAAGGGTGCAAACGCACAAAATTGATGCATGGATTAACGCGCTCTTACCTGCAAAAAGTATTGCACAGGGGTAAAGATTTGCTGCGGATTTGTGAAATTTGCGGGAACTTTTTATGAGGACGAAAACACAGCTCCGGACATAACCCGAATGAAGATTTCCCCAAAGGGCAGGAACGGCAAAGTGCTCCCGGCTTGTGACTTTGGGGCATAATCGATGGGTTTGTTACACGAGCTGGTTACATTGAGGCTCGCTACAGAGTTCAACAGGGAGAATGGCCTTTATGCTCGAATGGCTCAATCTACACATTGCCTACTGGCACTGGCTCGTTCTGGGGCTGCTGCTGGTCACAGCGGAGATTTTTGTTTCCGGTTTTATCCTGTTCTGGTTCGGGCTCGCGGCACTCGCCATCGGCGTGTTGCTGATGCTGGTGGGCATTCCCATCACCGCGCAGTTGTTGCTGTGGGCGGGCCTGTCGGTTGCGCTGGTGCTGTTGTGGCTGAAATTCATCAAGCCCAACTGGAAAGACCGCACCACCTCCGGCATGGCCATGGAGGCACTCACCGGCCAGGTGGGCTCGGTGATCGAATCCAATATCGGCAGGCCCCGCGGCCGCCTGCGCTTCCCTGCGCCAATTCTGGGGGAGGACGAGTGGCAGTTCATGAGTACCAGCGAAATCGCCATTGGCGAACGGGTGAAGGTACTCAATATTTCCGGCAACACCCTGGTGGTCAGCCCGCTTTGATAGGTTCGGCGACAACGCCGGCAATTTTTTCGACAACAACGGTTTCAATGTGGAAATTTGAAGGGGGAGTAAAACATGGAAGGATTATCTGTAGTTGTAGCGCTGGTGATTCTGGTGATCATCACCATCGGCATGGGCGTGCGTATTGTGCCCCAGGGCTCCAAACATATCGTGCAGCGGCTGGGTAAATACCACAGCACCCTGAACCCGGGCATGAACATCATCATTCCCTATGTGGATCAGGTGCCCTACAAGGTGACCACCAAGGATATCGTGCTGGATATTCCCTCCCAGGAGGTGATTACCGAAGACAACGCCACCATCATTGCCAACGCCGTCGCCTACATCAATATCGTGTCGCCAGAGAAGGCGGTGTACGGGGTGGAGGATTACGAGATCGCGATCCAGAACCTGGTGCAAACGGCGCTCCGCTCCATTATCGGTGAGATGTCACTGGACTCGGCGCTGTCGTCCCGCGACCTGATCAAGGCAAAACTGAAGGAAGCCATCTCCGACGATATCTCGGATTGGGGGATCAATCTGAAGACGGTGGAAATCCAGGATATCAATCCGTCCGCGACCATGCAGAAGGCGATGGAAGAGCAGGCGGCGGCAGAGCGCCAGCGCCGCGCCACCGTAACCCGCGCCGAGGGGGAAAAGCAGGCGGCCATTCTGGAAGCGGACGGCCGCCTTGAGGCTTCCAAGCGGGATGCACAGGCGCAGATCGTTCTGGCGGATGCCAGTCGCGAGGCCATCGAGCGGGTTACCCGCGCCATCAGCGACCAGGAGCTGCCGGTAATGTACCTGCTGGGTGAACGCTATATCGGCGCGCTGGAAAACCTCTCCGCCTCCGACAACGCCAAGAACATCATCTTCCCGGCGGATCTTCCGCATGCCATCAAGGGATTATTGAATCGCTAATCGCGACCCTGGCAGCGTTATAAATAGCGCTGCCAGAATTCTGCCTTGCCGAATTCCTCATCCAGCGCATAGGGTTTGAAGCCGCACTTGCGGTAGGCCGCGCGGGCGGGATGATTTTTTTCCAGCACTTCCATGGTGATTTTTGCGCACCCGCGCTCACGGGCTTCCTGCGCCACTTTTTCCATCATCAGGGTGCACACGCCCTGACCGCGCGCCGCTTCACTCACCACCACATCGTGAATATTCACCAGTGGTTTGCACAGGAAAGTCGAAAAACCCATAAAACAGTTCGTCAGTCCCAGCGGCGTATCCCCGCGGTATGCAATGACCGAGAAGGCTCCGGGAAAGGCCGCGAGCCGGTCGATCAGCTCGTGCCAACAGATCTCCGGCAGCGGCTCGCCACCACCACAGGGGTCCCGCGCGTATTCATCCAGCAGTGCCAGCAGATCTGCCGCCTGCTTCTGATCGCGGTAATCCACCAGCACCATGTCCAATTGCGCACTGCTCTGCTCCGTCAAACCACAACCTCCACGTCTGCGGTGTTCAAATTATTCATTGCGCCTGTTCGCCCGCCTGTCGATTGGCCTCAGCCCTTGCGCAGATCTCGCACTGCGCTTGGAAAAAGCGGCGGTAATTGCGCACGCGGGTACGCTGAGCCAACAGCCAGCGCACTTTCTTGCGCCGCCGCGCCAGGGTGGCATTGTGTTTGTTCAGGCGGCCCGGGCGGCGAATCACGGAGTTGCGAAGCCCCATACGGCCTCTCCTTTTGGGTTGACGAGTTGCTCGGCGAACTTCGGGTGACGGCGCAGATTAGCAGATGTGGCACCGGCCTTCGATACGGCACAGGCGACCATTGTAGATTGGCGCCCTCTGCCAAAAACGCTATCCTGCTCGGTCAATGCATACCGACGGAATGATTGCCTTGTCACAGTTAAAAGATCTGATCCAGAAAAACCGCGAGTGGTCCGAGTCTACCCGTCGGGAAAAGCCCGACTTCTTCCTCAAGCTCTCCGAACAGCAATCGCCCGAATACTTGTGGATCGGCTGTGCGGACAGCCGCGTACCCGCGAACCAGATTGTCGACCTGCTGCCCGGTGAGCTCTTTGTGCACCGCAACGTGGCCAATGTGGTGGTGCCTTCGGACCTGAACTGCCTGTCGGTGGTGCAGTACGCGGTTGAGGTGCTCAAGGTCAAACACATCATGGTAGTGGGGCACTACGGCTGCGGTGGCGTGCGTGCGGCACTGGAAGACACCCGCCTCGGGCTGATCGAAAGCTGGCTGCGCCATATCAAGGACGTGCGCGACAAACACCACACCCTGATCGAACTCTTCCCGGAAGAGGATCGGGTGGATCTGCTGTGCGAGCTTAATGTGCTGGAGCAGGTGATCCACGTGTGCCAGACCACCTCGGTGCGCGATGCCTGGGAGCGCGGCCAGGATCTCTCGGTACACGGCTGGTGCTACGGCCTGTCGAACGGCCTGGTCAACGACCTGGAGATTACCGTGGAAAACACCGCGCAGCTCCACGACACCTATCACCGCGCGCTCACCAGCCTCGCCCAGCGCGGCAAAGATTGATCCCGCCGGCGGGTAAAATCCTCCTATTGGTTCGCGGTTACCGCCAGCGGTAACCGCAAGTTAACTTTCCCTCCGTTTTTCCCTACACTCCCCAACCTTAAAAAATTACACCGAATAGATAACAGCGGTATCAGGGGTAAACATGTCCGATTTTCGCGTTTGGGAATGCCAGATCTGTGGCTGGATTTACGACGAGGCCAAGGGCTCGCCGGACGACGGCATCCCCCCGGGCACCCGCTGGGAGGACATCCCCGACGACTGGTGCTGCCCCGAGTGCGGCGCCACCAAGGACGAGTTCGCCATGGTCGAGGTCGTCGGCGAGGCACCGAAGCCGGCCCCTGCCGCCGCCGCAAGCAAAGCATCCGCGCCCGTCACTGCCAAACCGCAAGCTGCTGCCGGTCGTATCTGGGAGTGCATGGTGTGCGGCTGGGTATACGACGAGGCCAGGGGCGCCCCCGAAGAAGGTATTCCCGCCGGTACCCGCTGGGAGGACATCCCCGACGACTGGACCTGCCCCGAGTGCGGTGTGGGCAAGGAAGACTTCGATATGGTGCTGGTCAGCCAGCCGGAAGCGGAAGAACTGCCCCCGCCCCCCGCGGCACCGGTACTGAACGACGCCGATCCCCTGGTCATCATCGGTACCGGTCTCGCCGGCTATCACCTGGCAAAAGAGTTCCGCAAGCTGGATCAGCGCACCCCGCTGCTGCTGATCAGCGGCGACGACGGCACCTTCTATTCCAAGCCGCTGCTGTCCGCCTCCCTCGCCCACGGCAAAACGCCGGCGCAACTGGCCAGCGCCAGCGCCGAGGACATGGCGCGGGAACTGAATGCCGAAATCCTGGTGCATACCCATGTAACGGATGTGAACCGGGAGTCACAGCTACTGACACTGGTGTCCGACAACGGCGGTATCCGCTCCGAACTGCGCTACAGCCGTCTGGTATTCGCCACCGGCGCCAGCTGCGCGCCGCTGCCACCGGTGGACGGCGACGGGCTGTCACGCCTGTTCCGGGTCAATAGCCTCGGTGACTACCACCGCTTCCGCACCGCACTCACCAACCGCAAACGGGTTCTGCTGATCGGTGCCGGCCTGATCGGCTGCGAATTCGCCAACGACCTGGTACAGGCCGGATTTGCGGTGGATGTGGTGGACTTGCAGCCCTGGCCCCTGGCCAGCCTGCTGCCGGAAGCCGCCGGTCGCGATATCCAGCAGACACTGGAACAGGCCGGGGTGCGTTTCCACTTCGGTGCCGGCGTTACCGCCATGGCGCGCCGCGCTGGCGGCATCCACGTGCAGCTGGCAGATGGCAGCAGCATTGAAGCCGATATTGCCCTTGCCGCCCTCGGCCTCACCCCCAATACCGGGCTCGCCGAGGCGGCCGGTGTCGCCACCAGTCGCGGCATCGTCACCGACCGCGAACTGCGCACCAACGACGCCAATATCTTTGCACTCGGAGACTGTGCCGAAGTGGATGGCCACAGCCTCTACTTTGTCGCCCCGCTCACCCAGAGTGCCCGCGCCCTCGCCCAGACCCTGTGCGGTACCCCGACACCGGTGCACTACGGCGCTCTGCCGGTAGCGGTGAAAACCACCCTGCGCCCCACCGTGGTGTGCCCGCCGCGGCGCGGCAGCGAGGGGGAGTGGCAGGTCTCGGCATCCACCGACGGCGTGCGTGCGGAATTCGTGGATAACACCGGCAAGTTGCTGGGCTTTGCCCTCACCGGCAGTGCGATCACCGAGCGCGACGCGCTCAGCAAGCGCTGTGCGCCGCTGATGGATTGACGGCCAGCCGAGCTGGCCGTACCCCCGCTCCCGCGGTAGCAAAGAAAATCCGACAGTGCGGCCAGTTTTCCCGTAAAATGGCCGCCAGTACAAATTTTGAGCAATTTTTGATCGAAGTATGACGGCATCCAGCAAATCCGCGGCCCAAGCCAGCACCGCCAACCCAGTAAGTACCGAGCAGTCGCCGGCGGAGCGCGGCCGCGCACTGCGCGACACCCTGGGCCAGTTCGCCACCGGCGTCACCGTGATCACCACCCTCGACGCCAATGGCCTGCCGGTGGGCATGACCGTGAACAGTTTCAATTCCGTGTCCCTCGACCCGGCGCTGATCCTGTGGAGTATCGACCGCGGCTCCCTGAGCTACGACGCCTTTACCCAAGGCGAGCGCTTCGTGGTGCACGTCCTCAAGGGCGACCAGCAGCATGTGTCCAACCTGTTCGCAGGCCGCGGCGCCGACAAGTTCGGGCAGGTAAAGTGGCACAGCGGCCCGGGCAATATCCCGCAGCTGGACGACTGCGCCGCCCTGTTCCACTGCCGCCGCGCCCAGAATATTGAAGGCGGCGACCACACCATTCTGCTGGGTGAGGTGCTGGAGTTCTCCGCCGGCGGCGGTGAGCCCCTGATCTTCCACCGCGGCCGCTACCGCGCCCTGGCCGGCGAATAACAGCGTCGCCACAGAATCCTGTCTGTTCCGGATGATTTTCGGGCTATATTGACGCCGTATATCCGCCGGACCCTGTATAAATTTTCGGCGGATACGTCACCTCAACGTCATACTTCAGGTACACCCTTGGGAGGCCTCCGCAACTGTGGACGTCGAAATGTACAGTACCGATACCCTGTTCTGTTTTGCCCACCGGGGTTATCCCAAGCGGGCCACGGAAAACACCCTGCAAGCCATTACCCATGCACTCGAGTTTGATATCGACGGTATTGAAATCGATGTGTGGAACGTAGGTGGTGAGCTGATGGTCAAGCACGACCGCCGGCTCGGGCGCCTGCTGCCGGGGCGGGAGCTGCTGACAGACATCGCCCCAGCCGCATTGCGCCAGATGCTGCTGCCCGGTGGTGAACAGGTACCGACCCTGCGGGAAGTACTGGAACTGGTGGGGAACCATGTACAGCTGAATATCGAGTTGAAGGGTCCCAACTGCGCCGCGCTGGCGGCACAGGAACTGGAATCCTACATTCGCGACAACGGCGCCAGTTACGAGCAGTACATCCTGTCGTCGTTCGACCACCGCCAGGTTTACGAATGCCTGAAGCTGATCCCGCAGGTACGCAGGGGCGTACTGATCGACGGTGTACCCCTGGATCTCGCCGCCTGCGCCGAGCCGCTGGAGGCCTACTCCCTGCACCTGAGCCTAGATTTTGTGTGCCGGGAAATGATCGCCGACGGTCGCCGGCGCGGGCTAAAAAGCTACGTCTACACCGTCAACAACCCCCACGACCTGTATCTGGTGGCCAACATGGGTGCCGACGGTGTATTCACCGACGAGCCGCAACTGGTGATGGACTACAACACCGCCAAGGCGGCGGAAGCCATCGCCCAGCAGGTCGATCAGTTCGGAGACCTGAACCAGGCCGGCTGAATCTGCCCCGCTGCCAATTTGGGAGCTTCCCACTCCGGGTGTGAAGCTCCCGCGCCCCACTTCGCCTCACTGCCCGATTGATCCGACCGCCGCCGGCACCGGCAACTCATCGCCAATGGAAAACGCCGCCAGCGTTTTCGAACCTTGTTAGAATCCCCCCCCGAAAATCCAATTCCCGGGAATCACCATGACCGACACGGCCAACGCCACCTCACCCGTCCGCCTGACCCAGTACAGCCACGGCGCTGGTTGCGGCTGCAAGATCTCGCCGGCGGTGCTGGACCGGATTCTGGCGGACAGCGAAGTCCAGCTGCCCGACCCGAACCTGTGGGTGGGCAATGCCTCCCGCGACGACGCCGCGGTTTACGCGCTGGATGACGAGCGCGGTGTGGTTTCCACCACCGACTTTTTCATGCCCATCGTCGACGACCCCTTCGACTTCGGCCGTATCGCCGCCACCAACGCCATTAGCGACATCTACGCCATGGGTGCCGACCCGCTGATGGCGATCGCGATTCTCGGCTGGCCGGTAAATGTGCTGCCGCCGGAAGTGGCGCGGGAAGTGATCCGTGGCGGGCGCGCGGTGTGCGCCGCTGCCGGTATTCCCCTGGCCGGCGGACATTCCATCGACGCACCGGAACCCATCTTCGGTCTCGCGGTGACCGGCGTGGTGGAGAAAAATCGGCTGAAACGCAACGACACCGCCGTCGCTGGCAGCCGCCTGTATCTCACCAAACCACTGGGTATCGGCGTACTGACCACGGCAGAAAAACAGGGCAAGTTGCGCACCGAAGACCAGGGAGTGGCGCGTGACCTGATGTGCACGCTGAACCGTCCCGGCAGCCGCTTTGCCCAGATTCCCGCGGTGCAGGCGATGACCGACGTCACCGGCTTCGGCCTGCTTGGACATCTGGTCGAGATGGCCGACGGCAGCGGGCTAACCGCGCACCTCGACTTTGACGCGGTGCCGCGCATTCCCGGCATCGAGTACTACCTCGAGCAGGGCTGTATCCCCGGCGGTACCGGGCGCAACTTCGACAGCTACGGCCACCGGGTACGGCTGGCGGACGACAACCAGCGCCTGCTGCTGGCCGACCCGCAGACCAGTGGCGGCCTGCTGGTAGCGGTAGCGGCAGACGGCGAAGAGGAATTCCTCGCGGCCGCGGCCGCTTTCGATCTGGCGCTCACCCCCATCGGCACACTCGTGGCGAGAAGTACCGTCGACGAAGCCGCGGTGATAGTGGCATGAGTAGTCACGCAGCCGGACGACCCGACAGTGCGGACTACCGCGAAATATTTCTGCACGACCTGCCGATGATCGACACCCGTGCGCCGGTGGAATTCAACAAGGGGTCGTTTCCCAATGCGATAAACTTGCCGTTGATGACCGACATCGAGCGCCAGAAAATCGGCACCTGCTACAAGCAGCGGGGCCAGCAGGCGGCCATCGCCCTCGGCCACGAACTGGTGAGTGGCAAGACTAAACAGACGCGCGTGGAGGCCTGGGCGGAATTTGCCCGTGCCCACCCCGACGGCTACCTGTTCTGTTTCCGCGGTGGCCTGCGCTCCCAGATCAGCCAGCAGTGGCTGCGCGACGCCGGCGTTCCCTACCCGCGGGTACAGGGCGGCTACAAGGCCATGCGCACTTTCCTGATCGAGGAAATCGAAAGTGCCGTACTCGACTGCGCATTTACGATAGTGGGCGGCATGACCGGCACCGGCAAAACCGAAGTGCTGGCGCAGCTGGACAATGCCATCGACCTCGAAGGCCACGCCAATCATCGCGGCTCCAGTTTCGGCAAGCGCGCGACACCGCAGCCCTCGCAGATCAGCTTTGAAAATGCACTGGCGATCGATTTTCTGAAACGCCGCGCCGCGGGCTGGCAGCGCTTCGTGCTGGAAGACGAAAGCCGCCTGATCGGCCGCTGCTCGGTACCGCTGTCCCTGCACGAGGGAATGCGCGGTTACCCGCTGGTGTGGCTGGACGATTCCGTGGAGGGCCGGGTGGAGCGTATTCTGAAAGACTACGTGGTGGACCTGTGTGCGGATTTCGTTGCGCAACACGGTGCCGAAGAAGGTCCGCAGGTTTTTGCCGGCGCGCTACGCCAGAATCTCGCTAATATCATGCGACGCCTGGGCGGCGAACGTCACCGCGAACTCGACACGATTATGCAGGAAGCGCTACAGCGGCAATTGGCCGATGGCGATGTGGATCGTCACCGGGACTGGATCCGGATGCTGCTGAGCGACTACTACGACCCGATGTACTACTACCAGCTGGAACAAAAGGCCGGGCGCATCATTTTCCGTGGCAACCAGCGGGAAGTGGTGGAGTACCTGCGCGCGCAGTCCGCTTCGGGCTAAGTGCCGGGCCTGTGCCCAGCCAAATTAACCATTCGATTAACGTTTTTTCCACTATTGAACTGGAGAACTCGCATGTTCAAAAACGCCAAGGCGCTGGCCGCCCTGTGCCTGTTACCGCTTACCCTGATGTTTGGCACTTTCGCGTCCGCGGACGACAACCTGCAAACCCTGCGGGTATCCGCCATTCCGGACGAGGCCCCCACAGAACTGCTGCGCAAATTCAAACCGCTGGGGCAATACCTCGAGCAGCAGCTGGGGATGAAGGTACAGTTTATCCCGGTTACCGATTACGCCGCGGTGGTGGAAGGCCTCGCGTCGGACAAGGTAGACCTGGCCTGGCTCGGCGGTTTCACATTTGTGCAGGCGCGGCTGAAAACCGGCAACGCCATTCCGCTGGTACAGCGAGAAAAGGATCGCCAGTTCACCAGTAAATTCATCACCGCCGATCCCGCGGTCAAATCCCTGCAGGACCTCAAGGGCAAGAGTTTTGTCTTTGGCTCCATTTCATCCACCTCCGGCAGCCTGATGCCGCGCTATTTCATGGACAAGGAAGGGATAAAACCGGAAAGCTTTTTCAGCCGCGTGGCTTACTCCGGCGCCCACGATGCCACTGCGGCCTGGGTACAGGCGGGCAAAGCCGACGCCGGTGTGCTCAACGCCTCGGTGTGGGACAAACTCGTGGCCAGCGGCAAAGTGGATACGAGTAAAGTGCGGGTACTCGCCACCACTCCGCCCTACTACGACTACAACTGGACCGTGCGCGGTGATCTGGACCCAACACTTGCGGAAAAAATCAAAACTGCGTTTCTCAACCTGGACCCGACCAACCCCGAGCACAAAGCCATTCTCGAGCTGCAGGCCGCGGATCGCTTTATCGAAACGTCACCGGAAAATTATCAGTCCATCGAGGATGCGGCGCGCTCCGTAGGCCTGCTGAAGTGAGTGTAAACCTGCGCGGAGTTTGGATGCGCTATCCAACCGCCGGCAAGATCGATCACAACAATGGCCTCAGGGATATCGACCTCCGCATCGAACACGGCGAGCGGGTCGCGGTGATTGGCTCGTCCGGCGCGGGCAAGTCCACGTTGCTGCGAGTGCTCGCCACTGCGCAACAGCCCAGCGCCGGGGAAATTCAGTTACTCGATGCCGCCCCCTGGGCAATGAATACACGCGCCCGCAGACGGTTGCGCGCGCGTATTGGGCTGATCCAACAGTCACCTCCTCTGCCACCGCGCCAGCGCGTGGTCACCGCCGTCAGTGCCGGTCGCATCGGGCAATGGCCGCTGTGGAAGAGCCTGCTCAATTTCGTCTTTCCGCTGGATATTCCCGGCGTTGCCCGCACCCTGGAACAGCTGGACCTGGCCGAGAAAATCTTCGCGCGCTGTGACGCGCTGTCCGGCGGGCAATTGCAACGGGCCGCCATTGCCCGCGCGCTGTATCAGGCACCGGAACTGTTACTGGCGGATGAATCGGTTTCCGCCATGGACCCGGTACTGGCGGAGCATACCCTAGCGCTGCTGAATGACATTTCGCAGCAGCGCAACACCACGTTGATCGTGAGCCTGCACAACCTGGAACTGGCGCTGCGTTTTTTCCCCCGTGTAATCGGTCTGCGCGACGGCCAGGTGATGTTTGATAAGGCCGCAAACGACCTGACCAGTGAAGAACTCAAGCAGCTATACGCCAATCGCCAGCTGCGCTCGACCGCAGAATTACCGACCAGCGCTCGCGCCGCGTTTCAAATTCCCCGATGCTGATACAGTGAGACACAGCAGCGCAGCATCCACGACCAAACTTCAACCGATACCGGATCGTGACCCCGCCACAAGCGGCCGCCTGCTGCTGACACTGCTGGTATTGCTGCTGGTGTGGCCGGGCCTGCATTTCAGCGAATTGGATTTACGCGTGCTGTTCGACAGCAACAGCACCCAGGCCATGGTCTCCCTGTTCAGTGGAGCCTGGCCTCCCGCCCACTCACAAGAATTCCTGCAGCTTGTGGCAACCGCCACGCTGGAAACCACCGCCATTGCCATCGCCGGTATAGCGCTGGCCCTGCCGCTGGCCGCACTCACTTCACTTATTGCCACCCGTGCGCTGTCGCGCTCGGCCAGTGAGCGCGACGGTACCCCATCGTTGCTCGGGCGCTGTTTGCGCTGGCCGGTGCGCGCGCTGCTGATCCTGTTGCGCAGCGTGCCGGAAATCGTATGGGCGCTGCTGTTTGTGCGCGGCGTTGGGCTCGGGCCAACCGCCGGTGTCCTCGCCATCGCCATCAGTTACAGCGGCATGCTCGGTAAGGTCTACAGCGAAATTTTTGAATCCGTCGACCGGCGTCCGGCGCAGGCACTGCTGCACGCCGGCGCCTCGCGCTTGACCACCTTCATCTACGGCATTTTGCCCAACGCATCGCAGGAACTGATTTCCTACACCGTCTACCGCTGGGAGTGCGCCCTGCGCGCCTCCGTGGTGATGGGATTTGTCGGCGCCGGAGGCCTGGGGCAGCAACTGGAACTGTCCCTGCGCATGTTTGCCGGTAGCGAAGTCATTACCATCCTGCTGGTGTTCCTGCTGTTGGTACTGGCAGCGGACACCATCAGCCGGTGGCTGCGGGAGCGTCTGGGATGAGCGCTAAAAATGCAGGTCTGAAGCCTGCAGTAATTACCGGTAACCTCTTTGTGTTGCTGCTGTTGGTGCTGATCAGCATCGCCGCCTTCCGCTATCTCGCGCTGGATTTTTCCGGACTGCTGGAAGCCGACACCCTGCGCCATATGGGCGCCTACCTGCTCGAATTCCTGCCGCCGGATTATTCCTCCGACCACCTGATCGCGGTTGGCCGCGGCGCTCTGGAAACCCTTGCCATGTCCGTTGCGGGAACCTTGTTAGCCGCGATTACGGGCCTGCTCCTCGCGCTGCCAGCCGCGGGGAATTTAGGCAAGGTGGCCAAATACCTGGCGCGGGGGTTGCTCAATATGTTGCGCGCCATCCCCGAACTGGTGTGGGCCGCGCTGATGGTACTGGCCGCCGGCCTGGGTCCCAATGCGGGCACCCTCGCGCTCGCGCTGCACACCACGGGTGTACTGGGGAGGCTGTTTGCCGAAGCCCTGGAAAACACCCCACCCGATCCCGCCCAGGCGATCCGGCTTGCGGGCGGCAGCGGCCTCGGTGCCTTCTGCTACGGCACACTGCCGCTGCTGTGGCCACAGCTCACTGCCTACACCCTCTATCGCTGGGAAAATAATATCCGCATGTCATCGGTGCTCGGGTTTGTCGGTGCCGGCGGCCTCGGGCAGATGCTGTATATCCATTTGAGCCTGTTTCAACAGCCCCAGGCGGCGACGGTGTTGATCGCAATGCTGTTGATGGTATTTGCTGTGGACGGTTTCAGTCACTGGCTGCGACGGCGTTAGCCGTTAACGTCCGTCCAAGAGTTGGCCGGCGCGACAGCGGCAGGATCGCTGATATGCTGCCCACTTCACTGACAAGCTAGTGGCCATACGCCATATTTTTGCAAATGTCAGTGCCCAAACGTCGCCAGCAACGAGCCAGCCTATGACTCTCGTATCCCAAGCGTCGCTTAACCAGCTCTACCAGACGGAATCGCGCCGGGTGCTCGCGACCCTTATCCGGCTGCTGGGCGATTTTGACCTGGCAGAAGAGGTGATGCATGAAGCCTTCGCCGCCGCGCTCGCCCAATGGCCGGCCGAAGGTTTACCGGATAACCCCCGTGCCTGGCTGGTCTCAACCGGGCGCTTCAAGGCTATCGACCAGCTGCGCCGCAAGGCGCGTTTCAACGTGTCCTTTGAGGATGTTGCCGAGCAGCTGGAAGCAGAACTCGAAAAAGAAGAGGAGGAAGAGCAGGGCATCGAAGACGACCGCCTGCGCCTGATCTTCACTTGCTGTCACCCGAGCCTGGCGCCGGAGGCGCAGCTGGCCCTGACCCTGCGCGAAGTGTGCGGCCTGACCACGGAAGAAATTGCCAGCGCCTTTCTCACCACTACTCCGACCCTGGCCCAGCGCATCGTGCGCGCCAAGGCAAAAATCCGCGATGCGCGTATTCCCTATGAGGTCCCCAGTCCGGAGCAGCTGCCGGAGCGCCTGCAGTCGGTGCTGCAGGCCATCTATCTCATTTTCAATGAAGGCTACTCCGCCTCCGCTGGCGACACTCTGATACGCCACGACCTGGCGAGCGAAGCCATCCGCCTTGCACGCCTGCTATGCGGTTTGTTACCGGAACCGGAAGCGGAGGGTTTGCTGGCACTGTTGCTGTTGCAGGATTCCCGGCGCGCCGCGCGGGTCTCTGCCGATGGCGACCTGATCCTGCTGGAGCAGCAGGACCGCACACTATGGGACCAGCCGCAGATTCGTGAAGGTGTCGAACGGGTACTGCGGGCGCTGGCAAGCCGGCGCTTTGGTCCGTACACCCTGCAGGCTGCCATCGCCGCGGTGCATGCGGAAGCCGCATCCATTGAAGCCACCGACTGGCGGGAAATCGTCGCGCTCTACGATGCCCTGTTCGAACGGAATCCATCGCCTGTCGTCGAACTCAATCGCGCGGTGGCTGTGGCCATGCGCGACGGCGCCGAACAGGGACTGCAGCTTGTCGATGCCATCCTCGCCCACGGCGCACTCAGCGACTATCACCTGGCTCACGCCGCCCGCGCCGACCTGTGCCGACGCCTGGGCCGCATTGAGGAAGCGCGCGCCGCCTATTCGCGCGCCCTGGAACTCGCCCAACAGGGACCGGAACAGCGTTTTCTCGCCCGTCGCCTGGCGGAACTGGATAACGGCTGACCTGCAGGCCCCCTATTTTAAAAAATAAAAATATTTTCATCCCCTTGTCGAATTCCAGCTGTCCCGTTCGACTATCTAATGAAGTAACCGATTCAATCGAGCTAATGAACCGAGCACGTGGCAATAACCAAGGAGACCGTCACCATGAAGTTCATGATTATGCGCAAAGCCGACACCGACACCGAAGCGGAAGTCATGCCCACCCAAGACCAACTGGCGGCCATGGGGCACTACAACGCACAGATGGTAAATGATGGCGTATTTGTCGATGGCATGGGCCTGAAGCCGAGCCGCTACGGCGCGCGCATCAATTTCCGCGACGGCGTGCCGGTGATCACCGATGGTCCATTTACCGAGACCAACGAATTGCTCGCGGGCTTCACCCTGTTCGAGGCCGACTCGAAAGCCGCGGCCATCGAGCGGGTGAAACAATGGCCCACCAGCGATGGCGACGGCAATGTCTCGCTGGAGCTGCGCCAGCTGTTCAGCATGGAAGATTTTGCCGAAGGTGATGGTCTCGAAGTGCACAGGAAGTTGGACGCGCGCCTGGAGCGCCAGCCCGCCAGCCTCTGCGCACACCTGAATTTCAATGGCCAGTGCACCGAGGCCATGAATTTCTATGCCGACGCACTGGGAGGGGACATACAGATGATGATGACCTTCGGTGAATCCCCGATGGCGGGCGATATTGGCGAGGAGTGGCAGGACAAAATCATCCACGCGTGCATCGCCGTCGGCAAACTGAAACTGATGGCCTGCGACGTGCCACCGGATCGCTACCAGAAACCACAGGGTTTCAGTGTACAGATCAGTTTCGCGGATACGGAGCGCGCCCGCGCCGCGTTCACCAGACTCGCCGATGGCGGCGTCATCGATATGCCATTCACTTCAACCTTCTGGTCGATGGGCTTCGGCATGGTGACGGACCGCTTCGGCATTTCCTGGATGGTCAATACCGACACTCCCGAGGATCAGTAAATGAAATACCTTGCACTGGTCTACTACGACGAGAAGATCATGGAGCGCCTTTCACAACATGAATGGGATGCGCTGAATCAGGAATGTATGGAGTGTGTTGCACGCCTCAGCGCCAACGGCCACTTCATCACCGGCAGTCCGCTGCTGCCAACCAGTTCGGCGACAACCGTGCGGGTACGCGACAACCGCGTCGCCATCACCGATGGCCCGTTTGCGGAAACCAAGGAACAGCTCGCCGGTTTCTACATGCTCGAAGCGAGGGATCTCAATGAGGCCATCACGCTGGCCGGTAAAATCCCACCCGCCCGCTATGGCTCGGTGGAAATCCGCCCGGCGCGCGAGCTGCTGGCGGAAGGCAATCAGGCCGGCGGCAATGCGGGCTGAGCGTATCTACCGTGCCCCTCTGGACATAAATGACACAAGGAGAAAAGCATGAAAAATTTTATGGCGATTTATATCGGCACTCCAGACAGCATGGAGAAATGGAAACATCTGTCTGAGGACGAGAAACAACAACGCATGCAGGAAGGCATGCTCGCCTGGCATGGCTGGATGGACAAGCACAGCGACATACTTGTCGAAGCCGGCGGTCCGTTGGGCAAGACCAAACGTATTGACCCCACCGGTATTAGTGACATCCGCAATAACATGACCGGGTACACGATCATCAGGGCGGAGTCTCACGAAGCCGCGGCAAAGCTGTTTGAGGGGCATCCGCACTTCAGTATTTTTCCGGGCGACAGCGTGGAACTGATGGAGTGCATGCCAATCCCCACCATGTAATGCCAAAAGCCCGCATGCTGTGCCCGCGGCAGCAGGGGTCGCTGCACGCGGGCCTTGCGGATAACGCTACGCCCCGCGGCCTTCCAGCCAGTCGAAGACCACCGAGCGAATTTTCGGGAAATTCGATCCTCCCACCGTCCAGTGGCAGGCACCCGGTATTTCCACCAGCTGTGCCCTGCGGCCATACATGCTGGCAATACGCTGCTGGATTCTAAACGGCGTAATACGATCTTCGCTGCCGCCAATCACCAGCACCGGGCAGCGCACGGCATCGGCATTGACCCGGGAAAAGCCATCGGGGAACAGGCCACCGATACCAATCTGGAATGTCGCCATCCCCGACTCGTAAGTGGACAGTTGCAAGATCTGCTGCTGGGTGGCGGAACTCTGTGAATTGGCAATGCCGTAGCGGACATTACCCAGACGCAATTGCGTGACTCGCCGCCACAACGGGAATAACAACAGGTTGCGCCCCAGGGTGCGGATCATGGACCAGCTCCAGCCATTGATTCCACCGGGTGCCGCCGATGACAGCAGCACCAGTTTTTCACAGGGCGCCCGCTCTGCCACCAGTTGTGCCAGCAGCCCCCCCATGGAGTGCCCCACCACAATTGGCGCGACTTCACAGGACCGCATGCGGGCAGTGATGAAGTCCACGTAGTCCTGCAGGCTGGTGCGAGCCAGCCGGGCCTTGGCCGCCCTGTCGTATGTCGGCTTGGCCTGGTGGAAAGGCAGCGTCAGCGCTTCCACTTCATAACCCTGTTGCTCGAAGGCCGCCTTGACTTCCGTCATTGCGACCGAGGTACCCCACATGCCGTGGATCAGCAACACCGGCGGTTTGCGATTGTCTCCCGTGCTCACGCCACCAACTCCTCGAAAACCTGGCTGCAGGCGTTATGCAACGGCATTGAATTTCAGTTCCTGTGCGCCGATAGCCGTGGCAGCAGGTTCAAACTGCAGCACGCCATCGTCCACCGGGTCCTGGGTCAGCATTTTTTTGTCCTTGCCGTAGTGCATGGTCACTTTCCACGGGCCATCCCGTCCCTGACGTGGCATGCGGTCTTTGGCACGGGTCATGTAACCCGGCGCGAAGCCGTCCAGCATACCGTTTCCGCTCGCACTGTTATCGCCATCCACCGGTCGCGCCGAAGAGAACCCCCCGTTCTGCATATGCGCCAGCAGACGGCAGAGGTAGCGGCCACCGATATCGCTTTTCAGGGTCCAGGGCGCGTTGGTGTAACCAAAAATCCACAGGTAATTGGGGATATCCTGGATCAGAATGCCTTTGTAGGTCATTTTTCCCGGTAGATCGACCGCTTCACCGTTCAGTTTGATTTGCAGATCGCCCATCAGCTGCACATCCAGACCCGTCGCCGTCACGATCACATCCGCCTCCAGCTTCCCGCCGGATTTCAGTACTATGCCGTCTTCACAGAAGTGGTCGATATGATCGGTGGCAATATCGGCCTTGCCGGAGCGAAGCACATCAAAGAAATCCCCGTCCGGCGCTGCACACAGCCGCTGCTCCCACGGTTTGTAATTCGGGGAGAAATGGCGCATATCGAAATCCGGCCCTACCCGCTTGCGCACATGGGACAGCAGCAGTTTACGCATGGCGTTGGGCCAGCGTTGGCACGCCAGATACAGGCCGCGCTGCAGCAGCACGTTGCGCCGCCGCGTCAGTTTGAATACCCAGCGCTTGGGCAGGAATTTATTCAGGACCATGGACACCTTATCCGTGTCCGGTACCGCCATGATGTAGCTGGGAGAGCGCTGCAGCATGGTGACCTTGGCCGCCTTCTCCGCCATGGACGGCACCACGGTGATGGCGGTAGCACCACTGCCGATCACCACCACTTTCTTGCCGGTGTAATCGAAATTTTCCGGCCAGTGTTGCGGGTGCACGATCTCGCCCTTGAAGGATTCCTCGCCCTGGAAATGCGGGCGATAGCCCTGGTCGAAGTTGTAATAACCCGCGCAGTTCACCAGGAAATTGCAGGTAAAGGTCCGGGGTTCGCCGGAGGCCTCGTGCAGTGCTGTCACGGTCCAGAGCTGCTTGGAATCGGACCAGTCCGCGCTGACAATTTTCAGGCCATAGCGCACCTTTTCCTGCAGTCCGAACTCCCGCGCCGTCTCGGCAACGTACTCGCGAATTTCCTTGCCCTTGGCCAGCACCTTGTCGGAATACCAGGGTTTGAAATTGAACCCGAAACTCGCCATATCCGAGTCCGAGCGAATACCGGGGTAACGGAACAGGTCCCAGGTTCCGCCCATTTTTTCCCGGCGTTCGAGAATGGCAATGCTTTTGTCTGGGTACTCTGCCGCGATATGGCAGGCCGTACCTATGCCGGAGAGCCCGGCGCCGATGATAATGATCTCATTGTGTATCGCTGTCACGGTGGCCTCTTTTTATATCTATGGATGACCTGGAAGATTGATATTTAACCATCCGCGTTTGACATTATTGACGGATCGCGACATATTTTTGACCAATCACGACAAAGATTCTGGAAAGCGTACTTCGCCGGACGCCGGCGAATAACCTACGGCGGAGATCACATGAGCAGCCTGATCCGGGCGACAAACCTGTGGGGATACGATGAGCTCGTCAGAATCCGTGGCGGCGACCCACTGCCTTTGCTGGCCAGACACCGTATAGCGCCGGCGGAACAGCGGGATGACCAATCCTTCCTGATCTTCAAGGATATGGTCGCACTACTTGAGGATACCGCCGCAGCGTTGCACTACCCGGAATTCGGTCTGGAGCTCGCGGAATACCAGGGCCTGGATATCCTCGGTCCCATTTCCGTGATCGCGCGCAGTTCTGCCACGGTGGGCACGGCGGTTGAAAACATCGCCCGCTACCTCCACCTGCACTGCCCGGCCCTCGCACTGAACCCGATGCTTGACCAGATCGACCATCAGCGGGCCATCAAATTTGACTACAGTATTAATGACGATGAGCTGGGACCCTGCGTGCAGGCCTATGAGCTGGGCCTGGCCAATGCCATGCAGGTGATGAAATTGCTGTGCGGTGAACACTTCACGCCACTGGGAATTTTTTTCATGCACCGGCGCGTGGGGAACGAACACGTTTACCGGGAAGTCTTCAGGTGCCCGGTGCACTTCGACCAGAGCTGGTATGGCTTCTGTCTGCCGGAATCCGTTAATTCCCTTCCTCTCGCCAGCGTGGACCACCAGACCCGACAGCTGGCCGAGCACTACCTGAATGCACAAAAGGCGCCCAACGCGAATTCTATTACCGAAGATGTCATTCGCCTGATCAGAGGCCTGCTACCCACCGGCCAGTGCAGTAACGATGCGGTCGCCTCGTCCCTGTCGATGCACAAGCGCACCCTGCAGCGAAAACTCGCCAAAGAAAATATTACTTTTGAGCGGCTGCTTAGCAGGGAGAGGCAGAAACTGGCCCGGGATTATTTAATGGAACCGAACCTGAAACTCAGCCAGATCGCCGGGCTGCTCGGTTATTCGGAACAATCCGCACTGAATAGGGCCTGTCGCGACTGGTTTGGAGATACGCCGCGGGTGCTGCGCGCACAGCTGTCGAAGACGAAATAGATAATTCGCACAGGATGCCGCTGCAAAACAGCCAAGCTCAGGCAAAATCCTGCTTCGCCATCCACGGAGTTATCCGTGCAAACGCGCGCTCGATATTTTCGATCGATGTCGCATAGCTGAAACGCAACGCATTGCGGCTGCTTTCGCCAAAGGTATCACCGGCAATGGTGCACACTCCGGTCTCCCGCAACATTCTCAGGGCAACATTGTTGCCATTCACCCCCTCCGGCAATGCCGGGAACATGTAAAAGGCACCGTCGGGCACATAACCTTCCAGAAATGGCGTCTGGTCCACCAGCTCCACCAGGCGATTGCGTCGTTTCCGGTAGGTTTCCACCACGTCGGCGATAAAACCGCGGTCTCCCCTGAGCGCGGCGACACCGGCCCACTGACAGGGAGTGTTGGCCACGGTGGTGGTGAACATGTGGTAGCGGCGCAATTTGCGGATGGCGCCCTGGCTCGCGATCAGCCAGCCGATACGCATACCCGCCATGCTGAAGGTTTTGGAGAAACTGCTGATCACCATCACATGGTCCAGGTCAGAGCAACAAGACAACACACTGGCGTAATTGTGATAGCCGCGCTCATCGTAAATGAGGTGATCGTAGACCTCGTCGCTGATCACATAAATCCCGCGATACGCGGCTTCCTGCACAATGGTTTCCACGGTTTCCCGCGGATATACCGTGCCCGTGGGATTGCTGGGGGAATTCAGGATGATCGCGTGGGTGTTACTGTCGATCGCATCGATGACTTCCTGCGGGTCCAGCTGGTGATGGTTTTCCGCACGGGTCGGAATCGACTTCACGATACCGCCATTCATGCGGATCAGCGGTGCATAGAGCATGAAGGAAGGATCGGGCACAATAAATTCCCGCCCCGGTGCAGAGACCGCCGTCAGTGCGAGATAAATGGCCTCGGTAGCGCCGGTGGTGATCAGGATGTTTTCCGGAGTTAATGTACGGCCGGAACGCTCACCGTAATAATCCGCCAGCGCATCCAGCAATTCCGGCAGCCCAGCGTCCATGGTGTAGCCGGTCTGCCCCGCGTTCAGCGCATCCACCGCCGCCTGTACCACATGCTGCGGTGTGGGCGTATCCGGCTGGCCGATGGACAGATGAATCACATCGTCCATGGTGGCCGCGAGATTCACCATCTTGCGAATGCCGGGCACCGGAATCGTGAGCAGCGCGGGGTTCCACACCGGGTCTTCCGACTCGTAAAAATCGAAATCCAGCCGGCTCATGCGTTTAACCTGGCACTGGCATTTTGGCCGGCATCCTCAAAAAACAAATCCGGTCGTTTTTCCGTGAGTGGCGCCGCCAGCTGGTAGGCCTGTGCCGCGCGCAGCACTGCGGTATCGTTGAAGCGCGCGGCCACAAACTGTAGCCCAATCGGCAGACCCGCGGCGTCAAATCCGCAGGGAACGGAGATTGCCGGTTGCCCGGTGAGGTTGAAGGGATAGGTAAACGGCGTCCACGACGGCCAGCGGGTGCTCGGCCAGTCCTCCGGCACCTCGCGCCCCGCCTTGAAGGCGGTAATCGGCAGCGTCGGCGTCAGCAGCAGGTCGTATTTTCCGTGGAAAGCCGCCATACGCTCGCACAGCGCCATGCGCTCATTCACCGCGTCCAGATAATCCAGCATGGAAAGTTGCGCAGCTTTTTCCGAAACCGCCACCAGTTGCGGATCCATCCGTGCGCGCTGCTTGTTGCCGATATCCCGCAATGCGTTGGCAGCGCCGCTGTAAAACAGGTGGCCAAAACTGGCGATGGGATCATCAAACCCCGGCGCCACTTCGGTAATTTCCGCTCCCAGAGACGCCAACAACTCAGCGGCTGCGCGCACTGCGGCCTCGACTTCCTTGTCGACGTCCACATAGCCGAGGGTGACACTGAGTGCGATGCGCACCCCGCGCAGTAAATCTGCAGGCTCTCCCTGGATCTCCGCGAGATAATCGATGTTACGCCGGGGAATGGCATTGGTATCGCGGCTGTCCGCTTCGGTGAGAACATTCATCATCAGCGCACAGTCCGCCACCGTCCAGGTCATCGGACCCGCGTGCGCGAGTGTGCCGAAGGGGCTCGCGGGCCAGTGCGGCACCTCACCGAAACTCGGTTTCAACCCCACCAACCCGCAGAACCCCGCAGGAATACGGATGGAACCACCGGCATCGGTGCCCAGTGCCAGCGGTCCCATCCCGAGCGGCACCGCCGCGGCACTGCCGCCACTGGAGCCGCCGGACGTTTTCTCCGGGTTCCAGGGATTGCGGGTAACCCCGTCTACGGGATTATCGGTTACGCCCTTCCAGCCAAATTCCGGTGTAGTGGTTTTGCCCAGCGGCACCGCGCCGTTGCGGCGAAGTGCTGCCACACAGGGCGCTTCCTTGCCAAGCGTAGATGTGGGATCAATGGTGCGCGAGCCCTTGATGGTGGGCCACTGCGGTGTGAGAAAAACATCCTTGATGGCGACGGGAACACCGTCGAGCAACCCGAGTGGGTTGCCAGAGAGATAACGCTGTTCGGATTCACGCGCGAATTGCAGTGTGGTTTCTTCGTCGACCAGATTGAAGGCATTTACCACGGGATTGCCGCGTCTAATCTGGTCCAGCATCGCCTCTGCAGCGTCTACCGGTGAAATGGATTTTTCCCGATAGGACACCAGCAGTTCCAGTGCCGTTTTCCGCACCAGGTCGTTCACGCGCGCAATTCTCCCTATTTATCTGGTTTTCGCTTTCCCCCTAGCCTAGCCCCGATTCGCGCCGAATTCGTAAAATGCAGGTGGAACAACCCGCCCCGTTTATTATTTCCCTCAGGAAATTGCCTCCGGCATTGAAATACCGGTGCTTTCCGCCAGCTTTTCCAAGTCGCTGACGATTGAAGGATAGAGCTCAACGCCCGATTCCAGCTGCGCATTTCGCAATTTCCAGGCGCGCTTTCCCGGCACACGCAGCGGGTCGTTACTATCACTTTCACACTGTTCCCACAGCTGCATCAGCGCCGTGGTCTGCCGCAAAAAATTCCTTTCACTACCGAAAGCCTTGGGGTCGATGATCTGCAGGAATACGGAATTCGCCTCATCGTCTTCACTCACATCGTCCGCGCGGCCGTAGCCGGACAGCGCCATCGACAACACCTCGAGCATGGCGGAGAGCGCCGCGCCCTTGTAACCGTGATCCGCACCACCCACCGGCAGAATACTGCCGCCATCGGCAAACGACTTGGGGTCATCGGAGAGTTGGCCGTCGCGATCCTTGAGATATTGTCCGGGCAATTTTTTGCCCTCGCGCGCGGCGCGGGACACATAGCCGCCGGCGGTAACCGACATGCTGATATCGAATAGCAACGGGTAATCCGCGGCCGGCGCACAGAATGCAATCGGATTTGCAGAAAACAGCGGAGTTTTACTGCCCTGTGGCGATACCGTATGTTCCGCCGGCGTCGAGCACGTGAGAAAGCCCACGCAATTGTGCTCGATGATTTTCGGCAGATAGGCCGCGAGACAGGCGATATGCTGGCTGCGACGGATGGTTGCAGTCACTACACCGTGCTCGCGTACCCGCGCCAGCGCCTGGTCTATCGCGCGATGCACCACCCACGGGCCCGGCAAAAATTCTGCATCCCAGTTGAAACAGTTGCCGCGATCTGCCAACACACTGGGCTCGCCGTGCAACCGTGAAGCGCCAGACTGCAGCCACTGCAGGTTGGTGGTTACCCGGTGCAATCCATGGGTGGTAAACCCCAGCAGGTCCGCCTGCAGAAACGTATCCGCCATGATCTCAGCCCTGCCACCTTCAAGCCCGGTGGACGCAAACAGGGCACTGGCAAACTGCTTCAGATCTTCGGCGCTATAGCGCTGGGACATGGATTCTCCTCATCAATTTTGTGAAACTCGGATTAATGGTCCGACACTTTTCCACGCATGGATTTCACCTGCCCGCGGCGCGACTTCTGCTGCAGGCGACGCTCGCGCGAGCCTTTGGTCGGTTTGGTGGCGACGCGTTTTTTCGGCGTTTTCAGTACGCTGGCAATCAGCTCCTGCAAACGTGCCAGCGCGTCCTCGCGATTTTTTTCCTGGGTGCGAAAGCGTTGTGCCTTGATCACCACAATGCCATCGGAGGAAATCCGCTGGTCACGCAAAGCTAGCACACGCACCTTTATTTCTTCCGGCAGGCTTGAGGCCATCACATCAAAACGCAGATGGATAGCGCTGGACACCTTGTTGACATTCTGTCCGCCGGCGCCCTGGGCGCGCACCGCACTCAGCTCTATTTCCGCATCGGGCAGGCGAATATGGTTAGAAACAATCAACATTAAAAATACTCTGTATATTCGCGCAAAGACTAACGTCCTCGATCAACTATGCTCAATGAATTCGTCGTCGTTTCCCTGCTGTGGCGGCGGACGATGCCACTGATTCGCTACAGCAACAAGCCTGCATAGCCCAGGGGATATCCGCACTATGGATAAACCGTTGACCACCCAAAAGGCCCATTTCAACCCGCCGGTGTTTTACACGGCTACCGCCGTGCTCGTCCTGGTGGTCGCCTATGCAGTATTTTATTCCGAGGATGCGACGGCGCGATTCAAGGGTGTGCAGAACTTTATCGTGCAGAACCTGAGCTGGTACTACGTGTTGGTGGTTGCTCTCATTCTGCTCAGCGTCATTGGAATATCCATCTCCAGGTTCGGCGATATCAAGCTCGGACCGGAACACTCCAAACCCGACTACGACTTCACCAGCTGGTTCGCCATGCTGTTCTCCGCTGGCATGGGCATCGGTCTGCTGTTTTTCGGTGTCGCCGAGCCGGTCATGCATTACCTGAATCCGCCAGTTGGAGAGACGGGTACCGTCGAAGCGGCGCGCGATGCCATGGTATTGACCTTTTTCCACTGGGGTTTCCACGCCTGGGCGATCTACGCCATCGTGGCGCTCATCCTCGCCTATTTCAGTTATCGCCACAAACTGCCACTCACCCTGCGCTCCGCGCTCTATCCGGTAATTGGTGACCGGATCTACGGGCCCGTCGGTCATGCCGTGGACGTGTTCGCCATTCTCGGCACCGTGTGCGGCGTCGCCACCACACTGGGTTACGGAGTGCTGCAGATAAACTCCGGTCTCAATCACCTGTTCGGTTTACCGGTTAACCCGACCGTGCAGGTAGTACTGATCGTCATTACCACCCTGCTAGCCACCATCTCGGTGGTTGCGGGGCTCGATACCGGGATCAAGCGGCTGTCGCAGCTGAACATGGTCCTCGCCGCCCTGCTGCTGCTTATGGTGCTGCTGCTCGGCAGTACCGTGTACCTGCTGCAGACCTTTGTGCAGAACTTTGGCAGCTATGTCTCGGTCCTTATTAGCCGCACATTCAACCTCTACGCCTACGCGCCCACCGACTGGCTGGGGGGGTGGACGATTCTCTACTGGGGCTGGTGGATGTCCTGGTCGCCGTTTGTGGGACTGTTTATCGCGCGCATTTCCCGCGGCCGTACCATCCGCGAATTCGTGATCGGCGCCATGCTGGTGCCCGCCATGGTTACCCTGCTGTGGATGACGATATTTGGCAACTCCGCCATTCACATGATTCTGGATGAAGGGCTGACCTCACTGGGTGAAGTGGTAAGCAAGGACCAGTCGCTGGCACTGTTCCAGTTCCTCGAACAGTTTCCCTTCTCCGGGGTATTTTCGCTGCTCGCCGTGGTCATGGTCATCGTGTTCTTTGTGACCTCTGCGGACTCCGGAGCCATGGTGGTCAATATGCTGTCTTCCCACGGCCGCGACGATACTCCGCTGTGGCAGCGTATATTCTGGGCGGGAATCATCGGCGCGGTAGCCATTGCACTGCTGCTGGCCGGCGGCCTCAGCTCGCTGCAGACCGCCACCATCGCCAGTGCCCTGCCCTTCTCCATTATCCTGCTTGCGGCCATCTACGGGCTGCTCCGGGCACTGCGCACAGAGACGGCGAAACGCGATTCCCAAAACGCCGTGGTAGCCCCGATCAGCGCACATAACCCCGTGTCTTGGCAGAGACGACTGAAAAATCTGCTGAAGTTACCCTCGCTGGTGGAAGTCCAGGACTATGTGCATGAAACCGGCGAACCGGCACTGCGTGAATTCGCCAGCGAACTGGAAAAGAACGGCTTTTCTGCCCGGGTCGTGCAAGGCAAGAACCATTACGTTTACCTGGAGGTTTTTCACGGGGAGGAAGTGGATTTTCTCTACGGTCTTCACCCCAAGGCACATCTGAAACCGGACGCCGCACCGCGGGATGAGGCGCTGGACGATGACTTCGACGATGGTGATCCCGAGAAATATTTTCGCGCGGAGGTCTATCTGTCAGAGGGTGGCCAGGACTACGACGTAATGGGATGGACGCGGGAGCAATTACTCACGGACATTCTCGCCCAGTACGAGCGGCACTTACAGTTTCTGCACACGGTGCGCTGATGTGCTTGCGGGGCTGCCACTGCCTGTGGCGGAGAGCGACAGGGAGTACCGCAACCCCAAAACCACCCGGTCACACAAACCGGCCTCGACTGCAAATGAACTGCTAGTCATAGCCATTGCGCTTGGTTACTATCGAACGGTTTCTGACCCGCGGCATCGGCCGGAAACGTCAACAATAAAAATCTCGAAAACGACTTTTAAAAAACAATAACGATGAGCGCCTGAACCCGATGTTCCGCCAGCCGGAATCCGAGGTCGGAGTGCTGTTGAGAGGAACTCTTCATGCCAATCAAGCAACACCGCCTCGCGGCGGCTATCGCCTGCCTCACTCTTTCTTCCAGCTTCGCCAGCACCACAGTCTCTGCCGATGAGTCGCCGTTTTCACAGGTGATCGCCTTTGGCGACAGCCTGACCGACGTTGGCAATGCCGGCATCTTCACCAGTGGTGATGACAAGCAGGCCGCCATCAGCCTGCTGTCGCAGCAACTGGGACTGGGGCCGGTAACACCCTCCTGCGCCGGGATGTACCTGTGCCTGCCGGATGTGGATCCGAGCCTGCCGGAGGCTGAAATGCTGGCCGCGGCCCAGGCCCAGGTGCAGGCATCCCTGTCGAATGTGGGCGGTGGCTGGGCCGTCGGCGGCCACCGCGCCGCGGATGTGCTGCTGAATATTCTCGGCACCGAAGGCTACATGCAGTATCTGCAGGAGCACGGCCTCACGCTTGACGTGAGTGCACACAACTTTGCCAGCGCGCTGCTCCCCGACCCTACCCGCGATACCAGCACCGGCCTCTATGCTGACCTGAACCTGCTCGGCCTGCTGTTGCAGGGCCCAACCGTCGTAGCCCAGCTGCGCGCCGGTGCGGCACAGGCTGAGGCCGCGGGTGATACCGCTACTGCCGCAGCCCTGACCGCCCAGGCCGATGGGCTGCAAGCACAGATCGACGCAGCGCCGGGCGCCATTGTGGCCGACTCCGGCATCACCGGTAACCCACACCCCCTTGGCCTCGGCTATCTCGAACTCAACAGTGGCCGCGCCGACGGCAGGGCACTGTACTGGGTAAATGGCGGCGGCAATGACCTGTTGAACGGCTTCAGCGCCTCGCTCGGCGGCGCCATCACCGCGGAGCAGTTTGGCGCTCGCGTCGGTATCGCGGCGAATATGCTGGCCGACAGCGCACAGGCACTCGCCGATGCCGGAGCCAATTACATCCTGCTGTCCAACGTGCCCGATATCGGCAAGACCCCGGGCATGTACGCCGCAGTGAGCCAGGCGGTTATCAGCAGTCCGCAAGCGGCACAGTTGGCCGATGCCGTGGCCGCAGGCCTGATGACCCAGGAGCAAGCCAATGCCCAGCTGAGTGCCGCCATCGACGCCACTCTGGCCCAGGCCACTGCCGGGGTTAACCTTTTCAACAGCACGCTGATCGCCGATGCCAAGAATATCGACGGTGTATTGCTGGTCGACCAGAACGGCATCTTGCAGGTGTCCATCGCCAACGCCGCGGTACTGGGTTTTGACGGGCAAATCGAACAGACCCAGTTCTGCTACGACGGCAGCGGCAGCTGTATCGAGCACCCGGTCTATGGCAAGAACGGTTCCGCCCCGGATGCGGACCGACTGATTTTCAACGACGCGGTACACCCGACCCAGGCCGCACAAGAGCTGCTTGCCGACTACTACACCGGCGTGGTCAACGCCGCGCAGGTGGCCGGGCAACTGCCGGATATGGGTGTGCAGGCGGCGCGCAGTCATGTCACTGCACTGGAAGAGAATCTGGCCAGCGCCCGCTATCGTCCCGCGCAAACCGGGGTGTTTGTCACCGGAGTGTTCGGCAACAGCGACTACGACAACAGCTTCGCTGCCAGTGCCAGTGGTGACCAGACTGCCGCCCTGATCGGCGCCAGTGTAGCGCTGCGCAGCAATACCGAGCTCGGCTTTGCCGTCAGTCGCTCGGATGCAACGCTGGAAAACAAGCTAACTGACGTCGACACCACCGCCATCAATTACAGCCTGTTTGGCCGCTTCTATTACAACGAGTTTTTCGTGGATGCCAGCGCCACCGTTACCGATATGGATTACGACCGCATCGGTCGCCATATCGCCCTCGGCGGGCAGTTCAATGACACCCTGGAAGCCAGCACCAGTGGCAATAGCCTGACCCTCGACCTGATGGGCGGCGTCAACATGTCCAAGAGCGATACCCACTACGGTCCGTTTGCCGGTGTTAGCCAGGTGACTGCAGATGTGGACGGCTATACCGAAAATGCACTCGCGGGCTTTACCTATACCGATGCCAGCGGCGTCGAACAGGACCCTCTGGGTATGCAGTTTGGCGATCAGGAGCGCCGCTACACCACCATGCGCTTGGGCGCGTTTGCGGATAAAAACTGGGACAGCGTCAGCGTCTATGGCCAGCTGTGGTACGAGGACACTACCGGTACCGAAAACGACTCTGTGGAAGTGGGTATCAAATCCATGGCTGGCAATATGAATGCCATGCCGAGCTACGTCAGCAAGGACGTCGGCCTGTTCGAAAGTGGCGCCGGCGCCCTGCTCGGCCTGCGCTGGCAGGCGGCTGAAGCCATCGCCATCAGCGCCAACCTCACCGCTCGCCCGACCACCGAGCACGGCTCCATCAGCGTCAGCTATCACTTCTGATTTTTTTCGGTAGCCCCTCCTGAAAACGCCCTCGCAAGAGGGCGTTTTCTTTTGTCGTGTGCAAATATCTGTCATTCTGACGCCGACTGATTTTCTGGATATCCCCATGTACCTGCTGAGCACAGAACGCCTGCAACTGCGCGAACTCACGGACAGTGACGACGATGCACAATTCACCCTGAAACTGTTGAACGACCCGGACTTCCACCGCTACATCGGTGACCGCGGTGTGCGCACATTGGAAGACGCCCGCGGCTATAACCAGCGCGGCCCCATTGCCATGTACCGCGAGCGCGGATACGGGATGTATCGGGTAGAGTTGCAAGACGGCACCGCCATCGGCCAGTGCGGGCTGTTGAAACGGGACGGCCTCGACGATGCGGATATCGGTTTCGCCTTCCTGCCCCAATACCGCGGTCTGGGGTATGCACTGGAAGCGGCGCAGGCGGTGATGCATTGGGGGGAATCCGAACTCGGTCTCACCCGTATTGTCGCCATTGCCTCTCCGGACAACCGCGCCTCTATCGAACTGCTTGAGCGACTCGGTCTCAGACGGGAAAGAATGATCAGACTTCCCGGCAGCAGCGATAACCTGATCCTCATGGGATGGGATGCCGGGCGCAACCAAACCCCACCCTGCTGCCGCTGATCACCCCGCTCATTGTTACCGGCATGGCGGGCCCGAAGATCCGCCATTTTTTGCGGAGCAGAAAATAAAAAAGCGAGCCGAAGCTCGCTTTTTCACATCCATTGCTTTTATCAGTGTGCGCTGGCCTGGCCGGCACCGCGAGGGAAACGGATACTTTCCACCATTTCCTGTACATCGTTGGGCGCTTCGCGGGTCACTTTCGCCACAGCGATGGCGACGGCGAAGTTGATGATCATGCCCAGGGTACCGATGCCTTCCGGCGATACACCGAACCACCAGTTATCCGGGGTATTGGCCGCGGGATTGATGAACTTGAAGTACACGATATAGGCCGCGGTAAACAGGATGCCCGACAGCATACCGGCGATCGCCCCTTCCTTGTTCATGCGCTTGGAGAAAATCCCCATGATGATCGCCGGGAAGAAGGACGAGGCCGCGAGCCCGAAGGCAAACGCCACCACCTGCGCCACAAAGCCCGGTGGGTTGATCCCGAGATAGCCGGCGATACAGATGGCCACCGCCGCCGCCGAACGGGCGTAGAGCAGTTCCTTTTTCTCACTGATATTCGGCATCAGGTTGCGCTTCAGCAGGTCGTGGGAAATCGAGGTCGAAATCACCAGCAACAGTCCTGCAGAAGTGGACAGCGCCGCAGCCACGCCACCGGCAGCGACCAGTGCGATCACCCACGCCGGCAGATTGGCGATTTCCGGATTCGCCAGCACCATGATGTCGCGGTCGACGGTCATCTCGTTGCGCGCGTCCCCGGAGTAGAACATGTTGCCATCGGCGTTCTTGTCTTCCCACTTGATCAGGCCCGTCTCTTCCCAGTTGGTAACCCAGCTGGGTGCTGACCCGTGGGGCGTACCCTGGCCGTCGGTGCCGTTGATGGTGTCGATCATGTTCACCCGTGCGAAGGTGGCGATGGCCGGTGCAGTGGTATACAGCAGCGCGATGAACAGCAGCGCCCAACCGGCGGACTTGCGTGCATCGCGCACTTTCGGCACGGTGAAGAAGCGCACGATCACGTGCGGCAGACCCGCGGTACCCACCATCAGTGCGGCGGTGATAAAGAACACATCAATGGTGCTTTTGGTACCCGAGGTGTACTCCGCAAACCCGAGCTCGGTGGAGAGACCGTCCAGCTTGTCCAGCAAGTAGGTGCCGTCCGACAGGGTTGCACCAAAGCCCAGCTGCGGGAACACGTGACCGGTCATCATGATGGAGATGAAGATCGCCGGCACCATGTAGGCAAAGATCAACACGCAGTATTGCGCCACCTGGGTGTAGGTGATGCCCTTCATACCGCCGAGTACCGCGTAGAAGAACACCACCCCCATGCCGATGATGACGCCGGTGGTGATATCCACTTCCAGGAAGCGGGAGAACACCACACCCACACCGCGCATCTGCCCCGCCACATAGGTGAAGCACACGAAGATGGCACAGATCACTGCCACCGTGCGCGCAGCCTGGGAGTAGTAGCGGTCACCGATAAAGTCCGGCACGGTGAATTTGCCGAATTTCCGCAGGTAGGGCGCGAGGCACAGCGCCAGCAGCACGTAGCCGCCGGTCCAGCCCAGCAGGTACACGGCACCGTCGTAACCCATGAAGGAAATCAGGCCGGCCATGGAAATAAACGAGGCCGCCGACATCCAGTCCGCCGCGGTCGCCATACCGTTTGCCACCGGGTGCACACCGCCACCGGCCACGTAAAAGTCATTGGTGGAGCCGGCTCGGGCCCACAGCGCGATGGCGATATAGAGAACGAAGGTTCCACCGACAATCAGGAAAGTAAGGCTCTGTACGTCCATGGCTCAGTGACCTCCCTGCAGTTGTTGGGCTTTGGGCTGTGCCGCAGCGGCATCGGCCTGCTCTGCGGACTCATCGTCCTCGTACACGCCGTATTTGCGATCCAGCTGATTCATCTTGTAGACGTAGACAAAAATCAGCGCGAGGAATACGTAGATGGCACCCTGCTGGGCAAACCAGAATCCGAGTTTGAAGCCGCCGATACGGATATGGTTCAGCTCGTCCACCAACAAAATACCGCAGCCGAAGGAAACCACAAACCACACCACCAGCAAGCTGAACATCAGCTTCAGGTTCTCTCGCCAGTAATCACTGGCCTTCTGTTTATTCTCAAAACTCATCGTCTTCGCTCCACGTTTATTGTTAGATCTTCGGAATCGTACTTGCACTTATCTGTGCCGGGAGCGCCCCGCCCCCGGAACATCAGAATATGTACTGTACGGAAAACTGCATCCGCTGAAGTTCCCCTTCAGCGTCCGCCAGTAATCCGCTCACGTTCTCCACTTCCTTGCTGGCGAGAATATATTCGCCACCCAGTGTCATTTTGGGTACCGGTGAATACATCAGGTTGAGCTGCAGGCTCTGGTACGCCGACGGCGTCATATCGGAAACCGTATCCGGGTTGTCCGCCGCCGTGGCGGACAGCACCAGATTGCTGCGCCAGCGGTCGCTCCAGAAATGCCGCAACGCCACAAAACCACCGTGCTGATCGATCAGGTCGATACTGCCGTTTACCGGATCGATAATGCCGCCGCGGTAGCTGTTCAAACCGAGATAACGACCCAGTGCATTGCCGTAGCTGTACATAAAGCGCAGGTCGTCGCGCCCCAGTTGCCACTTGCCCGCCAGGCTGATGGCATAGCCCTGTTCGGATTCATTGCCGCCATCCACGCGATCGTAGGCGAGCTCGCGGCTCATTGAGGCTACAGAATATTTGAGATCCCCGATGCTGTTGTCGTAGCGCAGAATCAGGTCGGGGCGACTGTTGTCGTCATAGGGATTCTCGGCGCCGTTGTAGAGCGTCGTTGCCGGATTTTCCGCGGCCAGCTGGAGACTGCCACTGCCGAGTCCCTGGGTGTAGCGAATCTGCGGTTGCCTTTCAAAAATGGTACCCACGGGACCGACGAAATCCAGGCCATCCGGCAGCGCACCCACATTGAAAAAGGTGGACCAGGTCTGGCCTGCCAGCAGGCTGCGGTTGTCGTCCATTTTCCAGTTCACATAGGCGTGGCGCAGGCGCTGGGCATAGGAATTGCTGATGCGCTCGTCGCCCTGGTTGCCCGCCATGGCATCGATCTCGATATGGGTGTCCACACTGCCGGCGCCGGCCTCGGTGGAGGATTTGAAAAACAGGCGGGTGGATTTGGCGTGGGCGTTGTAGTGCACATCGCCGCCCTCTCCATCCACCACACCACCGACGGGAATGGTGGATGGCACCAGGAAATCTTCGCCGAGAGCCGCGGTTGCGGAATTGCCATCGGAGTAATCACTGAAAATGCTGTCCAGTTTGACGTAGCCGCCGATCTGGATACTGGTATTGCCGAAAGTCGCAGTTTTGGGGGGCTCCGGGTTTTCCACCACCGGCTTATCGCTGGAAGCCTGGGTTGCGGCCAGTTGGTCCACCTGCGCCTGCAGCTCGGCAATGAGCTGCTGCAGCTGCGCTGCGGTCATCTGTTCGGTCTCCGCCACAGCCAGTGCGGGCAGACCATTCACCATCGCTGCCAGCGCCACCGCGCCGGCCAGTTTACTTTTTATTATTTTCACTGACATAGCCGTTGTCCTTGCCGTTGTTTGTTGGGTTTGGAGTGAGCAGTTCCAAGCAAACAACTTCACGGAGCACTCTGGTATTAACCATTGGTCTAAATTGGCAGTCGATTTCGACCAATGTCTAGGTGCCTAACTGGTACGCTGGAATAGTACCTGTCCTCCTATTCCACCGCCTTTCGACTTTTGTCTAATACGAACTCTCGCAGCCCCGGTGCCAGAATGCACAGCATAAGAATTTGCACTGATGAGAGGCCGACCCGTGACCAGTAAATCAGATATTTATCCCGTACCCGCAAGCTACGCCGCCCATTCACTGCTGAATGAAGACGGCTATATCGAAATGTACAACCGCTCTATCCAGGATCCGGATGCTTTCTGGCGTGAACAGGCCCAGCGCATCGACTGGATCGAGCCGTTTACCCAGGTGAAGGATGTCTCTTTTGCCAAGGACGACCTGCACATCCGCTGGTTCGCCGACGGCAAGCTGAATGTGGCCGCCAACTGCCTGGACCGCCACCTGGAAAAACACGCTGACGATACCGCCATCCTGTGGGTGGGTGACGAGCCCGGCACTTCCCGCGAGATCAGCTACCGCGAACTGCACCGGGATGTCTGCCGCTTTGCCAACGGCCTGAAAAGCCTCGGTGTGAACAAAGGTGATGTGGTGACCATCTACATGCCGATGGTGCCGGAGGCGGCGGTCGCCATGCTCGCCTGCGCCCGCATCGGCGCCGTGCACTCGGTGGTATTTGCCGGCTTCTCGCCGGAGGCGCTCGCCGGGCGTATGGACGACGGCCAGTCCCGCACCCTGATCACCGCCAACGCCGGCCGCCGCGGCGGCCGCTCGGTGATGCTGAAGCAGAACGTCGACAAGGCGGTAGCGCTGTGCAGGGAAACCACCGTGGAAAACGTGGTGGTATTCAACTACACCGACGACACGACGGACTGGAACCCGGCGATCGACCGCGACTATGCGGAACTGGTGGCGGCACAGAGCGACGACTGCCCGGCGGAGGTGATGGGCGCGGAGGACCCGCTGTTTATCCTCTACACCTCCGGCTCCACCGGCAAACCGAAAGGCGTACTGCACACCAGTGGTGGCTATATCACCTACGCCTCACTGACCCACGAATACGTTTTCGACTACCGCCGCGGCGAACGCTACTGGTGCGCGGCGGATATCGGCTGGATTACCGGCCACAGCTACATCCTTTACGGACCGCTGGCCAATGGCGCCACCACCGTGATGTACGAGGGCGTACCGCATTACCCGGATGTGACCCGGGTGGCTCAGATCATCGACGATCACCAGATCAATATTCTCTACATAGCCCCCACCGCGATTCGCGCACTGATGGCAGAAGGCGACAAGCCTGTTGCCGGCGCCAGCCTGGAAAGCCTGCGCTTGCTGGGCACCGTCGGCGAACCGATCAACCCCGAGGCGTGGAAGTGGTATTACCGCACCTTTGGCCGCAGCCAGTGCCCCATCGTGGACACCTGGTGGCAGACCGAAACCGGTGCCGCCATGCTTACCCCGCTGCCCGGTGCCACCGCGCTGAAACCCGGCTCCGCCACCCGCCCCTTCTTCGGGGTACAACCGGCGCTGGTGGACAACGAGGGCCATATTCTCGACGGCGCCACCGAGGGCAATCTGGTGCTGCTGGGCAGCTGGCCGGGGCAGATGCGCACGGTGTTCGGCGACCACCAGCGCTTCGCCGAGACCTATTTCAGCACGTTTGAAAACATGTATTTCACCGGCGACGGCGCGCGGCGCGACGAAGACGGTTACTACTGGATTACCGGCCGCGTGGACGACGTGCTGAACGTCTCCGGGCACCGTATGGGTACCGCGGAACTGGAAAGCGCACTGGTGGCCCACGAGGCGGTGGCAGAGGCCGCGGTGGTGGGTTATCCCCACGACATCAAGGGCCAGGGTATCTACGTCTACGTAACCCTGAACAGCGGTGTGGAGCCCAGCGAAGATATGCGCAAAGCCCTGCGCGACTGGCTGCGCGCAGAGATCGGCCCGATCGCCACGCCGGACGTAATCCAGTGGGCGCCGGGCCTGCCGAAGACCCGCTCCGGCAAGATCATGCGGCGCATCCTGCGCAAGGTGGCGGCGGACGAGTGCGACCAGCTCGGCGACACCTCCACCCTCGCCGACCCCGGCGTGGTGGACCACCTGGTGGCCAACCGCGCGGCCGCCACCGTCTAACCGACCCGGCCCGAAACCGTTTTCCGGTGGAGGGCCGTTGCCGTACACTCATCCCGATTTTGTGCAGTAGATCAGAATGAAATGCATGGCCGTGTGAAGGATCAGCGGCAGACACCGATAAAAAATAACAACGGGAATCGGTGGGACTTTCCGGTACAATTTTTTCCTGTGCTCTGTTCCGGGCACAGGTTCGGCCGAAAAGTCCCATTGCGTTAGGGATGCATAGCGATGAACGATCACACCGACAGCGGGCAATCTGCCCGGCAATTCATCATTGCGGACGACCACCCGCTGTTCCGCAACGCCCTGCGCCTGTCTATCCAGCAGACATTTCCCGGCGCTGAAATCTTTGAAGCCTGTGATATGCAGAGCCTGCAGCAGTGCGTGGCGGAACACCCCCACTGCGATCTGCTGTTACTGGACCTGCACATGCCCGGTGCCCATGGTTTCAGCGGCCTGATTTTCCTGAGCGGCCAGTATCCGCAACTGCCGGTGATGGTGGTTTCCGCCAATGAAAAGCCGGAGATCATGTGCCGCGCCATCGACTACGGCGCCTGCGGTTTCCTACCCAAATCCGCACCGGTGGAACAGATTGCGCAGGCGCTGCAGCAGAGCCTGGCGGGCGAAATCTGGCTGCCGCCGGCGGTGGCGGAGCGCTACGAATCCGCCGGTGCCGAGGAAGATAACGGGGTGGTGGACGTGATCGCCACCCTCACCCCACAGCAGTTCCGCGTCGCCACCATGCTGGCGGAAGGTTTGCTGAACAAGCAGATTGCCTACGAAATGCAGGTGACCGAGGCCACGGTAAAGGCGCACCTCACCGCGCTGTTTCGCAAGCTCGACGTCAACTCGCGCACCCAGGCGGTGCTGGCGCTCAGCAGCCTGGATGTGGAAGCGCCCGGACAATTTGCCCCGCCGCAGAAACCGGAAGCCAAAGCCAACCAGGTCAACTGACGTTATTCCTCGCGGTGCGTGCCAGCCGCCGCACCAGATTGCGCAGCACCGCCGGCTTCACCGGTTTCGGCAGATAAAACCAGCCGCGCTCGGTGGCCGCGCTGCGAATTTCTTCGGAAGTATCCGCGCTAACCACGATGCCCGGTAACTCGGTCTGCCAGTGCTCACACAGCGCTTCCAGCGCTTCGATGCCGGTGGCATCGCGATCGAGATGATAATCCACAATGACCAGTGCCGGCGGACTGCGCAGGTCCCAGCGCACCAGCGCCTCTTCCAGCGAGAGCGCCGTCACCACCCGGCAGCCCCAGCCACTGAGCAGGCTGTCCATGCCCCGCAGAATCTGGCGCTCGTTGTCGATACACAGCACCGGCACCGCCGACACGTTCGCCACTTCTATGACCCCGGGCTCTTGCGGTGCCGCTTCGCGCGCCTCCCCCACCGGGACACGGATGCTGAACATGGAGCCGTGACCGGGTGAGGATTCAAGCCCCAGCTGGTGCCCCAGCAGGTCGGCACTGCGGCGCGCAATGGCGAGGCCGAGGCCAAGGCCCTTGTCGGCACTGCGCTCGCTGCTGCCGAGGCGCACAAACTCGTCGAATATCCGCTCGCGCGCGCTGCTGTCGATGCCCGGACCGGTATCCCACACCTGGATTTCCAGCAGCGGCTCACCGCCGGCACCAACCCGTCGGCGCGCGCCCAACAGCACGCGGCCGCGCGCGGTGTAGTGCAGCGCATTGCTAAGGAAGTTCTGCAGTATGCGCCGCAGCAGGTGGCGGTCGCTGATCACCCAGGCATCCGTGGGTACATAGTGCAGGGCCAGGCCGCGCTCGCTGGCCAGGGCCGAGAATTCCGCGTTGAGGCCGTCGAGCAGCTGGCGCAGCGGGAAATGCTCCCGCTTGGGCTTCAGGTTGCCCGCATCCAGCCGGCTGATTTCCCGCAGCGCGCCGATCAATTGCTCCGCGGAGGTGAGTGCACTGTCGATGTAGTGGATGTCATCGCCCATCTCCCGCCAGCTGCCGGCAGCGGCCTTGTTCTGCAGCGAGGCGATAAACAGCCGCGCCGCATTAATGGGTTGCAACAGGTCGTGGCTGGTATGGGCGAGGAAACGGGTCTTGGCGGCGTGCAGCTCGCGGATTTTCACTTCCGCTTCGGCGCGGCGGCGGTTTTCCTGCTGCAGCGCGCGGTTACTGTCGGAGAGCTCTGCGGTGCGCTGTTGCACCCGGTCTTCCAGGCTCCGACGGGTTTCCTCCAGCGCATCCACCGCGGCGCGGTACTCGCTGATATCGGTAAAGGTGGTGACAAAGCCGCCACCGGGCATGGGCGTTCCGCGCACTTCCACGATCGCGCCATTGGGCAGGCGGCGCTCGAAGCGGTGGGCACTACCGTGACGCAGCAGGTCGAGGCGCCGCTGGACATGGGCCTCCAGCGCTTCGGGATCGTGCGTGTCACCGTAGAGACCGCGCTCCGCATTGTGGCGGTAGAGCGACGCCACCGGGCAGCCGATGTACAGCAGGCGCTCGGGGTAATCGAACAGCTCCAGATACTGGCGGTTCCAGGCCACCAGCCTGAGTTCCGCATCCACCACGCTGATGCCCTGACTGATGGTTTCCACCGTGGTCTGCAGCAGCTCCTGGCTGAACCGCAGGCGCTGGGACGTGCTGTCCACCAGCCGCGCAATATCCTCGAGTTTCAGCGGGCGATTACTGTAGAGCAGCCCCACCACCTGGTGCGCCGCCGCGGAACCTACAACTCCGGCGAGAATGCGCTCGGCATCCGCCACCACAAAGCGCGAGGCTGCGTCATCCGGCAACAGGCGCTGCTGGCTGCGCTGCTCGAAGTCGTTCCAGATTTCCTCCAGCCTTGCCGGCCCCACAAAGGGCTGCAGCAGGCTACGTACCTGTCCCATGCGGATTCCGGTGGGCACCAGATCCGGTGCCGGCTCACCGGCCTGCTCCGGCGCTACAAAGGCACGGGCCTGGCGCAGGTCATTGCCATCCTGCCGGCAGGTGAGGGATACGCCCACCAGCAGTGTCAGGTTGCCGAGCAGGCTCCAGAAGACCCCGTGGCTGAGCGGGTCCAGTCCCGCCAGTCCAAACAACTGCTGTGGACGCAGGAATTCAACACCGAACAACCCGCGGCCAAGTAACGCTGTCTCCGGGTACACGGCCGGCAGCACCAGGCAAAAAAACCACAGGCCGTATCCCGCGATCAGCCCCGCCCACACCCCGCGCCGGTGTGCACCGGGCCAGTAGAGCGCGGCGATCAGAGCCGGTGCGAGCTGCGCGGCGGCGGCAAAAGACAGCAGGCCGATGGACGCCAGTGCCTCGGTACCGGAAATCGCCCGGTGCATGCCCCAGCTCATCAACATCAACAGCAGGATACTCAGCCGCCGGATCAAGCGCAGGTGGTTGCCGAGGGACACGGCGGTGAGTTGGGTATACCGGCTGAGATACAGCCACACCGGCGCCACCAGTTCGTTGGAAACCATCACCGCTAACGTCAGCACGGCAACAATCACCATACCGGTAGCCGCGGAAAAACCGCCGATATACGCCAGCATGGTGAGCGTGCTGTTGCCGCTCTGCAGCGGCAGAGTCAGCACCAGGCTGTCCGGTTCACTCATGCCCGCCGCCACCAGCGGCTGACCGGCGAGGGAAATGGGCAGGATCAGCACCGAGAACAGCACCAGGTACGCCGGCAGCAGCCAGCGCGCGGTATTCAGGTCTTCCGGGTTGCGGTATTCCACCACGGCCATATGGAACTGGCGCGGCAGGCAGATGATCGCCGCCATGGCCAGCAGGGTCTGGGTGACGAAGTTGATATCCGGTGCCAGCCACTGCAGCCGCGGCTGCCACTGCAGGCTTTCCACCGCGAGCCCGCTGCCTCCGGTCACCAGCAGCCACAGCGCCAGTATCGCCACCGCGCCAAAGGCAAACAGTTTCACCAGGGATTCGAGGGCGATGGCCGCCACCACGCCCACATTGCGCTCACGGCCTTCCAGATGGCGGGTCCCGAACAGGATGGCAAACAGCCCCATCAAAAGCGCGGTGGCAAGCGCAGTGTCCAGATTAACGAAGCTGTCGCTTTCACTGCCGCCACCTATGACTTCCCAGCCCATGGTCACCGCGCGCAACTGCAGCGCGATATACGGCAGGCTGCCGACGATGGCGAGCAGCGTCACCAGCGCGGAAAGCCCCCGGCTTTTGCCGTAGCGGGAGCCGATAAAGTCGGCAATGGAGGTGACCTTCTGGCGTTCGCCCACCAGCACCAGCTTGCGCAGGAAGCCGCCGGCGAACAGAAACAGCAGAATTGGCCCGAGGTAGATCGGCAGATAACTCCAGGTATCGCTGACAGACTGCCCTACCGCGCCGAAAAATGTCCATGAGCTGCAGTACACGGCGAGGGTGAGGCCGTAAATGATGGGGCGAAAATGCTGCATCCACTGCTTGTGGCGGCCCGCGCGCCACGCGACCACAAATAGCAGCACCACATACAGCAGGGCAAAAAACAGCAACAGGGACTTGCCGATCATGAATTCCTCGCGCACCGGGTCAGGTGTACCTGTATAACCGATGGCAAGGACCGCGGGCAATTGGCGAAAGGTCGAAACTGCACCCACAAAAATGCGGCGGGTGCCCCCGCCGCATGGCTATTTCAGAATTAGATTACTCCGCAGCCGTCGCCAGTGCGATTTTCACCATTTCCGCATAGGCGGCATCAGCCTTGTTGAACTGCTGCAGCATCCGCGCCTGAATGGACGCATTCGCCCGAGCGAGGCCTGCCGCGATATTGTCCACCAGCTGCTGCTTCTGGTCGTCGCTCATCAGACGAAACAGCGCACCGGCCTGGGAGTAATAGTCCTCGTCGTCCTGGCTATGGGGCGCAATCCAGGCGTCCTGCTCCAGTGGCATCGGCGGTTCGGCAACTTCCGGCACCGCTACCGGTGCGCCCAGTTTGCTGCGGTCATTGGGGTAGAAGTTCACCTCGCTGCCCTGATTTGGCGCCTTGCCGCTGACCGGACACATGCCGGCAAATGCCCCGTCGCGCTGATAGTGATGCACAGGGCATTTCGGCGCGTTGACCGGGATATTGTTGACGTTGGCGCCCACACGATAGCGGTGCGCATCCTGATAGGCGAACAGTCTTGCCTGCAGCATTTTGTCCGGCGAAGCGCCGATACCGGGCACCAGGTTGCTGGGCGCAAACGCAGCCTGTTCGGTTTCGGCAAAATAATTGTCAACATTTCGGCTAAGTTCCAGCACGCCGATATCCATCAACGGCGCTTCGCTGTGGGGCCAGACCTTGGTGAGGTCGAACGGATTCACCGACAACGTTTGCGCCTGCGCCTCCGAGAGAATCTGCAGCTGCACTTTCCATCTGGGGTAATCGCCCTGGTCGATGGATTCCACCAGATCCTGCTGCGCACCGAATGCGGGATAGTCGGCCGCGTCCTCGCTGCGCACGTTCTTGATACCCTGCAGGGTTTTGAGGTGCCACTTCACCCAGTAACGCTCACCCTTTTTGTTCCAGAAACTCAGGGTGTGCGAGCCAAAGCCATGCATATGGCGGTAGCTGAGCGGGATGCCGCGATCGGACATCAGAATGGTCATCTGGTGCAGGGACTGCGGGTGGTTGGCCCAGTATTCAAAACTCGCCGCAGGGTCGGGCAGATTGGTGCGCGGATTTTTTTTCTGCGAGTGAATGAAATCCGGAAATTTGGACGGGTCGTTCAAAAAGAACACCGGGGTGTTGTTACCCACCAAGTCGAAGTTGCCCTCTTTGGTGTAGAACTTAACCGCAAATCCGCGCGGGTCGCGAGCGTAATCGCTGGAGTCCTGGCCGCCGCCCACGGTGGAAAAGCGCACGAATACTTCGGTGTCGGTGCCGGCTTTCTGCAAAAAATCCGCAATGGTCCAGTCGCTCAGGTCTTTACTCAGACGGAAGGTACCGTAGGCGCCGGTGCCACGCGCGTGCACTACTCTCTCCGGGATGCGCTCGCGATTGAAGTGGGCAAGTTTCTCAAACACGCGGTAGTTATCGAAGGTCAGTGATCCACGCGGGCCGGCGGAGATACTGTTGTTGTCATCGGCAATGGGTGCGCCGGCGGACGTGGTCAGCTTGGTGTGGCTCATGAAAATACCTCTTTCATTCAAGCTACCTCCTGCATCTTTCCACCCTCTTCCCAGCCTTGTGAGCCGGTGAGTTGGCAAAACACAGCGAAAAGCAGAGCGGGGATTCTTCCCTCCTCGCGAATGTGACGCTTGATTCAGGTCAAGAGAGCCGGTGAATAACGTGACTGACAAGTACCAACATCACCCAATGATCAGGAGCAATTTGTGCCAATCGTTTGACGCATTCATTTGACACCTACCGACACTGACCTAGGCTCAAAGCGGGAGTTTGTTCTCCCGAGAATAATCCAGTGAGAATTGCGCCATGATCATCGCCACCGATATGCCCGAAGTCAGCCGCTGCGCAGCCACCGAGTGCGCCTACAATAGCGACTCCGCCTGCCATGCCCGCGCCATCACCATCGGCGATGGTGATGAGCCGGATTGCGACACATTTTTCAGTAACAGCAGCCACACCAAACGGGAGCGCATCGCCGGTGTCGGTGCCTGCAAGATTACCAGTTGCAGCCACAATGACGACTTTGAGTGTGGAGCGGACAAGATCGAACTGGGTTATAGCGGCGACACGGTAAACTGCCTGACCTACGCACACTGAAACGCCGTATTTCTGCAAAAAAAAGCCTCGCGGAAAATCCAATTCACGGGAGGCTTTTCTATAGACGGCTCAATGCAATTGCTAGCCTTTTTGCACGACTACAAAAGCATGCAACTCGGGATACTGATCGTATTCAAGATGCCTGAGGGTACAGCCCAGGCTAATTAACAAGTCAACAAATCCATTGGTACCCAGGGTTGAGTAATAGACCTCCGCCCCCATCGCATCGTCCGTATGTTCGCTTTTTTCACCGGTACCACCAAACGAAAAAATCAACACACCGCCCGGGTTGAGACTGGAAACCAGCTTCTGTAAGACGTTCTCGTGCTCACTGAGGGGTATGTGCCAAATACTATCCCAGGCCGTAATGAAGTCGTAGCTTTCCTGGATTACCCAATCGCATATATCCTTGTGATGAAACGCCACCTCCGGGTGTCGACTCCGAGCCAAAGCCAGCATCTCCGTGGAGATATCGACACCTTCAGGAGAAAACCCTTCACGTTCAAGCAGATCGATAAATCTGCCGGTACAGCCACAGCCTACATCCAGCGCCTTGCCTCGATTTTTTACGAATGACAAGGCTCGCCTATGCTGCGCTATCCCATCATCTCGGTTGAACCCTACCCGTTCCCAAAGATGGGTAATTTTATCGTACGTTTTTCCAATATCTATTGGCTTCATGGCAAGCAGGCCAAATTATGCAGTATCGCTTCGCAAGTTTTTCCCCGAACGAACTGCCTCGCTTGTTAAAACTTATCCGGGAGGGCCGGGAACTCAGGACTATTCTGGATACCCTCAACCCAAGCAGACCTATCCTCACAAAAAATTCTATCATCCGGCTTGATATTTATATTGTCATCAAGACTACCGGCAGGCACGACAAGAAATGTACCCGAGCGATTCAAATATGGAACACCCGAGCCGCAAACCTTACAGAACTGCTTTGCCCAACTTTTGGCTGATTCCAACTCGAAGCGCTGTATGAATTCCTCACCGGAAAGCCAGGAAACACTTTCAGGTTTAGTAAACATATTCGACGCGTGGGCCGAACCGGTAGAATGCCTACATCTTGAGCAATAGCAAATATGAAATGATGAGATTTCGCCATCAATTTCAAATTTGACAGATCCACATAAACATTGGCCTTTAGCCGCCTTCAATTCTTGATTCATATTCGGACCCCAATAGTTTTAGTGCTCACCGCACGGGTAAGCGACTTGTTATGAATCCAGTGCAAGTAGTGCGCAATTGTTTCCGCGCTTGTTAGCCATTACCGCGCTGCGACCTCCACCTCATACTTAGAGTGATCGACCAGAACGACCATAATATCATCGACCAGGGCGGTACCATTTGAATCAATTTTCACACTTGTCCCATTTACCGTGACATTCTGGTAGGAGATAGTTTTTGATGACCGCGAATTAACTCCCTCTATAGATAGCTCTACACGTTTCCCCTCTGCTGTATCCAAGGAAGCTTTGAACCTGGAATCGGTAGTTATCATTTTAGGCCCCATCAGCTCCTCAGCCACTCGATACACTACCACCGTCATATCCGCTGACGCCCCTTCTTTTACACCAAATTTTGACATGGCCATGATAGAAACGGTCACCGCGACTCCAGCACTTAGCGCGAGGAGGTGTGTAATAATTTTCTTAACCATTGAGAGATCTCCTTGAAAATAGCAAGCCTGCAACACTACCTTGCTAGGCTTTATTGGCACGTTTATACCTCACAATACTCGGCTCAGGCCAATACTTGCTCCTTTGATAGTACTCGTCCATAACTGGCACGGTGTTGTTTAGTTCCACCCACTTCTGTTTTGTAGATGTGAAAATATGTATGTCTGGCGGACATACGTCTGGATTGTTAAGTGTTCCCACACGAATAAAGCATACAGCGTCTTTTGCAGCGCCATAATTACTCCAAAGAGCGGTTTTACACGAAGGGCAACGGCTAATTTTTTGCCCCATGCCACTATTACTCGGAACATAAATTTTTTCAGGATAACCCTGTATTAATTGAACCTCATCAGCTTCGATAAGTGCATTGATTGCAAAAGCCGAACCGGTTTCCCTTTGACACCAGGTGCAATGACAGCAATGCACGAACATTGGAACTGCTGTCAGTTCATACTCGACTTCTCCGCAGATGCACTTACCCTTATTTCTACCGCTCGCGTTCATTTATAATAATTTCCTCTTAATTGGGCACTTGGAAGCCTAATGCCCATGCTCAACGGGCCGAAACGGAGGGCAGCGATTTCGCAACAATTGCAAATCCATGCGCTAAAAGCCGCTCGAATTTTGTGGTCCTATGGAGCTACTTGTTACGCGATGCACGTATTCTCTCCAACAGCGGTAGGTTTTTTGAAACCACAATACCTCGGTCACCCATGGCCACATATGTTTCTGGTTCTAGGCGCATGATCTGCTCCCAGAACTGATCTTGTAGAGACTGAAGCCAATCAAGTGAATCAGGCCCCCATGTTGAATCAAAGCGTTTCAGCTGCTCTTTAACTGGCACCAACGAAAAACGGCCGTAGTTAACAAACACTTTCTGTTCCTTTGGAAAGTTGATGAGGCTTGGAAAGAAATACCATTCATCGAAGTTATCGTAAGGTACCTCCGTATTTCGCCCCAACCTCGGGCTAACCATTACCTCCCCCTGAGAAACCCATCCTTTCTTCGATTCTTCCTCAGCCGGAGATATATGCCCACTATCGAAAGCGGTAATGTAGAGATGGTTTCCGCTGTTTGCATTTAAGACCTCTCCAACGAAACCTAATACCGGCTCATCAACCTCTAACCAGCAATACTGTTCGTAAATACCACGGATCATCTTTTACGCATAACGCTTTTTGTTGCCGCACATTGGTGCGCAGCGCCAAATTATCGGTAACCAAAATTTGTTAAATGCCGACATAGGTTTTAGCTGCGATCTCAGCCGCGAGACGAGTGTCCTTACCATTTTTAAACTTTTTCTCGTAATTATTCGAGGTATCGATGATCTCGTCTTCGGCATCGTAAACTGCCCACCACCATAAATTTCGATCCATCTCTTCGACGTGCAGAAATAAACCGCCCCACATTGCGCAGCAATCATCCTCTAGGTTTCCCGTCCACTCAATCATTGCTCGACTCCGAGAGCATTTAACGCCTCAAAAAGGTGCATGCGATAGCACGTCGGCTTTCCTTGAATTGTTATATGCTTTCACTTTTCCACTACCGCATTCCGTGACTCAGCTATTTTACTCTTGAGCTGCTGCGCATACTGGCAAGCTTGACTTTCCACATCAAACTTACACGCCGAATCCAAAACTTCTAACGCAAGAGTATCGTTCTTCTTAAAACCTTTACCTTCGTGCAGAACCAGTCCGTACATCGCGCAACCCCAAGCATCATCTTTCGAGCAGGTTAGTTTGAATGTAGAAGAGTAGCAATTTTGCTTTGATTCTGCTTCGAATCGCATCAATCCTGCCGCTCGATTAGTACATGCAATTACGAGCCCCTCCTTACATGCTTTAGCGTAGAGAAGCTCAGGATATAGTTCCAAGATCCCTCCCTCTTGCAGCACATTCCCCAGACCGAAGCAGAAATTGGGATCACCGCCTTCACATTTAGACAAGCAATCACCTTTTCTTTCTCGGCAATACGAAATTCGATCTTTAAAAACAAAATCCGTTTTACTATACAATTCCGATGGACAAATATCCTTTAGCCTACCCATTTCTTCATTCAGGCTAAGATTTTGTAAAATTTCTTTGTCCGAACCATTCGCAAAAACAACATTTCCAAAAAGAAAAATAAAGATTGGCAATATCGATCGCATTACATTTCCTTATATTGACGCATAAAGCTCGGTTTAGGGGCGACTGGAGCGTAGAGGAAGCCGCCTCAGCCGCGCATTTCGCGGCGATTACAACTGCTTGTTATTTTTTTGCTTTGGGCCAGTTAATTCTTGCTATTAAATTATCGCCTTCCTCTGTTGTTGCAAACGCATATCGGTACTTGCCATCATGTGAATATTGATTCACCCACCTTATGGAATCACAAATAAATTTTTTTAACTCAGAACCACTAATGGCCCGCGCGCTGGTTAAATCATACTCAGGGATTACTGACTTATCTATCTCATAAAGGTCAACCAAACCCTTTTCATTCATAGTAAGTACTAATTCTTGAGAAATTTCATATTTATTGATTTCATCGACTTCAGGGGAAGCTCTTTCGATGTTGCACAAAAGGAGAGGAAGCGACATATCAAAGTACTGTAGCTCGAATAAAAACCACTTTTGAATATTTGAAAGCTCCACACTTCCCCCCCAGAAAAACTAGCAGTTTTATTCATTAGCCCTAGGCTCGTGCAGCCAGAGGCTTGTGCACATCTCATCGCCCCACCCAAAGAACCAATAAAATTATTTAAATTCAATAAGTTAGAGAGGCTCATTAAAATAGCCCGCCAGGAAAACAAGCCTCTTGCCGTTGTTTACGGCCTCTCACATGGCTTTGTTTGGAGTATCGCAGTCTTTATAAATCAAATACTTGCGCCGCTCAATTCGGTGTACACACGCCATGGTTATCTGAACACGACGGGAATATCTACTGCAGGGGACTCGAATATTGGAATAAAGGGGGATGGTCGAAGTTGACTCGGGTCAGGGGCTCAAAGGAGGGGCTACACCTCAATTCGGCAGTCTGATCCTGTGTACATTGCGGGAGTGATCGTCGGTGGGGAGCGTCATGACCTTGGTATGACGCTCCCACCTCTTGGACTAAGTACGGTTCGTCGCTGGGTGTAACGACGAACGCTGTGACTTACTTTTCGGAGGGAAATTCAGCTGACTTTTTCGCCGTGTGCCTGCTTGTCGGCGTGGTAAGAGGAGCGCACCATCGGGCCGCAGGCGGCGTGCTTGAAGCCGATTTGCTCGGCGTAGCGGCGGTACTCTTCAAACTCGTCCGGGTGCACGTAGCGCTGTACCGGCAGGTGCTCCTTGCTCGGCTGCAGGTACTGGCCAATGGTGAGCATGTCGATATCGTGGGCGCGCATGTCGTCCATCACTTCGAAGATTTCCTCGCGGGTCTCACCGAGGCCCACCATCAGGCCGGATTTGGTGAGTACGTCGGGGCGACGCTTTTTGTATTCCTGCAACAGTTTCAGCGACCACTTGTAGTTGGCGCCGGGGCGGGACTCGCGGTACAGGCGCGGCACGGTTTCCAGGTTGTGGTTGAACACGTCCGGGGCCTCGGCCTCGAGGATGTCCAGCGCTACTTCCATACGGCCGCGGAAGTCCGGGGTGAGAATTTCCACCTGCAGGTTCGGCGACAGTTCGCGAGAGCGCTTGATACAGTCGGCAAAGTGCTGGGCACCGCCGTCGCGCAGGTCATCGCGGTCCACGGAGGTGATGACCACATAGCGCAGGCTCATGGCGGCAATGGCTTCCGCCAGGTGCTGGGGTTCGTTCGGATCCAGCGGGTTCGGCTTGCCGTGGCCCACGTCGCAGAAGGGGCAGCGGCGGGTGCAGATCTCGCCCATGATCATGAAGGTGGCGGTACCGCCACTGAAACACTCGCCCAGGTTAGGGCAGCTGGCCTCTTCACACACGGTGGCGAGCTTCTGCGAGCGCAGGATGCTCTTGATGCGATCGACTTCCTGGGACGCCTTGACCGACGGCACCTTGACGCGAATCCAGTCCGGCTTGCGCAGCAACTGGTCGCTGGCGATCACCTTCACCGGGATACGTTCAACCTTGTCGCCATCGCGCAGTTTTTCCCCCTGCTGCAGGCGGCGGGTGCGTTTTACCGGGCTGATTTCCGGGGCCGCAGTTTCCACCGCGGCCGAGGTGGCGATGATTTCCGGCTTGTCGGCATCAAAACGTTCAGACATTGCTTGTTCCTGATGGTGCAGCGGACGCTGTTCCGGGCACCGCAAAAAGGTTCTCGTCTACCGGCTGCCACTGGGCCTCCGGCAATTGCAGCCTGCGCGCCAGCGCGGCGACAAATTTCTCTGCCACACCCGACCACTCCGGGGTTGGCTGGATCAGCTCCGCCATCTGCACCATCTGCATGCCCGCATAGCCGCAGGGATTGATGCGCAGGAACGGCGCCAGGTCCATATTGATATTGATCGCAATCCCGTGGAAGGAGCAGCCACGGCGCACGCGCAGGCCAATGGAGGCGATCTTGTTGCCCGCGCGCAGTCCCTCGGTGAGATACACGCCGGGGGCATCGGCGCGAGGCGCTGCAGCGATGCCGTATTCCGCGAGCATATCCACGGTGGCGTCTTCCAGTGCACTCACCAGGTCGCGCACGCCGATCTTGCCGCGGCGCAGGTCCAGCAGTGGGTAAACCACCAACTGCCCCGGGCCGTGGTAGGTGACCTGGCCGCCGCGGTCTACCTGTACCACCGGGATGTCGCCGGTGTTGAGCAGGTGCTCCGCCTTGCCGGCCTGGCCCTGGGTGAATACGGGGGGGTGTTCAACGCACCAGATCTGATCCCCGGCCTCATTGCCGCGGGTATCGGTGTAGTGGGCCATGGCGCGCCATACGGTTTCGTAATCGCGCCGGCCCAGATTGCAGATCGCCGGTGCCGGCACCGATATAGCAGCACCCATCACAGCACCATATGCACGCCCGGGTGGGCCTTGAGTTCTTCGAACAGAGCCTTCAGCTGCGGCTCGCCGGTGGCGATAATGAAGAAGGTCATGGAGGTGAAGCGCCCGTTGCGGCTCGGCGTGTGCTTCAGCCTGGATTCATCCAGGTCCGGCACATGGCGGCGCATGACTTCGAGCACGAATTCGTGCACATGGCCTTCGCTGTCGCGCACGACTTTGACCATGTAGTCTTCACAGGGAAATTCGATTTTCGGGGGCTGCTGTTCTGAATCCTGGGTCATACCACACTCACAGGGCCGCAGGTCGGAAGTGGAGACGCGGGGCGAACCCAGCGGGGATTGCGGCCGGGCGGCGATTATACAGTGCCGACAGGGGGCTGGACAGGGAAGAAAGATTGCAGGAGAAACGGCTTTGAAGAGAACCCGGCGGCAGATGCCGCCGGGATAGTGCGTATATTTTCAGTATCTGTTACTGAAAGAAGCCCATCACAAAGCGCTTGATGGAGTCCCACAGACGCTTGAAGAAGCCGCCCTCTTCCACATCTTCCGCCACCACCGCAGGTACGTCGGCAACGGTCTGCCCGTCCAGGGTCACGATCACTTTACCTACCTGCTGGCCCTTGGCCAGGGGCGCTTTCAGCTCGCCATCGACGATCAGGTCGGCCTTGATGCTCTCTTCACCGCCGCGGGGGATGGTGACGAAGACGTCGTTCTGCACCGCTACGCCCACGGTGTCGGCCTTGCCACCCCATACGCGCTCGGTCTGCAGTACGTCGTTGGCACCATACACCTTGTGGGTCTGGAAGTAGCGGAAGCCGTAAGCCAGCAGTTTCTGGGTCTCGGCGGCGCGTTTCTCATCGCTGTCGGTGCCGACGACCACGGAAATCAGACGCATACCGCGTTTGACCGCAGAGGCCACCAGGCAGAAACCGGCCTCTTCGGTGTGACCGGTCTTGATGCCGTCGACCGCAGGGTCGCGCCACAGCAGGCGATTGCGGTTGGGCTGGTTGATGCCGTTGAAGCGGAAATACTTCTCGGAGTAGAGCGCGTAGTGAGACGGGTGGTCGTTGATCAGCGCGCGCGCCAGGGTAGCCAGGTCGCGGGCGGTCGTCATGTGACCCTCAGCCGGCCAGCCGGTGGCGTTCACGAAGTGGGTGGAGGTCATGCCCAGACGCTCGGCCTGCTGGTTCATCACCTCGGCAAATACCTCTTCGCTCCCGGAAACGTGCTCCGCCAGCGCGATGCTGGCATCGTTACCGGACTGGATGATGACCCCGCGCAGCAGGTCGATCACCGGCACCTTGTCGTTGACCTTGACGAACATCTTGGAGCCGCCCATGCGCCAGGCTTTCTCCGAAATATTCACCGGATCCTGTTCCTTGATGGCGCCTTTATCCAGCTCTTCCGACACGATGTAGCTGGTCATCATCTTGGTCAGGCTGGCCGGGGGAATCTGCTTGTCGGCGTCCTGCTCTACCAGCACCTGGCCGGTGTGGGCGTCGATCAGAATGTAGGCTGTCGCCGCCAGCTGTGGCGGTGCGGGAATCAGCGGTTTATCGGCCTGGGCCACACTACTGGTGCTGACAATCACGAGCAGGCAGGCAAATAAGCGTTTGAACATGGGTGTCTCTTTATCCTTGCGTTCAATGGGTGTCAAAATTCCGGCTCCCGCCGGAATAAGCGTTGCGGGTGGAACGGTTAGTCCACCACGACCTGGGGTTGTCCGAATTGCTTCTGCTCTACGGACTCCCGCAATGCGGCCAGTACCCGCTGCTGGGCGATGGGCCCAATACGCACCCGGTAGAGCATTTTTTCTCCGCTCTTGACCGGGCTGACGAGTACAGGATAGCCGAATGCAGCGGCAAGCTGGCCGCGGATATCTTCCGCCTGGCTCGCTGAGCTGTACGCGCCAATCTGCAGGTAAGTGTTCTCCGGCAGTTTGAAACTGGCGTCCTGGGGCAATCCCTTGCGCGCAGCGGCGTCTTTTTCCACCGCCAGCGTCTGGGTAGCACTTGGCAGGCTGTCCGGGTCCAGGGCTTCTACCTCCACCCGTGCCGTACCGTTATTCAGGTAACCGAGCTTCTGTGCGGCGGTGTAGCTGAGATCGATGATCCGCCCCGGCACGAAGGGACCGCGGTCGTTGACCCGCACAATGACGCTGCGGCCATTGTCCAGGTTGGTCACCTTCGCATAACTGGGCAGTGGCAGTGTTTTGTGCGCCGCAGACAGGGCGTACATATTGTAGACCTCGCCATTCGCGGTTTTACGCCCGTGAAATTTGGTGCCGTACCAGGAGGCGCGGCCGCGCTCACGGTAACCCTTAACTTTGTTCAGCACTTTGTAGCGAACGCCATCCACTACATAGGGCGATTTATTTCCGGCGACACCGATGGGCTCGCGCACCGGCGTCACTTCCGGCGTGGCCAACATATCCACCGGTATATCCGGGTAACCGTCACGGAGCTGGTCAAACGGGACTTCACCCTTGTCCGCGGGCTTATCCGCGGTCTTCACTGGCACGTTGCTGCAGGCGGTGAGTAATGTCAGCAAAAAAGCAGCGCTAACCCGGGCTGCGCCCAGGGCAATTGTTTTTTTCATGGCTTCCCCCCGGTGCAGGACAAACAGCGCCCACAACCGCGATTTTCATACTCGTTATTCGAGTTTTTAGTTTTAGCCGGTGCCGGACACTGTATCGGTCCCCGGCGCGTTTTAATACTTTAGATTGTGAAGGCTGTCGCCGAAATCAGGAGCGTCCACCGCGCGCCTTGATGATTTCCTGGCCCAGTTCATACACCGCCATGGCATACAGGCGGCTGTGGTTGTACCGGGTAATGGTGTAGAAATTATTCAGCCCAATCCAGTACTGTTCCCCATCCCGGGTATCCAGTGAAAACACATTGGCGGGCATTTCCTTGGTTACCTGGGCGGTGGTGGGGAAACCCTTGGCTTCCAGTTCGCCCACGGTCCATTTCGGTTCCAGGTCATCGTTGACGATGGTCATGTCCGCATTCGGCGCCGGCTGGGTGATCACGGTCACCGGCTCGCCGGCTTTCCAGCCGTGCTCGACAAAATAATTGGCGACGCTGCCGATGGCGTCTTCGGTATCGGTCCAGATATCCACACGGCCGTCACCGTTAAAGTCCACCGCGTAGTGACGATAACTGGAGGGCATAAACTGCCCGAATCCCATGGCACCGGCGTAAGAGCCTTTCAGTGAGGTGGGGTCGATTTTTTCATCCCGGGTCAGCAGCAGGTAGTTTTCCAGTTCCTTGGTGAAAAACTTGGAGCGCCGGGGATAATCGAAGGCCAGGGTGGAAAGCGCATCCAGCACCCGGTAACTGCCCATATTGCCGCCGTAACGGGTTTCCACGCCGATGATGGCGACAATCAGCTCCGGTGGCACACCGTATTTTTCTTCCGCCTTTTTGAGCGCTTCTGCATTCTTGTCCCAGAAGTCCACACCGCCATGAATACGGGCGCTGGTGATGAAAATCTCGCGGTATTCCTTCCAGGGTTTGGCCTTTTCCACCGGGCGCTTGATTGCGTTGAGAATGGAGTCCTTGCGCTTGGCCTCCTGCATCAGGGCCTGGAGCTCTTCGCGGTTGAAGTTGTGTTCGGCCACCATGTAATCCACAAAGGCCTGGGCCTGGGCGTTTTCACCATGCCCCTGCTCCTGCGCGCAAGCACCGAGGACAAGTCCCAAGCCCGCCAATAATCCGGTGGTCCACTTCAAAACAACCGCTCCTGTTCTCATAAGGTACTTCCGGCAACTTCTTTCGTTATTAGAATCAATTCGCTGTTGTGACTGCAAAAGCGCCAAAAAGTGGCACGATACACGACAAAAAATGAAGCCGGCCTGAACCGCTACTGAAACAAATCAGATTGCGGGTCAAAAAAGTACTCTGCGTCTTTCCGTGCTGATGGCCATCAGGATACCGAAGCCCGCCATCAGCGTGATTACCGAGGTCCCGCCATGACTCACCAGCGGCAGGGGTACCCCCACCACCGGCAACAGGCCGCTGACCATACCGATATTCACAAACACATACACGAAAAATGTGAGGGTGATACTGCCCGCCAGCAGGCGTCCGAAGACATGCTGGGCCGTAAAACTAATATAGATGCCCCGCGCAATGATAAGCAGATACAGGGTCAGCAGAATCAGCGCCCCGCGCATGCCCCACTCTTCCGCGAGTACGGCGATGATGAAATCCGTATGACTCTCCGGCAGGAAGTCCAGCTGTGACTGGGTACCTTCCATATAGCCTTTGCCCGCCCAACCGCCAGAGCCGATAGCGGCCTTGGACTGAAAGATGTTCCAGCCCGCACCGAGGCGGTCCGCATCCGGGTTGAACAGGGTGAGCACCCGCTGTCGCTGGTAGTCCCGCATGCCCCACATCCACATGGGCCAGGCGGCCAAAGCAGCCAGCAGCCCGGCGCTGCCAATCATTTTCCAGCTGAGGCCGGACAGATAAAGCGCGAAGATACCGGACGCCGCAATCAGGATAGACGTCCCCAGATCCGGCTGACGCACGATCAGCAGTGCGGGCACCCCGATAATCGCGAGTGCGCCCACGATAGTGAAGAGCGACGGCGGCAGCGTGCGCCGGTGCAGGAAGGCCGCCACGGAGATGGGCACTGCGAGCTTCAGCACCTCGGAAGGCTGGAAACGGAAACCGCCGATCTGCAACCAGCGCTGGGCCCCTTTGGCTCCCACCCCCACGAACAGTACCGCCACCAGCAGACAGCAGCCGCCGAGATAGAACCAGGGCGACCAGCGGCGATAAAACTCCAACGGGATCTGCGCCGCAATCACCATGCCGGTAAATGCCAGGCCCATAAATACTGCCTGGCGCTTTACGTAGTGGATTTCCTCGCCGGAGGCGCTGTACAGCACCACCAGACCCACCCCCGCCAGAATCAGCAACAGCAGCAACAGCGGCAGGTCGATATGCCAGCGACGGGAGAGACTCTCCGGGCGGCGCAGGCTGCTGCCCGCGTCCGGCAGCCGGTGCATATAGTCGCGACTAGCCACGGACGCGAACCTCCTCAAACGGTGTTGATGTCAGCGGCGCCATCGGCGGCCGCCAGGACGACAGGCCGGCGGTATCTTCAAACGGCCGCTGCATCCAGTCGGCCAGTACTTCCCGTGCCACCGGCGCCGCAACCCGGCCACCGCCCTCGCCGTTCTCCACCAGCACCGACACCGCGATCTGTGGGTCGTCCACCGGTGCAAAGGCGATGAACAGGGCGTGGTCCCGGTGGCGCTCCTTGAGTGCCTCCGAGTCGTATTTTGCCCCCTGGGCAATACCCACCACCTGCGCGGTGCCGGACTTGCCGGCCACCCGGAAATCCAGCCCGGCGCCGGCATTTTTACCGGTACCGGCCTTGACCACCTGCTCCATGCCTTTGAACACCAGATCCCAGTGTTCCGGGCGCGCCTCCACGTGGTGCAGTACTTCCGGCGGCTGTTCCACACCGTCGATGGCCATCACCATCTGCGGGCGGTAGTGGGTGCCGCGATTGGCGATGGTGGCGGTCATCACCGCCAGTTGCAGCGGCGTGGCCAGCACGAAGCCCTGCCCCAGAACCGCGTTCAGACTGTCACCCGGGTACCAGGCCGCGCCGCGTGCACCGCGCTTCCACTCCCGCGACGGGAAAATCCCCGGATACTCCCGCGGCAGGTCGATACCGGTCTTGTCGCCGAGACCGAAGCGGGTGGCGATGTCGTGCATGCCATCGATATTCCAGCGCGAAGCCATATCCCAGAAATACACGTCGCAGCTCTGCGCCAGCCCCTCGATCAAGTCGATGCTCTTGCCGTGGCCCCAGCGCTTCCAGTCGCGGTAGATGCGGGAATCGTTGGGCAGGCGGAAGAAACCGGGATCCGCAACACGGGTATTGGCGGTGATCACCCCGGCGGCCAGGCCACCGAGGCCCATCATCGGCTTCAAGGTGGAGCCGGGCGGGTACTGGCCCTGCACCACGCGGTTGAACAGCGGTACGTCGAGCGAGTCCCGCAGTTCGCTGTAATCCTTGAAGCTGATGCCGGTGACAAACAGGTTGGGGTCGTAAGACGGCTTGCTCACAAACGCCAGCACGCCGCCGGTCTTCACATCGATGGCCACCACGGCGCCGCGGTGTTCGCCGAGGGCATCGGTGGCCACCTGCTGCAGGCGGGTATCCAGGTGCAGGGTCAGCTCGGCGCCGGGCTTAGGATCATGGCGCTCCAGCACCCGCAGCACGCGACCGCGGGCGTTGGTTTCCACGTTTTCGAAGCCCACTTCCCCGAGCAGCAGGTCCTCGTAGGAGCGCTCCAGCCCCACCTTGCCGATGCTCTGGGTGCCGCGGTAGCGACGCACGTCCTCTTCGGAAAACGCGGAGAGATCCCGCTCGGCGATGCGCCCCACATAGCCGACGCTGTGGGCGAACAGTTCTGTTTCCGGGTAATAGCGCACCAGTTCTGCTTCCACGGACACCCCGGGGAGGCGGAATTCATTGACGCTGATGCGGGCGATTTCCTCTTCGGTTAGGCGATAGCGCAGGGGCACCGGCTCGAACGGGCGGCGGCGCTGCAGGCGACGTTTGAATTTTTCCACGTCGTCATCGTCCATCTGCACCAGATTGCCGAGCAGTTCCAGGGTGGCGTCCAGATCCTTGATGCGCTCGCGCACGATGGCAAGGGTGTAGCTGGCGCGGTTATCCGCCAGCAATACGCCGTTGCGGTCGTAGATCAGGCCGCGGGTGGGGGGCACCGGTCGCACCTGGATGCGGTTTTCGTCCGACTGGGTGCGATAGTTTTCGTAATTGACGATCTGCAGGTTGTACAGCCGCGCCACCAGTACGCCGAGCAGCGCCGCCACGCCGATGATGGCCACCAGCATACGGTTGCGAAACAGTCGCTGCTCGGTGTGATGGTCTTTGAAGCGCAGGTTTTCAGACATTTCGGTGAAGTGGGATCATCGGTGGCGCGAAAATGACCACGAAGTGTACACAAGTTTATCGTCCCTGCGGAGTCTCCTGCGCCTGGACATTCGCCCCGGCGGGACCGCGAGCCGGCAAAAGGAGCCTGCGCCAGCCGCTTAAGACAGGGGCTGCGCGCGCAAGTTCAACCGGATTTCGTCAAGCGCAGGTAGCCTGTATTCGCGGTCGGAAATACGGCCTGCCGGTGATCTGGTAAAAAATTATTTGTGGTAGGGATGCCCGGCCAGCAGGGTCCAGGCGCGGTACAACTGCTCTGCCAGCAACACCCGCACCAACGGGTGCGGCATGGTCAGTGCCGACAGCGACCACTTCTGGTTGGCCCGCGCCAGGCACTCCCTGGAAAGGCCATCGGGGCCGCCAATCAGCAGGCACACATTGTCGCCAGACATCTGCCAGCCCGCCAGCTCTTGCGACAGTTGCTCGGTGCTCCAGGCCTTGCCGGTAACTTCGAGTGCCACCACATGATCCCGCGCGCCAATCGCCGCGAGCATGGCCTCGCCCTCTTTCTGGCGGGCCTTCTCCACCAGCGCCGCGGCATTTTTCTGGCCGCGATTGCCAAGGGGAATTTCCACCATTTCCAGGGTCAGCTCCCGGGGCAGGCGCTTGGCGTACTCACCGTAGCCCTCCTGCACCCAGGCGGGCATCTTGCCGCCGGCCGCCAGTATCCTGATTTTCACCGACGATCAGTCCCGGTGCGGATCGCTGCCATCCGCGTTGTTGCGGGTGTTCGGGGTCATGGACCAGAGTTTTTCCAGGTCGTAGAAACGGCGGGTTTCCGCCTGCATCACATGCACCACCACGTCACCGTAGTCCACCAGCACCCACTCGCCGGTTTCCATCCCCTCGACGCCGATGGGGCGGAAGCCGGCTTCTTTGCCATCTTCCACCACGTTGTTGGCCAGGGACTTCACCTGGCGGTTGGAGGTGCCCGTGCAGATGATCAGGGTATCCATCACATCGCTGAGTTCGGATACGTCGAGGGCGGTGATGTCCTGGCCCTTGAGGTCTTCCAGTGCGTTTACGGCAATCGATTTGAGATCAGTCATAACACCTATATCTGGGGCCGAAGCCCCTGCTTTTAGCTCCGGTAGAGCTGATGAATCTGAATGTAGTTAAGTACCCGCTCCGGCAGCAGGAACTGCGCCGAGCGGCCGCTGGCGATCAGGCTGCGGATACCTGTCGCGGAAATCGGCAGCAGGGTCTGCTCCCTTACCAGGATGCGCCCTACCGAATGCCCGCGAATGTCGTCCATGGTTCCGCAGTGGCGGGCCAGCAACTCCGCCACCTCACCGTCCCGCGGCATGTGCCAGCCGGGACGGGTCACCACCACCAGGTGGGCCAGTTCCAGCAAGCGCTCCCAGCGGTGCCAGCCGGGCAGGCCGAGCAGTGAGTCGAGCCCCATGCAGAAGCTGATGGAGATCTCCTCCCCCAGCTCCTCCCGCAATCCTTCCAGGGTATCCACGGTATAGGTGGGTCCATCCCGCGCGAGTTCGCGATCGTCCAATGCGAGCTCGGGACACCCCTCCAGTGCCAGCGCCAGCATGTCACGCCGGGCCTGGGCACTCACCCGCGGCTCGGCTCGGTGCGCCGGCTGGTGGGAAGGCAGCAGGCGCATTTCGTCAAAGCCCAGCGCTTCCTTCAGTTCCAGCGCCATGCGCAGGTGGCCGAAGTGCACCGGGTTAAAGGTGCCGCCGAACAGGGCGAGAGTCTTCAACGAGCGCGGTAGCGCTGACGAAGGATTACTCATTGGCGGATGTGCCCGTCCCCGAACACGATCCATTTCTGTGAGGTGAGACCCTCAAGGCCCACCGGTCCGCGCGCGTGGATCTTGTCGGTACTGATACCGATTTCCGCACCCAGTCCGTATTCAAAACCGTCCGCAAAGCGGGTGGAGGCATTGACCATCACCGAGCTGGAATCCACCTCCGCCAAAAAGCGGCGCGCGCGGCTGTAGTCCTCGGTGACGATGGATTCCGTATGCCCGGAGCTGTAGCGCGCAATGTGGTCCATCGCCGCATCCATATCCGCCACCACCCGAATGGACAGTACCGGCGCCAGATATTCCGTGGCCCAGTCTTCCTCCGTGGCCGGCAGGGCCTGGGGCAGGATGGCGCAGGTCTTTTCACAACCGCGCAGCTCCACCCCTTTATCAATGTAGGCGCTCGCCAGTCGCGGCAGGAACTCCGCCGCTACCGCCTCGGCCACCAGCAGGGTTTCCATGGCGTTGCACACGCCATAGCGATGGGTCTTCGCGTTCAGTGCGATATTGAACGCCTTCTCCGGGTCGGCGCGGTCATCCAGGTATACATGACAGATGCCATCGAGGTGTTTGATCACCGGCACCCGCGCCTCGCGGCTGATGCGCTCGATCAGGCCCTTGCCGCCGCGGGGAACAATCACATCCACGTATTCCGGCATGGAAATCAGTGCGCCCACCGCGGCGCGGTCGGTGGTATTCACCACCTGTACTGCGGTTTCCGGCAACCCCGCCCGCTTCAGGCCGGCGGCGATGCAGGCGGCAATGGCGCCGTTGGAATACAGTGCCTCACTGCCACCGCGCAGAATCGTCGCGTTGCCGGACTTGAGGCACAGGCTCGCGGCATCGATGGTCACATTGGGGCGGGACTCGTAAATGATCCCCACCACACCGAGTGGCACCCGCATCTTGCCCACCTGGATACCACTGGGGCGGTATTTGAGGTCGCTGACCTCACCCACCGGGTCCGGCAGTTCCGCAATCTGAATCAACCCGTCGATCATCGCGTCAATGCGCGCATCGTTCAGTTCCAGGCGGTCCAGCAGCGCGGCGTCGAGGCCGTTGTTGCGGCCCCTTTGCATGTCTTTGGCATTGGCCGCCGCCAGTTGCGGTCGCTGAACATCCAGCTCGGCGGCGATGGCTTTCAGGGCGGCGTTTTTGCTTGCGGTATCAGCGCGTGCCATCAGGCGCGCAGCGGCGCGCGCGGCGCGACCCATGGCCTGCATGGTGGCTTCGGTACTACCTTGCCCATCTGCTTGTCCATCTGCCGGCACGGTTGTTGCGACACTGTCACTGACACTATTCACTGCTGATCTCCATTCAATTTACGCAAAAACGTATGGATCTGCCTCGATCCCACCCATTTTCCAAACACGCACATAAACGGCCCCCGGAAAACGGCCGCGCAGTATACCGTAACCTCGCGGGATTACTGCCCCCAAGAAATGCGTTTATGGGCTCCGACCGGCGCTGACACGCCCCAGTTTCTGGTGCAGGTAGGCGATTCCCAGCAGAGCCAGCCCCATGCCCATAAATGAGGCCACCCGCAGCAGCCCCTCGAGCCCGGACATATCCACCAGGAACAGTTTCACGATCACCAGCGCCAGCACCGCCATGCCTCCTCGGTAGCAACTGCGCCAGCCGCGCCAGCTGCCGAACAGGATGGCCGCCACCGCCAGCAACAGCCACACCGCCGAATAGGTGTACAACTCGCCGGTGGAGGCCGAAGTGTCAAGGCGGATATCCCCCTGCCACAGGTGGCGCACCTCCAGCGAAATCCAGATGAACGCGGCACATGCCGACGCCAGTCCCGCCGGCCGTCGCACCCCCGGCAGGTACCAGCGGCTCACCAGCCACGCCAGCAGCGCGGGACCGGCAAACGCCGGCAGCAACATGTTCAGCAGGGGCCGCTCGCCGATCGAACTCCAAACCCAGGGCTCGCTGATGGCGGTGGCCAGCAGAATCCCCACATAGTTGGCCACCGCCGCCAGTATCAGCAGTCGCCCGTAGCCGTCGTACCAGCGAGAGAAGCTGCCGGCCAACAGGCTCTTGCGGTAGTACACCAGCCCCAAGCCGGTAAACAGCCACATATTGATCACTGCCTCGGTAAAGCTGTAGTGCGCGGCAAAGGCGTGACCGTCGTACAGCCAGTAGCGGCTCTCTGCCCACAGCGCCAGTACCAGCAGATGCAACGCCGCCGCCTCGGCCCAGCGCACCAGTGCCGGTTGCCGGTCGCGCAGGATGCGGGTGGCAAGCCAGGTACACAGGACGGAACCGCCGTAGGTCCACAGCGACCAGTGGCTGTCGTCGCCGTAACTCAGCAGCCACGGATTCAGGGTCAGACGCACCACAACCAGCAACAACACCCCCTTCAGCAGCCAGCCCAGTGCCGGCATCTCGAACTTGCGGATGATCCAAGCCAGCGATACCGCCTGCAGCGCCAGCGCGAGTGTCAGGCTCGCCTGCTCGAGCCACAGGCAGGCCGCAAGGCTGTAGGCAAAATGCCCGCCGATAAACAGCCACACCACCATGGACTTGTGCCAACCCTGGCCCGCGCCGCGACTGCCGAGATACAGGAACACGGCGCCAAATACCGCCGCATACAGGCACCACCAGTAGAGCGGCAACCCGTCTCCCGCCAGTAAATAACCTACTGGCAACGACAGCAGTGGTGCCATCACCGCGAGCGACGCCCACCAGAAGCGGGCCAACCCGCGGCGGTAATTAAACAGGGCGAAAGCGGAAAACAGTGCGGCAGTAATCGCGAGAAATGCCAGGAACACGCCCTGCTTGTCCGGCGGCAGCGGCAGCAATTGCACTGGCAAACCCTCCCACCGGTCGAGGCGCCCCGCCAGCCACGCCGCCAGCTGCCCGAGCAGCAATAGCCAGGGCAGTGGTGCCAGCTGTGTGCGGCGGCGAGCGGCAATCAGCAGCACCAAAACCAGCGGACTCCACGCCCACAGCGCGGATGCCAGAGACGCAGACGGGAAGCCCTCGCGGAAAATAGACAGACACTGGGCTGTTAGCAGTAGCAGCAGACTGGGCAGCAACATCTGGGTGATCCTGGCGAATGCGGAGCTAATATCGCCCTCGCCGTCTCCCGCGTTCTGCTGCAGCAACCAGTCCCCGGGCACCACGGAAAGCAGCAGGTAAGCCAGTGCCGCCAGGTAGGGGCCGCGCCAGCCATCCGCCTGATGGCCCTGCAGCGAAATCAGCCACCACAGCAGCGCGCCCGCGAGCAGCCCGAGCCACAACCAGCTGCGGTAGACATGGCGCAGCAACAGCAGCACCGAGACGCTAATGATCACCGCGTAGACCATGGCGCCGACAACATTGCCGCCACCGGTGGACACCAGTACTGGCACCGAATAGGCACCGAGCATGCCAATCGCCGCCAGCACAGGGCCGTGCAAGCGCGCCAGCCACATGGTGAGCAGCGCCACCACCGCCAGCATGCCAAACGCCAGGCCGGGCTCAACCAAGTGATACAGGTGCACCGCCGACAGGATGGCGGCGAACGCAGTAATCGCGCCCCCCCCCGCCAGTGCGGCAAAGGTGGGATGGCTGCCGCCGGTTCGGCGGCGCAGCACTTCCGAGGCGATGTACAGCGCCAGTGCGGTGATCAGCCCCAGCGCCACCCGCACCCGCGGCCCCAGCAACCCCTGCTCAATGCCATAGCGCGCGAGAAAAATACCGGACAGCGCCACACAGGCACCGCCCAGCCACACCATCCAGTTCTGCTGTACACGCTCCCAGAACCCCTCCCGCAGGGGCGGAACCGCACGCGGGGCAGATTCCCCGGCGGTATCGGCAACAACATCATCCAAGTCCTGCTGCTTGTGCCGGCTGGTTGCCGCGAATTGGCCGGTTGCCGGTATATCAACAGACGACGGTGTCTCAACGGGGGCGATCACTATCGGCGGCGCCGCGACGCTTTGCGCCGCAGGTGCGATGGGGGGAGGTCCGCTCTCGGAAGAAGCTCCGGATGCGGACTCGACGGCGGCGCGCAGCCTGCGCACCTCGCCGCGCAGGCTTTTTACTTCGGCAAAGGCAAAAATGCCCATAAAGGACCCGACTACCACGGTCAGAAACAGCAGCACGCCGAGCAAAACCAGATTATCCATATATCCGCAAAACGTCCGTTTATGGTTATTTCAGTACTTGGTGTTTTTCGCAGCCATGCTCACAGGGGCATCCCGAGGAATTACTGCCGGGCCCACTGATCCAGATTGGCGGCGATATGTGCGAGGCGTTCCAGAGGATCGTGACTGGCCAGCAGTTCCAACCGCACCGCGTCATCCAGCGGCAACAATTGCGCCAGCTGCCACGACAGCGCCTCGGCACTTTCTACCGGGGCAAACTTCAGCGAGAGCACAGCGGCGTACTGCTTCAGTTCGTTCAGCACTGCGAGCAGGCCGTCGCAGCTTTCGGGTACCGGGTGGGGCTCTTCATCCGGCAGCCATTCCACATCTGCCATCAGCAGGCCATCTTCCTCGGGGTAGGTTTCCAGCACGCGAAATCGCGACTCCCCCACCACCTCGATGTGCAGCAACCCCTCCTCACCCTGACTCCAGTCGACGATACGCACATAGAGCCCGAGGGGCCAGACCTCCGCCGGCCCCACTTCGCGACCGCTGCGGATCAGCGCAACGCCAAAGCCGGTGTCGGTCTTGAGGGATTCGGTAACCAGGCGAAGATAGCGCTGCTCAAAGATCCGCAACGGCAGGGTCACGCCGGGAAACAGCGCCATGTGGAGAGGGAAAAGAGGAATCAACGACAAAATATCCGCCCCGAGATCAAGTCATACACAGCCCGTTGGGTCCTAAATTGGCCCGATAAGGCGACAAAGATACCACTGCTACCTGCCTCGTAAGGATAAGGTCACGAAGGTAAAACAGAAAACCGCGCCAGCTGTTCTATGCTGAAATCTATACGCGGATGTGAATCAAGAGGTACACCATGCGCTGGCGTAAGGGTCGCAGAAGTTCGAATGTGGAAGACCGCCGCGGAGAACCCTCCCCCGGCGGCGGCGGTGGCGGCTTGGGCGGCGGCCTCGGCAATCTGCTGGCGCTGGCGCCCTTCCTGCTCCGCAGCAAGAAAGGCTGGCTGATCCTGCTGGCACTGGCAGCCCTGTACTACTTTGGCGGCAATCTGTTTTCCGGCAGCAGGCACAGCGAACCGCCAAGTCTGGGACCAGAGAGCCAGACCGCCCCGGGCACCCAGGCGGGACCGGAAGATGAGGTCGCCCAATTTGTGTCGGTGGTGCTCGCAGATACCGAGGATACCTGGGGCAACCTGTTTCAGCAGGCGGGCTCGCAATATGTCACGCCCAAACTGGTGCTCTACAACGACGCCGTGCGCTCCGCCTGCGGTCTCAGTACTGCGGCTGTGGGTCCGTTCTATTGCCCGGGTGATGCCAAGGTGTACCTGGATCTCAGTTTCCTGAACGAGCTGAAACAGCTGGGGGCACCGGGCGATTTTGCCTTCGCCTATGTGATCGCCCACGAGGTGGGCCACCATGTGCAGAATCTGATGGGAACCTCAGAGAAAGTGCAGCAGGCGCGCATGCGCGCTGACAAGGTGACAGCCAATCGCCTGTCGGTGATGCTGGAATTACAGGCAGATTGTTTCGCGGGTGTCTGGGCATTTTACGCCCACCGCGACCGCAACATGCTGGAACCCGGTGATATCGAAGAAGGCCTACGCGCCGCCGCCGCCGTCGGCGACGATCGCCTGCAGCGCCGCACCGGCCACGTAGTCTCCCCGGATGCGTTCACCCACGGCAGCGCCGAGCAGCGCGCCTACTGGTTCAAGCAAGGATTTACCACCGGCGATGTGAACAAGTGCAATACGTTTGCCGCGCTGGCCGGGCAGTAACAAAACTTCTTTACTATTGGCCTGGCCGCTGAGCGCATCAGCCTCTATGCTTCCGCGCTTAAAATTTTTGTCATTCACTTAAAAAAGGAAGACCACTGTGCCAAGAGCAACAGCCCGCCACATTCTGGTAGATAGCGAAGCCCAATGTCTGGATCTGAAAAAGCAGATCGAAGACGGCGCGGATTTCGGAAAAATCGCCCAGCAATATTCCAAGTGCCCTTCCGGCCGCAGTGGCGGCGATCTGGGTGAATTCAGCCAGGGTCAGATGGTGCCGGAATTCGACAAGGTGGTTTTCAGCGGTGAGCTGAACAAGGTACACGGCCCGGTGAAAACCCAGTTTGGTTATCACCTGCTGGAAGTGACCAGCCGCTCTTAAAACTGAGCGATTCGAAGTTCGAACTATTCGCTAAGGTGCCGCTGACGGGGCAGCCTTGCGAGACCTTCCGCGAGAGGGACCTCGCGGAAGAGCCCCCATGGATGGGTTCACGGCGTGTTTCGCAAGGCTGCCCCGTTAGCGGCACCGTCACTGCAGTCAATTCAAACCACGATTTAACTTCTATTATTCGGCGCTAGTCTCAGCCTGCCATTCAAACAGGTTCATCTCGATAAAGAAGAAGGCGACCAGCCACAGGAAGGCATCCCAGAAATCCAGGAAGCTGCCGTTAAAGCCCCAGTAGATGGCGCATACCAGCAGGGTGAAATACAGCAGGCCCTTCACGATCTGCGAGTAGCGCATAACCGCATCGGACAGCTCGTGGCGCAGCTGCAACCAAACATCGAACGCCAGAATCGCCACCACCAACAGCCAGGCACCGGCGTTGATCACATCCACCCACGCCAGCCACTGAATCTCACGCCACACCGCCGCATCGCCCACAATCTGCGCATCCGCCAGACGCAGCAGGTGCACATCTGCCAGTTGGCCGCAGTTGGCCGCAGTGAGCGCCGTATAATCGTCCTGCTCCAGCACCATCGACCAGCCGCCGTTTGCCGCCAGGTCACAGGCACTGCCAGTCACCGGCAACAGGTGCGTAAGCGACACCATCTCCGAAAGGTAACCGTAAAAGGAATAGATGATGAAGAGATAACAGACCGCCGAGACCACATTCAGCAGCCACTTGGTACCGCCCTTCAATTTGGTATCCGACAGCACCCAGGTTTCCAGCTCGAACACCACCAGCAGCAGCACCCAGGCCAGGGTATCGATGAAATCGTTATACCCCTCAATGACCCTGCCAAGGCTGATGCCGTCGGCGAAGACGGTGCCCACGGCGGCGTGGTTTTCCAGAAAGAAGGCGTAGACGTTGTATGTCAGCAGACAGTAGACGGCGTATTTGAAAAGCTTGAACAGCGTGTAGCGGTTTACGGAAATTCCGGCCAAAGAGACCACCTCAGTCATTGGCGACGCACCTCGGATAACGTGTTTATTCTTTTGATGGCGTTATTTTTGTTTATAGACGCGTCAATATCGAACAATTATTCGGTTATTGCAACCACTAACCGGCCCCGTAGGCAGCTATGCGCCCACCGGGTTCCACTGCTGAGGTTTGCCGCCTGGTATGCCCGGCGCGCTGGAATCGCCGCTGACCGGTAACTTGGTACTTGCGGAATCCGCGCCTTCGGCCGCGCGCTTAACCGTTTCCGCCTGCGTTTTTTGCCGCTGGTGCTGTTCAACTTCCTGCCTGCGCTCGGCCACCGCACTTTCGCCCTCGCGATCGGCGGCGCCGTCGTCAAACAACCGGTCGAAACGCACTTCCGGGTCAGACCACTCGCCGTTGATGCGATAACTGACGCTGGCCACCCGGTCCACCTGTTTCTTGAACACCTTACTGATCAGGTAGACTCCCGCCGCCGCCGGCAGGCCGCCGGCGAGTGCGGCCACAAAGGCCAGGTTATTGCCCACCGGCAAGGTCGCTACCAGGGTCAGGTTCAGGTCTTCACGCTGCAGGTTCACCCGCCCCGCCATCTGCAACTCACTAGTGGGCCCCACTACCTGGATCGGTACCGCGATCAACAGCTCGCCGTCGCCCTCGAAATAAACCTCGCCGTGCACCTGGTCGAAGGTCAGGCCACTCTGCACCAGATCGGAAAAGTCCAGCCGCAGGCGCCGCGCCCAGGTGTCGAAATTGAACAGAGACAACAGTCGCAGCAGCGAGGTGCCGGCGTTGTCGCTGGCGCGCATAAAGCGGCCGTTGCGGATATCGATGCGGATCTCGCCGTTGAGACTGCTGGGGTTCACCATCGCCGGCGAACCTCTCCAGCGCAGTGCGGTATCGAATACGGCGCTGCGGCTTTCGATGGCCGCCTCCTGCCCCCAGGCCTGCAGCACATCCCCGAGGTTTTCACCGCTCAGGCGGCCGATAAATTGCGACGACTCACGGCCCGTTTCATCGCGCATCCACATCAGCTGCGCACCCAGGCGGTTTTCCGCTTCGCCGCGCCCTTCGATCCGGATACCGCGCATGGCACCGTGGATTTCGCTCACCACCAGCCGCTCGGCCGAAGGCCGCAGGCGGAAGGACCAGGGACCGAGGGACTCCTCACCCAGCCACAGTTCGTCGGTACTGAAATCCACCTTCGGCAAGCTGGCAAATTCGAATCCCTGCCAGCGGTCCACTGGAGGCGCAGCCTGCTCCGGGGCGGCGTCGCCCGCGGTCGTTTTTTCCTTCGCCATGGCCGGCAGCCGCAGATGTTCAAGCTTGACCTGTAGCGGCGTGCTGGAGTGCAGCATACCGCTGAGCTCACCGGTGGCGGTTTCGCTCTCGAACTGCAACTGCCAGTCCTCACCGACACCGCGACCACTTACATGGATATTGTCGATCTGGGTGGACTCGGAAATCCGCAGCAGATCGGTGCTGAGATCCAGGGTAATCGGCAGACGGCGGGAGTCGGCCATCTCGGTATCGGTAGCATCGGATGGAGCAGTGTCCCCGGTATTCTCCCCGGGCGGCGCGGCGGAGGCCTTTTCGTCGGCAGCGGATTTGTCGCCGGTATAGATCGACAGCGCATTTTGCCACGGCTGCAGATCCACCAATTGCAGGTCACCGATGATCGAAATACCCGGTGACGGCGGCAGTTTGGCCTCCGCGTTCAGGGCAATGGAGGCCCGTTCCAGCTGGCCATCGACCTGCCAGATCTGCCCCTGCAGATGCTCGCCATAGCTGAGGTGATACAGATTGCCCTGGTCGCCGATTGGCACCCGCAGCACGAAACGGGACTTCTGCCCCGCGGGCTTGGCCAGCGGAGCTGGCAGATTCACCGCCACCCGCTCCAGATCGGATTGCAGTTCCAGAATCGCGCCGTAGGGCTTCTGCTTGGCACTGGCGGGAATGGTGATACGCGCGGTGTAGTCGAGGGCGCCCTCGAGCCACTGCAATTCCGGGCGCCCGCTCCAGCGCTCAACACTCGCGGTCTCCGCCTGGCCGCGCACCACCACCTGGGTATCGCGCTCTTCGCCCTGCCCCAGGTGCTGGATGGACGCCTTCAGCGGCTGACCCCAGAGCTGGCCGCGGAACGCCGAACCCGCAAGGCCGTCGACACTGTGGTAGCGCACATTGCCGTTAAGGTGTTGGATATCGAGATTCAGGTTCTGCAGGGTCAGTTCCGCATCGCTCAACTGCAGGTCGATCTGCTGGCTGGGAGCAAAATCGGCGCCGCCCAGCGGCTGGGCAATGCGCAGGGTACCCTGCATATCCCCGCCCAGCTTCCAGCTGTCGAAGGCCTTGCCCAGTTTGTCCCGCAGCGGCGATTCCCGCAGCAGTTTGAGTCCGTCGGCCGCCGGGCCCGCCAGTTCCGCGCGCACATCGAGGCGCGATCCGGTTTGCTGCGGCGATACCCGCACGGAAACGTTGGCCCCATCCACATGCCAGAGACGCGCCCGCGGCGCCAGCACCAGTACATCGCGGTCGTTGATCCCGAGGTGTCCGTCTACATTCTCCGCCGCCGGCCAGCCCGCGGCATACTCCAGGCTGCTGCCGGTTATGTCCGCCTGCAGCTGCACCGTCTGGCGGAATTCGTGCTGCCCCAGGGCGAGCAAATTCTCTTTTTCCCCTTCGCGATAGCTGTAGCCGCGGTACACAAAGCCGGCACTGGGGATGCGGCCCTTGTTGTGCTTGCCGACACTCTGGTTCAGCCACTGGCGCAGATCCTCGCTCACTACAGTGGGCACCAGGTTGTGCTGCTCGTCGACGGCGACATCGCGCAGGCCGAGAGCGAGGGTAAAGTCCGCAGCGCGGCTGTGGGGGATCAGCGGAATCTGTAGCAGGAACTGGCCGCGGTAGGCGCTCGCCCCAGAAGTGACGCCGGCGGCGGGCGCCGCACTGAACTCCGCATGCTCTACCGGCGCAGCGTCCAGCATCAGTGGCCCGGAGTACACCGAAACGGTGTTGTGGTCGCGGTCGATATCCCAGGCCACGGTGCCGCGGGCGGCATCGAAGGAGAAAGGAGCCTCATACAACAACGGGAAGTGCGCGCTGAAACCCCGGCCGCTGTCGAGCTCCACGCGACCGCCCTGGCCATTGAGGGTCATGTATCCATTGACGCCGGTGACGGCTGGCGCGCCCAGGTGGGCACCTGCCGACACATTCTGCAGGTTGGCGGCCACACTGACGTCGCCATCGCGACGGGCCAGGCGCACGTTCATGAGTTCGCCGGTGGGCTCCAGTGCCTGTAACCACTCGTCGGCCTTTTCCGGAATCAGTTCCAGTACCCGCAGTACCCGGTGCCAGGCCTGCAGTTCAATCTGGTCCACCGCCAGCTCAAGATTGCCTTGCTGGTCGCCACTGGCCTGCAGGTTGACGGCAGGCACTTCCAACTGCTGCCAGTTGAGCCCCAGTTCCTGCAGTACCAGCTCCCAGGATTCGCCGGGACGCCAGCGGCCGGAAATATTGCTCGACAGCGCGTTCAGGGTTTCCAGCGCGCCGCGGGGTTGGCCGCCTGCATCAGATTGCCGTTGCTCGCCACCGGCGTCGCTCTGCGCCATTTGCGCGAGGCTCAGGTCACCCCGCAGGCTGTAGCCGTTTTTCGCATCGGAGCTCAGCCACAGGCGGCCACCGGCGAGTTTGCGCCCGGGCCAGTACAGTTTCTCCGGCAGCGGCGACAGCTGGTACAGCAGTCCTACCAGGTCCGCATCCACCATCAATTCGTTCAGCTGCGCGTAACCGCGCAGGGAAAATTCGTCGCTGCGGCGCGGGTTGCCGCGACCTTCGAGCACCAGGTGAAAACTCTCTTCGCCGCGGTGCAGACTCTCCATGGCGCCGGTGACATAGGCCCTTGCCACCAGGCGGTGAAAATTGCCGCTGTTCTCCAGCTGGATTTCCCGCAGGTCGACATTGGCGGACTGGCCGTCGCTGAGTACCAGGCCGAGACTGGCATCCCGCACCAGCACTTTCGGCCCCAGCTGGAAGATACGCGCCGGGTCACCGAGGCGCATGCCGGCGGTGTTGTGGGTACTCTGCTCATGGCTTGCAGCGCTCGCCAGCGGGAAACCCTGTACCTGCCAGCCGCCTTCCGCGCGCTGCTGCAGCTGTGCGGAGAAGCCGTCCACCTCCAGGTTCTTCCAGATGAGTTCACGGTTCCACAGACTGGACAGCAGATCGAGATGGAACAGACCGCGCTGCAGCTTCACCTGCCCTTCGGCGCCGATATTGAGACCGTCGATCTGCAGCGCCACTTCCAGCGCCTGCCAGCGCAGGGAAATATGCTCCAGCGCCACCGGTGCGCCGAGGCGTTGAGACAGCCAGTGGCTGATCTGCGGACTGTAGTTGCCAACTTGGGGCGATAGGATGCGCCCGGTCTGTACCAGGATCGCGAGCGAGATCAGCAGTGTGACCACCAGCAACCAGAACTTGCGGACACACCAGCGCAGCCACAACATCAGGCCCCACCTCCCCGGATGGTCCTGACGATGGCGTCACGCTGGCGGCGCGCACGAAGCGCGCCGGTGGCAAACTCACACCAGTACAATGTCGTACTGCTCCTGGTTGTAGATGGGCTCCACCTGGAACTGGATGGGGCGTCCGATAAATTCCTCGAGATCCGCCACATTGGCGGATTCCTCGTCCAACAGCAGGTCAATCACCACCTGGCTTGCCAGCACCATGATCTTGTCGCTGTCGTAGGCGCGGGCCTCGCGGATGATCTCCCGGAAGATTTCATAGCACACCGTTTCAGCGGTTTTCAGGGTTCCGCGCCCGGCACATACGCTGCAGGGCTCACACAGCATCTGCCCGAGGGATTCGCGGGTGCGCTTTCGCGTCATTTCCACCAGCCCCAGTTCGGACACACCGGTGATGCTGCTCTTGGCGTGATCCCGCTCCAGCGCCTTCTCCAGTGTGCGCAGTACCTGGCGCTGGTGCTCCGGGTCCTGCATGTCGATAAAGTCGATGATGATAATGCCGCCTAGGTTGCGCAGGCGCAGCTGGCGGGCGATGGCCGTGGCCGCCTCCAGGTTGGTTTTGAAGATGGTCTCTTCGAGATTGCGATGGCCGACGAACGCACCGGTGTTCACATCGATGGTGCTCATGGCCTCGGTCTGCTCGACGATCAGGTAGCCACCGGATTTGAGCGTAACCTTGTTCTGCAGCGCCTTGCGGATTTCCTCTTCCACCCCGTAGAGGTCGAACAGCGGCCGCTCGCCGGGGTAATGCTCGATACGCGGCGCGATTTCCGGCGCGTATTTACTGGTGAACTTGGCGGCGCGGGCGTGGGCCTCGCGGGAGTCGATACGGATCTTTTCCGTATGCGGCCGCGCCAGGTCCCGCAGTGCGCGCATGAACAGCGGCAGATCTTCGTATATGATCGCCGGCTCTCTTTCGATCTTGACGCGCTGCTCGAGTTCCTTCCACAGCTTGTACAGGAAAGGGATATCCCGCAGCAACTCCTCTTCACTGACGCCCTCAGCCACCGTGCGCAGGATAAAGCCGCCGTCGCCGCTGTGGCCCTCTTCCGCCAGCTTTGCCGCCGCCAGATCCACCAGCGCGCGCAGGCGCTCGCGCTCGGCTTCGTCTTCGATGCGGTTGGAGATGCCAATATGTCGGGTCTGCGGCATGTACACCAGGTAGCGGGCGGACACCGAGAGATGGGTGGTGAGACGCGCGCCCTTGCTGGAGATGGGGTCTTTCACCACCTGCACCACCAGCGATTGGCCCTCGCGCACCAGCGCACGGATGTCCGCCACTTCGCCCTCGCGGGACTCCATGCCGTGCTCGTCCAGCGGCGCAATATCCGAGGCATGGATAAACCCGGCGCGCTCGAGGCCAATATCCACGAACGCCGCCTGCATGCCCGGCAGCACCCGTACCACCTTGCCTTTATAGATGTTGCCGACGATCCCGCGGCGTGCGGTGCGTTCGAGATAGACCTCCTGCAGCACGCCGTTTTCCACCAGCGCCACACGGGTTTCCATTGGCGCCACGTTGATAAGTAATTCTTCGCTCACGGGCAGGTCGCTCCCAACTTCGTCCCTGTCTGCCAATAGGCGATGCCCGCCCGCTCCAGCAACTCCGCCAGGGCCTCCAGCGGCAGCCCCACCACATTGCTGTAACTGCCGTGAATGGATTCCACCAGCACGGCACCCATGCCCTGGATGCCGTATCCGCCCGCCTTGTCCTGTGGCTCACCGGTATTCCAGTAGCCTTCGAGCAGCGCGCGATCCAGTGCGCGAAAGCGCACCCGGGTCTCCACCACCTCGCTGAATTCGCCGCCGGCACCACTTAGGCACACCGCTGTGAGCACCGAGTGCTCACGGCCGGACATAAGACGCATCATGCGGGTAAAATCGGCGAAATCGCGGGGTTTTTCCAAAATCTGGCCATCCACCACACCAATGGTATCCGCGCCCAGAGACCACACCGCCGCTCCAGCGTGTGATGACTGTTGCACCTGCGCGAAACCCGCGCGGGACTTTTCCCGGGCCAGACGCAGCACGTAATCCCGCGGCGATTCATCGACACCGCGGCGCTCTTCCACGGAAGTGGCGGCAACTGCAAACGGTACGCCAATCTGCTGCAACAGCTCCGCCCGCCGCGGCGATGCGGAGGCGAGAATCAGGCGCTGTGTGGATTCTGGATCTGGCACGGGTTCGTCTTATCGTTATGAATTCGGGCAATGGGTTCGGCTAAAGGCCTGATTATAGCGGCCCCGCTCGAAAAATAACCGCGCCGGCGGCGCGACTTAACACAAATTTGCCGACTGCAATCTCGGCACCGTTAAAAATCGTAGCGAGCGGGTGGCTGGTGGTGGCCGCCGGAGCACAGGAAGCGGAATGTACACTCAGTACATGAGCATTCCGAGCACCGCCGGACGCCGCCAGGCGCTCGCGCAGTAGATTTTCAGCGAATTCGCAGCCGCGACGCCAGTCCACCCAGCCAGGGGGTCACCAGTGGCCACAATAGAGCAGTGGTCAGAGCCGGCCACAGGAACGTGAGCCCCGGCACCGTTTTGCCGGCGAGGCCGTGTACCCAGTTACCCAACAGCTGGTTGATTCCCACCAGCACGAACACCCACATCAGCTGTTGCCCGGGATTGAACGCACGGGTGCGGCGATAGGTGAGCAGGCTGAAATAGGCGAGCACCCCAAGGGACAGGGCGTGGGCCCCCAGGGTCGAGCCGGTAACCAGGTCTTCCAGCAGTCCCATGATCCAGGCAAAGCCGACACCCAGATTTTCCGGCATGCGGGTGGTCCAGAATATGACCAGCAGGGCACAGAAGGAGGGACGGAACCAGAGCCAGTTGGCGGGCAGCGGCATTACCGCCAGCAACAAGGCCACAAGAAAGGTCAGCAGGATGAACCAGCGATTGTGGGCGTCCATGGCATCAATCCCGCGCCGCGGGCGCCAGGCCTTCCGTCGGGTCGACGTCCTCGTTGCCGATCACTGCCAGCACAAAGCGGCTGCGATTCATCAGCCCGCGGGGCTGTACATCCACATCGGCAAACGCCTTGCCGGGGTCGCGCCTGACTGCAATCACCTCACCCACCGGATAGCCTGCCGGGAAGCGGCCGCCGAGACCGGAGCTCAGCAACAGGTCACCCTCACGGATATCACTGGTATTGGCCAGATGGCGAAGCTTCAGGCGGTACAGGTCGCCGGTGCCCTCGGCCACCGCACGCACACTGTTGCGCAGCACCTGCACCGGCAGCGCGTGGTCGGCGTCGGTGATCAGCAGTACGCGACTGGAGAAATCCCCCGCTTCGACCACCTGTCCGAGCAGGCCACTGGCGTCCATGATCGCGGTACCGTCGCGAACGCCGTCACTGCGGCCCTTGTCGATGATCAGCACATGCTCGAGGGGGTCCGGGGACACACCGATTACCTGCGCCACCAGCACCCGCTGATCCACACTCTCGGCGGAGTTCATCAGTTCTTTCAGCTGGGTGTTTTCCGCACGCACCGCGGCGAGCAGCTGGGTCTGCTGCTCCAGCAGCATGACCTGGTGCTTGAGGCGGCTGTTTTCTTCCACCAGCTCTTCGCGGGTGCGCAGCTGGTCTTCCGCCCAGTCGCCCACACGGGACGGCGTTCCGGTGATCCAGTAGAAGGGTGCGGCAAGACTGGAGAGGCGTTCGCGCACGGGGTCCAGCCAATCGGTGTAGAGATTGACCAGAATAAGCGCGGTCGCCACCAGGCCCAGCACCACAATGCGGGATTCCGGCGACGGACCTCGAGTAAATAACGGTTTAATGGGCGGCCCCCATCGACCTGCTCAGCAATGATGTTGTTATTGGCTGTGGCGCTAATTCCATGCGCGCTGATGCGGCGGCACTCCTGCGTCCCTGAGCGCCGCCAAAGCAGACAGTCACCAGATCAGTTGGTAACCAGGTACAGGCGGCTCTTGTCCATCATGTCGAGAGCCTTGCCGCCACCGCGGGCGACACAGGTCAGCGGGTCGTCGGCGACGATCACCGGCAGACCGGATTCTTCCATCAGCAGGCGATCCAGGTCGCGCAACAGCGCACCGCCGCCGGTCAACACCATACCGCGCTCGGCGATATCGGAGGCCAGTTCCGGGGGCGACTGTTCCAGCGCGCTCTTCACCGCTTGCACGATGCCGGTGAGCGGCTCCTGCAGCGCTTCGAGGATCTCGTCGCTGTTCAGAGTGAAGCTGCGCGGCACACCCTCGGCCAGGTTGCGGCCGCGCACGTCGATCTCACGCACTTCGCTGCCGGCATAGGCGCAGCCGATTTCTTCTTTGATGCGCTCGGCGGTGGCGTCACCAATGACACTGCCGTAATTGCGGCGCACATAGTTGACGATGGCCTCGTCAAAGCGGTCGCCGCCAATACGCACGGAGTCGGAGTAAACCACGCCGTTCAGGGAGATGATCGCAATCTCGGTGGTACCACCGCCGATATCCACCACCATGGAACCGCTGGCTTCCTCAACCTTCAGACCCGCACCGATGGCCGCGGCCATGGGTTCCTCAATCAGCCATACCTCGCGCGCGCCGGCGCCGAGAGCCGATTCGCGGATTGCGCGACGCTCAACTTCGGTGGACTGACAGGGCACACACACCAGCACTCGTGGGCTCGGGCGCATCCAGCTGTTTTCGTGCACTTTCTTGATGAAGTGCTGCAGCATCTTCTCGGTCACCTGGAAGTCGGCGATCACACCGTCCTTCAGCGGGCGGATGGCGGTGATGTTGCCCGGGGTACGGCCCAGCATGCGCTTGGCCTCCACACCCACCGCTTCCACGATTTTGGTGCCGTTGTAGTGGCGGATGGCGACAACAGAGGGTTCATCGAGGACTACGCCGCGATCGCGCACGTAGATCAGCGTATTGGCGGTACCCAGGTCGATGGAGAGATCACTGGAGAACATGCCCCGCAAACGTTTAAACATGGAATTCGGTTACCTTAAATCTGATGTACAACACCTGAAGCGGAATTGGGTTCAGGTGCCGCAGAGCGCCGACACACGGCCCGATAGCGCTCCCGGCTGGGGAAAGCGTTACAGGGTAGTTAGTCCACGCAAATAATTCTGTGTTCCGGGCAGCGTTTTCGCCCGATCTCCGTCAAATAGGCCAGCGCCGAGGGGGCCCCTGGCCAGAATCGGCAAACTCTAACAATGGCGCGGGTTCAGAGCAAGGCTGAATAATGCCCACATGTAAGAACGGGTAATGTGTCCAGGCCCAAAGGGTACAGGCACGGCTCCAGAACAACTTATGACTACTGCTGGGGAGTTTTCCCCACAAACATGCTAAATTTGCGCCCTTATTTTTCACCGGCCACCCGACGCACCGGGCACGGCCGCAAGTAAGCCTTTGAGAAGCTGGAGTCTCTACCCCCATGGCCGTGGACGCGCAAACCGTTGAAAAGCTGGCCGAACTGGCCCGCATCGCCATCTCCAAAGAAACCATTGAAGAAGTCAGCAGCCGCCTCGGCGACGTACTGCAACTGGTAGACCAGCTGCAGGCGGTGAATACCGACGGTGTCCTGCCCATGGCGCACCCGCTGGACGAGGTGCAGGTACTGCGCCGCGACCAGGTCACCGAACCCAATCGCCGCGAGGAATTCCTCGCGCTGGCGCCCCAGACCGAGGCGGGCCTGTACTTGGTGCCGAAGGTGATTGATTGACGGGTCACCGACTGACCGACCAGCCGCAAGCGACTACAGAATAGACAAGAAACCGGATTTCCCATGCATCAGTTGACCATCGCCGAGATTATCCGCGGCCTGCGCGACAAGCAGTTCTCCAGCGTCGAGATCACCAGCCATATGCTGGAGCGCATCCAGCAGCTGGATAGCCAGTTCAACAGCTTTATCACCGTCACCGGCGAGCAGGCCATCCAGCAGGCCGCCGCTGCCGATGCACGCCTGGCCCAGGGTGACGCCCCGGCCCTGTGCGGTGTACCCATCGCCCACAAGGACATTTTCTGCACCCGCGGTGTTCGCACCAGCTGCGGCTCGAAAATGCTCGACAACTTCGTGTCGCCCTACGACGCCACCGTGGTGGAGAACTTCCTGCAGGCGGGCGCCGTCAGTCTCGGCAAAACCAATATGGACGAGTTCGCGATGGGCTCCTCCAACGAATCCAGCTTCTACGGCCCGGTAAAAAACCCCTGGGACGTAACGCGGATCCCCGGCGGCTCCTCCGGCGGTTCCGCCGCGGCAGTGGCCGCACAGCTGGTACCGGGCACCACCGCCTCCGACACCGGCGGTTCCATTCGCCAGCCCGCGGCCATGACCGGCACCTCCGGCCTCAAACCCACCTACGGTCGTGTATCCCGCTGGGGCATGATCGCGTTTGCATCGAGCCTCGACCAGGGTGGTCCCATCGCACGCACCGCCGAAGACGTGGCGTTGATGCTGTCGGTAATGGCGGGACCGGACAACAAGGATTCCACCTGCCTGGACCGCCCGGTGCAGGACTACACCGCCAACCTGAACGATTCCATTGCCGGCCTGAAGATCGGCGTACCCAGCGAGTACTTCGGTGAGGGTCTCGATTCCGAGGTCGGCGCGCGGGTGCAGGAGGCGCTGGCGGCCTACGAAAAACTCGGCGCGGAACTGGTGCAAATCAGCCTGCCCCACAGCAAGCTCGCGGTACCCGCGTATTACGTCATTGCACCGGCGGAGGCCTCGGCCAACCTGTCGCGCTTCGACGGCGTGCGCTACGGCTACCGCTGCGAAAATCCCGCGGATCTGCGCGACCTGTATATGCGCTCCCGCGGCGAGGGCTTTGGCGAGGAAGTGAAGCGCCGCATTCTGGTCGGCAGCTACGCCCTTTCCGCCGGCTATTACGATGCCTACTACAACAAGGCCCAGCAGGTGCGTCGCCTGATCAAGCAGGACTTCGTCGACGCCTTCCAGAAAGTGGACGTGATCATGGGCCCCACCGCGCCGAACCCGGCATTCAAGCTCGGCGAAAAAAATGCCGATCCGGTGGCCATGTACCTGGAAGACATTTACACCATTGCCACCAACCTGGCCGGCCTGCCCGGCATGTCCATTCCCTGCGGTTTCGCCCACGGCCTGCCCGTCGGCCTGCAGATCATTGGCAATTACCTGGACGAGGCGCGCATGCTGAATGTCGCGCACCAGTTCCAGCAGGCCAGTGACTGGCACCAGCAAATCGCCCCGGCAGCAAAATAAGGAGACGCGACGTGGAATGGGAAGTCGTCATCGGGTTGGAAGTACATGTACAACTCGCTACCCAATCAAAAATTTTCTCCGGCGCCAGCACCGCGTTTGGTGCCGAGCCCAACACCCAGGCGTGCGCGATTGACCTCGCCATGCCCGGCACCTTGCCGGTTCCCAATGAAGAGGCCTTCCGCTATGCGGTGATGTTCGGCCTCGCCATGAATGCGGAGATCGGTAAACGCTCGGTATTCGAGCGCAAAAACTATTTCTACCCGGACCTGCCCAAGGGCTACCAGACCACCCAGCTGGAACAGCCGATCGTCGGCGAAGGCCAGATTGAAATTCATCTGGAAGACGGCAGCAGCAAGATCGTGCGCCTGCACCACGCACACCTGGAAGAGGACGCGGGCAAATCGCTGCATGAAGATTTCCACGGCATGTCCGGCATCGACCTCAACCGCGCCGGCACCCCGCTGATCGAAATCGTATCCGAGCCGGATATGCGCAGCGCCGCGGAAGCGGTGGCCTACCTGAAAAAGATCCACAGCATCGTGACCTACCTCGGCATTTCCGACGGTGATATGTCGCAGGGTTCACTGCGTTGTGACGCCAACGTCTCCGTGCGCTTGAAAGGCGAGGAAGAGCTGGGTACCCGCGCCGAAATCAAAAACTTGAACTCCTTCCGCTTCATCGAAAAGGCGATCAAGGTGGAGGCCCAGCGCCAGATCGACCTGATCGAGGACGGTGGCAAGGTGGTGCAGGAAACCCGCCTGTACGACGCCGACAAAAATGAAACCCGCTCCATGCGCAGCAAGGAAGTGGCCAACGATTACCGCTACTTCCCCTGTCCGGACCTGTTGCCGGTGGTGCTGTCGGACGAGTACATCGAGCAGATTCGCGGTGAGCTTCCGGAGCTGCCGGATGCCAAGCGCGCGCGTTTTGAAAGCGATTACGGTCTATCCGCCTACGATGCGGACCTGTTGACCCAGGAGCGCGCCACCGCGGATTATTTTGAGCAGGTGGCGGCCAAGTCCGGCGAAGCGAAACTGGCGGCCAACTGGGTCATGGGTGAGCTTGCCGCACTGCTGAACCGCGAAGAAAAATCCATTGCCAATTCCCCGGTAACGGCCGAGCAACTTGCGGGACTGATCGCGCGCATCAAGGACAACACCATTTCCTCCAAAATTGCCAAGCAGGTGTTCGAGGCGATGGCGAATGGCGAAGGCGATGCAGATACCGTCATCGAAGCCAAAGGATTGAAACAGGTAACCGATACCGGTGCTATCGAAAAGCTGGTGGACGACGTGATCGCCGCGAACGCGGCACAGGTGGAAAATTACCGCAATGCCGATGCCGATAAACGCCCGAGAATGATGGGGTTCTTTGTCGGCCAGATCATGAAAGCCTCCAAGGGCCAGGCGAACCCGCAGATGATCAACCAGATCCTGCAGGACAAGCTCGACGCCCTGCTCTGAATTGTTTCTGATTCGTTCCGCGGGGCCCAACCGGGCCCCGCAACCGAGCCCTCCCTAATCCGCGCCGACAAGCCCTTCCATTTCGCGCCCCCTATCCTTAACTCCCCACACCATCCCTTTCGCCGACACATCCGTGCACCTCTTTCGACGAATGGTTAATGGACAGCGGGAACTCGAGCGTGAAAAGCTGAGGCCAATAACGATAAACCGCTAAGCTGAGCCAGTAACGGTATGCGCAGGCCAGTGACAACGAAACGAGAGGTGCCCGGCAATGAACCACCCGCTCCCCAGCTACACCAAGGGCGATACCACCCAGCCGCTGCTCGAAATGACCATCGGTGACCAGTTTGACGATACCGCGGCAAAGTTTCCCGACAATGACGCGCTGATCTCGGGCCACCAGGGTATCCGCTGGACATATGCGGAATTCAAGCAGCAGGTGGACACCTGTGCGCGCGCGCTGCTGGCTCTGGGCATAGAAAAAGGGGACCGGGTCGGCGTCTGGTCGCCAAACTGCGCCGAGTGGACCACCATGCAGTTTGCCACCGCGAAGATCGGCGCCATTCTGGTCAACATCAATCCGTCCTATCGCCTGCACGAGCTGGAATACGCACTCAATCACTCGGGGGCGCGCATGCTGGTCACTGCGGAAAAATTCAAAAACTCCGATTACACGGCGATGCTGTACGAGCTGGCGCCGGAACTCAGAAACAGTGACAAAACGCGATTAAAGTCGGAAAAATTGCCACACCTGGAACTCGTGGTAACCCTGGCGGAAAAACCCCAGCCCGGCATGTGGCGCTGGCAGGAACTGCCACAACAGGCCGCATCGGTCGCGCCGCAAACCCTGGCGAGGTCACAGTCCGCACTGCACTGTAGTGACCCGATCAATATCCAGTACACCTCCGGCACCACCGGCTCGCCCAAAGGCGCCACCCTCTCCCACCGCAATATCCTGAACAATGGCTTTTTCGTGGCGGAAAGCATCGGCCTGACGGAAAAAGATCGCCTGGTCATTCCTGTGCCCCTGTACCACTGTTTTGGCATGGTGATGGCCAATCTCGGGTGTGTCACCCACGGCGCCACCATGATTTACCCTGGCGAAGGCTTTGATCCCCGCGCGGTGCTGGAGACGGTGAGCGCAGAACGCGCCACTGCCCTCTACGGCGTGCCCACCATGTTTATCGCCGAGCTGGACCACCCCGATTTCGCCGACTACGACCTCAGCTCGCTGCGCACCGGAATCATGGCCGGCTCCATCTGCCCGGAAGAAGTCATGAAGGCGGTCAACGGCCGCATGCACATGCGCGAGGTGCAGATCGCCTACGGCATGACCGAGACCAGTCCGGTTTCCACCCAGACCAGTGCTAGCGATGCCTTTGACAAGCAGGTCACCACCGTCGGCCGCACCCAGCCGCATCTGGAGTCCAGGGTGATCGATCCGGTGAACGGCGCGACATTGCCGCGCGGCGAAATCGGCGAGCTCTGCACCCGCGGTTACAGCGTCATGCTCGGCTACTGGGACAATGAAGCCGCGACCCGCGACGCCATCGACGACGACGGCTGGATGCACACCGGGGATCTGGCCACCATGGACAGCGAGGGATACATCCAGATCGTCGGGCGAATCAAGGACATGGTGATCCGCGGCGGGGAGAACATTTACCCCAAGGAAATCGAGGAATTCCTGTATACCCACCCGGCGATTTCCGATGTGCAGGTCACCGGGGTCCCGGACAAGAAATACGGTGAAGAACTGATTGCCTGGGTGAGACTGCGAGCCGGCAGTGAGTCAGTTTCTGCAGAGGATCTGCGCACCTTCTGCCGCGGTCAAATCGCCCATTACAAGGTTCCGCGCTATTTCAAATTCGTCGACGAATTCCCGATGACCGTGACAGGAAAAGTGCAGAAATTCCGCATCCGCGAAATTTCCATCGCCGAGCTCGGTATCGAAGCCTGAAGCGGCAATCTCCCCACGGTATTTATAACCGCCGCCTCCATAGAACATAACACCGTGCCGGGGCGGGCCATTCTGGCCCGACCCTTGCACCTTCCCCCCCGCCCCTTTAGGCTCAGATCACCGGCGCCGGCCTATCCCGCCGCCCGACCTTGCACCCGGCCACAGAGCCCGCAGCAATTACCGGTGCCTTCCAGAACAATAATTCCGGAAAAACGACCTATGAAAATAATAAGTACATTGGCAACCAGCCTGATGATTCTCACTTTCAGCAGCGCGGGGGTTACCCAGCCCCAGTTCACCACCACCGCCGAAATTCGCGCGGCTCTGGATGAAGGCACCACCACTTCCGAGCTGCTGGTAAGTCGCTATACCCAGCAAATTCAACAGCTCAACGAAAAGCTGCATGCGGTAACCCAGCTCAATCCAGCCGCGCTGGAAGACGCCCGGCGGCTCGACCGGCTGCGGCTTGAGGGCCAGGTACTCGGTCCGCTGCACGGCATCCCGGTGCTGCTGAAGGACAATATCGATACCGCGGACGGACTCGCAAACACCGCGGGATCGATCCTGCTGCGGGACAACTTTCCCCGGGCTGACGCCCACCTTGTGGCCCAGCTCAAGAAAAACGGCGCGATCATTCTCGGCAAGGCCAACCTGAGCGAGTGGGCGAACTTCCGCTCCACCAATTCCTCCAGTGGCTGGAGCGGCACCGGCGGGCAGGCGCACAACCCCTACGACCTCACCCGCAGCCCCTGTGGCTCGAGTGCCGGTTCCGCGGTTGCCGTTGCCGCTGGTCTCGCCCCGCTTGCGGTGGGCACCGAAACGGATGGCTCCATCACCTGCCCTTCCGCCATCAATGGCATCGTCGGCATCAAGCCAACCCTGGGGCTGGTCAGCCGCTCGGGTATCATTCCGATTTCTGCGTACCAGGACACCGCGGGACCGATGGCGACGACCGTGACCGGTGCAACCCTGTTGCTGGATGCGATGGTGGGCAAAGATGCGGCAGACGGTGACAGTTTTGCGGCGCCGACCCGCTATGCCGACCACCTCAGAGCGGACGGCCTGCAGGGTTTGCGCATTGGCGTGGTACGCAATCTCATGGGCTACAGCGCGCAGACCGATGCAGTATTCGAACAGGCGTTATCCATCCTGCGCGAACAGGGCGCCACCGTTGTCGACAATGCCAATATCGAAACACTCGAGCAAATGAATGCCGTGGAATTCGACCTGCTGGCATGGGAGTTCAAGGACGCACTGAACGATTATCTGGCCACCGCCACCACCCAGCACAAGACGCTGGAGGCGCTGATCGCGGCGAACCGCGAAAGCAAGGAACTGGCGATGCCCTATTTCGGCCAGGAAATCTTCGAAATGGCACAGCGCTCACAGGGCCGCAAAGAAAAGGATTTCGACAGCAAGATGGCCGAGCTGCGCAATCTCGCCCGCGCCCGCGGTATCGACGCCACCATGGCTAAACACGAGGTCGACATTTTGATAGCGCCGACGGTCAGCCCGGCGTGGAAAATCGACCACATCAACGGCGACCACTATGCCGGCTCCGCGACGACTCCCGCCGCCGTTGCCGGATATCCCCATATCACCGTCCCCATGGGATTTGTGCGACACCTGCCGGTGGGCATTTCCTTTTTTGCCAGCGCCAACCAGGAAGACAGGCTGATTGCCGCCGCATACAATTACGAGCAGGCCAGCAAGCAGCGCCGCGCGCCGCGGTTTTTGAATGGCGACCCGGCCCCGTACATTTTCGGCAGCAATTGAAAGAAGGAAGTAACAATGAGCCTGAAAAAAGACAAGCAGAAAGTCCTCGGCGAAATTTTCGATGACGAGCGCATCGCCGGTTTCCTGGTTGGCGAAGCACCGGAAGGCTTCAACCGGGATTTCTATCTGCTGGAGCGCGCCTACCGCGGCATGAAGGCAGAAAATTTTGCCACCTTCGTGCAGCTGTTCAAGCAACAGGGCCTGGACCTGAACAGCCAGAGCCCGGACGGACAGACACTGCTGGCGCGTATTGGCGAGCATGCGCAGAGCGAGGAATACGCAGAAATCCTGTGCGCAGCAGGAGCGCAATAACCCATGACCTCCAACCCGGCACACGGCGTCAACGCACTGATCCGGGGGGCGCAGCTGCTCACCCGCAAGGAGCTGCGCCCGTTCATCATCATTCCGCTGCTCATCAATCTGGTGCTGTTTATCGCACTGGGCGCACTGATGGTCAGCCAGTTTGACGACCTCGGCCGCTTTATCGGCAGCCTGTTGTCGGACACACCGGTCGATACCTCCAACATGTCCTGGTGGCGGGCAATACTCGCCAAGGGCGCGGACTGGGCCGCCAGTGTTTTCCAGTGGCTGGCGTGGTTGATTGCGATCGCCGTGGTGCTGCTGTTTTTCCTGGTATACGGCTACCTGTTTGGCATCATCACCAATATCATCGCCGCCCCGTTTAACGGCTTTCTCGCGGAAAAAGTCGAAGAGCTGCTCACCGGCCACCCACCGCCCCCGGAAGCGCTGCACAGCATGGTGTTCCGCACCCTGGGGCGGGAATTGCGCAAGCTTATGTATTTTCTCGGCTGGGGTATCGTGATTTTCATCATCGCGCTGCTTACCAGCTGGACCGTGTTTATCCCCGCGATCCTGACTGCCCTGTGGGGCGCCTGGTGCATGGCAATCCAGTATGTGGACTACCCGCTGGACAATCACCAGCGCTCCTTCAGCGAACTGAAACGCGTGCTGATGCGCAAAAAATTCACCACCCTCGGGTTCGGTGGCAGCGTGATGCTGGCGAAGATGGTGCCGGTGCTGAATATCTTTGTGATGCCCGCTGCGGTCGCCGGTGGCACTGCCCTGTGGGTGGAGCGGATCTGGACCGAGGGCGATCCCGGCAAAGGACCCAATGGCGCGACAGTTCCGGTGGAAAATCCGTCGCCAGCAGACCAAAAAAAATGGCCGAAAGGCATCGAGGGTCCGGACAAGTAGACCGACGGAAATTCTCCCTGCCGCCACCTGGTCGCCCCCGCTGTACTCGAGCTTGTCTAGGCTTTAGATGGACATCGCAAAGGCAACACGGAAGGCGGCAGGCCTATGAAAATCGACTGGAGCGGGATCCGCTTCGACGGCGAGAAAAAGTATCGCCAGGGGCAGTGCCCCACACGGATTGAGCCGCTGTATTCGGATAAAAAGGATTACCAGAAAAAGATCCGCAAGCTGCGCCACGCCATCGACGAGCGCCAGCAGGTGATGTACGCCCACGACCGCTACAGCCTGCTGACCATCTTCCAGGCGCTGGACGCGGCGGGCAAAGACGGCACCATCCGCGCCGTGTTCAATGGCGTCAATCCCCACGGCGTCGAGATCACCTCTTTCAAGCGCCCCAGCGAAACCGAGCTGGAACACAACTTCCTCTGGCGCACCGCGATCGCCATGCCGCGCCGCGGCAATATCGGGGTATTCAACCGCTCCTACTACGAAGAGGTACTGGTGTGCCGGGTGCACCCCAGTTTAGTCACGGAGTACCAGAAAATACCCGGCGAACGCACCCGCAATCTGGATACCCTGTTTGCCGACCGCTTCGAAGCGCTCCGCGCCACCGAGCGCTACACCGTAGACAACGGCACGCTGATGCTGAAATTTTTTCTCAATCTCTCCCGCGACGAACAGCGCAAGCGCTTTCTCGCGCGCATCGATGAAGCGGACAAGAACTGGAAATTTTCCGAGGCAGACGTGAAGGAGCGGGCGTTCTGGGACGACTATCAGCGCGCCTTCGAAGATATGATCAACGAAACCTCAGCGCCCCATGCGCCCTGGTTTGTGGTACCCGCCGACGACAAGAAAACGATGCGGCTGATTGTCGCCAGCGCGGTGCTGGAGGCCCTGAACAGTATGGATATGTGCTATCCCGAAGTCTCGAAAGCGCGACGGCGGCAACTCACCAAGTACCGCCAACAGCTGCTGAAGGATTAGGCCGTTTTTGCCGGCCGTAAAACGTAAAACGGCCCCCGGGATCTCCGGAGGCCGTCGAGCAAAGACAGCGGGAAATTAACGGCGCGAGCGACCACCGCCACCGCCGCCGCGGCGCCCGCCGCGATTACCACCGCGGTCGCGATCTCCGCGATCGCCGCTGCTGTACTTCACCTGTACTTTCGGCGGTTCCACCAGCAGTTCTTCCGGCGGCACTTCGCATTTCAGTTTGGTGCCGAGCAGCGCCTCGATGGGCTCCAGGCGCATGGCATCGTCTTCACAGGCAAAGCTGATGGAGGTGCCGCTCTTACCCGCGCGCCCGGTGCGGCCGATGCGGTGCACGTAATCTTCCGGCTCTTCCGGCAGGGTGTAGTTCACCACGTGGCTGATGCCGTCGATATGAATGCCGCGGCCGGCAACATCGGTGGCCACCAGCACCTTGGACTTGCCGGTTTTGAAATCATCCAGCGTGCGCACGCGCTTGTTTTGCGCTACTTCACCGGACAGCAGACCCGCGTTGATACCGTGGGCCAGCAGGTGTTCGTGCAGGCGGCGGCACTGGTCGCGGCGGTTAGCGAACACGATCAGGCTCTCCACATCTTCCTGCTGCACGATGTTGTACAGCAGCGGGTATTTTTCCTCACCGGAAACCAGGTACACGTGCTGGGTAACGGTATCCGTCGCCACGCGCTCCGGCTGGATTTCAACGATCACCGGCTCGGTCGTCCACTGCTCTACCAGGTCGTCCACTTCCGGGGTGAAGGTGGCGGAGAAGAACATGGTCTGGCGATGGGTCTTGCGCGGGGTCTGGCGCACGATACGGCGCACATCGGGAATAAAGCCCATGTCGAGCATGCGGTCGGCCTCGTCGATCACCAGGATTTCCGTCTGGTCGAGGAAACAGTCGCGCTTGCTGACGAAGTCCAGCAGGCGGCCAGGGGTGGCGACGAGGATGTCCACCAAGCGCTCGTTCAGCGCCTTCTGCTGTTTCTGGTAATCCATTCCACCCACCAGGGTGTGGATTTCCAGGTCGGTGTATTTACACAGGTTTTTGGCGTCGTCGGCAATCTGCATCACCAGCTCGCGGGTCGGGGCGATGATCAGCGCGCGGGCTTCACCGGCGTAACGCGCGCCTTCGAACGGGTGCTTGAGCAGGTCGTCGATCACGGTGATCAGGAAGGCCGCCGTCTTGCCGGTACCGGTCTGCGCCTTGCCCACCAGGTCGTGGCCGTTCAGGGTGTGCGGGAGAGACTGACCCTGGATCGGCGAGCAGTACTGGTAACCCAGGTCGGAGATGGCGTGCATCAGCGGCAGCGGCAGGTCGAGATCGTGAAAACGAACTTTGCCTTCCTGTTCCTCCACCTGGAATTCATCCAGACTCCAGGGTTTCTGCGCCGCCTGCTTGCGCGGGGAATCCTTGCGAGGGCTTTCCTTCCTGGGGGAATCTTTCTCGGATGACTCTTTTCCCGCTGATTGGGCACGCGCGGACTCACCGCCCTTGCCGGTTCTTTCGCCGCCCCTGTCATTCTTGCCGCCCCGGCGCCGATTGCGCTGGCGACCGCCACCGGACTGGTCTTCGCGCTCTTGGCGGGGCTTGTCCGCCCCGGGTTCGGCAGTCTTCTGGCCTTCGGCCGCTGGTTGAGACTTGTCTGTGGAACGACGGAAAAACTTACCTATCAACGGATTGCTCGCTCAAGTGTGCGCAGGTCCACCGGGTGCGGACCTGCGTGCCGGCGGGGCCAGAAGCGCTCCCCGGCCAGCATGGGTTAAATAATCGGCGAGTATATCATCTATATGCCGAAAGAGAGGTAGCGGCGTCTTTGGCGCTCAATCCAGCCCGATACCACGCCGGCGGGCAATCCAGTAATCCAGGCTCACGTAGCGCCCGCCACCACCAAACAGCAACGCCAGCAGCATGATGAAGTAAGTGGCCGCAAACTCGATACCGTTTTTCAGTATGGTGAAAATACCGGCTTCGGTAAGCCATGGGTAATCGCCATGTGCCTTGAGGATTTCCACCGCCTTGTCGCGGCGCTCGATCGCCGCCGCAATAAGATCCCGGCGCCATTCCCACGGCATGGTCAGGGTCTGCTCTGGCAGCGCGTGCCAGCCGTACTGCCAGTGCGCTGCCACTGCCGCCACCGCCATGGTGACGAGCAGCGGAATGGCCGCTAGCCGCACCCCCAGTCCCAGCACCAGTGCGATGCCGCCGAGAAATTCCGTCAGTGCCGCGAGCCACGCCAGCAGGTTCGGCGCCGGCAGTCCGAGCCCCCAGTCCGGGTTGCCAAACCAGGTCGCCACCTGCTCGATACCCTCGAGCTTGTGCAGCCCGGAGAGGATAAAAATTGGCCCCAGGAACAGCCGCAAGCCCAGCAGCCCCAGCCCGTCGAACGGCCGCAGAATCCGCAGGAAACTCCGGTAAATGCGATTGAACCCGCTGCCTGTGCCCTCCATAATCCGCTCCCAAGAATGCACGCACCTGCTGCCCCCGCCATCCGACTGACCCGGAATCGAAGCCTGCAACCTTGCCGGCCCCACTCCAAACCAGTTTAGCCAGCTGTATAGACCCCCAATGCCAAAGCTCTACAAACGCGCCACAGCCACCGAGCTGCGACATCTCACCAAACTCGGCGGGCCGCTGGTGGTCAGCAACCTGGCGGTGGTGAGCATGGGGGTTACCGATACCATCGTCGCCGGCCAGTCCGGGGAGGTAAACCTCGCCGGTCTCGCACTCGGCTCCAGTATCTGGGCGGTGTGCGCGGTAACCCTGATCGGCATGCTCGCGGCAGTCTCGCCGGTGGTGGCCAATCTGCGCGGTGCGCGGGATGAAGCGGGCTGCGCGCAGCAGATGCGCCAGTCGGTGTGGATTGCCCTGATCGGCGGGCTGCTGGTGGCCGCCGCGCTGCTGGCCGCGCCCCTTTGGAGCCAGTGGATCCAGACCGAGGAAGCGGTGCGGCGGGTGATGGTGCAGTACCTGCAGGCGCTGGCCATCGGTACCCTGCCGTTCGCGTTCGGCAGCGCACTGCGGGGCTACTGTGAGGGCATGGCGCAGGTGCGCCCGGTGATGCGGATTTATCTCGCCGCCGCGGCCCTGAACATCCCGCTGGATATCCTGTTCGTGTTCGGCTGGGGTCCCATCCCCGCCATGGGCGGCGCCGGCTGTGGCTTTGCCACCAGCATCGTGTGCTGGTGTATCGCCATCGCGCTCTATTGGCACGCGGGCCACGACGGCGCCTACCGGGCCCTGGACCTGAAACTGCTGCCGCCGCGCCCGCACTGGCCAACCCTGAAGCACCTGCTGGCGGTGGGCATGCCCATCTGCATCGGCGCCGCCAGTGAAGTGACCTTCTTTGCCAGCCTGACCCTGCTGCTGGCGGCCTACGGTGCCACCATCGTTGCCGCGCACCAGATCGGGCTCAGTATCGGTTCCATTTTCTACCTTGTGGCGCTGGCGCTGGCGCAGGCGGTGAGTATCCGCACCGCGCAGGTCCTGGGTCAGAACCGCCCCAAGCGCGCACGCTTTGTCAGCACAGTGGGCGTCGGCAGCGGCCTGGTGTACGCGCTGTTTACCGGTGTCGTGCTGATCAGCCTGCGGGATCTGTTGGTACTCGCTTACACCAGCAATCCCGATATCATTGCGGTGGCAAGAAACCTGCTGCTGCTCGCCGCCGCCTTCCAGCTGGTGGATGTGACCCAGGCAATGGCCGCCGGCGCACTGCGCGGCTACCGCGACACCCGGGTGCCAATGTATCTGCAGCTGGTTTCCTACTGGGGTGTGGGGCTCGCCAGCGCCTGGTGGATCGGCGAGCACTTCTGGGGAGTGTATGGCTACTGGGTCGGTATCTGCATCGGCCTAGGCACCGCCGCCCTGCTCCTGCTGTTGCGACTGTGGCGCACTTGCGGGCGGCAACTGGACAAGCGCCCCACAGCCGGGTGAGCATGCACACCGGCCTGCAGTGCAGGCCCGCGGTCGGTCACAGAATGCTGGATTCGCCAAAATTCGCGCAATTCTGCCGGAACCCTTTGGCTATACTCGCGCTCTCATTCCCTGACACCAGAATCTACTGAATTTCTCGCACTGGAGTATTTCATGCGCCGCCGCTCTCTGAGCCTCTCCCTGTTTGTTTCCCTCGCCAGTCTCTCCACGATGTACTCCGCTGCTCTCAGCGCAGGAGAATCCGCAGCAGTGGAAGCAACGGCGGAGCCTGCCGCGGCACCCCCCGCGGCCGATGAGCCCATTTCCGCTGCGCAGTTGAGTACCGATGCCAACGTGGCCGCAGGTGAGGATAAGGCCGAGCAAGACAAGAAGCCGGCCATGCCCCAGGCAAAAAGTATCGAGCTGGACAAACCCGTCAGCGAGCAGGAGATAGCGGCGCCCCCAACCACGGAGCCCGCGGCCGAAAACGCGCCGGTGGCAGAGCCTGCCCCACAAACGGGCGCAGAAACGGCCCAGGACGCAACACCGGAGGCAGCTTCACCGGAGCCTGCCGCCCCAGTTGGACGCCCGCTGCAGCTGCTCGGCGCCGAGGTGCCGCCAGCTACCTCCACCCGTCTGGCCTGGTCGCCGAGCCAGCATTTCGAGGGTGTCTACAGCGCGACCCCGGTGCTGGTGGTCAATGGCGCCGAACCCGGCCCGACCCTGTGTCTCACCGCGGCACTGCACGGCGACGAGCTGAACGGAATCGAGACCGTGCGCCGGGTGATGTACAACCTGGACCCGAAAACCCTGAAGGGCGCGGTGATCGGCGTGCCGATCGTGAACCTGCAGGGGTTCCACCGCGGCTCCCGCTATCTCACCGACCGCCGCGATCTGAACCGTCACTTTCCCGGCGACAAGCGCGGCTCCTCGGCCTCGCGTATCGCGCGTTCGTTTTTCAACGAGGTGGTGGTGCACTGCAATGCCATCGTCGACCTGCATACCGGCTCCTTCTACCGCACCAACCTGCCGCAGCTGCGCGGCGACCTCACCGACCCCAAGGTGGTGAAGCTGACCAAGGGTTTTGGCTCCACCGTGGTGCTGCACAGCAAGGGCGCCAAGGGCACCCTGCGGCGCGAGGCGGTGGAGGCGGGCATTCCCACCGTAACCCTGGAGGCCGGCGCGCCGATGGTGCTGGACGAGCCGTCCGTAAGCCACAGTGTGAAGGGTATCCGCACGCTGCTGAACCAGCTGGGCATGGTGAACAAGTTCCGCCTGTGGGGTGAGCCGGAGCCGGTGTATTACAACTCCACCTGGCAGCGCGCCACCAACGGCGGCATCATTTTCAGCAAGGTGCAGCTCGGGCAGACGGTGAGCAAGGGCGATCTGCTGGGTACCGTCACCAATCCGATCACCAATGTGCGCAAGGAAATCCGCTCCCAGCACAACGGGCGCATTCTCGGTATGGCGATGGACCAGGTGGTACAGCCGGGCTTCGCCGCCTACCACATCGGTATCCAGGCACCGCAGGAGCAGATCAGCCCGCCGGAGGAAGTGACCGCGGAACCTGTGCCCGAGGTAGTGCCCGAAAAGGCGCCGGAAGCAACACCTATTGTGGAACCTGCGCCGGCACAGTCTGCGGAGGAGTCGCAGCAGAAGCTGGATAACGACGAAGGGCGGGACGAGGACTAAACAGTCCCTCGCATCAAGTTCGGATTACGCAAATCCTTATTTGGGCGGTGACACCCGATCGATTATCGGTGTGGGATCAAAGTGCAGCGGCTCCGGCTGCAGGGTGATGTGATCGATATCGAAGCGCTGGTGCAAAGTCTTGCGCAAGCGCTCCAGCACTCTCGGCCAGGCGATGAGATCCTCCACCACAATGTGCGCGGACAGGGAAACACTGCGGCTGTCGAGACGCCAGATATGCAGGTCGTGCACGGACTTCACGCCGTCCACCGCCGCCATGGTCTCCCCAACCACCGGCAGGCTCAGCTCGCGCGGCACCCGCTCCATCAACACGTCCACTGCATCCCGCAGCAGCCTCAGGCTGGAAAACAGGATCAGCACACAGATCAGCACTGACAGCAGTGGATCGATGGGGGTCCAGCCAGTGAAATAGATCACTGCGCCCGCCACCAGTGCCGCCACGGACCCCAGCAGATCTCCCATCACGTGCAGTAGCGCGCCGCGAATGTTCAGGGTCTGCTCGCCGCGATGCAGCACCCAGGCCACGGCGACGTTCACCAGCAGGCCGATCGCGGCGATCAGCATCACCATGCCACCCTGCACCGGCTGCGGCTCCCGCAGGCGCTGGAATGCAGCGATCCCGATGCCGATCACAATCAGCAGCATCAGCACCGCGTTGACCACCGCGGCGAGCACCTCCGCCCGCCCCCAACCAAAGGACAGTTCGCGGTTCGCCGGCCGCTGCGCCAGCAGCGCTGCCACCGCGCCGAGGGCGAGGGAAAAGGAATCGGTGACCATATGCCCGGCATCGCCGAGCAGTGCGAGGGAACCGGATATCCAGCCGCCGACGGCTTCCACCAGGGCGAAGGCGAACGTGATGACGAGCCCCCAGACCAGGGGTTTCAGATGATTGCTACCGTGGTGGTGATGCGCGTGCTCGTGCATGGATTCCTTCCCCGACCAGTGTGCTGGGATTTTAATGTCGCCCGAGGGTGATACGTTCCCGCCCGGCATAGTCAAGGCGGGTCTCGACGTCGCGGTAGCCGCATTCGGAAAAAATCCGCCGCACTGCCCTGCCCTGATCCCAGCCGTGCTCCACCACCAGCAGGCCACCAGCCACCAGGTGCGCGCGAGCCGCGCCTGCAATCTGGCGGATGTCCGCAAGCCCCGACTCTTCCGCGATCAGTGCCGACAGCGGCTCAAAGCGCACGTCGCCTTCGCGCAGGTGCGGATCCTTTGGGTCGATATACGGGGGATTGCTGACGATTACGTCGAAGCTGCGCCCTGACAGGGCGCCAAACCAGTCGCTCTGCAGTATTTCCACGTTGGTAAAACCCAGCTGCTGGCGATTCTCCTCTGCCAGCGCGACCGCCGCCGGCATACGGTCCACCGCGACGATCTGCCAGCGGGGCTTTTCACTGGCGAGTGCCAGCGCAATGGCGCCGGTGCCGGTGCCGAGATCCAGCACCTGCAGTTGCTCCTGGGGACACAGTGTCAGCACCGTTTCCACCAGTACCTCGGTGTCCGGACGCGGAATCAGGGTTGAGCGGTTGACCTTGAGCGGCAGCGACCAGAATTCACGGCTGCCGGTGAGATGGGCCACGGGTTCGCCGGCGATGCGGCGCTTCAGCAGGCGCTCGAAGTTGGCCTGCTGGGCTTCGTCGAGTGGGTGTTCGGGCCAGGTGTAGAGCCAGGCGCGGGACTTGCCGAGGAGGTGGCAGAGCAGGACTTCCAGGTCCAGCCGCGGGCTGTCGCTTTCCGTTAGCTCCACCGCCCGCAGCAGGTTTTCCTTCAACGTGGCCATGGGATCAGTGCTGCCCCAGTGCGGCCAGCTGGTCTGCCTGGTACTCGGTGCGCAGTGCGCCGATGACTTCGTCCAGCGACCCCTGCATCACTTCATCCAGCTTGTAGAGGGTGAGGCCGATGCGGTGATCGGTGATACGCCCCTGGGGGAAGTTGTAGGTGCGGATGCGCTCGGAGCGGTCGCCGCTGCCCACCAGGTTGCGGCGCGCGTCGGAGATTTCCTGGGCGGCGGCGGACTCCTGCGCGCTGTTCAGCTTGGCCTGCAGCAGCGCCATGGCCTTGGCGCGGTTCTTGTGCTGGGAGCGCTCGTCCTGGCACTCCACCACAATGCCGGAGGGAATATGGGTAAGGCGCACCGCGGAATCGGTTTTGTTCACGTGCTGGCCACCGGCACCGGAAGCGCGATAGGTATCGATTCGCAGGTCCGCCTTGTTGATCTCGATGGCGTCGCGCTCGTCCGGCTCGGGCATGACCGCCACGGTACAGGCGGAGGTGTGGATACGACCCTGGGATTCGGTTTCCGGCACCCGCTGTACGCGGTGCGCGCCGGACTCGAATTTGAGCCGCGCGTAGACATCCTCGCCCACCACACGGGTGATGATTTCCTTATAGCCGCCGTGTTCACCGGGGTTTTCGCTGATCACCTCGATGCGCCAGCCCTGCTTCTCACCGTAGCGCGAGTACATGCGGAACAGGTCGCCGGAGAAGATCGCGGCCTCGTCGCCGCCGGTACCGGCACGGATTTCCAGGTAGACATTTTTGCGGTCGTTGGGATCGCGCGGCAGCAGCAGGGTCTGCAGTTCCTTTTCCAGCGGTTCCAGCTGGGCTTCCGCCTCGCGCAGCTCCTCCTGGGCCATCTGGCGCAACTCCGCGTCGCTCTCGTCGAGCATTTCCCGCGCGGCGGCCATGTCGTCCTGCAGGGTTTTGAAGCGCTGGTAGCACTTCACAACTTCCTCGAGCTCGGCGTACTCCCGCGACAGGTCGCGGAATTTGTCCTGGTCGCTGATGGTTTCCGCATCCCCCAACAGGGCGGAGACCTCCTCGTGGCGTTCAACGAGGTGGTCGAGTTTCTGTTGTACCGAAGCTTTCATTACTTGAGATTCTTCTTCTCCGGCGCTGCGGCCGAATTGTGCGAGTCCTGGCCGGCGTCTTGCGGCTGCAGACCTATGATTTCCCGCGCGATGCGCAGCCGCTCCAGGTCGCCATCGGCGGTGGCCTGGCGCAGGGCCACGGTGGGCGCGTGGATCAGTTTATTAGTGAGGGTACGCGCCATCTGTTCGAGCAACTGTTCTGGGTCGCCGCCGGCGCGCAGCTGGATCAGCGCTTTTTCCAGTTCGTCCTTGCTTACCGCCTGCGCCTGCTGGCGATAGCTGCGGATGGAGTCCACCGCCTGCAGGCTGCGCTGCTCGCGCATGAAGGCGTGCGCCGCGGCGTCGACGATATGGTGCGCGGCCTCGGCAGCCTGCTCGCGCAGTCGCCGGCCCTCGTCGATCACACCGCGCAGATCGTCGACGGTATAGAGGTACACGTCGTCGAGCTTGGCCACCTGCGGCTCGATATCCCGCGGTACGGCGATGTCCACCATAAACATGGGGCGGTGGCGACGCTGCTTGAGCGCGGTTTCCACCGCACCCTTGCCGAGGATCGGCAGCTGGCTGGCAGTGGAGCTGATGACGATATCCGCCCGCGGCAGGTATTCGGGAATATCCGCCAGCAGGATCGCCTCGGCACCGAAGTCTTCCGCCAGCGACTGGGCGCGGCTCAGGGTGCGGTTGGCGACGATGAGCTTCTTGACGCCCTTGTCCAGTAAATGCCGGGCCACCAGCTCGATGGTTTCCCCGGCGCCGATCAGCAGTGCAGTCTGCTGGCCCAAATCGGTAAAGATCCGCGACGCCAGCGATACCGCGGCGTAGGCCACGGACACCGGGTTTTCACCGATGGCGGTTTCGGTGCGCACCTTCTTCGCCACCGAGAACACCTGCTGGAATACATTGTGCAGGGTGGAGCCGACACTGCCGGACTCCCGCGCCACCGCATAGGCGGATTTCATCTGCCCGAGAATCTGCGGTTCGCCGAGGACCAGCGAGTCGAGCCCACAGGCCACCCGCATCATATGGCGTACCGCGAGCTCGTCGGAAAACTGGTAGTGACAGCCGGACAGCTGATCCAGCGGCACTCCGTGGTAGTCAGAGATCCACGCCAGCAACAGCTCCGGCGCCACTTCACCGTATATTTCCGTGCGGTTGCAGGTGGAGAGGATGGCCAGCTCGCGGCACTCGAGGGCGGTGCGGGCCTCCGCCAGGGCACTGGGCATCACTTCAGGGGCGAACGCCACCCGCTCGCGCACGGCGACCGGCGCGCTGTCGTGATTGATTCCCAGGGCAATGATTGGCATAGGTTCTCTTTGCGGGTTCTCGTCGTCTCTAAGGCACTGCAGGGCGCCCCTGTGCGGCGGACAACTGCCTCGCCGCTGGCTGAAATGGCCGCATATTGTCCGGGCCTGCCCGGCGCTGTGCAAGCGGTATCCCCCTATCCCCGTGATAGCCTGATTCCGTTGGGTCTACTGGACTTTCCAGCCTGTGCCGCGGCGACCCGGGGTCAAAATGGCGCCCCACTCAGCGGATTATCGGGGCTCAACGGGACTTAACGGGGTTTAACTGGGTTTAAATAGGTGCTTACTTTGCCGCTGCCGTCCGTCGGCGGCCAACGGGTACCAAATTGAGAACTAGAATTATACGGCGATAACCCGGAAAAATACGCCAACAGACGCCCCCATCACCCGGATGGGCGGGCAGCAGCGCTGCCTTGCCCTCGCCCCGCGGCACCGCCCCGCCGCGGTTTACTGAGCCCAAGGTTGGCAGATGGTCGGCGCGAACGTACGGACACGTTTCTATGCAGCTTTTCTTTGCATCTCTCTTCGCCCCCCGGCTTGCCTCCTCATATACCGCGAGAGTTCCCGCCACAAACAACGGGACCACCGGGTCAGCCTCACAAGCAAAACCACGACCAATGCAGCGGCAGAGCCAGTTACTGGCGGCGGCGATCTCGGTAGCGGTATTGTGTGCCTGCAGTCAGCAGCCCCAGCAACCTGGCGCGCAGGGTCCGATCGCGGCCCCAGCGATCCAAGCGGGCGATGCCAACCACAGCAGCGACGATCAGGGCGGCGCCAATCAAGGAGACCGCGAAACCACGGACCGTGAACAAAGCGGCAGCGCGGTAAGCGCCACGTCTGCAACAGCGCAGCCCGATAAAAATGACGCGAAGGAAAAGCTCAAACCGTTTCCCATCGAAACCTTTTACACCCTGCTGGTGGCGGAAGTGGCAGGCAACCGCGAGCAGTACGATCTGGCGCTGGCCAATTACTATTTCCAGGCAGAGCGCACCAAGGATGCCGGCGTCGCTGCCCGCGCCACCCGCATCGCGCGTTTCCTGAACGCCCGCCGCGCTGCACTGCGCTCCGCACAGCTGTGGGTAGAACTGGAACCGGACAATGCGGAAGCCCAGCTCGCCGCCACTGCCGAGCTGACCTTGGCGGGTGAGTTGGACAACGCCATGCACCACGCGGAGCAGGCACTGGTGCTCGGCGGTGACGCGCCGCTGCAGTCCGTCGCCGCCACCGTGGTCGACAACGAGGAACTGGCGGCAAAGGTACTGCCCGAGTTCCAGCGTCTGTCGCAGAAATTCCCCGACAATCACGAAGTATCCCTGGCGCTCGCCATGGTGCTGCGTGCCAACAAAAAAAACGAAGAGGCCCTGCGTATCACTCGCGTTGTGCAGGAACAGGATCCGGCGCTGCTGGATGCCCCACTGCTGGAATCCCACATCCTGATCGACATGGGGCGCGAAAAAGAAGCGCGCAAGCTGCTGGAAAATCTTGTCAGCCTTTACCCGAAAGAGAGCCGCCTGCGCCTGCAGTATGCGCGCTTGCTGATTCGCGACGACCTGGAGCTGGCACAACAGCAATTCATCGAGCTGGTAAAGCAGCGCCCCAACGATGGCAACCTGCTGCTGTCATTGGCGTTGATCCAGTACGAAACCAAACAATTTGATAAAGCCAAGCCACTGCTGGAAAAGTTGCTGGCGATGGAGGAACACGAATCTGCGGCACACTTTTATCTTGCAGGTATTGCCGAGCAGACCGGCGATATAAAACAGGCCGTTACCCACTACCGCATGGTGCGTCCGGGTAGCGACTATGTGCAGGCCATCACCCACGGCACGGCATTACTCACCGCCAGCGGCAATCTTGCAGAAACCCAACAGTGGTTTGAAGAATTGCGCCAGCGCCATCCCGGACAGCAGGAGCAGTTTTACCTGCTGCAGACAGAACTCCTGACCAAACATGGGCATCTCAAGGAGGCCCAGTCCCTGCTGGCTAATGCCATTAGTATCAACGAGGACAACAACCGCCTGATTTATGCCCATGCCATGGCCAGTGAACAACTGGGTGATATCGCAAACTTTGAACTGAGTTTGCGCAAACTGTTGTCCCGCGACCCGGATAATGCGAATCTGCTGAACACGTTGGGTTACAAACTGCTGTCCTACGACGACCGCCTCAATGAAGCAATGGTACTGATCACCAAAGCGCTGGATTTGAGCCCGGACGATCCCGCCATTATCGACAGCATGGGGTGGGCACAACATCGTCTCGGCAATCACAGCGAAGCGGTGAAATACCTGCAACGTGCACTGTCGCTGCTCCAGGATCATGAGATCGCCGCACACTTGGGTGAAGCCCTGTGGGCACTGGGTGAGCGCCAGCAGGCAATGCAGGTTTGGGAGCAGGGATTGCAATTGAACCCGGAAAGCAAACTCATTCCAGAGGCCATGCAACGGCTGCAGGATCAACAAAGACTGGAACAGCATGTTACGGAAAGCTGAAGTTCTCTCTCTGTCCCGATTGTCACCACGGAATCATTACGCACAAAAATTACTGGCCGCACTGTTGTTGCTGACGGTCGCGGCCTGCAGTTCACAGAAACCACAACCCCAGCAATCCCCCGCACAAACTGCGCAGGCGCAGTCCGCCGCCGCACTACAACGGTGGGAAGTCACAGGTAAACTCGGCGTCCGTTCACCGAAGGAAAACGGCAGCGCCAACCTCATCTGGCAACAGGCCAGCGGCAACTACCGCATCCACCTCAGCGGCCCGCTGGGCGCCGGGGCCACGATGATCAGCGGATCCCCCACCGGGGTCAGCCTGCAGCGCGGCAATGATCCGGCGGTCTTTGCCTCCAACCCCGCGCAACTGACCGAGGAAATCATGGGCTGGCCACTGCCGGTTTCGGAAATGTTTTACTGGGTGCGCGGACTTGTCGCCCCCGGCGCGGTGAGCGGCGAGCAAAGAAATACCCAGGGGCAGCTGCAGAGATTGCAGCAGGCGGGATGGCAACTTGAATTCAGCGGCTATCAGGCCGTGGGCCCCTACCAGCTGCCCACCCGTATCAAGGCGGCCACTCACCAGGAGGCGGGGCCGGTAAGCGTGACCATGGTGATCAAGGAGTGGGAGCCGAAATAAACCACGCTTCCTCTCAGCGCTACCCAAGCGCATTCCCTTTCGGTATTCGCAAACCCGGGCGACTGTTACTATGGCCGCCCGTTTTGCAGCCGAAGCGCCCCCAGCAACACAATGAACGCCCCCGCTCCTCACGAAACCCTGACCCTGAGCGCTCCCGCCAAACTGAACCTGATGCTGCGGATTCTTGGCCGCCGGGCCGACGGTTATCACGAGTTGCAGACGGTCTTTCAGCTGCTGGACTACGGCGACACCTTGACTTTTACCGCCACTGACGGCGACACCGTCGATCTGGATTGCCCGGGCGTAGACGTCGCCCCGCAACACAATCTAATTTACCGCGCAGCGCAACTGATCAAACACACCTGCGACAACAAAACCCTGGGCGCACGCATTTCGGTAAAAAAAATCCTTCCCGCCGGCGGCGGCGTGGGTGGCGGCAGCAGCGATGCGGCGACAACTCTGCTGGGATTGAATGCTCTCTGGCGCTGTGGGTTAGACATCGACACCCTCGCTGAACTTGGCCGACAACTGGGGGCCGATGTACCGGTATTCGTTCGCGGCCACTCCGCTTTTGCCGAAGGTGTCGGCGAATGCCTGACCCCCGTATCCATCGCACCCCACTGGTATCTGGTAGTCGTGCCCGACTGCCACGTGAGCACCGGAAAATTATTTTCCGATCCGCGTTTGACAAGAGATTCCGCCGCAATTACATTAGCGGCCCTTCGCGACAGGCGGCTGGACACACTCTGGCTCGATGAATATTCGGGCAATGATTTTCAGCCACTGGTCGAGAACCTCTACCCGGAAGTGCGCCGCGCCAGACAATGGCTTACACAGCACGGACAGGCTTTTCTGACGGGAACCGGCGCCTGCGTGTTTGCCGGCTTCGAATCAGAAACGGCAGCACAAAAAGTGCTTGCGGAGCGGCCCACGGGCCTGAGAGGTTTTGTTGCCGAGGGCGTGGATATATCACCCACCTACCGGCAACTCGCGAAATTTGCAGCATCGGTCCAGACGGATTAGCTGCAGCATTGCAGGGGCGTAGCCAAGCGGTAAGGCAGCGGGTTTTGATCCCGTCATGCGAAGGTTCGAATCCTTCCGCCCCTGCCATATTTTCAGATTGGCAGTAAATTTAGCGAAAGCAGAGCAGCCTGAAAGGTTCGAGCCGGAGCTGGCAATGCCAGCGGAGACCAGCGAGACGCAGGCGAAGCTAATCCTTCCGCCCCTGCCATTTCCTTTTTTTAGCATCCCACCCCATCCGGGACGCTTACGGAGCCTCCGGCCCCGCCGGAACAAATTGGCAGCTCGCCACAAATCAAAACTTGCATCCAATGGTCGCCCAATGAAACGGCATCACACTATCCTGCAAGCAGTTCCCGCTCCGCAACTCACCTGAATTTCACTACTATCTTCTACTACCAACGAAAAAGGTACTCGCAGTGGCTGACTTAATGGTCTTCACCGGCAACGCAAACCCGGAACTGGCACAAAAGATTGTTGACCATATGGCGATTCCGCTGGGAGAAGCAGTGGTCAAGCGCTTCTCCGATGGCGAGATCGCGGTTGAGATCACCGACAACGTGCGCGGCCGCGATGTGTTCGTGGTGCAGTCCACCTGCCAGCCCACCAACCGCAACCTGATGGAACTGATCCTGCTGGTTGACGCACTGCGCCGCGCCTCTGCCGGCCGCATCACTGCCGTGGTGCCCTACTTCGGCTACGCCCGCCAGGACCGCCGCGTTCGCTCCCAGCGCGTACCTATTTCTGCCAAGGTGGTTGCCGACATGATGGTGAGCGTTGGTATCGACCGCGTTCTGACCGTTGACCTGCACGCCGAGCAGATCCAGGGCTTCTTTGATGTGCCGGTAGACAACGTCTACGGCTCTTCCGTACTGCTGGACGATATCGAGCGCCAGAAATATGAAAACCTGGTGGTGGTATCCCCGGATATCGGCGGCGTGGTGCGCGCGCGCGCGGTGGCGAAGAGCCTGGATTGCGACCTGGCGATCATCGACAAGCGCCGCCCCGCGGCGAATGTGGCCGAAGTGATGAACATCATCGGCGAGATCAGCGGCCGCACCTGCCTGCTGGTGGACGACATGGTGGATACCGCCGGCACCCTGTGCAATGCGGCCAACGCCCTGAAAGAGCACGGCGCCATGAAGGTGGTGGCCTACTGTACCCACCCGGTACTCTCCGGCAAGGCGATCGAAAACCTGAACAACTCCGTCCTCGATGAACTGGTAGTCACCGACTCCATTCCGCTGGGCGACAAGATGGAAAAAGCGCCGAAAATTCGCCAACTGACCCTGTCCGCCATGCTGGCCGAATCCATGCGCCGCATCAGCAACGAAGAATCCTTGTCGGCGATGTTCCGCTCCTGACATTGCGCCCCTGAGGCTTAAGCGGCCGCCTTTTAGCGCTGGCAATCCCCGGCGCTTCCCCTTAGAATACGCGCCCGCCCGGCACTGCCGGGCGTTTACTATTGGGCCTATCAATAGATTTTGCCCATTTTATAGCAATCCCAGAGGGTTCCGGTCGCAGGTCCTTCTGGACAGACAACCCGAGGTTTACCCCATGTCTGAATTCAAATTGAACGCCAACGTCCGCAACGACGAAGGGAAAGGTGCGAGCCGCCGCCTGCGTCGTGAGGAATCCAAAGTTCCGGCCATCGTTTACGGTGGCAACGCCGAGCCGCAAAACATCGCTCTGCTGCAGAAAGACATGTTCAAGGCTCTGGAAAACGAAGCTGTTTTCTCCTCCGTTCTGACCCTGAACGTAGACGGCAAGGAAGAGACCGTGATCCTGCGCGACCTGCAGCGTCACCCGGCCAAAGCCATCCTGCTGCACATTGACTTCCAGCGCGTTTCCGCCGACACCAAAGTTCACGTGAAAGTGCCTGTTCACTTCCTGAACGAAGACAAGTGCAAAGGCGTTAAGGCCGGCGGCATCGTTTCCCACACCCTGACCGAACTGGAAGTAAGCGCTCCTGCTGCCAAGCTGCCCGAGTTCATCGAAGTGGACCTGGCCAACCTGGAACTGGATGGCAACATCCACATCTCCGACATCAAACTGCCGGCTGGCGTTGAGTCTGTAGACCTGTCCCACGGTGCTGACCACGACCTGCTCGTTGCTTCCGTGCACAAACCGCGCGGCGCTATCGAAGCTGCTGCAGCGGAAGGCGAAGAGTCCGGCGAGTAATCCCGTCGGCAACGATTAAGGTAACAGTACCTTGAGCAAGGCTCCGGACACGCCTATCCAGTTAATCGTGGGCCTGGGTAACCCAGGCCCCGAATACGACCGGACGCGGCACAATGCCGGGGCCGACTTTGTCGCCGAGCTGGCCCGTATCCACGGTGCCCAGCTCGCGCCAGACAGCAAATATCACGGTATCTCCGGCCGTGTGCGGATCGGCGGCCAGGAAATCCGCCTGCTGATTCCAACCACCTATATGAATCGCAGCGGCCAGGCAGTGGGCCCGTTGGCGAATTTCTTCAAGATCCCCGCCGAGGCCATTCTGGTCGCTCACGATGAGCTGGACCTCCCTTGCGGCACCGTGCGCCTGAAAAGTGGCGGCGGACACGGGGGACACAATGGCCTGCGCGATATCATCTCTGCGCTCGGCAACAATCGCGATTTCATGCGCCTGCGCCTCGGCATCGACCACCCGGGCAGCGCCCGCGATGTGGCCAATTATGTTTTGCAGCGCGCGCCCCGCACCGAACAGGATCAACTGGCCGAGGCCATCGACCGCGCGGTGGATGTCATGCCCACCGCTGCCAGTGGCGACTGGAACGGGGCAATGAAGACACTGCACACCAGCGCCAAATAACAGCTTTCCCTTTTAAAATGGCGGTGCACCTACCGGCACCCCAAACCACCACAGGATTCAGACCATGGGTTTTACTTGCGGCATCGTCGGCCTGCCCAACGTGGGCAAATCCACCCTGTTCAATGCCCTGACCAAAGCGGGCATCGACGCGGAGAATTTCCCGTTCTGCACCATCGAGCCTAATGCGGGTATTGTGCCGGTACCGGACCCGCGCCTCGACAAGCTGGCGGAGATCGTCAAGCCGCAGAAAGTGATCCCCACCACCATGGAATTCACCGATATCGCCGGTCTCGTAGCCGGTGCCTCCAAGGGTGAAGGCCTCGGCAACAAGTTCCTCGCCAACATCCGCGAGACCGACGCCATTGCCCACGTGGTGCGCTGCTTCGAAAACGACAATGTGATCCACGTGGCCAACCGTGTACACCCGGTGGCAGATATCGAGGTGATCAACACCGAACTGGCATTGGCAGACCTGGATACCGTGGAGAAGGCACTGCAGCGCTACAGCCGCGCCGCCAAGGGCCAGGACAAGCAAGCCATCCGCATGAAAGCGCTGCTGGAGAAGATCCAGCCGCACCTGAACGAAGCCAAGCCGCTGCGCTCTTTCGGCCTGAGCAGTGAAGAACTGGCCGATCTGCGCGAGCTGAGCCTGCTCACCATCAAGCCCACCATGTATATCGCCAACGTGGATGAAGACGGCTTCGAGAACAACCCGCACCTGGATGCAGTGGCCGCCATCGCCGCACAAGAAAATGCCGTATTGGTACCCATCTGCAACAAGCTGGAATCCGAAATCGCCGAACTGGACGACGACGAGAAACTGGAATTCCTGGAAGGCCTGGGAATGGAAGAGCCCGGTCTTAACCGCGTAATCCGCGCCGGCTACCAACTGCTCGGCCTGCACACCTACTTCACCGCGGGTGTGAAGGAAGTGCGCGCCTGGACCATCCCCCAGGGCGCTACCGCACCGCAGGCGGCGGGCAAGATCCACACGGATTTCGAAAAGGGCTTCATTCGTGCGGAAGTGATCAGCTACAACGATTTTGTCGCCCACAAGGGCGAGGCTGGCGCCAAAGAGGCCGGCAAATGGCGCCTGGAAGGCAAAGAATACGTGGTGGTAGACGGCGACGTGGTGCACTTCCGCTTCAACGTCTGATCCCCGATTCCTTCCTCTTCGGCCCGAACCCGGGCCTGCTGCGCAGGGCTCCCAAAGAGCCCTGCGCAAGCCAAGGCGAATTCCGCCAGCAAATTTTGCGGCACCTCCGTCGTCACCAGACTTCACACTTACGTCTTCACGACTAGGCCTTTACAACAACACCACAGGTTGTCATGTACCCATCCAACTGGAGAGTCGGCCTGCCCCTTGCGCTGACCACCGCATTTTTGTGGGCTCTGCTGCCCATCGCCATGAAGGGCCTGATCGCCGACATGGACTCCACCACCATCACCTGGTACCGCTTTTTTGGCGCAGCACTGTTTGCCGTCGCCTATTACAGCTGGAAGCGGGAGCTGGAACTCGGGCAACTCTTTCGCGGCAAACTGCTGCCTTACACGATACTGGCAGTGGGCGGGCTACTCGCGAACTATATCGCCTACGCCACCGGCCTCAATTACATTACCGCAGGAGCGCTGCAGGTACTCATTCAACTCGCGCCCCTGTTACTGCTGGTATTCAGCGTAATCTGGCTGGGAGAGCGATTCTCACCGCGACAGTGGACAGGAGTGCTTCTGGTCTGCATTGGTTTTTCGCTGTTTTTCAACCTGCGCATCCAGGAGCTGGTCAGCGGTGAGGATCGCCAGTACCTGTACGGCGTCGGGCTCGTGGTATTTGCCGCGCTGACCTGGGCGGTTTACGGCCTGTTCCAGAAAAAGATCGTGGCCCAGTCCCGCCCCCACAACCTGCTCACACTGATCTACATCGCCGGCACCCTGTGCTTCCTGCCGGTGGCCAAACCCGCTGTCGCCCTCCAGCTGGACACTCTGGGCTGGGGCCTGCTGCTGTTTCTCACCGCAAACACCCTGATTGCCTACGGCGCCTTCGCCAAGGCCATGGCCTCCTGGGAGGCGTCCCGGGTCAGTGCCACCCTGGCCCTGATTCCCCTGATGACACTGGCCCTCAGCAGCGTTATCAGCGCCCTGTGGCCCGATTACATAGAGGTGGAACCGATGAACTGGATCAGCTGGCTGGGTGCGTTTACCGTGGTCCTGGGCTCATTGCTGGCTGCTATCGGTCGCGGCCGCTGATTGGCGCCGAAAATACCCAGCGCGCGCTAAGCCACTGATTAATTTAGTAAAAATAGTGTTGACACACCCAATCCATCTCCCTATTATTCGCGGCCTCGGTTAGCCGAGTTTGTTTGTGGCAAGGTAGCTCAGCTGGTTAGAGCGCAGCACTCATAATGCTGAGGTCGCGAGTTCAAGTCTCGCCCTTGCTACCACTTTACTTCTGCGAGACAGCGCTCGCAGCAGCCTTACAGGGGCGTAGCCAAGCGGTAAGGCAGCGGGTTTTGATCCCGTCATGCGAAGGTTCGAATCCTTCCGCCCCTGCCATATATAGAGAAGGCGATCCTTTGCGGGATCGCCTTTTTTATTTCCGACTCTTGCGCCTGCGCCCAGCGGCAAACAATTCCCCTTCCCCAGGATTTCTTAACATCCCCCCGCTACGCCATTTGATCCCGTGTATAGGCGGGGGCACCATGCACCTCTGTATCGCCGGCACGAATACGCGCTCTGCGCAGCCCCAGCGAACGCAGCAATTCGAAACCACCAAGACAAAAGAGCACCGAGAGCAAGGCCACTACGGTGCCAGCCACGCCCAACAGCTGCCACTCGGAGGCACAGGTCCACACAAACTGCACGACGCACAGCAGCGCCACCACAAGCAGGGTCGGCGTGCGCCCCACCAGCGCAACCACGAACACCCCCAGGGGTGCCCCCAGGGCGACCACAGGCGCTGCGGCCAGCCAGTTACCGAACACCCCCGGCTGCCAGTCACCCGCGAGAGTTTTCACTACTACACCCACTACGGATGAAAACGCCATGATCACAACCGATGTGGGAATTGCCACCTTCAGGTCCACACGGCTCAACAACACCAGCGCCGCATAGACCACCATGTCGATTCCGACCCCGGTTACCGACACCACAGCAAAGCCAGCCACAGCTCCCAACATCAGCCCCACCCGAAAATCTTTCGGGCAGCGCGGATCCCCCCCATGCTCGTGGGAGGTAATTTCCCGCAGGCGGTACAGGTGCAAAACCCCGAAACTGCCCCAGATCACGGCAAACACCAGCTTTACCCATAGTTCCGGCACCAGTGGCGCAAAAAACAGGATACCCAAAGGCGTCGCAAACAGGCTGCCGAGCAAAGCGCCGCGGAGCATGGCCCACGCCAGCAGTTGGCGCCTGCAAAAAATAAAGATGCTGGCACTGACCATGCCAATGGACTGCACCGCAAAACTGAAATCCCGGCCGAGACTTGCCGGCATATCGAAAAGAAGTACGAGAATGGGAAAACCGACGGTACCGCCGCCCATTGGGGTGGAACCCGCGGCGTAACTGCCAAACGCCATGGAGGCTGCCATGGGCCAGTGCTCGACGACTACCGGCCATAAGCTCGCACCCACCACATACAAGGCCCAACAACCGTAAAAGCCACACAACCAGATCAGCCAGAGGGCATATCGCGCCATCAAGTGCTTCATGGAAACCACTCAACCTCGAGCTTTGGCGTGTACGGTCCGAAGAAATTCCTCGTGATCCATAGTTCCGGATTTTGCCCTGCTCAGAAGCTGGGAAAAACGCGAGAAAATCGCGCCAACTTCATTCTCTGACATTGCAAAACGCGGTGACGGATAATGCTGCATCCCATACAGGACGTAGCGATAATTGGTATCGGTAAAAATACTCGCATAGCTGCCGGCAAAATCCTGATATTCACAGATTTTACGTTTCCAAAGAGGGAGCTTGGATTTCAGCCAGGCACACCCATCCAGTGAAGCAGGTGCTCCCCGCCAAAAATCACTGTCGTCCCGATTGGATAAGCAGTAGTGAAGCACTATGAATTGTTTGAGATCCTGATAAAAGCCGCGCATTTTCTCGTTATAGGAATCGCGTAACTCAGCGCTGCCATCGTCCCCAGCCAAATGCGTCGCCAGCTGACCAACCCCGAGGTGAATCATATGCAAGCCTGTGGATTCCAGGGGTTCAATAAATCCGCCCGACAACCCTATCGCTACGCAATTTCCAACCCAGGCACTCTGTCGGCAGCCGACGTTCATATCCAGATGTGAGCATTTGATTACACTGGACTCAGCACCCAGGAACGCCCTTAGCTCGCTTTCCGCTTCTTCGGGCGACAGTCGCTCGCTGTCGTAGACATATCCACTTCCCTGCCGGTTCACCAGGTCAATTTGCCAAGCCCAGCCACTGGAAAGCGCTGTAGCCACGGTAAATGGGCGAGGCGTTTCACCCTCCGGTAAATCTCGCTGAATCGCCACAGCCTTGTCGCACGGAAGAACATCCCGGAAAGATATCCAGTTATCCCTCTGTAACTTTTCTATCAAAAGCCCACGAAACCCGGTGCAATCAATAAAAAAGTCACCGGCAATGCGCCCCTGATCCGTGTCCACCGATAGAATTTTCCCGGAAACGACGTCCACATCGGTAACTGTCGCTTCTATATGTCGAACGCCCTGTTCAACCGCTTTGCGCCGCAGAAACCGCGCCAATAGCGTTGCATCCAGGTGGTATCCATAAGGAGCTACAGCCTGATATTGAGGTGAAGAAATGTTTTTTGGGCAATGTCCCCACTTGATCAAGTGGGAGTTGAGACTCACACCCTCGTCGTAACGCTCCCTCGCATGACGCTCACCAACAAACCAAGCGCTAGAAATATCTACGGAACCACCAGGCTGCTGCTGGTCAAATGGATGAAAATATTCATGGACTTCACCATCGACAGGCTTCATCCAATTACGGAACATGATGCCAGACTTTATGGTCGCGTTGGTCTCCGCCATCAGTTCGGCTTCATCAAGCCCCATTGCCCCAAAGAAAAAACGAATACTGTGGACGGTTGCCTCACCAACACCAATGATCCCTATATCAGGGCTCTCGATGACATTGATATGAAAGTTTTGCGCCTCTCGATTGAAATAGCGATTCAAGTAGATTGCGGTCATCCAACCGGCGCTACCCCCACCTACAACATTCAATACTTTCATGGCGTGAGACTGCATAACGTTCTAAATTTTTTGCAAACCGTACATTTTTATTTTATCAATCAAGGCACGATGGCCGGGTAGCCTACCGAGCAACTGATCGGAAAAATTCGCTATTTCTTTTATTCTGCCCAAGGCATCCGGCATTGTCGGGTAACGCCCGGAAACCATAGGATTGATATCTGTTTTAAATTCCATGCCGTACAGAACGTATTGGTAATTTGCCAGATTGAATATTTCCAATTTGCTCGGAAACTCATACGCGCTGGGAGGTTGAAATTTCCACAACTGCAGCTTTTCTTGCAGTGTCTCTGGAATTGACGACTCCAGGCAATTGTCGACCCAAAAAGGGTGATCCCTGCGCTGGCTTATACAGTAATGTAACTTGATGAAGTCAATTACGCGATCCCAGGCGTACTGAACGGCTCGATTAAATTGTCGGGCCACAATAGGCATCACCGAGCGAGAGGCAGGAAAAGTGTCTGCCAACATCCGCGCGGTTGCGTCGTAAACCAATATTCCTGTGGCCTCTAATGGCTCCACAAAGCCCTGAGACAGGCCAATAGCCACACAGTTGTTTTTCCAGTAGGTTTCCCTGTGCCCAACGCGCATGGGGATTTTCCGGACGTTTAACTTTCCAGCATCATCCCCCAGATACTGACGAAATACGGTTTCAGCGCGATCATGGTCCGTATGGGCACTGGAATATACATAGCCCGTGCCACGTCTTTCCGATAGACCGATATCCCAGGTCCAGCCGCTTTCCTGAGCTGTCGATATAGTAAAACTCGGGATCGGCGTATCTTTTTCGGCATACGGCAGTTGAGCGGCCAATGCGTGATCTGCAAAGAGAATGTGGCGTTTGTCGACAAACCGTACCCCCATGGACTCGCCAAGCAGCAATGCGGCGAACCCGGTACAGTCTACAAACAGATCCGCCTCTATCTTTTCCCCGGCTACAGTAGAGACAGAAACGATATCGCCAGAATCGTCACGACTGACTTGCTGCACGTCCGCAAGCACATGCCGCACACCAAGCCTTTCCACACCATGACGGGTTAACAGCCTGGCGAACTTCGCAGCGTCTAAGTGATAGGCATAGCTCACGATACCTTCGTATTCAGGCACCGTCATATCTTTTGGGCCAAGCCCCCTATCGCAGATCACTCCCTGTACGGACACGGCATCAACGTAACTGCGATCACTATCCATTTGCAGCCAACGCGAGGTCAGATCGCCCACGCGGCAATCGGGATAGTCAAAAACATGGTGATAAAACTCTGGACCAGGAGATCCAGAAGGGCGAACCCAGTGCGCAAATTTTATGCCCTGCTTGAACGTGACGTCACATTCACGCACAAACTCGGTTTCACTAATTCCGAGGTAACGGAGTGATTCCCTAATGGCAGGAACAGTGCCTTCACCGACACCAATAGTGGGGATATTTTCAGACTCTACCAGTGTTACTTGAACACCAGCAGACGAAGACGCGCCAAGTTTTTTGGCAAGGTGGCACGCCGACAACCAGCCAGCTGTGCCACCCCCGACTACCAAAACACGCTTGATTTGATCACCGCAATCGATAGTCATAATAACGGACAGGATTCAACGATCAGGCACCAGCCTGCATTTTGGCCAGACGGGAAAACTGATGCATGGAGCCCAGCTGCGCGTACAGCGGAGCAAGGAAACCACGCTTACGGAAATCCGCGAAGTCTTCTTCGCTCATTTCACCCAGCTTCTTCTCATCCACCATGTAGATGCCGCTCAGGTTGATCTTTTCCTCACCAGCGTTGATAGCAACGTTCTGGGTGGTCAGCAGATCTTTCTCGGCCAAAATGGTGATGAAGGCCTTGGTCATCTGGTCGCTTTCCAGGTAACCAACCAGGGCTTCCTTCTTGGCCTTCAGGTACTCGGTTTCTTCACCAGCGTCGGTGAACAGGGCATTGCCCTCTTCCTCACCCACAACAGGGCTGTTTTCAATCAGGCCCACCATCAGGCGGTCCTTGTTCTCACCCGCGGGTGCGAGGACAAAAGGATGATTGCGTACGGCGCCAGGAACGAAAACACCTTTCCACTTTTCGCCATCAACGAACAGGTTTTCGCCTACTTTCAGGCCCAGCAGTGCAACAGATTGGAACTGACCAGTCTCAGAATTCTTGACAAAAACGATCGGGTATTCTGCACCCAGACTAGCAAATTCATGCGCAGTAACGGGCAGCATGTGTGCGTTCTTGACGTGCTCAAAGGTCCCCAGCTCACGAACTTTCAGTTTGCCGTGAACATCACTACGCAATGGAACGATTTTTGGGGCTTCTACTGTGGCCATACAACACCTTATTTAATTTGAAGTTATTCTAGAGAAACCCGCCTAGTATATTTTTCATACGAAAAAAGGGAAGCAAAAACTTCCCTTTTTCCGGTACATCACGCAATCATTTCGCTATCAGAACTTGTAAGAAGCTCCAATGTTGATGCGACGCGCAGTTTCGTACTCATACAGCGGGAAGCCGGAGGTAAAACCAGTTCCGGGTGCCGGTTCAGCGTTGTTACCAATCTGAACAGACTCTTCCGCCAGCAGGTTATTCACGTCGAGCTTAACATCCAGGTTTTCGGTTGCATACCAAACCGCACTCAGATCCAGACTTCCGAAGTCGTCGTGCAGGCGGTTACCGTAAGAACCGGACTCGCGGATCATGTACTCACTACGCCAGTTGTAGGCGATACGGGCGGAGAACATGTTGTTCTCATAGTAACCGGTCAAGTTGTACACGTTCTCGGAGCTATCGCTCAGGAACGGGTTACCATCGGTGAAGGTTGCCTTGTCGGTGTCGGTGTCGGTCCAGGTGTAGTTCACAATTGCACCAAAGCCGTTACCGAAGTCTTGCTGGTAGCCCAGTTCGATACCGGTAATGTCCGCGCTTTGGCCGTTGTCTTTTTCCTGAACCAGCCAGCCGAAGGCCGCTTCACTCTCGGGCAGCTCAAACGGAATCTCACTAGCGGCAGCACTGTACTCACTGATAGTTACAAAGTTGCTTACGTCTTTGTAGAAAACACCAGCGGAAACCAGAGAACCTTCAGCGAAGTAGTATTCAACACCAAGATCGAATTGATTGGCGAGGAACGGCTCCAGGCCGATGTTACCAACAACCCAATACTGGTTGTTATCGATTTCGTCGTTCGCACCAATGGGGCTCGGGTTAACGTACATATCCACATACTGCGGACGTGCCATTACCTTCGCAGCCGCCGCACGCACGATAACATCGTCACTCAGGCTGTATGCCAGGTTGAAGCTCGGCAGAGCGACAGAGTAATCCGCATCAGTTTCGGTTCTTACGCCGTCGATGTAGTAGGTAGAAGTCGCATCGGTAGTTACATAACGAACACCGAAGTTACCGCGTGCATCACCGAGCTCGTAGGTCGCCATTACATAGATTGAAGAGTTGGTCTCGTCAATCTCACTGTAGGAACCCAGGTCCTCTACTTTTCCGGTAATGGATGACTTCGCCCAGGCTTTCAGAGCGTCGTCGTCCAGTTTCGGGATCTCATAGTTTCCAGCACCGGCTTCAATAGTGCCGTTCAGGATGCCATCGGTGGAGATTACCGGATTGAAATCGTCCGCTTGAGTGAACACGAAGCGACGGCTGGTCGAATTATGGTCAGCAGTTTTGATACCAGTCTTGATAGAGTTAACCGCACCAAACTCAACGTCAAACTCAAGGTCTGCCTGGAAGTAAGCTTCTTCGTCGGTCTTGGGAGTCGCGTTGAAATTCGCACCGGTACCCATTGCCAGTGAACCCGGGTCGTAACTACCGAGGTCGAAACCATTCAGATCCCAAGTCTGGCCGCCATTCATAAAGTCGTAAGAGGCACCATCCAGGGCAAAGCCGCCAGAGCCATCGTCGACAACCATTTCGAAGTCGGTACCACCGGTGGAGGTTGTGGAGCCAGCCTGGAAGCTCAGCTCGTAGCCTTCGCCAGTGTAAGCTACAGACAGGTCGACAACGTCGGAGTTCATGGTCGCTTCGCGCGGACGAGCCTGCAGGTAAGCTACGTTGAGCGGCCCGCGTGCAGTGGTTCCATTGATCTGATCTTCCGGATCAACGTCAACACCACACCATCCACAGTTGCCCTGAGTCAGCCACAGCGCGTAGTTGGTGTTATCCGCTTCCATTTTCATATCGATAGCGTTCAGGACGATATCGAGGTTTTCAGTCGGCTGGTACTGGAAGGTGGCGTTAATGGCAGAGCGCTTACGCTCCTGCTCGAACGCTACGGGGCCGGCGCCCCACTCCCAAAATGCTTCACTACCCTGACGCTGCAACAGACGCTCTTGAGATACTGCAGAAACCAGAACACCGAAGGTTTCAGAATCATTTTTCCAGCTCGCAAGACCAGAGAATTGCGGGTCAGTGGAGTCGGAATCAGACTGCTGGGAGGCTTCAACGGAAGCGCGCAGAGTCAGGGCATCCAGCTCCAGCGGCTTGCGGGTGTTGATAATGACGGTACCACCTACGCCACCCTCGGCGAGGTCAGCCTGAGAGGCCTTGTAAACTTCAATGTCACCAACCAGTTCAGAGGGCAGCAGTTCATAGTTGAAGCTGCGCTTCGCGGGTTCCAGAACGAACCAGCCGGTAGACGCAACATTCTGGCCATTCAGGGTGGTCAGAGTCAGGTCGTTACCAGCACCACGAATAGAAACGGCCGCACCCTCGCCGAACTGGCGCTGGATGGTCACACCGGGCACGCGCTGCAGAGATTCTGCAACGTTTTTGTCCGGGAATTTGCCGATATCCTCTGAAGAGATCGCGTCGACAATAGAATATGAGTCACGCTTGGTACTGAGAGCGTCCTGCAAGGAACCACGAATACCGGTAACGGTAATCTCCTCCAGGGCTGCTTCCTGAGCAACTGCCAGCGGAGCCACGAGGCTACCACCCAGTACAGCTGCGCTGATCGAGAGAGCGAGTTTGTTGCGCTTAAGCATCGATTTCCCCTTCCTTTTTTATAGATATAAAGGTTTGGTTAGAAACTTTTTATTCACCTTGTACCGCCAAATGATAGCGCTGTCATTCAGTTTTATGATAGCGCTGTCATTCTCACGATCGACAATACACACAATGGGAGGAAAAAGCTACAACGCGAAAGGGAAAATATCTGGGTATTTTGCGGGATTTCGCTGCCGCAACCTGTCTTAAGTGACAGATCACAGAGAAAACATTCGGATATTTGACGCCGGAAAGGATAAAAATTGTACAACCTTTCCGGATAACAAGTTTGGAAACTCTTCTTATTACAGGCTCCGCCATGCCCCGAAACAACACTCCCGGCCAAGGCCGGGAGTGTTGTTCATTAGTTGGGAAGCAGAGATTACTCGATCTCCTTAATCCGCATGGAACTGGTGCCGCCGCCCATGTTCAGGCGCTCCCCCTGCGTGATCAGGATTCGCTGGCCCTTCTGCAGTTCGATACGGGAACCGAGCACTTCGATGATGGCGTCGGTCAGGTGGCCCAGGGGTACGGAGGCAGGATCGAACTCGATGGGATCGACACCGCGCAGCAGTACCAGCTGGCGCGCCACCTGTGAATGCCGGGTCAGGGCATAGATCGGCAACTGGGTGGTAGCGCGGGACATGATGCGCGGCGTGCGGCCGGACTCGGTCAGCGCGGCTACGGCACACAGGTTCTCCACACGCGCGGCGGATTCGATCGCCGCCTGGGCGATCACGGTGTCGATGCTCTCGGAACCGGAACGCGCCGGAGCAGGACGCGTGGTAGAGCCGAGGTACTGCTCGGCACCCACGACGATCTGCGCCATGGACTCCACCGCAGCGACCGGGAAATCACCGGCGGCAGTTTCGGCGGACAGCATCACCGCATCCGTACCGTCCAGCACGGCATTGGCCACATCCATGACTTCCGCACGCGTCGGCGTCGGGTTGGTGATCATCGACTCCATCATCTGGGTCGCAGTGATCACACCGCGATTCAATGCATTTGCGCGATTGATCAGTTTTTTCTGCACGCCCACCAGCGCGGCATCGCCGATCTCCACACCCAGGTCACCGCGGGCAACCATGATGACATCTGACGCGAGGATGATATCGTCCATCTGCTCGTCGTTTTCTACCGCTTCGGCGCGCTCAACCTTGGCCACGATAGCGGCATTGCTTCCGGCTTCACGCATCGCCTTGCGGGCAATTTCCAGATCTTCCCCACTGCGCGGGAAACTCACCGCCAGGAAATCCACATCCAACTCTGCAGCGAGCTTGATGTCTTCGTAATCTTTTTCCGTCAGCGCCGGTGCAGACAAACCTCCGCCCAGCAGGTTGATGCCTTTGTTGTTAGACAGTTTGCCGCCCTGCAGTACACGACAGAACAGTTTGCTGTTGGTACCGCCGGTTACCTCCAGGCGAATCTTGCCGTCGTCCAGCAGCAGGATATTGCCCGGTTTGCAGTCCGCGATCAGTGACGGGTAATCGACGCCCACGCGCTGCTGGTTCCCCCCCTCTTTCGGGCAATCTGCGTCGAGGGTGAACTCGGCATTGTTCTCGAGAAAAATACTGCCTGCGGCAAAACGGGCGATGCGGATTTTCGGGCCCTGCAGGTCACCGAGAATGGCTACCAGCCTATTCTGTTCGGCAGAAGCGCGGCGCACTTCTGACACACGCTTGCGGTGGTCGTCGGCACTGCCGTGGGAAAAATTCAGACGCACGACGTTCACGCCGGCGCGGATAATCTCGTCAATAACACGCGGCTTGTCGGTACCCGGGCCGAGTGTGGCAACAATTTTTGTATGGCGAATCATGTCTGCGGTATTCGTTGTTCGATTGGATGTGAGACGTATTTGTTCTTATTGCAGTCTGCAACGACTGCGCTAGCGAAGTACTAAATTCAGAAACCGGAGCGGGCATTGCGCCCGCTCTGATGGGATGGCATTTCTGTCATCAAGTTACATTACAGACCCTGGGCTTTCGCCATAGCCAGGCTGGTGTCGAGCATACGGTGGGAGAAGCCCCACTCGTTGTCATACCAGGCCATTACCTTGACCAAATTGCCATTCACACGAGTGTGGTTGGCGTCAAAGTGGCTGGATGCGGTGGTGTGGTTGAAGTCCACAGAAACCAGCGGCTGGTCACAGAAAGACAGTACACCGCCTTTGATGGTGCCCGCCGCATCGGCCATGATCGCGTTGATTTCTTCCGCGGTGGTATCGCGACCGGCAATAAACTGGCAATCCACCAGAGAAACATTGTTCACCGGTACACGTACCGCCATGCCGTCCAGCTTGCCCTGCAGCTCCGGCAGTACCAGACCTACCGCGGCCGCAGCGCCGGTCTTGGTGGGGATCATGTTGTCGGCGGCAGCGCGTGCACGGTAGATATCCTTGTGTACCGCATCCTGGGTGTTCTGGTCATTGGTGTAAGCGTGCACCGTCGTCATGAAACCACGCTCGATGCCGATCGCATCGTTCAGCACCTTGGCAACCGGCGCCAGGCAGTTGGTGGTACAAGACGCGTTGGATACCACTTTGTGTTCCGCGGTGAGTTTGTTGTCATTCACACCGTAGACCACCGTCAGGTCAGCGTCTTTGGACGGTGCGGAAATCAGTACCGCCTTGGCTCCAGCCTGCATGTGCTGGGAGGCTGCGGCTTTATCGGTGAACAGACCGGTGCACTCCAGCACCAGATCCACATTCAGTTCGCCCCAGGGCAGATTCGCCGGGTTGCGCTCCTGGCAAACCTTGATGGTGTCGCCGCCGATAACCAGGTTTTCCCCATCGACCGAAACTTCGGTATTGAAGCGGCCATGAACGGTGTCAAAGCGGGTCAGGTGCGCATTGGCTTCCACCGGCGCCAGATCGTTGATAGCAACCAGCTGGATGCGGTCGTTGTACCCGGATTCATAAATCGCACGGGTTACGTTGCGACCGATGCGTCCATATCCGTTGATAGCAATTCTGAGTTTCATATCGCTACACCCTATGTGTCTTGAAGATTATGAATTTTTGTATGCAGCGTCGGGTGTACTCCCCCCCGGCACGCTGTCGCCCTGACTTCTCAAATAAATCGATTGCCGGAAGGCATTAACCCTTCAGCAGGGAGGCTTCTCTGGCCAGACGGGTAATCTCCGCCCAGTTTTTCTCCGCCACCAGTTTCGGGGCTGCCATCCATGAGCCGCCTACACAAACCACATTGGAAAGTGACAGGTAATCTTTGGCATTGCTCGGGCTGACCCCGCCGGTGGGGCAAAATTTCACCTGCGCCAGCGGACCACCGATGGATTTCAGCATGGGTACGCCACCGGCGGCTTCCGCGGGGAAAAACTTCTGGTAGCGATAGCCACGCTCCAGCAGGCGCATCACTTCGGACGGGTTTGCCGCACCCGGCAGCAGCGGTACGGATACAGCGTCGGCTGCATCCAGCAGCGCCTCGGTGGCACCGGGGCTTACCATGAAGGTCGCTCCCGCATCCACGGAGCGACGAATATCTGCAGCGCTCAATACGGTGCCTGTACCAACATGGGCGTCCGGCAGGTGCTTGGCGATTTCTTCCACTGCCGCCAGCGCCGCCTCGGTACGCAAGGTAACTTCGAGGACGTTCAGACCGCCTTCAACCAGCGCCTGTGCCAGAGGCAGCGCTTCGCTGACATTGTCGATCACCAGTACCGGAACTACGCCGGCTTGTTCCAAAACGGGTACGAGAGACTCTTGCATCGCAAATTCCTAAAACTCTAAATATCCAAATTATTCACTGACATATTTGCCCAGCTCCCTCTGAGCGCCCAATCAGGGCGCCCAATAAACAGTGACCGGCTTCAGTCTCTGCTTGAGGATGCTGCGCACCGGCATTTCGTTCTCGTCATCACCCAGCAGTGCTTCGCGATAGACTTTGAGTTTTTCTTCACCGGTAATCAGCAGTTTGATTTCTTTCGCTTGTAATATGGCGGCAAGCGTGAGTGTCATACGCTCTGTATGCACACCGGTCACGGTACTCTGTTTGGCGGTGATGGCCTTGCACAGTTTTTCTGATGCAGGATCAAGAGCCTCTGCGAGACCGTCCGCATGCGGAAAAAATGAAGCCGTGTGGCCGTCGTTGCCCATTCCCAGCACACACACATCAAACGGACGCGGCAGCTCTTGATAGGCACGCTCGCAATCCACTTCACCTTCAGCCGGCGTCGCCGCAGCATTTTTCATCCCCAGACACGGCGCCTTGGCGGCCTCATTTTGCAGCAAGCTGTTGGCGATGAACGCGAGGTTGCTCCCCGCCTCATCCTTCTCCACCCAGCGCTCATCCACCAGCGCCACATTGACCTGTTGCCAGGGCAGCGGGCGCCGGGACAGTTCGCGGTAAACCGGCTCCGGGGAACTGCCACCGCTGACCAGAAACGTCGCATGCCCGTTGGCCTTGATACCCGCGTGCAATGCCGCCGCACATTCGTTCGCCAGCGCCAGGGTCAGCTTTTCCCTGTCTGCAAAAAATTTTTCTTCGACCATGTCTTGAGACCGTTTGTTACTTGTAACCATTTACCGCTGAACTTCTTTCCGCCGACCTTCGGTCAGAGGTTGAACGCCAGGGGTCAGGGGTTGAACCAGTGGTGCCCGTTTTCCGCCAGCAGCTGGTTGGAAGCCTGGGGCCCCCACGTACCTGCGCGATACAGCTGCGGCAGGTTGTTGGTGTCGCGCCAGTGGTCGATGATCGGGTCAACCCAGGCCCAGGCAGCGGCCACTTCCTCGCGATGAATAAACAGCGCGGAATTATTCGCTGCGGCGTCCAGCATCAGTCGCTTGTAGGCGTCACTTTTGAAGCTGTCGTAGGTATCAGACAGCGTCAGGTTCAGCTCGACCGGTTGCAGTTCCATGGTGAGGCTGTCCATTTTTTTCGCCATCAGTACCAGTTTGATACTCTCTTCCGGCTGCAGGCGAATCACCAGGCGGTTCGGCAGAACGTCACCGGCTTCCGGCTGGTAAACGCTGTGGGATACTTTCTGATACTGGATCACGATTTCCGCGCAGCGTTTTTCCATGCGCTTGCCGGTGCGCAGATAGAAAGGCACACCAGTCCAGCGCCAGTTGTCGATATGCGCACGAATGGCAACAAACGTTTCGGTGGTGCTGTTGGGCGCCTTCAGCTCTTCCAGGTAACCGGGCACCAGTTCCTTGCCCAGACCGCCAGCAACGTACTGGCCGCGCACGATATTTTTGTCGACGTCCTTACCCACCAGCGGACGCAGCGCCTCCAGCACCTTGATTTTTTCCGAGCGGATATTGCGCGCGGACATGCTGTTGGGCGATTCCATTGTGATCAGGCACAGCAGCTGCAGCAGGTGGTTCTGCACCATGTCCCGCATTGCACCGGTGTCGTCGTAGAAGCCGGCGCGGCCTTCGAGGCCGACGGTTTCAGAAATACTGATCTGGATATGGTCAATGGTTTTCGCATCCCACAGGCGCTCGAACAGCACATTGCTGAAACGCAGTGCCAGCAGGTTCTGGACCGTTTCCTTACCCAGGTAGTGGTCGATACGGAAAATGCTCTCCTCCGGGAAATACTCGGCAATCTTGCTGTTGATTTCATCGGAGGTTTTGGCGTTGTATCCCAGTGGCTTTTCCACCACCACGCGGGAGTTTTCGTGGATCAGTCCCTTGATCGAAAGGTTTTCACAGCAGGGACCGAATACCGCCGGCGGAATGGCCAGGTAAAACAGGCGCGTACGCGAGGTGTCGTCGCCGAGCAGGTCGATCAGCAGGTTCCACTGGTCGTCGGGCTTGGAAATATCCAGGGCCACAGCGCGCAACATGGTGCTGAATTCTTTCCAGCTTTTTTCGTTGTATTCGCCATCGCGCAGATGGGTCTTAAGTGCGTGCTGGGCGGTTTTGGTATAGGAATCCGCTTCTTCCTGACGGCGCACCACCGGGAAGAAGCGCGTATCCGAATTCAGGCCGCCTTCGATAAAGGCGCGGTACAGTGCGGGAATCAATTTGCGCAGTGACAGATCTCCGCCGCCACCGAACAGTACCATGTCAAATGCATTAGCCATCGTGATTGCTCTCAAACTATTGCGTGGGCTCACGATTCAATCATGGCCCGCTGAGTTCAGTTAAAAAAGAATGCTTGCACCGGTTTCCGCGCCGCTCGCGAGCTTGCGCATATTGGTGAACAGATCGCGGCCCATGCCGATGGCATTGCCGGACAAATCGCATTCTGCCAGCGGCCGCGCCGCCAGTTCTTCATCACTTACATGGACTTTGAGAACGCCGGCTTCCGCATCCAACTCGATGAGGTCGCCATTCTGGATTTTTGCAATCACTCCGCCCTCGAGCGCTTCGGGAGAAAGGTGAATTGCCGCCGGCACCTTGCCGGATGCGCCGGACATACGGCCATCGGTGACCAGCGCCACCTTGAAACCGCGGTCCTGCAACACACCGAGCGACGGTGTCAGCTTGTGCAGTTCCGGCATGCCATTGGCCTGAGGCCCCTGGAAACGCACCACCGCAACAAAATCTTTTTCCAGCTCGCCGGCCTTAAAGGCGGCAAGCATGTCGTCCTGGCTGTTGAACACCACCGCCGGGGCTGTCACTTTCAGCTGCGGGGTTTTCAGCGCAGACACCTTGATGACACTGTTGCCCAGATTGCCGGTCAGCAACTGCAGGCCACCGTGGCCGGAGAAAGGATCGCTGGCGGGGCGGATCACATCCGGATTGCCGGATTCTGCCGCAGTCGGGCGCCACACCAGACCGTCCCTGTCTTCGTTCAGGAACGGATCGTAGGTGTAGGGCTCGAGGCCGGAATCACCGAGCACCGTATTTACATCGCCGTGCAGCAGCCCTGCGCCCAGCAGTTCGCGGATCAGGAACTGCATACCGCCGGCGGCGGCGAAGTGGTTGATGTCCGCAGTACCGTTCGGATACACGTGGCACAGCAGCGGTACAACCTGGGACAGTTCCGCCATGTCCTGCCAGGTGATCTGGATACCGGCGGCGCGCGCCATGGCGATCAGGTGCATGGTGTGATTGGTGGAGCCACCGGTGGCGTGCAAGCCGACAATGCCGTTGACGAAGGCTTTTTCGGTGAGAATTTTTGCAATCGGGGCGTAGTTGCTCGGCTCACTGATCTGCACCAGCTGCTTTACCGCGGCCTTGTTCAACGCATCGCGCAGCTCCGTGCCCGGGTTTACAAAAGAGCTGCCCGGCAGCTGCAGGCCCATGATTTCCACCAGCATCTGGTTGCTGTTGGCGGTACCGTAAAAGGTGCAGGTGCCGGCGCTGTGATAGGAGGCGCTCTCCGCTTCCAGCAGCTCCTTGCGCCCTACCTTGCCCTCGGCATAGAGCTGGCGAACGCGCACTTTTTCCGCGTTGGCGAGGCCAGTTGGCATTGGGCCAGCAGGAATAAATACCGCAGGAAGATGACCGAACGACAGCGCGCCGATGACCAGCCCGGGGACGATCTTGTCGCAGATACCGAGGTACATACCGCCGTCAAACATATCGTGCGACAGGGAAATGGCAGTGGCCATGGCGATCACATCGCGGGAAAACAGTGACAACTCCATGCCCGGCTGCCCCTGGGTGACACCGTCACACATGGCAGGTACACCGCCGGCCACCTGCGCAGTGGCGCCATTGCGAAGGGCTTCCGCCTTGAGCATTTCCGGATAGACACCGTAGGGCTGGTGTGCCGACAGCATGTCGTTGTAGGAATTGATGATGGCCAGGTTTGGCCCCTGGCCAGAGGCGATCAGGTTTTTGTCATGATCGCTGGAGGCCGCCATGGCGTGCGCCAGGTTGCCGCAGGCCAGTTTGTGACGCGCGCGCCCCTTGCCCTGGGCGCGCTCAACCTGTGCCAGGTAGTTGGCCCGTGTCTCTTCGCTGCGGCGGATAATCCGGTCGGTAACCGCCTGTATCTGACTGTTTACCACTGCTTTGTTTGCCATTTGCCTAACTCTTCGTTTTTTTATCAGCTCGCCCCACGCTGCTGTCATGACAGCAGTTAAGCCTGTTCTCCAGCAGGCTCAGCCACCTCGACTTCAGGCAGCTCCGCGGGCGTAACCGCGCCAGTTATCCGGCGGTAGTATTCGATCAGTTGGACCGTGGAACCGTCTTCTCCCTCCAACGCCCCGGAAGCCAGTTTTGGCTCGAGTTTGTTGGCCAGACCTTTCCCCAGCTCCACTCCCCACTGATCAAAGGAATAAATCTGTAGAACCACACCCTGGGCGAAAATCTTGTGCTCGTAGAGTGCGATCAGCGCTCCCAGTGACCGGGGGCTCAACTCCTTCAAGAGTATTGTGTTACTTGGCTTTCCACCCCTGTGTACCTTGAATGGGGTGAGCCTTTTTATTTCTTCCTGCGACAGCCCTTTGGCCGACAGTTCACGGGCCACAGACTCGGCATCCACTCCGTTCATCAGCGCCTGGCTCTGGGCGAACATGTTCGCCAGCAGAATCTCGTGGTGACCATCGAGTTCATGGCCCGGCGTCACGCTGCCGATGAAATCGGCCGGGACCACTTGCGGGCTCTGGTGCAGATACTGGTAAAACGCATGCTGCCCGTTGATGCCCGTCTGCCCCCAGATCAGGGGTCCGGTTGGGTACCCCACATCAGCGCCAGAGCGACTGACAGATTTACCGTTACTCTCCATGTCCGCCTGCTGCAGGTAAGCGGGCAGCATGTGCAGTGCCTGCTCGTAGGGCAGTACCGCGTGGGCCGGATAACCCATAAAGGTGCAGTACCACACGCTCAGCAGCGCCATGATCACCGGCGCGTTTGCTTCCAGCGGCGCCTCGCGAAAGTGCCTGTCCATACTCGCCGCGCCATCCAGCAGTGCGCGGAAATTCTCGAATCCGCAGGCGATGGCGATAGGCAGGCCGATACTGGACCAGAGGGAAAAACGTCCTCCCACCCAGTCCCAAAAGCGAAATACCCGCTCCGGTAACACACCGAACTTTTGCGCCGCCTCCGGACTTGCGGTCACCGCGACAAACTGTTTCCCCAGCAGTGTCTCTGCGGACGCTTCGGGCGCCGCCCGCTGCAACCACTTGAGGGCGCTGCGGGCATTGGTCATCGTCTCGCTGGTGGTAAATGTCTTCGACGAAACGATGAATAAGGTCGATTCGGCATCCAGGCCGGCCAGCACGTCCGTGAGCTGGGCTCCATCCACATTGGATACAAAATGCACTGCGACATCGCCCTTCCGGTGGGCACGCAGTGCTTCGATGGCGGTCTGCGGCCCCAGATGGGAGCCACCGACGCCGAGATTGACCACATCGGTAATCCGTTTACCACTGTAGCCAGTCAGGTCGCCATTATGTAGTAAAACTACAAACTCTTTCAAGCGCCCCAGTTCGGCGCTTACCACACTTGTGACGGATACCCCGCCTATCTCGACATCCTCCGCCAAGCCACCGCGCAGCGCGGGATGCAGCACAGGACGCCCCTCCGTCGCGTTGATCGGCTTGCCGGCAAAAAAGTCCTCGCGCCACTGCTCAAGGCCGGCCTCGCGGGCCAGATGCAATAGATCCACCAGCACCCGTCGGTCGAGCTGGTTTTTGGAGTAGTCCAGCAAGAACTCCGGCAATTCCAGCGAAAAATCGCTAGCTCTTGCGGGATCTTCTGCAAAAAAATCCGCGAGCCGATGTTTTTTCATCTCCAGTGCGCGCGCCTGAAGCTGTTTCCAGATGGCGGATTGTGAGATGGAAGAGTGGAATTGTGCGTCTTGCATGATGAGCCCCCAGAAATGGGCGCCGGCCGTGGCCTGGCGGGCGCCAGTTATTCTTGTTAAGTGTTTTTGTGCGTATATTTGCAGCCACCCATACACGTATCCGGGTCCCCAGCCACAAATGACAACGCTGTCAAATTGACACCAGCGTCACATAGATGCCGTAGACTGTCAATCCAGTTTGTAGTTTTCCTCCAAAAAGCGGTATTGGGGCTCGGGGAAGGGATTAAATGCAGTGAAACTGGGGCGAACAACCTGAGATTGGCGGTTAAACGCCGCGAAAGTAGCCAGCTCGGGCCAGGTACGCAGCCAGTGACTACAAAGCCATCGTCCCACAGCCCCTAACCGGGTAAACTGTCGGGCTGGGCAGGACAGGGATCAATTCCGCTAGCGGAACTCCCATTAAAGGAACAAAGCCGATCATGAAAAGCACCATCAACGACGTGGCCGCGAGAGCCGGGGTGTCGATCAAGACTGTTTCACGGGTAATCAACAATGAGCCCTCCGTGCGGCCGGCCACGCGCAAGAAGGTGATGGATGCGGTGGAGGAACTCCACTATCAGCCCAATCTGGCGGCGCGCAACCTGGCAGGCACCCGCAGCTATACCATCGCGCTGATCTATGACAACCCCAACGCCTACTACGTGATCGATATGCAGAACGGCATTCTCGAAACCTGCAAGGCGCGGGGCTACGAACTGCTGATTCACCCCAGCGACTCCCGCTCCGACAAGGTTAACGACGAACTGCGCGCGCTGGTGGAACACTCTAAGGTGGCAGGTGTGGTACTGACACCGCCCTTTTCCGAAACCCAGTCGGTCATCGACGAAGTCAAAAAGCTCGGTCTCGACTATGTGCGCATCGTCTCCAGCGGAGCCGCAAAGGGTGATGAAGACAACTGCATCCAGGTCGACGACGCCGCCGCGTCCTACGACATTACCAAACACCTGATCGAGCACGGCCACAAACGCATCGGTTTTCTGTGTGGTGGCGAAGAGCACGTTTCCACTCACGGTCGTCTCGACGGTTACAAAGACGCACTGCAGCAAGCCGGCATTGCGATTGACCCGGGCCTGATCATCCCCGGCGAGTACTCCTTCGATTCCGGGGTCGAGGGCGCGAAGGCGCTACTCAGTATTGAAAATCCACCCACCGCCATTTTCGCCAGTAACGATGAAATGGCTGCGGGCGCGCTGTTTGCGGCGCGCCTGATGCACATTGAAATCCCCGAGCAGCTCTCCATTGTCGGCTTCGAAGACAGCCCCTTCTCACGCCAGACCTGGCCGAAGCTCACCACCGCCCATCAGCCGAACAACGAAATTGCCCGCTGTGCAGCGGCACTGGTACTCAACAAGGCGCGCAGCAAAGGCGCCTCGGAAACTGCCGCTGCCAACAAGGATGCGGGCATCACCAAAAAGTTTGTGCCGGAATTACTGGTACGCGACTCGACCGGCAACGCACCAATTTAAGAAAATTCAAAGAATTGGGTCCGCTTAAAATCGCAGGCAAAAAAAAGCCCTCACAAGGAGGGCAAAGATGACGAGAACCAAAGAGAGAAACTTCATAAAGAAGTCCAAACAACTAAATCCTTTTAAGCACAACTTCCAAAAAACAAGCAATCTGACAGATTCGATGCGGCAGGTAACCATCCCGGTTACCTGCCCGCTGGATTATTTCCAGCTGCGCATCTTGTGGCCTTTCAGCGCGTAAAACAGGATGAACAGGTAGGCCGGGATCGCGATGATATAGGCCGCCTGGCCGTCACCGGTATCGGCGAAATGTCCGTACATCGGTGGCAGGATTGCGCCACCGGAAATACCCATGATCAACAGTGCCGCACCCTTGGAGGTGAATTTGCCCAGGCCTTCCAGCGCCAGCGGCCAGATCGCCGGCCAGCACATGGCATTGGCAAAACCCAGCAGTGCAACAAAGTAAACCGCGTTCGGAATCTCGGGCAGGCCGAAGTGGGCCAGGGTCGCTGCCGACATGGCGGTACTTTCCAGGGAACCGCTCATAACAGCGAAGGTAAACACAATACCGAGCACCGCAGAAATCAGTAGCGCGGTCTGCTGGCTGATAAAGCGCGGAATGGCGATGGTGCCGTAGATGTAACCCAGCACCATGAACACCATGGTGTATGAGGTCAGTACCGAGGCGACGGCGGTTTCCAGACCCGCCTGCTTGCCCAGTAGACCGATAGCATCACCGGCGATCACTTCCACACCCACGTAGAAAAACAGGGCGGTGGCACCGAGCACCAGCTGCGGGAATTTTTTCAGCCCCATCAGGGTAACGGCAGCTTCTTCCTGCCCTTCCACCGCCTCGTCTTCGATATCCGGCAGCGGAGCAAACATCATGGCCACAGCCAGCACCAAACCGAGAGCGGCCATACCGATGTAAGGCGTTACCAACTGGCCGGCCAGTTCGGCGAGCTTGGTGTCTTTGGCTGCCGCATCCAGAATGGCGAGTTCAGCATCGGAAACACCGCTGATGCCGGACATTACCAGCGCGGCAAACACCAGCGGCGCAACAATACCCGCGCCCTTGTTCAGCAGACCCATGATGCAGATGCGCACCGCGGCGGTTTCTGCCGAACCGAGCTTGACCACGTAGGGGTTGGAGGCGGTCTGCAGAATGGTGAGGCCGGAGCCGACCACAAACTGCGCCAGCAGGAAAACACCGAACATACGGCTGTAAGCGGCGGGGATGAAAATCAGCGCGCCCACAGCCACCAACGCCAGGCCCAGAGCCATACCGACTTTGTAGCCGGTGCGCTCGATGATCGCCGCCATCGGCAACGCCATCACGGTGTAGGCGATATAAAACGCCGACGCAACCAGCATCGCCTGGAAGGCACTCAACTCACAGATGGTCTGCAGGAACGGAATCAGTGCGCCGTTCAGCCAGGTGACAAAACCAAAAATAAAGAACAGCAGGCCGATGATGGCCATGGGCAGAATGCTGCTGCGCGATTCGCGCTGGGCTATGACTGCGGTATTCATTGCTTCACCATTTATCGTTATCTGGGTTATCGGTTTTCTGGGTCTTACTCGTCAAAAAATTTTTCTGGCACTACGTGGCAATGCCGGCACTGCTCAGGCCGAGAAAACTTCGCGGCCATTTATCCAAGTTTTCTGCACTTGGAGCTCGTCACTTAAAAGAATCATGTCCGCCGGTGCACCTTCCGCGATACGCCCGCCCTCGGTGCCGAGATACTCGGCCGGATACAGGGCTGCCATGCGCAGCGCCTCGGTCAACTCCACCCCGCACCAGTCGCGGATATTGCGCACCGCGCCGATCATATCCAGATGAGATCCGGCCAGTTCACCAGTCGTTGATGTCAGCTTGTCACCATCGCGGGTGACGATGCGCTCAAACAGCGGAAAGCTCATCTCATCACTGCCCACCAGTGACATGGCATCCGTCACCAGCATGATTTTGCCACGAGGCTTGGCTTTCATTGCCAGTGTCATGGCTTCCGGGCTCACATGATGACCGTCGGCAATCAATCCGCACCAGCAGCCATCACTGATCAGTGCAGTACCCACCATGCCGGGATCGCGGGAGTGCAGTGGCGACATGGCGTTGTACAGATGGGTAAACCCCGTCGCACCCGCGGCCACCGCTGCGGCCACTGTTTTGCCATCCGCATTGGAATGGCCGAGACAGACCTTCACACCGAGGGACACCAGTTTGGCGATATCTTCGGGCGACACATTTTCCGGTGCCAGAGTGACCATTTTCAGGCCGAGGTCTTCCCGCGCGTAGATCGCCAGCTCCTCTTCACTGAGCGGGCGAATGAACTTTTCCTCGTGGGTGCCTTTCTTCGGCGCGCTCAAGTGCGGCCCCTCGAAATGCACCCCCAGCACACCGGGCACGCCCTCTTTCACGGCCGCACTCACCGCATCGGCGGCCTTCTGCATCACATCCACCTGATCGGTGATCAGGGTGGGCATAAAGCCGGTAGTGCCGAAACGGGCATGCGCGGCGGACATCTTGCCCAGCGCATTCACGCTGGTGTCGTTGTTGAACAGCGCACCACCGCCGCCGTTCACCTGCACGTCGATCAGACCGGGCGCCAGCAGACCCTGCAGGCGCACGGCATCGGCCGCCGGCGCGCCGCCGATGGAGACCACCTTGCCGCCATCTACGGTCAGCGCCACATTGCTGCGCAACTGCTCGCCGTCGAATAACTGTTCTGCAATAAACGCCTGTGCCACTTGCCTGCTCCCGTCACTAATCCAATCAGATGGTCTGAGTGACTTTCTTCAGGCCCGCCGGTTCATCCGGGTTGATACCGCGGCTGACCGCCACGTGGGCGACGTCGAGATAAAAACGCTGCAGCAACGCCAGCGGTGCAACACGCGGGTGCACACCCTTGCTCGGCACATGCAGATTAATCAGGGTGCCGCCGCGACGGATGATGTCGGCGATCTGCTCGCTGTGGGCCTTGTAGGACTCGTCTTCGATGGGCACGTTCACCACGGTAAGTTTCTGCTCCACCAGAGTGACCGGACCGTGCAGGAATTCCGCGCTGGAGAAGGACTCCGCGTGGATGTTGCACACTTCTTTCAGTTTCAGTGCCAGCTCGCGGGTTATGCCGTAACCGGGACCACGCCCCAGTACGACCAGGTTCTTCACCGCTGCCAGGTCTTCCGGGCGCAGCTGTATCTCGGATTCGATGGCTTCGGTCAGCGCCTTGGGCAGCATCTCCACGCCGGCTTTCAGCTCGGCGTCCTGGGTCCAGTTGGCCACCAGTTGCAGTACCGCAGACAGGGTGCACAGGTAACTTTTGGTCGCGGCAACCGCCAGCTCCGGTCCAGCTTTAAGCGGTACCACCTGATCGACGATGTCCTTGATCGGCGCACTCTCATCGTTTACCAGCGCAATGGTGTAGGCACCGGCGTCCTTGGCCATCTGCGCCTGGGCGAGGATGTCCGGGCTGCGGCCCGACTGGGAAATCACGATGACCAGCGCGTCTTCGAGCTTCAGCTTTTTGCCGTACACACTGGATACGGAGGGCGCAGCGGCGAAGGTCGGTGTGCCGGTCTCGATTTCGATCAGGTATTTAGCGAACACGCCGGCGTGATCGGACGAGCCGCGGCCCACGATCATTACAAAGCGCGGCGGCTTGTTGCGCAGGCGCTCGCCCAGTTCCGCCATGATCGGCGCATTGTTCCGCAGCTGATCGGCAATCCGGATCGGGGCCTCGCGGGCCTCGGTTTCCATTACTGTCATCGTCATAGATGCACCCGCCTTGTTGGCTTCAGTGGAGATCACTGTGCTCATAAAAATTCCGTGTAACCTGTGTGTTCTAGCTAATGTGCCCGCTTATCCAAAGGGCGCCTTTCTGCGCGGGGGCGTCTTTATCCAAAGAGCGCCTTGGCATCGACCTCTTCCGCCGATGTGGCACTGCCGTCGCCCAACGCGGCGAGGGAGTGCTGGGCGAAGTAGACGCAACCGAGTTCCGGCGGATCCAGGGGGTCGGAAACCCGCTCCGCCACATGGGGCTTGAGCCAGGGCTTGAGCCGGGGCGCGAGACCGCCAATCATGGCCAGGCGCGGCGGTTTGCTCTCCATCAATTTGTCGGCAAGATCACTGATATAGGCCGCACCATCGCGCATGATCGACGCTGCTACCGGGCAGTTCGCTTCCGCACATTCCACCACCGGGACCGCCAGCTTGGCGTACTGGCTGGAGGGCTTGCCTGCCATCATTTCAATCACGTCGTAGGGATCGCTGGTGCCGAGTGCCCGCTGCAGCTCCTGCTTCAGCATGGAGTCCTGAGCCAGGCCTTCCATCGCCATCAGCAGGTATTTGACCGCTTCCATCCCCAGCCAGGCACCACTGCCCTTGTCGCCATGGGGGAAGCCGTGACCGCCGACAATCTCGCTGCGACCCTTGACCCAGGAGTAACCCACGGAGCCAGTGCCGGCGATAATGACTGCGCCGTCGCCGCCACGGTGGGCGCCGAGACAGGCGGAGTGCTGATCGGTGGTAAGGAACATTTGTTTGAACGGATGTGCCCAGGCGCTCATTTCATTGTAGAGGCGGGGCATGTTGACGCCGGCCAGGCCGACACCGGCCACCAGCTCACCCAGGGTTTCCGCCGGCAGACCGGCATCCGCTACCGCCAGTGCAGCGGAGCGTACGATAGAGTCAATGGTCTGCGCGTAACCGTGAAGGGGGTTGGCGGGTCCGGAAACTCCGGTACCCAGCAGGCGGTTGTCGGCATCAAATACAGAAGCGCGGCACTTACTGCCACCGCCATCAACGCCAACGTAGAGAATGTCCCTGCTGTCTCTTAAAGCAACCATCTGGTCCGGCCCCTAAGATTTCTATTGTTATTTGTCCCACCGGATTCCCTATCGCATTTCCTGCGCCCCAGAGAGATCCGGCGCGGCGCTCGTGACGCCTGTGCCAATATGGAAGAAATACTACAAGACAAATGACAGCGTTGTCATGCCCTTTCGCAAAAAAAACTCCACGAGTCTCTCAAGAGTATGCCAGTCCACCGCCACAGGTGGTGAAAAAACCGACAACCGACGAATCCTAACGCGTTCCAATACGGAGTGCACTTAAAAATCAGACATGGGTCTGATTATCGCCCCCGCAGGGATTGGAACGCCGCAAACGGTGCGAGTTCAATCTTATTGCAATAACTCGGTCACAGTTTTTTGCGATAAAGCGCGCGCCTGCTGACAATGAGCACCCGCTCCCAAAGCCGGCCGCCAAAGAGACTCAGGACGTACACAAAGGGGGGAACAATGGGCATCCGCAGGCACTCATTACATACAATTTTTATCGCGTGGTTACTGCTGCCCGTGACTACCGCCGTGCTACTGCTGCTTTCCAACCTGGCAGAAGCCAACGCAAAAGCCAACGAAGGCGCCGCCAAAACCCTGTTTCGCCTGACCGGTTCGAATACCATTGGCGCGGACCTGGCACCCGCCCTGGTAAAGGACTATCTCGAATCTATTGGCGCGAGCGACATCCGCCAGCACAGCGAAGGTGAAAAACACTGGATCAGCGCCCGCCTGCAGGGCGAGGCCATTGTGGTTCCGATTATTGCGCTGGGGTCCAGCACCGGCTTCAAGGCCCTCGACACCGGCAGTGCCGATATCGCCATGGCGTCGCGCAGGATCAAGTCCAGCGAAGTGAATGCCCTCGCCCGCCTCGGCGACTTTACCGGACCGCAGGCAGAGCATGTAATCGGCCTCGATGCGCTGGTAATCACGGTACACAAGGACAACCCGGTTTCCCAATTAAGCGTGGCGCAGGTGGCAGATATCTATAGCGGCAAGATCCGCAACTGGCGCCAGCTGGGTGGCCCAGATATGCCTATCCACCCCCTGCACCGGGACATGGAATCCGGTACCCGCGCCACTTTCGATGAAGAGGTGTATGGCGGCAGCCGCGCCGCCGCGCCTTTTGTCCGCGAGGTATCCGGCAACCACGAGACCCGCGCACTGGTACAACAGAACCTCGCCGCCATCGGCTACCTGCCCTTCGCCGATGCCGACGATCTGCACAAGGTAGCCATCAAGTCCGGCGACCTGGCGGCGGTGGTACCGGATCGCGGCATCATCGCCACCGAGGATTTCCCCCTCACCCGCCGTCTGTATCTCTACCGCAATCCGGGCAGCTACCACCCGCAGGTAGTCGGCTTCCTGCATTTTGTGGAATCCAGCCGCGGCCAGCAGATCGTCGCCGACACCGGTTTCATCAACCTCATGCCGGTAGCGGTAAAGATGGCCCCCTACGCCAATGCTCCGGACAACTATCGCCAGCTGATGGAAAGCGGCTCGCGACTCAGCATCTCCTTCCGCTTTGCGGATGGCAGCACCGAACTCGACAACCGTGCCCTGCGTGACCTGCACCGGCTGCAGGATTTCATGGCGGAAGCGGAAAACCGCAACCTGTCCCTCACCCTGGTGGGTTTTTCCGACCGCAAGGCCAATACCAACATCTCCGAATTGATCTCCCGCTTCCGCGCCCTCAAGGTGCAGGGCGCGCTGCTGCGGGACCACCAGATGGGTGACAGCCAGATCATGGCGGTGGGCGCGTTCGCGCCGCTGACCGCCGACCGCGAACAGGGGCCAGTGAAAAACAGCCGGGTGGAAGTCTGGATAAACTGATTGCCGGGCGCGGTGCGTTGAACCACCAGTAAAGAAGGCAGCAGCTATATTTACTGCCATGAGCACCGCGCAGTACACACCGACCATTCAGCCCACTGTCCAGCCCAGCATCCGGCTCGCCACGGTTGTGCTGGCGCTCGCCCTGCTGTTGCTGGGCGGCTGTTCCAGCGTGCGCCTGGCCTACGGCTATCTCGACTGGTGGATGGACCGCACCCTCAACAAATACCTGGACCTCGAAGGCGCGCAAGAGGACCTGCTTTCGCAACGGGTGGATGAATTCCATCGCTGGCACCGCCAGACCCAGCTGCCCCGCTACGCCGATTACCTTGACCAGCTCGCCGCCGAGGTAGACTCCCCTGCGGATACCGTCCCCGCCCGTCTGACCGAGATCGAAAAGAAGACGGATGAGTTCTGGAATAGCTCCATTGGCATGCTGAGTGACCTGCTGCTGCCGATTCTGCTCCAGCTGGACGACGCACAGATCGCGCAACTCGCGGACAACGCAAGCAAAGAGCGGGAGAAATCCCTGAAGAAATGGCAGAAGGATCAGCACAAGCGCGAAAAGGCGTTCCGCAAAGAGGCCGAGCGCTGGCTCGGCGACCTGACACAGGAACAGGACGCCATGATCGACCGTGAACTGGCCAGCACCACCTTCGACCCCAAACGGCGCGACGCCCAGCGCGAGCGCTGGACCAACGCCTTTATCCAGACGCTGAAAGACAAACCCGCCGGTTACGAGCAGACCCTGCGGGACCTGCTGATCGACCCCCAGACACTGTGGTCGGAGGACTACCGCCAGATGCAGGAGCAATTGCGCGTCCAGGCCCGCAATCTCGGCAGTGAGGTGTTGCAAAACGCGACTCCCGAGCAGCGTGAGCACCTCAAATCCACCATGAGGGAATACGCCAGCGACTTTCGCTTCCTGGCCGCGCAGAACCCCTGATCCGGTCTGCGCCTGCTGCTTCGGCGCCGGCAAAAGATGGCGTACATGCTCCCGTAGCGGTCGGTTTCATCTGCAACAAATTTTCGTCAAAAACCCTGTTTTTACCGGGCTTTTTTGTAAAAAAATTGCAGAAGACATGACGTCATCCACCCGCTGCTGATAAGCTCCCCCACCGCAACTTCAACCGCCATTTACCCGTAAAGAAAAGAGGATTTTCCGTGCGTATCGAGACCGCCCAACGCGAGCAGCTGCAACAGTGGGAAAAAGAGCTGGAGCAGCAGTACCAGCGCATTTGCCAGCACAACCTGAGCCTGGACCTGACCCGCGGTAAACCGGCGGCGGATCAACTGGCACTGTCCGACAGCCTGGACGGCATCCTCAACGGTGACTACCGCGCCCCGGACGGCACCGACACCCGCAACTACGGCGGCCTCGAGGGTATCGCCGCCGCACGCGAGCTGGGCGCGGATATTCTTCAGGTTCCGTTTGAGGAAGTGCTCGCCGGCGGCAGCAGCTCCCTGACCCTGATGTACCACGCGGTGCTCACCGGCTACCTGTTCGGCTTTGCCGGCAACCAGCCGTGGAAAGATCTGAAGGCGCCGAAATTCCTCTGTCCGGTGCCTGGCTACGACCGCCACTTCGCCATCTGCGAACAGTTCGGCATTGCGTTGGAAACCGTGCCCATGACCGCCACCGGTCCGGACATGGACGCGCTGGAACAGAAGATCCGCGACGACAACGACATCATCGGTCTGTGGTGCGTCCCCAAGTTCTCCAACCCCACCGGCGTCACCTACGACGCGGACACCGTCGACCGCCTGGCGCAACTGGCCAAGATCGCCAACCCGGGCTTCCGTATTTTCTGGGACAACGCCTATGCGATTCACGACCTGGACCACCAGGTGAAACTGCCCAACATCCGCGAAGCGGCCCTCGGTAACGACACCGCCGACTCCGTGCTGCAGTTCGCCTCCACCTCCAAGGTCACCCACGCCGGTTCCGGCGTCGCCTTCGTGAGTGCGAGCCCGGCCAACCTGGCGTCCCTGAAGAAGCAGATGTCCGCCATGACCATCGGCCCGGACAAGGTGAACCAGCTGCGCCACGCGCGCCTGTTCCCGGAGCTGAGCCAGCTGAAGGAGCACATGCACAAGCACGCGGAAATCCTGCGCCCGAAGTTCGCCTGTGTGCTCGAGCACCTGGACAAGAACTTCGCGGATTCCGACCTGGGCCAGTGGGAAAAGCCGCAAGGCGGCTACTTTGTTTCCTTCAACACCCGCCTGGGCTGTGCCCAGGAAGTGATCCGCCTGTCCGCGGAAGCCGGGGTAAAACTCACCCCCGCCGGCGCCACCTTCCCCTACGGCAAGGACCCGGAAAACAGCAACATCCGCATCGCCCCCAGCTTCCCGCCGCTGGAGGAACTGGATACCGCGATGTCCGTTTTCGTGCTGTGTGTGAAACTGGCAAGCGTGCGCAAGGCACTGGAAGCGGCCTGATTTTTTCGCCGCACCAGAACGAAAAAACCCGGCAATTTGCCGGGTTTTTATTTCAGCCGATTTAAATTTCGTTGCGCCGTGTCTGCCAGGTAATCGGCCGTGCGTACTGGGCCACCTTGTCTTCCACCCCCAGCAACATCGCAAACAGCGCCATCCGCACCAGCAGACCGTTGTCGGTCTGGCGGAAAATGGCGAGGCCCGGGTGTTCGTTCAGGTCCGAGTCCAGCTCGTTGGCCTCGGCGCGGGAATCCCGTGGCAGCGGGTGCATGATCACCGTGTTGGGCTCCGCGTGGAGCGTGAAGATATCGCGGTTCAGGCGGAAGCGACCGCGGTAGCGATCGGCCTCGGCCTGGGATTCAAAGCGCTCTTCCTGGATGCGAGTGGAGTAGACGATATCCACATGCTTGATCGACGGCTCCAGCTGATCGGTAATGGTCACCTGGTGCCCCGCCTCGCGCAGTTTCTCCACCACCACTTCCGGCATCGCCAGTTCCCCCGGCGACACCAGCACCAGCTGCACCTTTTCAAACAGGCACAACAGCTTGCACAGGGAGTGCACGGTGCGGCCGTGCTTGAGGTCGCCGATCATGGCGATGCGGAAATTGTCCAGCGCGCGGCCCTTGCCTTCCAGCTCCTTGCGGATGGTGTACAGGTCGAGCAGCGCCTGGGTCGGGTGCTCATTGGCGCCGTCGCCGCCGTTCACCACCGGCACCCGGCTCGCCGCGGCAAACTCCGCCACCGAACCCGATTGAGGATGGCGCATGCAGATCACGTCGGAGTAACCGGAAAGTACCCGCGCGGTGTCGTACAGGGATTCGCCCTTGGCCAGCGAGCTCGCAGAAACCCCAACCGTCTCGCGCACGGTGCCGCCGAGCAGGTTGAACGCGCAGCCAAAGCTCACCCGGGTGCGGGTACTGGGCTCGAAAAACATATTGCCGAGGATCGCGCCCTCGAGAACCCGGGTCACTTTTTCCCGGCGGGCGTAGGGGACCATGGTGTCGGCCACGGCAAAGATGCGGTCGATGTCACCGCGTTCGAACTGGCTTACGGAAAGGATGTTGGCGCCGATAAAGTCCATTGATGCTCCACTTTGTGCACAGATTGCGCCGGGATCGCCGGCGGCTTTAGCGGGCGGCTATTCTACGCGCGCGCCCGCCCCCGGAATAGACACTTAAGTGGGGTTAACGGCTTCAGCCCATCAAAGTGTCACCCCAGGCTTCCAACTGATCCAGCAGGTCACTTCGCGCGGGGAAGGACTCGCGCAACTGCGCGATCTCCTCGAAGTAAGCCTCCATGGTAATGCTTGCCCCAAACGCCGGGTCGGTCAGGCGCTGGTAGCGCCACTCCTCCCAGCGCTCGTGCTCTTCTTCGCTCAGGGTTTCGGGGAAATTGCGCGCCCGCAGGCGAAAGAGTAGTTCCGGCAGGCGCGAATCGGAAAACGGGAACTGCCCTGCCAGCGCCTCCGGGCCACGGCTTGCCAGCGCGCTGTGCAGCTGGCGGCACAGGTCGCGGTCGGCGTCGTTCATAAAGCCGTCATACAGGCGCGCCTCCACATCCTTCGCCGGAAACTCGCCGTCGAGAAACACCTTGTGCAGCTTTTCCGTGAGATCCAGCCCCTGCAGCGCGCGCCAGTTGGCCACGCAGGCGGCCTTGTCGATGCCGAGCTCGGCCGCGCGCTGGTCCGACAGCATATTCGCCGGCGCCAGCACCGGGCAGCGATTCATGTGGATAAGTTTCAGACCCGCAGGCAGCTCGCCCTCAGCGAGTTTGTCGCGGGCGGTGTACAGACGCTCGCGCAGGGCGTCGGCGTCCAGATCCAGGATCGGCTGGGGGTCCATGGCCAGGTTCACACAGATCACCGCGTTGCGGTTTACCGGGTGCATGGCGAGCGGCAGCACATAGGTGAGGTGCCCCTGAGTAGCGGGCACCTTGCCGGAGATGTGCAGCAGCGGCTTGCGCTCGCGCGGGTTCAGCAGCTTGGCCACTTCCTGCTTGCGCCGCAGGTTGTACACATAGTCGTAGAGTTTCGGCTGCTTCTCGCGGATCAGCCGCGCCATGTCGATGGTGGCGCGCACGTCGGAGAGCGCATCGTGCGCGCCCTCGTGGCTGATGCCATTCGCGGCGGTGAGTTCTTCCAGGCGGAAAGAAGGTACCCCTGGTGCCTTTTCCGGCCAGGCAATGCCCTCCGGGCGCAGCGCGTAGGTGAGGCGCACCATGTCGATGATGTCCCAGCGGCTGTTGCCGGAGCGCCACTCGCGCTCGTAGGGGTCCAGCAAATTGCGGTACAGGGTGTGGCGGGTGACCTCGTCGTCAAAACGCAGGCTGTTGTAACCGACACCACAGGTGCCGGGGGCACCCAGCTCGGCGAGGATACGCTGGATAAACTCGATCTCCGGCAGTCCCTCGGCAAACGCCTTCTGCGGTGCAAGCCCTGTCACCAGCGCCGCCATCGGCTGCGGCAAACAATCACTCGCCGGTTTGGCGTAGATCATCAGCGGCTCACCGACGATATTGAGGTCCTCATCGGTGCGGATACCGGCAAACTGAGACGGCTTGTCCGCGCCCGGATTTACCCCCCAGGTTTCGTAGTCGTGCCAGTACAGCGTGGTGCCAGATGTGGTGCCGGACATGCATCCCCCTTGTTCTGAGTTGTGGGCGCCATGTTAGCCCAGTCACCCAGCCAATGCAGGCGTCATCCGGTTCAGCAGGTTGCAAAGCCACCACCGCTCATTAAAATCCCGCGTTCTTCTATATTGTCCAAGACTCCCAATCCGGATCGCGCCTTTCTATGAATATTCGCCAGCAGCTCAACGACATCTTCCAGACCGCCATGATCGACGCGGGTATCCCCGCTGAGTGCAGCCCGGCGGTGGCACCTGCCAAGAAGGCGGGCTTTGGTGACTACCAGGCCAATGGTGCCATGGCCGCGGCCAAGAAAGTGGGTAGCAATCCGCGCGAGCTGGCAGCGAAGATCGTCGACAACCTCGGCGACCAGCCGATGATCGAGAAGGTGGAAATCGCCGGCCCGGGCTTTATCAACATCCACCTGAGCCAAGCCTGGCTGGCCGAGACCCTGGCCTCCGCCCGCGCCGACGAGCGCCTGAATATCGCCGCCGTGACCGAGCCTCAGACAGCGGTACTGGACTACTCCCACCCCAACCTCGCCAAAGAGATGCACGTGGGCCACCTGCGCACCACCATCATCGGCGACGCACTGGCGCGCCTGCTGGAATTCCAGGGCCACAAGGTGATCCGCCAGAACCATATGGGCGACTGGGGAACCCAGTTTGGCATGCTGCTCGCGCACCTGGCGGACCAGATGGAAAACCAGGACGCCGAAGTGGCACTCAAGGATCTGGAAGTGTTCTACCGCGAAGCCAAGGTCCGCTTCGACGAAGAGGAAGGCTTCGCCGACCGCGCGCGGGAATACGTGGTGAAACTGCAGGGCGGCGACGCCGATTGCCTGAAGCTGTGGCAACGTTTTATCGACATTTCCATCAGCCACGCCGAAGAGATTTACGCAAAACTGGGTGTCACCCTGCAGCGCGGCGATGTGTATGCCGAGAGCCAGTACAACGACGACCTGCCGGTACTGGTGAAAGACCTGATGGACCGCGGTATCGCGGTGGAAGACCAGGGCGCGATCGTCGCCTTCCTGCCGGAAATGGCCGACAAGGAAGGCAACCCCAGCGTCGTCATCATCCAGAAAAAAGGCGGTGGCTACCTCTATGCCACCACCGACCTGGCCGCCATCCGCTACCGCGCCAACGTGCTGAAGGCGGACCGTATTTTGTACGTGGTGGATGCGCGCCAGTCCCTGCACCTGCAACAGGCCTTTACCGTGGCCCGCAAGGCCGGCTATATCGCCGATGAGCAAACTCTGGAGCACTGCGCCTTCGGCACCATGATGGGCGACGACGGCAAGCCGTTCAAAACCCGTACCGGCGGCACCGTGAAACTGGCGGAACTGCTGGACGAAGCGGTAGAGCGCGCCACCGCACTGGTGGCGGCGAAGAACCCGGACCTGAGCGCGGAACAGCAGGCCGAGATCGGCCGCGTGGTGGGCATCGGCGCGGTGAAATATGCCGACCTCAGTAAAACCCGCACCAATGACTATGTCTTCAACTGGGAATCGATGCTGGCGTTCGAGGGCAACACCGCGCCCTACCTGCAATACGCCTACACCCGGGTGCGCAGTATCTTCCGCCGCGCCGGCGTGGAGCCGTCAGCGCTGACCGGAGAAATCAAACTCGCCACCGACGCCGAGCGCGCCCTCGCCATCAAGCTGACCCAGTTCGGCGAAGTACTGGACCAGGTGGCGAAAGACACATTCCCCCATGTGCTGTGTACTTATCTGTACGAACTGGCCAGCACCTATATGGGCTTCTACGAGGCCTGCCCGGTGCTGAAAGAAGGTGTGAGCGAGGAAGACAAGCAGAGCCGCCTGCAGCTGTGCGACCTGGTAGCGCGCACCCTGGCCACGGGCCTTGGTCTGCTCGGAATTAACGTTCTGGAGCAGATGTAATTCTACTCCGCAAAAATCTCTCAGCGATATGACTCAGGCGCTGTCGCGAGACAGCGCCTGCTGCAGAAACTGCTGGGCGTTGGCGAGATCCGCGTCGTGGATCAGCCACAGTTCCGAGTGCCAGTCGAGATTGCCAAATCCCTGCTGCTCCTGCGGCGTTTCAATGCGGGTTTTCTGGGTAAGCACCGAATAGCCGGCGGATTCCATCAGGTTGCGTAGGTAGCTGCCGAGCAGCTGGTCGTTGGTGGTGAAAATCTTACTCGCCATAACGATGTGACAGGTTGCCCCTCCCAAATCTCTCAGCGCCGGGCATGTGCCCGCACCTCAAGAACTTCTTCGTTCAGTAAACCCCTACCCGGCATCCGGCAGCTCGGGAAACTTCGCCGCCGGAGAAAAGCCGGGTGTAATTTAAAGATAGACCAGCGCGGGAAAAGGCGCCGGTGCTGGGCGGGAAAAATGTGTACAGGCGAGAAGAACAGCGCCACACATTAGAGGCAGGATGATTTATCGGTGCGGCTTGGCCGTCACCAGTTCCAGTGGCAGGACCACATTGTCGGTCGCCGTCACAGACAGCCCCGGCAGGTTGGGGGAATACAGCTGGTATTTGTTTTTGCCGTGGCGCTTGGCGTGGTACATCGCCATATCCGCCTTCTGCAGAATGGATTCCAGGGTCTCGTTTTTATCTTCCACCGCCACCACCCCCACACTCATGGTGACGGTGATCAGGTCGTCGCTGATTTTTACCGGTTGCGCCACGGTGTTGAGCAGTTTTTCCGCCAGAACCCGGTAGGCCTCGGGCTCGCGAATCGAGCGCACGAATACACAGAACTCATCCCCACCGAGTCGCGCCACGATGTCGCCACAGCGCATTGCGCTGAGCAGCCTGCGCGCCACCACGCACAACAGTTCGTCGCCGCTCTGGTGGCCGAGGGTATCGTTCACCTGCTTGAAGTCGTCCAGGTCGATAAAGAACAGATAGCCGCGCTCGCTCACAGCGTCCGGCTGATGGCGCGACAGCTCAAGATGAAATTCCAACTGTTCCAGCAGGCTGTAACGGTTGTCGAGCCCGGTGAGGCTGTCGTGCATGGCAATCTGTTCCAGCTGCGCGGTCTTGCGGCTCACCATGTCGTTCATGTCTTCCAGCTGGTCGCACACGGTGAGGCCGGTGTTATCCAGTACATCCAGTTCGTCAAAGCGGTCCAGGGATTTGTGTACCGGGCGGATCAACTGGCGCGCATCGTTGAAGCGGCCGTTGGTGAGCAGTGGCAGCGCCTCCGCCAGCCGCCTCAAGCGCACGATGGGCCGCCACAAACTACCCGCCACCGCGGCACAGAAAATCAACGCCCCGAGCACCGAGAACAGCAATAGCAGTTGCAGCGACTCCTCGATGTGCTCCACCTGCGCGGAGACATCCTCGATAAACACAAATTGCGCCCCTGTCGGATCCACATCCACACTCATGGTACGGACGTCGAACTGGCGCTGCGCCAGCGTGTGCGACCGTGCCCGCTGCAACCCGCTCAAGTTTTTCACCTCTGCCGCCACGCGGTTCAGCAGCGGCAGCATTCGCTCGCGGGAGGTGAGCGAGAGCACTTCCCGCCGCCATCCGGCAAGATACCTGCCACCGGCGTCCCGCGGGGCCTCGCTGCGCACGGCTGACAGGATACCGATATCGGTGCCGGTCATTTCCCGGAAGCGCCGCAGTTGTTCCGTCAGCGGTCGATCCACTTGCAGCAGGTAATCACCGTCGCGGGCGCGCATCGGCACCGACAGGCTCTGCACACAGATCAGCTCGCAACGCACCAGCTCCAGAGACTGCCCGTGCAGCAACACCTCGCTCACCTGCTCGGCACTCAGGTTGTTGTGGGGCGACCCCCAGCTCAGCAGCGGCTTGCTGCCGGCGTCGTAGATTTTCAGGGCGTGGAGATCCCAGCTCTGCTGCAGGATCGGCCACTGGCGATCGAGGCTTTTGCGCAGCTCCTCACGGGAGGAAATCCTGCCGCGCGCATTGAGCGCCATCAGCTCCGCCAGGCGCGCGAGCTCCTGCCGAGACTCCTGCAAAAGTCCGGTAATCTGAAACTGAAAATTGAGATGACGCTGCTCCCGGCTTTTCGCCAGCAGGGACTGCAGGCTGCCGTTACCCAGCAAAATAAAGAACAGGCACATGGCCACCACCAGCAGCAGCGAGAACAGGCTGGCTTTGAAGCGCAGGGTGTTGATATAGGCCAATGGCACCACGGTTGATGGACCCCGAATCCTTGGGTTTGACGCTGTATTCGCGGTGGCAATTTGCCGATGAGCCCAAATAACCAGTACTCGCCCGCGTCCCCGACAGCATTTTGTTATTCAATCAGTATGGGAGCAGTTCCGCTGTATTGCCGGAAGCCCCAGGCATCGGCAGAACAAAATAGCGCCAGATACGCTAAAACAGGATATATGTCACAAATACGTCCCTAACCCAGCACACATTTGACCTGATTGGGCACGAATTGCCCGCAATCACCGCGATTGCTAAGATGCGCGCCGTCCGGCCCCCGGGGAATCCGGGACACGGTTCCGGCAAGCAATAATGATTGGGCAAGCAGACTCTGCCACGCCAGTATTACCGGCTATCGTTTTTTATGGCGACCGGTCACGGTTTTCTCAGTTTTAAGTTTCTGCAGTCCGATATTGAAACGGGCCAATGCCATCGGCCCACTTTGCTATTTTTACCGGTACTTTCCCGATCAGGATTCGCCTTGTCAGCGCCTGTTCAGGACTGGCCGGGAACCCCCGGCAGCAGCGCGCCGGCAGCACACAGTGTTTACAGGAATCCACCCACCATGACCCAGCCTTCCCTCAAGCAGTTGGAACAGCACGATGCCTTTATCCGCCGCCACATCGGCCCGGATGCCGCGCAGACCCAGGCCATGCTCGACACCCTCGGTGTCGCCAGCCTGGAAGAACTGATTGAAAAGACCGTTCCCGCCTCTATTCGCAAGTCCGACGACCTGGACCTGGCAGACGCCGTGGACGAGCAGGAAGCGCTGGCAGAGCTGAAAGACCTCGCAAGCCGCAACAAGATCTTCCGCACCTTTATCGGTATGGGTTACCACGACACCATCACCCCCAACGTGGTCCTGCGCAACGTGCTGGAAAACCCGGGCTGGTACACCGCCTACACCCCCTACCAGCCGGAAATCGCCCAGGGCCGCCTGGAAGGCTTGCTGAACTTCCAGCAGATGATCATGGACCTGACCGGCATGGAACTGGCCAACGCCTCCATGCTGGACGAAGGCACCGCGGCGGCGGAAGCCATGGCGATGTGTAAGCGCCAGGTAAAACGCAACAAATCCAACACCTTCTTCGTGGATGCCGACTGTCACCCGCAGACCATCGCCGTGGTTAAAACCCGCGCCGAGCACTTCGGTTTCGACATCGTTGTGGGCAACCCGGAAACCGAGCTGCCGGAAGACCTGTTCGGTGCCCTGTTCCAGTACCCGGGCTCCACCGGTGTGCTGCGTGACCTCACCGACCTGATCGCCAAGGTCCACGCCGCCGGCGCACTGGTGACCGTGGCCGCGGACCTGATGAGCCTGGTGGCGCTGAAAGCCCCGGGTGAGATGGGCGCAGACGTGGTGGTCGGCTGCAACCAGCGCTTCGGTATCCCCATGGGTTACGGCGGCCCGCACGCCGGTTTCTTCGCCTTCCGCGAAGAGTACAAGCGCTCCGCCCCCGGCCGTATCATCGGCGTTTCCGTGGACAGCAAGGGCAAGCGCGCCCTGCGTATGGCCATGCAGACCCGCGAGCAGCACATCCGCCGCGAAAAGGCCAACTCCAACATCTGTACCTCCCAGGTACTGCTGGCGGTGATGAGTGCGTTCTACGCCATCTACCACGGCCCGCAGGGTCTGAAGACCATCGCCGCGCGCATCCAGCGCCTGACCGACATCCTGGCCGCTGGCCTGCAGCAGTCCGGCTTCAGCCTCACCCACCAAAGCTGGTTCGACACCCTGACCATCAACGTGGGCGACAAGCAGTCTGAAATCTACGCGCGCGCCATCGCCGCCGAAATCAACCTGCGCAAAGTGGGCAGCGACGCCCTCGGTGTGAGCCTGAACGAAACCACCAAACTGGCCGACGTATCCGAGCTGCTGGCGGTGTTCATCGGTGGCGAGCACAACCTGGACCTGGGCAAGATCGACAGCGAACTGGCCGCCAAAGGCGTTGCCGGCGTTCCGGCTGCCCTGCAGCGTACCAGCGACTTCCTGACCCACCCGGTGTTCAACACGCATCACTCCGAAACCGAGATGCTGCGCTACCTGAAGACCCTGGAGTCCAAGGACATCGCACTGAACCACTCCATGATTCCGCTCGGCTCCTGCACCATGAAGCTGAACGCCACCGCGGAAATGATCCCGGTGACCTGGCCGGAATTCGGCAAGCTGCACCCGTTCGTCCCCGCCGACCAGGCCGAGGGCTACCGCGAGATGTTCCGTCAGCTGGAAACCATGCTGGCGGAATGTACCGGTTACGACGCCGTGAGCCTGCAGCCGAACGCCGGTTCCCAGGGCGAATACGCCGGTCTGGTAGCGATCAAGAAATACCTGGAAGCCAAGGGCGAGACCCAGCGCGACATCTGCCTGATCCCGGCATCCGCCCACGGCACCAACCCGGCCACCGCGATGATGGTCAACTTCAAGGTGGTCGTGGTTGCCTGTGACAACAAGGGCAACGTGGACATCGCCGACCTGAAGGCAAAAATCGAAGAGCACGGCGATCGCATCGCCGCGCTGATGGTCACTTACCCGTCCACCCACGGTGTGTTCGAGGAAGGCATTCGCGAGATCTGCGAACTTATCCACAACGCCGGTGGCCAGGTGTACATCGACGGCGCCAACATGAACGCCCTGATCGGCGTGGCGGCTCCGGGCAAGTTCGGTGGCGACGTATCCCACCTGAACCTGCACAAGACCTTCTGTATCCCCCACGGTGGCGGCGGCCCCGGCATGGGCCCGATCGCGGTTGGCGAACACCTGAAGCCCTATCTGGCCGGCCACCCGGTGACCGAGGTTCCGGGCAACAACCCGGTGAACGGCACCATCTCCGCAGCGCCGTGGGGCTCCGCGAGCATCCTGCCGATCAGCTGGATGTACGTGCGCATGATGGGTAAAACCGGCATGAAGTTGGCCACCCAGACCGCGATTCTGAACGCCAACTATGTCGCGAAGAAACTGAGCGAGCACTACCCGCTACTGTACAAGGGCAGCAACGGCTTTGTTGCCCATGAGTGTCTGATCGATCTGCGTCCGCTGAAGGAAGTGAGCGGCATCACCGAGGAAGATATCGCCAAGCGCCTGATGGACTTCGGTTTCCATGCGCCCACCATGTCCTTCCCGGTCGCCGGCACCCTGATGATCGAGCCCACCGAGTCCGAAGCCCAGGAAGAACTGGACCGCTTCGTACAGGCCATGGCCATCATCCGTCAGGAAGCCGAAGACGTGGCGAGCGGCAAGTACACCGCGGAAGACAACCCGCTGCACAACGCACCGCACACCCAGGACGACATCATGGCCGACGAGTGGACCCACTCCTACAGCCGCGAAGTTGCCGGCCGTCCGGCCGCCTGGCTGAAGCACCACAAGGTGTGGCCTGCGTCCAACCGTATCGACAACGTCTACGGTGACCGCAACCTGATCTGCTCTTGCCCGCCGGTTGATAGCTACGTGGACTAAGAGCTACATGGATTAAGTTCCACTTAATCAAAAACAAAAAGGCCAGCATCGCTGGCCTTTTTGTTTTCTGAGAACTTCATTTACAAATTCAACAAAAATTATCCACAGCCTCTGGACGACGACTTCAACTGCGCACAAAATGCGCACCGCTGATGGCAGAGCCAGCCCTGGCCATCGGCAGGCCGTTCGGCCACATCCACATTTTTTCTGAAGAGCATTTCATGCGTATCACCAAATTACTGCTTTCTGCAGCGCTGTGCCTGTGCCTGGTCGGTTGTGTCTCCTCCCTGCTCATTGGCAACCAGCTGCAGCGCCAGTTGATGGGCGCCGCCCTGAAGCCGCTGGTGGGTTTTGACCCGAATGAAGTTGACCTGTTCGAGATCCCGGTGGTGAAAAACCGGATGACTGCCCTGCTGGGTGAGCACTACGAACCCACCATGGCCGTACTGAAAACCGCCCAGAGCATCCAGCAGGAAGGAGCGCTGTACTACGTACTGTCCCGCCATGCTCCCAGTGAAGTGCGCCAGTACACCGACCAGGCCGCGATGATCTGGAACGCGGACACCAACCAGATGGCGGTGATGCTGATCCAGGACGGAATGCCGGAAGTATTGTCCGAGCAAGTGGCCAGCGCAAAAGAAGCCCTGACCCCGACCCTGCCCACGGAAGTCCAGCAGCGCATTGACCAGGCCGTGGCAATCAAGAAGGCCTTTGATACCGGCACCCAGGCACTGCTCAACCCAGAGCAGGCACTGCAAGGTGCATTGGAAAGTGCCGTAGAAAGTGCAGTGGAAAAAACGGTGGAATCTGCGGTGAGCCAGGGAAGTGCCCAGGCCAAAGCAGTGGTTGCCGAGAACACCGCCGCGCAGGATCTGATAAACAAGGTACAGGCAGGTCAAACGGCGGTAGAAACCACAAAGAAAACCGTCGAAGACGTTACCGAGCAGACCAAAATAGATCCGTCCAAATAAGCTGGATGCCATAAAAAATGCCGGAGCACTGCTCCGGCATTTTTTATTTGAGACTTGAAGCTGGTCCGGTGGCAGCAAAGCACCGCGGAAAGCTTAATTCACCCCAGTTGACGCGCCATCCCGACACTCGCCGCGAATCTCGCCACCGTGCGGGGACACCACCCGATCAATCACAAAATACCCATCGCGACAGAAACGGGTTTCCTTCAATTTCAGATCGAGCGCGTAATTGATATCCAGCCGTTGCCCACGGCCGGGGCTGCGCATGTCCTCGTTGCGCATCATGCCACTGCGCATATTCGAGCTTTCGGTATAGGGGCCACGGAGTTCTGGTACCGGCATTTCGAGCGCGTAGGTAAAACGCTTGGAGCCGTTGGCTGAGATCTCGGTATGGAAGGATTCTTTCAGCCCGGGGTTGGGGGCCTTGGGTTCGCTGGCGCAGCCGGTCAGAAATAAAAATGCCGGCACAAGCAAAAAGCTGGTAGGAATTTGTCTCAACATCTTTCTCTTCTTCATAGTTTTTTTGTCGTCATCCCGCCCCGGATCAAGTCCGGGGTGACGTATGAGCCAGGATCCAGCTGCGTTGGCCTGGATTCCCGCATTCGCGGGAATGACGGTTAAAAAAGATCTGGCTATTTAAATACCACGGTGCGGTTACCGTGAATAAACACGCGTTCTTCCAGCACCAGCTGCAGTGCGCGGCTCAGCACCTGCTTTTCCACATCGCGCCCTGCCGCGGCCATATCGTCGGCGGAGTAGCCGTGGTCCACCTTGATCACATCCTGTTCGATGATCGGCCCTTCGTCGAGATCATCGGTAACGAAGTGTGCAGTAGCACCGATGATTTTCACACCTCGCTCGAATGCCTGTAGATAGGGTTTGGCACCGATAAATGCCGGCAGGAAGGAGTGGTGGATGTTGATGATGCGCTTGCTGTAATGGGCCACGAATTGCGGGGTGAGCACACGCATGTACTTGGCGAGGATCAGGTAATCCGGCTGGTAACTGTCCACCAGCGCCATCACCTGCTCCTCGTGCTGTTCGCGCGCCAAGCCCTCGGCGGGCAGCCAGTGGAACGGGATCTCGAACTTCTCCACCAGCGACTGCAGGTTATTGTGGTTGCCGACCACCGCGGCAATCTCCACGTCCAGTGCGCCGGAGTAGCACTTCATCAGGATATCGCCCAGGCAGTGGGCCTCCTTGGTCACCATCAACACCACACGTTTGCGCCCGCTCGCCACCAGCCGGCGCTCGGCACCTGCCGGCAGTGCCATATCCAGGTCTTCCAGTAGCGTGGCATCGTTGAAGTTGCCTTCCAGCGCGGTGCGCATGAAAAAACGGCCCTGGGCGCGGTCGACGAACTCGTCGTTCTTGGTGATGTTGAGCTGGTGCTTGTAGCAGATGTTGGTGATTTTCGCGATCAGCCCTTTGTCGTCCGGGCAGTCCGTCAGCAGTATCTTCTTTTCCATAAGCCAAAATCAGACTAATTATTCAGTCCGCTGACTATACACTATGTGCCTAAATCTACCCGTCAATCAGACCGTTAATTGACCAATTCAGGGACTTTATGGACAAGCTACTCTTCAGTAAACACCTGGCCACCCTGCGCAAGCGCTACGATGAGATCCTCGAACAGTGCGGTTTCGAGACCCTCAACGTGTTCAGCGGCGCGCCCTCGGTGCAGTTTCTGGACGACAACTACTACCCCTTCCGGGTAAACCCGCAGTTCAAAGCCCTGGTCCCGGTCACCGACAACCCCAACTGCTGGGTGGTCTACCGCCGTGGGCAGAAGCCCAAGCTGCTGTTCTACCGCCCGGTGGACTTCTGGCACTACGTACCGCCGGCACCGCAGACCTTCTGGAGCGACGAGTACGACATCGAGCTGCTGGCCAAGCCGGACGAAGCCAAGGTGTTCCTGTCCGGTGAAAACGCCGCGTTTATCGGCGAGACCGCGAAACTCGAAGGCTGGGACATCGGCCAGCGCAACCCGCAGCACCTGATCGACCGCCTGCACTGGGCGCGCGCCTACAAGACCCCCTACGAAATGGAATGCCTGCGTGAAGCCAACCGCATTGCGGTGCGCGCACACAAGGCCGCGGAAGATGCGTTCCGCGCGGGCGCCAGCGAATTCGAGATCAACATCGCCTACATGAAGGCCGCCGGCCAGGGTGAAGGTCGCCTGCCCTACGGCAATATCGTAGGCCTGAACGAGCACGGCGCGATCCTGCACTACACCCATCTCGGCACCGAACCTCTGCCCGAGAGCGAGCGCCGCAGCTTCCTGATCGACGCCGGTGCCGATTGCAACGGCTACGCCGCCGACATCACCCGCAGCTACGCCTACCGCGAAGGCGAGTTTGCGGATCTGGTTAGCGCGATGCACGTGAAAGAACAGGAACTGGTGGCCGGCCTGAAACCGGGTGCGTCCTACATCGAACTGCACCGCGAGTGCCACCACAAGATCGGCCAGTTACTGCAGCAGTTCGGCGTGATCAAGACCTCCCCGGAAAGCGCGGTGGAGTCCGGCCTCACCAGTACCTTTATGCCCCACGGCCTCGGTCACTTCCTCGGCCTGCAGGTGCACGATGTGGGCGGTCACCAGACCGCACCGGAAGGCGGCAAGACCCCGCCCCCCAGCGAATACCCGTTCCTGCGCACCACGCGCACCATCGAGGAAAACCAGGTATTCACCATAGAGCCCGGCCTTTACTTTATCGACAGCCTGCTGGCCGATCTCAAGGAGTCCCAGTTGGCAGACGAAGTGAACTGGGACAAGGTGGAAAAACTGCGACCCTTCGGTGGCGTGCGTATCGAGGACAACCTTATCGTGCACGCAGATCGCGTGGAGAATATGACGCGGGATTGTTATTAATTAAAAAATCTCTGTAGGAGCCTGCTTGCAAGTGGGCTCCTGCACAATGCACCCCAAAGCCTCCACGCCACCCGAAACCACCGTACCAATTTCGTTCAAATAATAGCCAAACAAATTCTAGTTCGTTAAGATCAACTCCAATCGCACATTCAAGGGAGTTGAATCATGTTTGCGAACAAGGGAGTCAAACAGGACATCATCATTGCCGGTAAATCTTCCGGCAAAATTGTCACCATCACGCCCCAAGCCGAACCTGTCTATAAAGAAATCCACAATCTCGCCCGCCGCGGCAATTACTGGGCGCAGATTACGGTTAATGCCCTGTATCAACTCGTTTCCGGACGCTTGCACCAGAACAATATTTTCATCAAGCCGGGACCGGTACATCGCGGTGGTGAGGAAGAATTTGTCATGATCCTGCCGGGGTGCAAAGTAACCATCGAAAAACAATCGAAGGATGTGTTCAAGATTGTTTATTTTGCGGCAGATGCAGGCTATGCAGAGCTGCAGAAGTCGGATGGATCACCGGGCATTTACAATTCAGAGTTTAAAAAGGGCCGCGGATGGCGTGCGAAAAAGTCTAAGAAAAATGGAAACATCAAGGAAATTAGGGGCCGACTAGTCGCCGTTTGCGATTCGAAGTATTCCGATGAGCAAAAGGCAGTACAATCCGTCGCCCCACATATTGCCTCAAGTCACTATAGTACAGAAGTTGGCGAAGCCCACCTTCGAGACACTGGCTTTGACCTTCACTTCACACCAGGTGGTAAGAAAATAGGCGGTCTTCGCAATTTCAAAGATGCCCTCCATCCACTGAAAAAACAAGACATCCATGTATCCGCTCAGCTTCTAGCCCGGGCCATGTTCAATGCTAGGAACATCAAAAATGTCAGCTGGATAGCTGAATTTGGCGGATCTGCTGTACTCACGCAAGCGATGAAAATTTTGGCCGATCAGGGACTTACACTATCTGAACACAACATATTCCTATTTCAACCAAAAACCTCGCAGTCCGAAATCCTCAATGTTGCACGTCGGTTAAATATAAATATAGGACGAAATTTAAGTAGAGTTTCTCCAATTAATATCGCAGGAGCGCTAGGGCAACCAAGTGCAACGATTAATAGATTCCTCCATGAACAAAATTACAAAGTTGGGCAGGCCATAGGCGATGGCATTCAGTTTAGCGCGTTACTGACGACAGGTGCCGGCGTAGTTGCGGTAGTAGCCGGTGCTGCTGGAATAAATATTGGCGCAATCGCGGGCAGTCTGGGTGTGGCAGGCGCCACGGCTGTACCGGCTCTCGGAGTATTTTTACAAGCTCTGGCAAAAGCCACGCCTTACCTCAAGAAAGCCAAAGCGTTAGGCGATGCAGCTATGACAACGGCCGAGCATTTGGCTCCTAAGTTACACGACAAGATCAAGAGCAAATTCTGATGTTGGGCTTTTTCAAATACAGTCGGTTCAAACTTCGGGATCACCGCGGATTTTGCGTTCCAAAAGGTCCAGATTTTCCGTCGTCTAGAAAATATACTTATAAATTGCAAGGGAGCAGCCTGTCATTCAGGGCACCCACTCAAATCCACATTGGCCGCCCCGGCTCCGAACAGCTTACCTCCAAATGGAAAGTGGATGATCTTAAAGATCTGAGCCCCCACGATACAGAAACCTACAATCACACTTGGTATGGCAGGGCAATTTTTCAGAGAAAGTACGCTCTCTACGGACCTTGGTTTACTGGAGAAATGGCAGAAGCTGGTTGCAATTTAGCTGCAGTCGCACCAAAAAAGCTCAATACTGATATAAATTTCCTCCATCCCCGCGCATTCGAAAGCGCACTTTCTGGCTATCTAACTGCAGATTTTGGCTATCAGCAGGACGATGCTGGCGTTGCGGATTATTGTGGGCCTTTACAATGGCAACCCATAAAACGACTCCCAGTTCCCGCCGTACGCTTTATGGTTAAGAGTGAGGATTGGAGTCACCGTGCGATTTTATATTGCTTTCCAATATCCAAAAACCGGATATTGATTTTCAATTTTTACTTCGATCAAAGGATATCGGGGAATTTCGCAGAAATGGACGCAGCCATTAGCCCAAAACCCGCAATGGAGCTGATCGATAACATCATCAATAGTGTGGAGTTTGTACCTTCCCCTGAACTGGAGAAAAATTTGGCTGAGCTCAGAACCTCCTGCCCAAACCTTGCTGTCAGCGATACATTCCCACCATTGAAATGGCCAGCGACGGTGGATAAGACGGGGTTGAATATTGTCGAGTTGCGCTCGAAGCAGCGTAAAGCTTTGGCGAGTTAAGCTGCCTCAAGGCATTGATGGTTGGTGGGCGGTGCGTTGCCCAACCCAATTTGCTGGATTCCCGCCTGCGCGGGAATGACGGGACTGGGCG